>CAZMYZ010000001.1:0-122936 GCA_964570795.1 uncultured Candidatus Saccharibacteria bacterium
CTTAATGAGCGAAGCGAATTTAGAAACTTGACCCTCAAGTCCGGTCGACCGCGCAAAATTAAAACCCCTTTCGGGGTTTTAATTTTGTGTGGTCGAAGAAAGTGAACTGCTTCACTTTCGCCCGGACTTGAACAGGCGGAGCCATGTCGCTTGCGACAGGCGAGCCCGGGGAGGAAGTTCTTAATGAGCGAAGCGAATTTAGAAACTTGACCCTCAAGTCCGGTCGACCGCGCAGTATGAAAAAGTCCTAGTTTTCGCTAGGGCTTTTTCGTACTCGCGCAAGGACTTGAACAACAATAATTATATTTTTCAGTATCATTATTGAAATTGAATCGGAGATGAAGTTACTTGATTAAAGATATGTGTGGGTGTAAAAGATTAGGTATGTATTATCTACCAAACGATATCGCGATTGATGTTGATGGAATTATTGATGGAATGCTCGACGAAGACGTACATATCCTGTATTTCTTTGATGGGAAAACTGGTGATGTAGTCAGTGGGGAAGAAGGTAAGAGTATTCCGACTGACACCATGCGCTATTTTCAAATTCCAAAAGTGCATGCAACACGTAAGGAAAAATGGATGAGAGATTTCATTAGAGATTTTGTATATATAGAAGATAAGAGATTAGCAGGAAAATTAAAAGAAGTTTTTGATCTAGGAGGAGTACATGGTGTATGTGAGTTTCTTGAAGTATATGATGAGTCGTGGGTCATTGTATGGAATGAATGGCAGGGTGATATCACGTTCGAACGACTGGAAGATTGGTTTGCAACGTTACCTCTTATGATTGAAGAAAAATGGCATGGGGACGACGATTGTGCGGTGTGTCGAGCAATGCGCGACGGAATGGACGAAAATCAACTTCTTGAGGCAATGTTGGAACAAAATGAACTCAATAACATTGTATCTATGCAATACACGGATGTTGCAAAAACTACTGAGGAGGTTGAACAAAACCTCGCTACTATGCTCACGCAATATGGTCTGGCAGAGCAAGTTACTGTTCAAGAAATAAAAGAGTGGGTTTGGAATGAATCAGGTGACCCTATGCAAGCAAATAAAGCATATACGGAGAAATGGATAAAGTTTTTTGATCTGAATCTTGACGATCGATACTTCAAGACAATTTTGGACGCATTTACTGACGCGTGGAATTACTTTCCACATAAATCACTCGGTGGGAAATCACCTCGTCAAATGTTTGAGTCGGGAAAATAGTATTTGGAGCCAAGACAGAGGATCGAACTCTGGACCTCGTCGTTACGAGTGACGTGCTCTACCAACTGAGCTATCTTGGCGACTCCCCAATCCTAGTATAGATATGGTTTGTTTTCAACCGAACAATTTGGTATTCTAGTCACTGCCAGTAATAACCGAATTGCGGCAGCAAAGAGAAGCCATCTTAGCTCAGTCGGTAGAGCGCATCCATGGTAAGTCGCATTGACTTCTTGCCCACTTGTTTGGAAACGAGCAAGCGAATCCTGAATAACGGTTAACGACTCAAGTGGAGTTAAGACCGTGGCACTCATGCTGAGGGCCCGAACGACTGACAAGGGACGCTACGCCGAAAGGTATGCGTAAGATACAGTCTAGTCCCCATATATCACTTTTTGTAAGTTGGGGTGTAAGCGAAGGATGAGGTCCCCGGTTCAATCCCGGGAGATGGCTCCATTAAAAAATTCCCTTTTAAGGGGATTTTTTAATGGAGCCATCTCAGAACGCGCCCTGCCGGGATTGAATACTGGAACGATGTGGCTCTGCCACGAGTGAGGTGGGGTAGCGAGTGCTTAGGATTTGAGAAACTTTGTTTCGAATAATCCTTAGCAACTTGTGACCTATCCCGGGAGATGGCTCAAGGCGTAAAGAAAAACAGTACCTGCGTGCTGTTTTTTAGCCTTGAGAACCGGAGCGATATTTTGCCGACCGCAAGGAGGCAAAATCGCGAGGCGGGTGAGAAAGTCTGGGAGACTTTCGCAAGACTCATTGAGGTATTTTTTGAGTGAAACGAGACAAAATAGCCAATGAGTGGACAGTTTCTGTAAGAAAGGAGGCACTTATGAGCCTGCCTGTCGGCAGACAGGCGTGAGCGAATTAGTGACCTGACGCCAAGACGTAAAGAAAAACAGCACGCAGGTGCTGTTTTTCTTTTGTGTATTCTCAGTCATTTGCACTTCATGCCCGTGAGGACTATAGTGAGTATAGTATTGTTCCTCCATGGAGGCTTGACATGAGTGACTCAAAAAGTGGGCCTGATCGGTTGCCGAACGGGTCATTGCAGGACCTACTCTTTTTAGTGGGTGATACAGCAAATCCTTCTGAGGCAGATGTGCTCTGGACTCAATCGTATACAAAAATCGCAGAACTTTTCATATTGCGCGAGAAGATGTGGGATTTGTGTATTAAGAATACAAAATCTATACACGACTGCGAGACTGACTCTGAAATTGCTCAATCGCATCTCGAGGAAGTAAAAGAGTGGCATGATGTTGTGTTTGGAGATCTTGTGTATGCGCGTACGGAATATGGTCCAGAATCTCCTGAATATCGTGAGCAAGAAGTGGTGTATTTCAATGCGTATACAAAATTGCAAGATGCAAAGATTGCAATGATCGCGGCACTAAGGAGAAGTGCCTCAAGTGCGCATGATGCCGAAGTGATGGATAGTGTTGTTAAATTACATAAGGCAATCAATGAGGTGGTGTTTTCTTTCTTGGAAAAGGGAGGGTAAATAAAATCCCGTGCTGACGAAGTCAGTACGGGATTTGTATATTCAAGATTATTTTAGGTGGCGGTGTCCCTCCAGACTGTTTGCACTTTGTGACGAGAGGTCTATACTCAGAAATAGTTCTCTGACAAATAGGAGGGTATCATGAAAGCGCTACTTACTCTGAAAGGAGAAGGTCATACGTCATTTATACATGATGCAGAGGCACTCGGATGTCTCCTTTTTGATATCTTAGCTTTTTTTGACAAGCCGAATACAGAAATCATGATTGGCGAAATCAATCGCCTTGCGCGGGATTTGGGATATCAGGGTTCGATTAATGCAGTACGTAGGGCACTGCTTGGACGAAATTTTCTTACCGAAATCGAGCGAGGAGTTCGATTTTCGCTGAGTGATGTGAATCGAGTAGCGATAGCAACTTTCTGCAAGTCGCAGCCACCCGCATTTCATGGTTTGCGTTTAACCAATGCAGAACGAACATGTTTGTATGGTTCTTCGGGATTTCAAGGTTCTTCTGGTGAGGCATTTCTTGCTCGGGTTATGGGGCAACTTGCTATACTGAACACTATTTTATCTGAGGTGCCGCGTGAAGAAAAAAAGGCATTGTCGGATACGGCAAAGTACATGACGAGTGACATGTGTATGCAGGAGCGTGTCCAATGGTATCTTGAGAAAATGAATCTCCTCTGCAAGGAGTTTGATGCTATCGAATTACGGTTTGGTAACGGTTCATCTGAGTTTGAGGCAGTCAGTGCGCAATATATTGCAGCGTATGATCATATGGATATGCTTATTGATGCGGCAGAGCAGGAAAATACTCGATATCAAGAAGCATTGCGGGACGCTACCATTTTCTGTATGTTGCGCGATGTGCAAGTGTTGTTGTTACAGGTAACCGCCTCGCTCTCCAAAAGGGAAGGAGAAATCTAAATTGTTCTTTAATGAAAACCCCTACGGTACGCGTACCGTAGGGGTTTATTGTGTTGGTATACAGAACTAATCCTGCCAATCATTTGCTGCGGTAATGATATATGCGTGTGTGCCGTTAAACTGCACAACACCGCGGCACCCCACATGCCATTTTTCGCCGACATCGGGGAAGTGTTCATGCGTGCTATAACTGGTACCTCTGATATGGAACGATGCAGCAAGTGTCTCCACAAACCCAGAGCCGGAATCGACAAGAATGCGCCAGGGAAGTATGCGCGGGTCACGAATATGGTCGGTGTTGTAGCGTACACGAATGCGGTTGCCGATGCACTTCTTTTTGGATTCATCGGCGGGTGTAATGATACGGATGGATGCACCATCGCGTGAGATGATGCCGGTACACCCGAGGAGATGGTACGGCACTCCA
Organism: uncultured Candidatus Saccharibacteria bacterium; assembly: GCA_964570795.1. Classification (GTDB taxonomy): domain Bacteria; phylum Patescibacteriota; class Minisyncoccia; order Phycocordibacterales; family UBA918; genus Damh-18. Next base: position 4,089 of record CAZMYZ010000001.1, read on the forward strand.
TCCTCTTTGAATGGTTTATATATGCTGAAGCATTCGCCTTCAATACGAAATGCGTTCACAAACCATTTTTCGATGTGTGTCCCATCGTATACCTGCACTCCCCATACTGCATCATTGGGGAGAGGCTTTTGTGGCTTTTGAAACAATATGCCTATCTCGGCCAAAGTACTTTCACGTGCGTTCATTGCATATTCCTTTCAAGAACAATGATTATCAAAAAACTACCACTGTAGGTAACTTTTACGGGTGTGCGAAAGTTCCTCGTGTGACGTATATGGTATACGATTTTCTATATATATTGTCAAAACTCCTCTCCTCTGCGCCTATGGCGCGCAGGAGAGGAGTTTTTGCTATACTCTATCCATATGGCAACACCACAGGAACGCATTGCAGAAATTGAAGCGGCTATGCTTAAGTCCGATTTTTGGCATGACCCAAAGGCAGCGCAAGAAATGTTTAAAGAACTCGAATCACTCAAGGACGCTGCCTCTGGGAAGGGGAAGTACGACAAAGCGCCTGCAGTCATCACTATTGTAGCGGGTGCGGGTGGGGACGATGCAGAGGATTTTGCACGTATGCTCGTGGAAATGTATCAACGCTATGCAGAAGCGCGCGGATGGGGGCTTACGGTGCTCGATTCAAACGCAAACAATGAAAATGGCTATCGTAATATTGTCTTTGAGGTGAGTGGCAAGGAGGCCTACGGTACCTTGCGTCGAGAGTCGGGAGTACATCGCCTTGTACGCATGTCGCCCTTCAATGCCAATGGCAAGCGCCAAACATCCTTTGCGCTTGTGGAGGTCTCACCGCAAGTGGCAGACGCAAAAGAAGTAAATCTCTTAGAAACAGATGTGGAAATTACCTACGCAAAGTCAGGAGGTGCAGGAGGGCAGAATGTAAATAAACGCGAAACCGCTGTTCGCGCTACGCACACACCTACGCGTATCTCCGTGCATGTCTCCTCAGAGCGCAGCCAACAGCAAAATAAAGAGAAAGCACTCGCACTTCTTGCTGGGAAGGTGTTTGCCTTCACCGAGGAGCAACACGCGCGTGAACTCAAAGGGTTATCTATTGAAAAGACGGTGAAAATAGAGTGGGGTAGTCAGATTCGTTCGTACGTACTTCATCCCTATCAGATGGTAAAAGACCATCGTACTGATGTCGAGGTGCGCGACACCGAAAGGGTTTTGAATGGTGATATACAAGTTTTTCTTGATGCAGAGGCACTCCTTGTGTAGTCTCGTGTGTAAAAAAGCACTGTATTTGGTGTGTTTCTACAGATGCGGGCGCATGTCCATTGTTCTCAATGGACATGCGCCCGCCATACCAGTAGAATAGGAAAGATATATGATTTATTTTGATAACGTTTCAAAGATATACAATGGAGGGCGCTCAGTGGCGCTCCATGACGTAACGTTTCAGGTAGCACCCAATGAGTTTGTTTCTATTGTAGGACACTCAGGTGCAGGGAAGACGACACTCCTTAAGATGCTTATTGCAGAGGATAAGCCGACCAAAGGTCAGGTATTTTTTGAATCGCTCGACATCCACGCTATTTCGCGCGGTTCGCTTCCCAAGTTTCGTCGCAAGATAGGTACCGTCTTTCAGGACTTCAAACTCCTACCCCACATGACCGCCTACGAAAATATTGCTTTTGCAATGGAGGCAAACGGTCGCTCCGATGAAGAGATTGCCGAGAATGTACCGCAGGCACTCGACTTGGTAGATTTAGGCGACAAGGTGTGGAATTTCCCCCATGAACTCTCGGGAGGTGAAAAGCAGCGTGTTGCTATTGCGCGCGCTATTGTCAATCAGCCTGATATTATTATTGCCGATGAGCCTACCGGCAATCTCGACCCTATCGCTACCTACGAAGTGGTGCAGATTCTCAAAAAAATCAACGACCTTGGTACGACGGTTATTATGACCACACATAACAAGGGTGTTATTGATGCGCTTGGCAGACGCGTGATTACCATGGATGAGGGGCGGATAGTACGCGATGATGCGGAGGGGAAATACGTACTTTAAATATACGATACATTAAATAAATTATGGTTACGAGTCTTAAAAGAGTTATACGAGCAGGGTTTGTTGGGTTTTGGCGCAATGGTTTCGTGTCACTCTCAGCTATTTTTGTTATTGCGGTAACACTTATTGTGGTGGGGAGTTCTATGCTTATGGGGCAGCTCCTCGATGCTTCGCTCGTACAAGTACGTGAAAAGGTAGACATTAATGTGTATATGGTTACCTCAGCGAGTGAGGATGAAATCAATGTGCTGAAGTCATCACTCGAAAGTCTTCCTGATGTACGTGAAGTTATTTATACTTCGCGTGAGGATGCACTCGCACAATTCCGTGAACGTCACCAAAACGACGAACTCACTATTCAGGCACTCGAGGAACTCGGCGATAACCCTCTCGGTGCCTCACTTTCAATCCGTGCAAACGAGACTTCTCAGTATGAGAGTATTGCCACCTTCCTCACAGAACATCAGGCAGCAGAATCACCTGAAGCACCGCTCATAGACCGCATCAATTTCAATCAAAATAAGGAGGCTATCGATAAACTAACGAGCATTATTAATACCGTTGAGCGCTCGAGTTATATCGCGATGCTTATCTTGATCGGTGCTTCAATCCTCATCGCCTTCAATACTATTCGTCTTGCCATCTATACTTCACGTGAAGAAATCAGCGTGATGCGTCTTGTGGGGGCATCTAACATGTTTATTCGTGGGCCCTTTGTACTTCAGGGAATATTGTACGGACTCATTGCGGGAGTTCTCACACTGCTCGTGCTCTATCCGGTGGTGCTCTGGCTTGGTCCCGGCACCAGTGCATTCTTTGGATTCAATATCTTTAACTATTTTGTAGAAAACTTTGGGTATCTTTTCTTTGTACTCGTCGGCTCGGGGACCGTGCTCGGCGTCGTGTCGAGTACGCTCGCTATTGCTAGATATCTTCGTGTATAACCATGACCACAAAAAAGACTTCAGGTACACCAAAAAGTAAAACACGTTCATACATTTTTATCGTCGGAGGAGTCATGAGTGGTGTGGGGAAGGGTATTGCCTCATCCTCCATCGCGCTCCTACTTCAGTCGCGTGGTCTCACCGTCACCTCACTTAAGATTGATCCCTATATCAACGTGGATGCGGGCACCATGAACCCCACTGAGCACGGTGAGGTGTTTGTGCTTGAAAACGGTCTTGAGACTGATCAGGACATGGGTAACTACGAGCGTTTCCTTGGAAAAACTATTCCAGGTATTAACTATATGACGACAGGAAGTGTGTATCAGGATGTGATACGGAAAGAACGCAATCTCGAGTACGGAGGCAAGAATGTTGAAGTGGTACCTCATATCCCTGAAGAAGTGATTCGCCGTATTAAAAAGGCGGGCGAAGTGGCTGATGCGGACGTCATCACTATTGAGGTGGGAGGTACGGTAGGTGAATACCAAAACATCCTTTTTCTCGAGGCGGTGCGTATGATGAAGACCGAGATGCCCGAGCATGTGGCGGTGGTGATGGTGAGTTATCTCCCGGTACCTTCAAGTATTGGTGAGATGAAAACAAAGCCCACACAAACTGCAGCACGTATCTTGAATAGCGCGGGCGTTTTTGCAGATTTCATCCTTGCACGAGGTCCTGTGGCAATCGACAAAAAACGCAAAGAAAAAATCGCGCGCTTTTGTAATGTGAAAGTAGAACATGTTATTTCTGCTCCCGATGTGAAGAGTGTGTATGACGTACCGGTGAATTTTGAAAAGGACAATCTCTCGGCGCTCATCTGTGCACAGCTCGGTATTACCGCACCAAAGCCTGCCAATCTTACCGCGTGGAAAAACTTTGTATCACGTTCAAAGAACGGTAAGGATGTGGTAAAGATTGCGGTGGTGGGGAAGTATTTTAGTTCGGGTGATTTCATTCTCTCTGATGTCTATATTTCAGTACTGGAGGCGATTAAGTACTCTGCGTATGCGCTTCACCTTACTCCTGAAATACATTATGTGTCTGCGTCGAGTTTTGAAAACAACGCAAAGCAACTCAAAAAACTGGGAGACTTTGACGGTATTCTCGTTCCTGGTGGATTTGGTGCGACCGGTATTCCGGGGCTTCTTGCGGTGATAAAATTCGCCCGTGAGCACGCCATTCCGTATTTTGGTATTTGCTACGGTATGCAACTCATGGTTATCGAGTACGCCCGTTCGGTCCTTAAATTTAAAGATGCACACACTGCTGAAATAGACCCCGCTTCTAAGCATACGGTGGTCGACATCATGCCTGAGCAAAAAGAAAAGATTGCGCGTGGCGACATGGGAGGTTCGATGCGCTTGGGTGAGTATCCTGCCGTGCTTGCGCGCGGTAGTGTTGCTGCACATGCATACGGCTTTTCGGGTAAATCACCGAAACTAGAAATAAGCGAGCGTCATCGTCATCGTTATGAAGTGAGCCCCGCGTTTATCGACGTACTCACCCAAAAAGGACTTGTGTTTTCAGGTACTTCACCCGATGGCACCCTTATGGAAATAGCCGAACTTCCTACCGACGTGCACCCATTCTTTGTGGGTACGCAGTTCCACCCTGAATTCCATGCGCGCCCACTCACCCCACACCCACTCTTCACTGCATTCATCAAAGCATCCTACGAACATAAAAAGGGGTAGGGTGCAGTAGTATACAAAGACACTGATTCGAAGGATTGCGAATGAAGAAGGAGTAGAGATACTCTCGGGAGCAATAGCACCCGACCATGTACATATGCTCATCTCCATCAATCCTTCGACATCAGTGTCGCACTTCATGAAGTTTGTGAAGGGAAAAACCTCCCGAAAACTCCAAATGGAATTCCCTGAACTCAAGAAACGCTACTGGGGTCAGCATCTCTGGGCGCGTGGCTATTTTGTATGCAGTACCGGCAACGTCACCAACAAAATGATTGAGGAATACATCAAACATCACTTCGAAGGTACCGAAGGAAAGGATGCCTTTGAAATCCAAGAGCCATAATACTGACTTCAGTCAACACAAAAGAAAAACTGTGCACTTTGAGTGCACAGTGGTTTCTAAAGACTGCTTTCGCAGTCAATTATTTATTCAAATATTGTCATGTTTTATCTGTTTTTTTATTATCTCTCTATATTTCTTCTTTTTACTATACAGTGAAAATAGTTCCCAGTCCAGAATATGTTGTTCAGTAATTATGTCTCTTTTAATTAAGGTTTCCAGTGTTTGATAAAAATCTTTGTCTTCATCTTTTAATGCGTGTAGACACAGTTTAAACTCGTTATCCTTGCCAGCAAGACTCCAGTCGTGTTTATCCAATTCTTGGATTACTTTTTTTAAACTCTTCCCCTGTTTTTTTAATCCAATACAATAATTTACTACAATCATTCTTTTTGTTACTTCATCAAGACCAAACTTATCTATCGATTGATAAATTTCTTCAAGATAAGAATATTTATGCCTTTTAAGCAGAGTATGCATTACATCATTTAAGATATAGTCCTTACTTTCAATTTTTTTATTGGCGAATTTTGTCTGTGCTGACTGCAAAATAACGCCACAAAAAAATAAAGTAATCGCCAATCCATCAGAGACGTAGTCTTTATCGATCTTTACAGAAGATTTGTCCTTCTCTTCATTAGTCGCAAATTTTCTTAAATATTCGTTGTCCATCTTACACGAATTGTGTATTATCAAGTTGCGAATTTTTATAAGTTTGTAGAATTCATTTAAGTGTTCTGTCTTGTCGGGGACCACAAGACCAAGTTCATTTTTAAGAATCTTTAAGCGATCGTGTGGACCCCCGCGCAAAAGAATTTTGTCTATTTCCTTTTTTATTAAAAAATGACGTGCTTCCTCTATTGTTTCAAGAGAATTTAATTCACCGTAACTAACATTTTGATTTTCTGTGGAAAGTTTCCCTGGGTTCTCTTCATAATAAAATCGTAACACTGATGAAAATACGTCATCAATTATTGATACTGTGGAAGTGATTGCGTTTCTATCAAAAAGCATTTTTTGAGCAGGATGCTTTTCCTGCAATGCTATGAGGTTTTTAATTTCCTTGTATGTTGGTGGTGTATTTTTTCCATTTATCTTTTGTATCACTTTTTTTCTTTCTTCTAAATATTTTTTATCGTACCTTACAGCATAGGCACCGATTGTATTTAGCGAGACTTGACGTAAACCAATGTTTTCTTTAACGAAACGGTAAATAGATTTATATCTGTCGTCCCTTCTTTGTTTCTTTGTATTGCTTTTTGGCATATATTTTATCTTGCTGTTCGATATTCGAAACTGCCTCAAATTTGCTGCCAGACTTGGATTCGAACCAAGATACACTGCTCCAGAGGCAGTAGTCCTACCATTAGACGATCTGGCAATATGCGCTGTTTGGCGCGCTACTACCATACCACAACTTTTATTGGTGCTCCACCCTGAAAAAATGAAATAAATTGCATAATTATGCGTATATAGAGAAGCAGACTGTGGATTTTGTAAGAAATCCGGAGTTCATGCGTCTAAAAGACGGGTGTTCATGGTGTACACGAGTACAGCAACCCCAAACCCCTTGTTACTATGGAGGTATCAAACCATTGAAGTTCTTTAAGAAAGTTCTCACACTCATTGCTTTTTTCATCAGCATCGGCGTCGCACATGGAGCAGATCTGTCCGTGGGCGACACTGTGGTAAAAAAAGCAACGTGGTATGGGCAACAGTTTCACGGGCGACTCATGGCGAACGGTAAAAAGTTCAACATGTACGACCCCTCTGTTGTGGCACACAAAACCTTGCCGCTTGGCACTGTTCTTCTCTTGAAGAATATTGCTAATGGTAAGACGCGTGTCGTTACGGTGCAAGACCGTGGACCATATCGCAAGGACCCCAACTTCGTGTTGGACTTGTCGTATGCGGGTGCCGAGCAACTCGGCTACACCCATGACGGCAAGGCAGTTCTTGAGATTACCGTGCTCAAGCTAGGCTAACAGCCACAAGGACCCCCAGAATATCGGGGGTCTTTTTTTATACCCCGCGGCCGACGGCCGCGGGGTAGGTGGAAGGAACACAGCGGTGCTGGTGTTGACATTCTATATAATAGTGCTATAGTGCGCGAGTTATAGTACATTCAAATTCTGGAGGTAGAAATTGCTCAAACTTTTTTTGTTGATGTGGTGCGTGCTCGGGACTACCGCGTACGCAATGGAGGTGCCCTCGGGGTACCAATTCAAAGAAGAGAGACTGATTCCCGGATATGGGAAAAAGATCATCTTTGAAAACGAGAAGGGACAGGTTGTGGTGAAGTTGGTCGCCGAAAAGGCACCATCCACACAGCCGTCAGTTGGTGGACTTGCGAACGCAGCCACCAAACCCTCGTTCCCAAATCCACCACTTCAGCAAAAAAATCTTCAACCATCACCTCCCACCATCGCTGCGCTTTCCGCACCGCGGCAGCAGGCAGTAGCGCCTACCTCTCGTGTCGAAAATCCACCAAAGCAGTTTATTGCAAAGGTGGAGCCGTCACGCTCAGTAGCGCCAGTGCCTGCACCGTATGCGCCATCAGTAGAAAAGCGTACGCATATGGAGTATGCAGATATTTCACCAACACCGGTTCGGGTAGGGGAAAGAGAGGCATACATACTGGCACTCAATATCTATCACGAGACGGCGAGCCTTCGGGGTCCAAACGATAAGGGGTGGCGTGCCGTTGCGGGAGTAGTGTTTAATCGTCTCGACGATGAGCGCTTCCCCAAGACCGTGGAAGGGGTGATTACTGAAGTGAAAGCGGGCGTGTGCCAATTTTCTTGGCGCTGTGACAATGTTCCAGACCACCCAAAGCATCAAGCACTTTTTGCTGAAATCCTTGCAGAGAGCAAGAAGTATCTTCGCGAGTATCGTGAAGGAAAATGGGTTGACCCTGTGCATGGTGCACATTCGTATCATGCAAACACTGTTGGTCCCGACAAGTATTTCCGCAAACTCGAATTAGTTGCAACCGTTGCAGAAGGAAAACTCACGCATTACTTTTACAAGGATAAACGCTACTCCTAAAACGTTCATTTTATACAACGCCGCGACACATGTCGCGGCGTATTTTTTTGTGCGAATAGTGTAATCCCCGGACGCGCGTAGCGCGTCCGGGGATTCTATTAGCCAAACTTCTGCATGTATACGGAGATACTGCGGCGCTTCGCAAATTTTCCTCGATGGCGATGTGACTTGGATATTTTATGAATCGTGAAATATTTCCCGTAGAGTTCCTCAATTTCTTCCTCAGTGGAAACGTGTTCCGCAACACCTATCTTTGGGTGAATGTATGTATTTTCTTCTCCTGCCGGACTTTCTTTGATCATACGTGCAGCATTTTTGTCTTCGTCGAGAAGGAATGTTTTATAGAAAAAGTAGCCACCAGGACGGAGGACACGATGAATTTCTTTGATGAGCGCAAGGCGTTCGTTGGCCTTGAGGAAGTGTGAGGTCATCATGTCGAGTACAAAAGTCTGTGATTCATCGGGAAGGGGAATAGGCTCTGCAATTGAGCGTGCGGCAAACGTGAGTGGGAGATGTGCGGCTTCGGCACGCTTTGTAGCCTGCTTTACCGCTTCGATGGAAATATCGTAGCCAACGCCGCGCATACCAAATTCCTCCGCGAGCCAGTGAATGTTGCGTCCATTACCACAACCAAGGTCGAGCATAGAACTCGTTACATTAAGAAGTGTGTGTCCCTCCTCACGCACGAGCCAGCGTACAAACTTTTCGAGGTCCTCACTCTGATTCGTCGAAAGCGCGAGGTGCCCCGCCTCTTTGTACTCCGCATTCCAGAATTCTCGTCCACCACGCTTTTTCTTCATGGCGATAAGTAGACCATAAAAAGGTACCTCTGGCAAACTTCTCACATCTGCGCTATACTGCCGCGCATGATAGAAGAAGTAACATATATATATGGAAAGCACGCGGTAGCGGAGGCGGTGGGCGCGCGTCCCGACATTGTGCGCGCGGTTTACTGTGTGCGCGAGGGAATCGATGCGGGTTTCTTGAAGCAATTAGGGCGTTCGCATATTCCGGTGAATGAACTCAATCCAAAAAAACTTCCTAAGGGCGTGCCGTCTGACTCAGTGCATCAGGGCGTTATTGCAGAAATTAATCCCAAGAAACTCATGGTCACCTATGAGGACTTTATTGCAGCATATCCCGTGACAAATGATTCTGTATTTGTGCTTCTCGGGGAAGTGCAGGATCCTCATAATGTGGGTGCAGTGATTCGTTCTGCTGTAGCGTTTGGTGTAGCGGGGGTGCTCATTCCTGAGCACCGGCAAGCACAGGTGAATGGTACGGTGATTAAAGTGTCTGCGGGTATGGCGTTTCGTATTCCACTTATTCAGATAGGGAATGTAAACAATACGGTGAAGGATTTGAAAGAACGTGGTTTTTGGATTTATGGCCTTGCTGGTGATGCCGAACAAAGTGTGGCCAATGAAGGTTTTGAAAAACCAAGTGTCATCATTCTTGGGAATGAAGGTGATGGTATTCGTACCAAAACCTTAGAACACTGTGATATTCCACTTCGTATCCCTATGCATAAAAGTGCTGAGTCACTCAATGCATCGGTAGCAGCGGGGGTGGTGCTCTATGCGTGGAGTACAAAACATCCCGGTGCGTTGCGATAGAAGCATCTCATCGTGATACACTGATGGGTAATTAGTAACCTATTGTGCTACGCGTATGAATGAGGAAATAGATGCGGGTGAGAGGGCTTCCCATTCGGAGATTATTGTGTCACCGAATGAAACAGTGATGGACATGTCGTTATCCACTGGAGATACGACACGCGACACTCGCTGGACGCGCTTGGTTGCGTTGGTTCGTGCACATACTCGTGCAGTAGTACTTATTGGCCTCGGTGGCCTTTTTGTGTTCGTTGGTCTCGCATTCTATTTTTACAGTACCCATACCGAAAGTACTCCACCAAAACATTTTGCAAATATATATACGTTTGTTCCTGAAAAGATTTCGATGAGTGCCATGATTCCACTCTCACTTCCCAAGGGGATAAGTGAAGCAGAAGCAATACAAAAAGTTGTATTTTCTCCCGCGCTGAAAGGGGAATGGATTGAGGATGCGATACCCGAGCAGGTAACCTTCAAACCCGATACTGAACTCCTTCTTGGTACCTACTATGCTGTGACTCTTGATACGGGTACGGTGCGTGTGTCGGGGGATTTCCTGGTGGACGCTAATCCTCGTGTTGAAACCGTATTCCCACGTGAGGGAAGTGAGACCGATGAACATGCAAAAATCACCATTCTCTTTAATCGTCCGATGGTGCCACTCACGACACTTACCGAGCAGGAGTCGAAAGAACTGCCGATTACTATTTCTCCCGAGACGAAGGGACGATTTAAATGGGTGAGTACACGCAATCTGCAGTTTATCCCTGACACGCAACTCACGCCGTCCTCGCACTATACGGTAGCAATAGGGGAGGGCATGACATCAATCGACGGTCTCAGTGTTGCACCTGAAACATATTCTTTCACCACTCGCCCATTACGCTATGTATCGGTCTCAGAGAGTGGAGTGGGGTATCGCTCGCCTATAGTGATTGCATTTAATCAGCCCGTAGATCTTGAAAAGACCGAAGGAATGATTCGTGTGACAAACGGCAATGGTGATACTGTTGATGTAAACGTTGAGTACGGCGAGACTACCACCTATGACCGTGTAACGGGAGATGCATCGACCCATGAGGATAGAAGTACCGTGTTTGTATACCAAAAGAAAGATGCATACGGAAGGAAAAATGTATGGGACTTTGAAACCAATTACACATTCAGCATCACAGGTGCTGTGCCGAGTGAGGGGGATATTACCCTTGATGAGGAACGTACGGTCTCGGTGCAAATTCCCCATATTGTTGCTGATGTTGCCGCCACATCCGAGCGTAGCCCGCTCGCGTCGCCTGACCTTTTTGACCCACAAGGTACGCTCGTGGTGCGTTTTCATGACGATATCGACAAAGACCGCTCAAAGATACATGCGAAAGGACTTCGTTCTATGGTGTATGGAGAGCAGTGCAAGCGTGATGCACGAGGGGAAGAAATTTTCCTTGGCGATGATTGCGAAAAAGAAGAAGACCCACGAACGCTCGTACTTACGTTTGATCCCACTGCATTTAGCCCAAGTGAGGTATTTTCACTGACATTCGATGCACTCTATACGCGTGATGGATTTCTTGCAAATAAAGATGCGATTACGCGTGACATCAGGGTGTATCCCACACTCTCCATCTTACGCACCGTACCCGCTGAGGGGACACAAAACGCTGCACTCGACCGACTCACGCTCTGTACGAATGCACCACTTCGTGAGCCGGGGGATGCAGGAATGAAATCATATGTGCGTACCGAAAATTATATTGTGTATGGACGATGGTCCGACTCGTTTCTCGTACATCCGTACGAAAAAAACGAATATTATCGGTCTGTGTGTAGTCCCGGGGAGTACGAAACAGAGATTCAATACGGACTCCTACCGACTACGCCGTATACACTTTCACTTGCCCTTACCGATGCATTCGAGGGGACTACAAATGGACACCTGTCGTTTACCACGACAGAGCCAGGCGAGCAGTACACGCGCTTCCACAATATGCAGAAGCAGTACAATGTGACGCGTCCTGAACACACTCAACTCACCTACGCGGTGGAGAATCTCGAGTATGTGGATATGCATATTTGTAAACTCCCTGCAGCATCATTTTTGGAGCGGCTGAACCAAGGAGGGAATCGAGCCCCTTCAGGTGTGGGATGTACTGAGGTACAGACGGAGCGTATCACACTCCCGCCACGGTATTGGGTAAACAATTATTTCCAAGTGGATTTGCATACGTATTTTGCAGATACACGCGGACAGTACGTGCTCACCTTCAGCAGTCCGCTCTACCGCGACTCATACTCAAAGGAGCAACTGTATGATGTGACATATCTCAGTGTAACGGGGCTTGCGGTAGGGAAGAAGGAAGTGCGCTACGAGGAAAATGAATACTATTGGGGATCAGGAAATCCACTTGCAAATGAGGTGCTTAAAAAGAAACTTGGCTCAAGCCAGAACCTCTACTGGGTAAATGATAGTGCAACACTGGCGGCCGTGAGCGGTGCGACGGTAGTGCAGTACCACGGAGATATATATCCAAAGAGTGGTGCAATAGGTATGACTAATGGGGAAGGTATCGCGCGTGTTGCTACCGAGCGTAATGTGAATGCGGCGATTGTTTCATACAATGGTGATGTGGCTATCGTGAGCGACTGGGCAGATACACTAGGGTGGTATGCACAGAACGCCGATAATAGTTCTCGCACGTACCTCTATACCGACAGACCAATATACCGCCCCGGGCACACCGTCTATATCCGTGGTATTGACCGTGTGGGATTTGATGGCGCATACGAAGTGTGGCAGCAGAACAACGTTCCACTTGAGGTGTTTGATGCTACAGGAAATCGTGTGTACGACACCATGCTCACGGTGAATCCGTACGGTACATTCAATACCGAATTCACCTTGCCTGCTGATGCACCACTCGGGAGTTATCGTATTGATGTGTTTAATCAAAGTGCCTGGTTTGATGTGGAGGAGTATGTACCCGCACCATTTAAACTCGAATTGACCGGCGGGAAGGAGGAATATACAAACGGTGAGGAAATACAACTTGATGTACAAGCAGACTATTACTTCGGCGTGCCGCTCAGTGGTGGGGAAGTCTTCTATAGTGCAACCGCACAAGACTACTACTTCGACCGCTACACCGATGAGTACTTCAACTTTGGTAGTGGATGGTACTCTTGCTATTCGTGTGGGTACGGAGACAAATTCCTCTTCCGTGGTGAGGCTGTTATCGACGAACAGGGGAGCGCACATATATCGCGCCCGATACATCTGAAGGACTTCTTTAAGGATGATGAGTCTGTGGGGAGCAAACTCGTTACCTTTACCGTATCTGCAAAAGATACGAATGGCCGTTCGGTTTCCGCGCAGCGCACCTTTATCGTACACAAGGGAGCATTCTACATAGGTGCCGTGACGAGCGAGTACTATACCGGAGTGAATACACCCATTACCCTGAAAGTAAAAACAGTCGACACAAAAGGTACGCCTATCTCAGAGAGAGACATACAGCGGGTAGTGTATAAAGTCGATTGGGATATTTTTAAGCGACAGGAAGTGGATGGTGGATTCTACTATCGTTCTGAGAAGAAGCGTACACAGATGAGCGAGGAGACAATCAAAACGGATGGAAACGGTAATTGGGAGGGGACACTCACATTCCCTAAAGAGGGTGAATATGAAATTGTTGTCTCGAAGGATGATGCGGAAGGAAACCGTATCGATACAACGACGTCTGTATATATCTATGGCGAAAGCGTAGTGGTACCACCGAATAATAATTATGACCTCGATATAGAGGTAATGAGTAACGACATGAAGGTGGGAGAAAAGGGTTCTCTCCTCATTAAGTCGCCTTACAAGCGCGCAAAGATGCTTATCACTGCGGAGCGCGGCACTATCTTTGACTATTGGATAAGAGAGGTGAGTGGCGGACTCTTTCTCCATGAGTTCCCCGTGAAGAGTGAGTATGTGCCAAACGTTTACTTCTCTGCACTCCTTCTTTCAGATACTCCTGAGGTAAAATATGGCACGGCTGAGTTTGCTATCAACAAAGATGAACACGTCCTCGATGTGGAAGTGACCGCAAATAAAACCTCGTACCTTCCGGGTGAACAAGTAACGCTTGATGTGGTGACCAAGAGTAGTATAGGGAACGCCGTACCGGCTGAGGTTTCTATTGCTGTTGCCGATCTTTCAGTCCTTGCCCTGAAGGGGAATCCAAAGCGTGACCCACTCTCCTATTTCTACAGTGGTTTTCCACTCTCAGTGGTAACGGGAAGTAATATCAAAAATATCCTCTACGAGATGGATATTCCATTGGGGACAAAGGGTGGTGGTGGCGACCCCAATGACCTAGTGACCAAAAAGCGTGGCCTCTTTAAAGATACTGCATATTGGAGTGCCTCGGTGACTACTGATACAAACGGCCATGCACAGGTGTCCTTCACGCTTCCCGATAATCTCACCACATGGCAGATAGAGTCGATTGGTGTTACGAAAGATACGAAGGTAGGTGTGGACTACACAGAACTCACCACAAAGAAAGACCTTATGGCGGTCCCCCTCGCGCCTCGTTTTATTGTTCCGGGAGATACTTTCAAACTTGGTGCAAAGGTATTCAATGAAACCGAAAAATCTGCACAGGTCGCTGTAGCACTCACGAGTGATACGCTTACCTTTATCGGAGAACATACCGATACGGTGACGGTAGAGAAGGGTGAGACCAAGACCGTCTATTTTGACGTGACGGCTCCAAAGGATAAAAAATCAGGTGAGCATCTTTTCACTTTCAAAGCGTCATTTGATGCGTATGTTGATGAGGTGGAGCGTGCAATCCCCATCACAAAAAACCGTACGTATGAGACCGTGGCAACTGTAGGTGTGACTACCGACAGGGTAACCACTGAGTACCTCTATGTCCCCGAAGAAGTACTTGGAGGAGATGGCGGGCTCACTGTGCATGCAAATGCAACGCTTGCGGCATTTATGACTGACGCACTCACGTACATGGCTACGTACCCGTACGGCTGTAGTGAGCAACTCGCGAGTGCACTCAGTACCATCGCTATTTTGCAGAGTGCACTTAAAACACCAAATGTCCCGGGACGTTTTGAGACAATCGAGTATGAGGGGGTTACCTATACCGTGGATGAGGTGGTGCACAAAGGGCTCACCAAGATATACGAGACACAAACTATGGATGGGGGATTCTCGTACTACACAGGGCTTATGCCTGATGTGTGGCTCAGTATGCATGTCCTCACCGCACTCACCGAACTCAAGCAGGCCGGATTCTCTGTGCGTGAAGACGTGCTTTCCCGTGGTGCAACATACATAGAAGCGAAAGTGTCAGAAAACTATGGGTACTATCCCCGTGAGCACCGTGAACTCGTGATTCTTGCTGAGTATGCACTCAGACAAGTTAATGGAAATACACCGACACACCTCACCTCACTTGTGACCGAGATACTCAAGGAGAAACTCTTTGTGCAGGAGGAAATGAGTAGCATGACGCTTGCATATCTCGCGATTTTGACCGCAAAGGGTTGGGATGAGGGAGTGCGTGCGTATGTCTACGATACACTTTTGAATCGTATCAATATTGACGGACGTGGTGCGTATCTCAAGCCATCTGTACAGCAGATATCTGAGTACTACGAAACAGCAATTAAAGACACAGCACTTCTCCTTAAAGCATTTGTGGCACATGAAGATAAAAATACACAGATAGCGAGTCTCCTCAGATGGCTCCTTGCAAGCCGTGACGCACACGGTGTATGGGGGTCTACGCAAAATACCTTTGTGGTGGTGGATGCTATGGCTGAGTACCTTGCCTTCACTCATGAGACCGAAGCGCAATTTACGCTTGAGGGTGCGCTTGGTGGTACTACACTCTTTGAACATGCATGGAGTGGTGCCAATATCTTTGAGACACTCACCCATACAACACCGATTGACTCATTCGCACGCAATACGCTCCTTCCATTTACGTTTACACGCACAGACAGTGAAGGTCAAAAGAATACACTCTACTACGACATGTCACTCAAATATTTCTTGCCGGTGGAGTCGCTTCCGCCGCGTGATGAGGGTATCACTATTACGCGTGATATCTATACACTTACCGATACTGAGGAAAAAACACCGATTGAAAAAGCAAAAATTGGCGATATTGTAAAAGGCAAAATCACGCTCACGGTGCCTGGTGCATATACACATGTGTCTGTTGAAGATTTCATTCCTGCCGGATTTGAGATTGTGAATCAAAACCTCGATACTGAGCAAGGTGCCGTGAGTGCAGAAAAAGGTGATTATGGTTTTGCACCGGTAACGCATGAGGAAGAGCGGGGATACCTCGCACGCGCATTCTCGCGTGTGGGTACGTACTTTGGGTATACATCACAGACTGCGCAGACATACAGTGCGATGGACTATACCTATTCCTATGATGTGGAGGAGGGAACGAAGACACTCTATCCTTCACATATTGAAGCACATGACGACAGAGTGTTCCTCTACACTGAAGCACTTAATCCAGGAGTATATGAATACGAGTATTACTTGCGTGCACTCGTACCGGGGACATTTACGCACCTTCCCGCACGCGCAGAAGAACTCTATTTCCCCGATATCTTTGGCCG
Organism: uncultured Candidatus Saccharibacteria bacterium; assembly: GCA_964570795.1. Classification (GTDB taxonomy): domain Bacteria; phylum Patescibacteriota; class Minisyncoccia; order Phycocordibacterales; family UBA918; genus Damh-18. The sequence goes on from CAZMYZ010000001.1 coordinate 20,404, forward strand.
CACAAGTGGCGGACGCTTTACCGTGACGGAGTGATTACACGAATAGTGATGTACTCAGTGCGTCCGGACTCTGGGTCGTGAGCACTGAGTTCGTATGTGTCGGGAGTACTGGGGTGAAACGCTACCTCAGTACCTGCATCAAGCGCGGTACCATTTACTGCCCATTGTACAGAACGTGATGCGTGGAGTGGAATGGTTACCGAGTCCGAAAACTCAAATGTATCATCGTGATGGGGGCGGACGATGAGTGTGTCGGTGAGGAGGAGTGTTTCATGCATGTTTGGTTCATCGCCAGGAAGTCCCCATTCCAGTGAATTACCCAGAGGGATTCGTGTGATATGTGTGTCGGTGAATTGTGCTCCTGTATAGTGTGGGGTTTCTTTCAAGTATTCCATTACATCATGCCAAATAGTCCCCGCACCGGATTGGCCTGTTACTTGCATGAGTGGCTCATTTTCGCTGTTGCCGAGCCATACGCCCACGACGAAATCGGGTGTATACCCCACCACCCAACTATCATGAAAATCACGCGACGTACCCGTCTTTACTGCATATGATGGAATGGTCAGATTGAGACTACTCTTTAAGCCAAACTGCTCAACACCGGTGAGCCTATCACTTAAAATAGCAGTGACGAGTTCGATGTATTTTGGATCAGCAACAGTACGCAGGTCGCGTACGTGGGATTGAGGGGGTAGCGCGCGCGTGGTGCTTCCATTTCGCGTGGTAATAAGTGGCGCAAGTGTGCCTCCGCGCGGGAAGAGAGTGAAGTAGTGCGTGAGCGTGAGTAAATCCATCTCGAGCCCGCCAAGTGCGATACCATACTGATAACTGTCGTAGGGCTGGAGAGGGGTAAATGAAAGTGTGTCACCGAGAAAGTGATAAAAATGACTAAGACCAATGTACTCAAGTATCTTAACCGATGGCACATTGAGGCTGTTACTGAGTGCCTGATGGAGAGTTACTTCACCGTGGTATTGACCATCAAAGTTTTTGGGGTAGAGCGCATATCCCGTGGCGATAGGGTACTTGTATTCGCGGTCGTCAACGCGTGAGTAGGGGCGAAGTCCCTCCATAAATCCCTTGAGATATATAAAAGGTTTTACTGTAGAGCCAATGGGACGTGGCTCAAGTGCCATATTTATTTTCCCCCCATTTGTTTCCTGTGTAGGGTCGGGACTGCCCACAAGTGCAATGAGTTCTTCGGTTTGGGGATTGATAACCACAATAGCGCCGTTTCTGGCACCACGCGCACGTTCACGCGCAATATGTTGTGCAAGGATCGTGCGGAGGTCTTCATTCACGGTAGCGTCGAGTGTCGTATTGCACGAATCGGTACATGCGATACCAAGTGACGATACTTCAAAGATGCTTGGACTCTGAAAGGTATATGCATTAGTGACGCGCGGTGCAACATACGATTCAGGAAGTTTGAGATGGGTGTAGAGCGCCCGTGCATACGCGCTATTTTCCTCACGCCACGGATTTCTTTTTGCAGGATTCGCAAGTGTCGCCAGAAGCGCCACATGCTCAGATACTGTCGTATCCTGAAATGATTTGTCAAAATACGCCCGACTACCCGCCTCAAACCCTTGTACCTGATTACCGAGGGAGACGGTATTTGCATACATGAGGAGGACTTCATCCTTATTCGTATATATCTCAAGACTTATGGCGTAGAGTGTCTCTTTCAGTTTGTTTTTAAATGTACGTTCACCCTCTGTCCCGAGTATATTTTTTGCAAGTTGCTGTGTGATGGTACTCGCACCGCCCGCATCTCCGTATCGTACATAATGCAAGAGTGCACGGAGAGTGCTGAATGGATTTACTCCAGGATGGTAATAGAAAAAGCGGTCCTCTTTCATAATAAGGAGACGCACAAAGTCAGGATTCAGTGTCTCTACGGGATAGGCGTAGAGACCCTTGTTGTTTGCAGTAATGCTGAGCGGGCTCCCATTTCGGTCGTACATAATATCTGACGTCAGTGCCGCAAAGCGCTTTTCTCCGTCGCGTGCAAGGAAAAAAGCAGCAGTCATACACACTGAAATACATATCAGCACACCAACGATAATTCTTTTTCGTTTCTGAAGGAAGAGTGCAATCATCGTTGTATTTTTGCACAGAAGTGATGAGGCGCATAGGGGAGGGAGAAGCGAATGGATAATTACAAACCCCCGCGGCCGTAGGCCGCGGGGGTTTGTAATACACAGCATGTATTGACTGATACCCCCAGGGGGGTATATACTCATCACTATGAAAAAAGAACAAACACAGGCGTCTGTATCACAAGAAAAAATGATACGCCGTCTCAAGATTATTGAGGGACAGATTCGTGGGCTTCAGGATATGCTCACGAAAGGTACGTATTGTATCGATATTATTACGCAAACATCCGCAGTAAAACAGGCACTCACCGTGGTTGAGGATACCCTTATGGAAGGGCATCTTGAAACATGTCTCGTGCATCAAATTCAAGAGGGGCAAAGTAAAAAAGCGGTGGAGGAAATTCTCAAAGTGTATCAATTAAAACGTAAATAATTTTATATGCCAAAAGTATCAGTATATCTTGCAGGGTCACTCATGATTATTACAGGAATTATCGGTGTGGGTATTGGATATACACTCACGCCACAATATACGCTCTCGATGTATGACAAGAATGTCATGGATTTAGGAAAGGCAGATGTCTGGATTGATTTACGATATGCAAATGCCATGATTGCACACCATCGTGGTGCGGTGTTGCTTGCAGAAGAGGCAGAAAAGAGTGAGCGTAAAGAAATTGCTGATCTTGCGCGCGAAATTCAGAAGAATGAGCCTGTACTCATCGCAGAACTCTATGCGCAGAAGAAGGAGTGGTACGGAGATACCCGAGCAGTTATTGACCCTATTGTGCCAAAACTTGGAGCCTATGATGACACCTTTGATTTACGCTTTCTTAATGCACTTATTGCACATCATGAAAATGGTGTACGCATGACTCAGGATGTGCGTCTTAAATCAAGCAGAGGAGCAGTGCTCGATAATGCAAATGCAGTTGAAGCCTTTCTATCGCAGAGTGCCCTTATGCTCAAGGATTGGAGAAAGTCGTGGTATAGCATCTAAATAGTATGAAAGGAAATATATATCAGGTTGGGGGAATGCATTGTGCGAGTTGTGCAACCATCATAGGGAAACGACTTAAAAAACTTCCAGGTGTTCGCGAGGTGCAGGTAAATTATGCGACAGAAAAAGCGGTTATTGATTTTGATGCAGAAAAAGTGAACGAGGAGCGCATGAATGCTGAGATTGAAAAACTTGGGTACTCGATTATGGCTCCAAAGACTGAAGTGGCTTCACACGTTCATGCCAAAGAAGATGATATGCACGAATCGCATGTAAAAACAGAGTTTGTGCTCCCGCTCGCACTCTTTATATTTTTCGTCATGATGTGGGATATTGGTGCAAGGTCGTTTGTATTTATTCCAAACCTCCCCATTCCTATGGGGCTCATGAACGTCATCATGATGATTCTTGCAACTATTGTCATGTTTTGGATTGGGAGACCGTTTATACTTGGGGTGACTCGTTTTATACGCTATCGCGTGGCAAACATGGACACCCTTATTGGTATTGGCACACTGAGTGCGTATCTCTATAGTACTGTTATTACGCTTATTCCGCAGGTGCGCACACTCATTCAGGTTCCCGAGTATACCTATTTTGATGTGGTGATTGTGGTCATAGGGTTCGTAACCTTTGGAAAATATCTTGAAATACGCTCAAAGCAAAAAACAGGTGAAGCCATTTCAAAACTTCTTGCCCTTCAAGCAAAGACGGCGCTCGTGCTTCGTGGTGGCAACGAAATTGAGATCCCACTCAGTGAAGTGATTGTTGGAGACGTGATTATTGTGAAGCCAGGAGGAAAAATTCCTGTGGACGGCAAAATTATTCAGGGAAGTACATCGATTGATGAATCGATGATTTCTGGGGAGTCTATTCCTGTTGATAAACGTGTGGGAGACATGGTGATTGGTGCAACAGTAAATAAACAGGGAAGTATCCAATATGAGGCAATGAAAGTTGGCGGAGATACACTTCTTTCGCACATCATTCGCATGGTGGAGGAGGCACAGGGTTCAAAAGCACCGATTCAAGCACTTGCTGACCGTATCTCAAGCGTTTTTGTACCGGTGGTACTCGTGATTGCACTCAGCACACTCGTGCTCTGGCTCACCGTAGGTGTGTCTCTACTGGGGTCATCACTCGCCATTTCGTACGGGATACTTTCGTTTATGGGGATACTTGTGATTGCGTGTCCATGCGCACTTGGACTTGCCACACCGACAGCAATTATTGTTGGTGTAGGGAAAGGTGCGGAGCATGGCATTCTCATTAAAGATGCAGAGAGTCTTGAAATGCTTGCGAAGGTAGATACGATTGTGATGGATAAGACAGGAACAATCACTAAAGGCACGCCAGAAGTTACTGATGTCGTGGTGCTCGATAGAATACATACAGAAGCGGAGATACTGTATTTTGCGGGTTGTGTTGAAAAACTTTCAGAGCACCCACTCGCAGAAGCAATTGTGGCGCGCGCAGTACAAACAGGAAAAACACTCGCGCGCGCAGAAAAATTTATTGCGCATGAAGGTGTTGGTGTTGAGGCATATGTGGATTCGGTACATGTACTCGTCACAAAGCCAGATCGTGAAGAAAAAGATGACAAGCGAACTATACTCGAAGAAGCAGGGAAAACCGTTGTTGTTGTGTATCTTGATGGGAAGAAGGAGGGGTACATTGCACTCGCTGATACGCTCAAAAACGAAGCAAAAGAGGCAGTGCAGAAACTTCACTCACTTGGGGTTACTGTTATCATGCTCACTGGTGACAATGAACGCGTAGCAAACTTTATTGGAAGAGAAGCAGGTATTGATACCGTAATTGCTGAAGTGTTGCCGCATGAGAAGGCGCGTACGATAGAGTCGCTACAGAAGGAGGGACATGTGGTCGCGATGGTGGGGGATGGTATCAACGACGCACCAGCACTCACACAAGCAAATGTTGGTATTGCAATGGCAACAGGCACTGATATCGCTATTGAATCGGCTGGAGTCACCCTTCTTAAGGGGGATATTACAAAAGTTGCAAAAGCGATATTGCTCGGCAAAAAGACTGTGCGCACCGTGAAGCAAAACCTCTTTTGGGCCTTTATCTATAACATTGTAGGTATCCCTGTTGCGGCAGGAGCACTTTTCCCACTTTGGGGAATTGTATTGAATCCTGTATTTGCAGGAATGGCGATGGCGGGAAGCAGTGTATCAGTAGTGCTCAATGCACTCAGATTAAAAGCAACAAAATTGTAATTGTATGAATACACAAAGATACACATTTCATGTTGACGGCATGCACTGTACAGCGTGTACATTGCTCATCGAAGACGCGCTCAGCGAACTTTCAGAGGTTACTGCGGTTGAAGTGAGTCTGAGCAATAATACGGTGTCAGTCACTGGTGAATTCAATGGAATGATAGGAACTGAAATTGCAGAGATGCTCACTGCGCCAATTGCGTCACACGGCTACACCGTCTCCGTCGAAAAAAATGCAGCACAAAAAAGGTGGGCTGATTTTACGCATGCAATACCGATTGCTCTTGGGTTTATACTTCTGTTCGTCTTCCTTCAAAAAGCGGGGATTGTACACCTGGTTGGCACAGGAAAAGTTACGTACGGAACGGCGTTTGTGGTGGGGATTGTCGCATCACTTTCAACCTGTATGGCAGTGGTAGGGGGTCTTCTTCTCTCTATGTCTGCAACATTTGCGAAGGAAAAAAGTGCTCTATTACCGCAGACTCTATTCCATGTGGGGCGCATTGTTTCTTTCTTTGTACTTGGGGGAGTGATTGGCACGATTGGTACCGCATTTACCCTGAGTACGGTGGCTACCTTTACGCTTGGTATGGTGATTGGACTTGTGATGCTTATGCTCGGGGTTAATCTCCTCGATGTGTTTCATGGTGCGAAAAAATTCCAGATTGGTATGCCTAAGTTTTTTGGAAAACATGCGCTCGGCATTTCTAAGTTCAATCACACACTTACACCACTCCTTGTGGGTATAGCGACATTCTTTCTTCCGTGTGGCTTTACACAGTCAATGCAACTCTACACACTTTCCACGGGAGGTTTTATGGCGGGTGGACTCACCATGCTTGCATTCGCCCTCGGGACATTTCCTGTTCTTGCACTTATCAGTGTGAGTTCATTCAGTATTCAGAAAAGTCGCTATGCAGGTGTTTTCTTCAAGACAGCGGGACTTATCGTGATTATGTTTGCGCTTATGAATATTATTAATAGTCTTGTGGTGATTGGGTTACTATCACCTATATTTAATTTCTAAGCATGAAAGCACCCATAATTGCACTTATTTTGAGTGTGGGCGTTCTTGGAGCGGCGATTATCCTTTCGCAAGGGGAAGAACGTACGCCACAAAATCAGGCTACAGCACCACAAGAAAATAATGTCTCCATCGTTGATGGAAAACAAATTGTGGTGATCGATGTGCGGGGAGGATATCAGCCGCAGAAGAGTATTGCGAAAGCGGGGATACCCACAGTTATTCGATTCAATACCGCAAATACGTTTGACTGCTCATCATCAATCCGCATTCCAAGCATGAAAATTACTAAAGTTCTTCCATCGAGCGGATCAACGGATATTGATATTGGTATTAATCAAAAAGGCCCCCTCGCAGGGAGTTGTGGTATGGGGATGTATCGGTTCTCTATTGAGTTTGTAGAGTAGGGGAAATGGAATAGGACAAACCCCCGCGGCCGTAGGCCGCGGGGGTTTGTCTTTTAGTCTTTTGCAAGAAGTTTGATGGCTTCGCTTATCTGCTTGTTGCGCTTGTTTTGGGGAAGGGCTTCGCAGGTGTGGATGTGGTGGATGATGTACTCCTCACTCACGCCCTTGAGGGCGCTGCGCGCTGCCTTCACTTGGGTGATGAACTTCATGCAATCCTGCGGTTCATCCTTTTCGAGGAACGCACGGAGTGCACGTATCTGTCCCTCAGCACGGCTGAGGCGGTCGAGTAATTTTTTTTGCAATAGAGTATCCATAGATAGTTCGAGTATAGCATAGGGGGTTGCATCTGTATACCCCCTAGGGTATACTCGTGCGCATGTATACACAACCACACACCCACGGGGGGAAGCGCGTTATTGCGCTTGTTCTACTCGTTGCACTTATTGGTGCATATTTCTTTATGCGTTTTGACGCAGAAGCACCACAGGAGATTACCAAGGAAACTAAAAAGGAAATCATCACCCCTGAGACTTCATCAGAATTTGGTATTGCGGTGTCGGGTGTGGTGGAGGCGCGCTCCGCTATCACGGTGCGCGCACAGAGTGCGGGGGTGGTGACGCATATTGATGCGCGTGAGGGATCGGTAGTCGCACGCGGTGCGCAACTCCTTACATCCGACGTGCCGCTCCTTGCGAGTCGTGCTTTGCTCCAGGAGGCGCAAAATGGTCTTGCACTGCTTGGGCAAGATGCGCAGCGTATCGCGCAGGAAGGTGCCGCTACGCACGCACGCATTTCGAGTGATGCTGCTTCGACGAGTGTCGGGCTCGTCGCAGAAAGTGTCCGTACCAGTAGCGAGAGTGGGGATTCACTCCTTGCCACACAACTCTATGGCTCACTGACGGGGCTCGTAGCAACCCTTGATTTTATTGATGCCAATGAATCCTATTTCCCCGGTACGAGCCTTAAGGAGTTTCGCAGGACTATCGATGCACTCTACGGCTCCTCCCAGTCATATCTAAGTGGCGGTGTGCAGTACGCATTTCATTCACATACAGATATTCTTGCGTATCTCGAAAAAACCACCAAAGGTACTTCATATCCTGAGGGTACGACACTTGTGACTATCGCAGAACTACTCGATAGGGAACTCGATGCCACACGTACCGTACTTATAGAGGGTGAGCGTGATTTTCTTGATACAAAAAAAGTGAGTCGTACAAGTGCACTCTATAGTGAGTATCTTGCACAACGTGCCTCAATAGTGGAAGCACAGGCAACACTTCGTGGACAACTCGCGGCGGCACGTGGTGCACACGTGGGTGGAAATCTTCAGTCGCTTGACGCGACTACGAACGCACTCCTGGGTGTGTCGGGATACGCTACGGCGGCGCAAATGGCGGATGTGGCGCGCGCTGCGTCCCTTCAGACAAGTGTTGTGGGGAGCGCTGCGCTTGGTGTGTTTGGCGCAGAAGGTGCACTCGGTGCACCGCGCGCACCATTCTCGGGTACGGTAGGAAAGGTGTTTGTCGATGAGGGTGCGTACGTATTGCCGGGAGAGCCACTCATGACACTTGTGGGTGATGGTGCTCGGGAACTTACTGTGCAGGTGGCTAGCGACATGCTTCCGTACCTTGCTGTGGGGAACGCCTTTCGTGTAGGAGAGAAGACGGTGGGGTACGTAGACCGCTTCACTCCGATGGTTGTTGATGGAACAGTAACGGTAGTTATCGGACTTACCGAAGGTGCGTATACTCCTGGTACGACACTTCGTGGGGAGATTGTAACAACAACCGGAGAGAGTGGCGCACTTGCACTACCTCGTACATATGTACATTTTGACAATGTAGGCGCGTTTGTACGTACTGAGTCAGATGTGCTTGTGCGCGTTTCGGTTCTCTATGATACGGGCAAAATGCTTGTGGTACGTCCAGAGAAAACAATTACTGAAGGAATTACTAAGGCAGTAGGTATTACCTTATAACTACTATGGAACACTCCTCATTCAATATTGTTGGTAAGACTGCACACTTTTTTGCCTCCAACAAACCACTTTCACTACTCGTACTTTTTGGAGTGCTCGGATTTGGTCTCCTTGCATTTATATTTACCCCAAAGCAATACAATCCCGAGATTGTACGTCCAGCATTTGCGATTACGCTTTCATACACCGGCGCTACCACAGAGGAGGCGATAGACCGTGTCGTCTACGAACTCGTTGAAAAGGTATCGGGGGTCCCCGGTGTTGATGAAGTGATGACTGAAGTGCACGACGGTGCATACATAGGTACTACGGTTATTTTTGATGTGGGATACGATAAGACAAAAGCAAAGGTAGATCTCATCAATCAACTCAGTCAGCATAGTTATCTTGCGCAAGGGTTCATTACGCAGCCACAGGTTATGGAGATTAATCCCGAGACGATACCGGTGCTTCAGATTGTATTCAGCTCACCGACACTTGCTATCGATGAAGTGCGCGATAGGGTGGTGCGTCTCGGAAAAGAACTGACTCGTGTGGATGCGGTAAGTGATGCATCGATAACGGGAGGGTACACACCGTCACTTATTGTGGAGGTAGATCCGCTACGCCTTAAGGCGTCAGGTGTGAGCGCAGGAGAACTTTCACAAGCACTTACCCAGGGTGGTGCGCGTATGGTGCTTCCTGGCTTTACCGACACCGAGCGCGCCATACCGGTAGTGTTTGATGGTCGTATCGCAACACCTGAGGATGTAGGACTTCTTCGTATTCGTGATGGTGTGTTGGTTCGTGATGTGGCGCGCGTATACGAAGGTGCACTCCCCACACGTACCTATACGCTCTATGATACGAAAGATACTGACCCTACCGAGGTAGTGATGCTTGCAGTCTCGAAGGTGGAAGGCTCGAGCGCTCCCGTGGTAACAAAAGAAGTACGCGAGACCATTGACACACTTCTCGCTACACCACCGTATGCTGCTATGCACTATACCGTGGTAAGTGATGACGGTGTTACTGCCTCAAATGAGATTCGTGGTCTTGCAACTAATCTTGTGCAGTCAATCCTTATCGTTGCTGTGGTGCTTTTCCTTTTTCTTTCACTTCGTGCGGCATCCATTGTACTCATTGCTATCCCGACGACACTCCTTGTTGTCTTTGGACTCGGACTTCTTTTTGATCAGACTATCAACCGCATTACACTCTTTGCACTCATTCTTTCGCTCGGACTTCTCGTGGATGCGGCTATCGTGGTCGTAGAAAATATGTACGTGCACCTTCGTCGTGCATCTACTGGGGTGGCTAGTGCAACGAAGGAACTCATTATTGCAGGTTCCGTAAATGAGATTGGTGTCGGACTTTTTCTTTCGACGGTTACCTCCGTCGTGGTATTCCTTCCGGTGGCGTACATTACGGGCATGATGGGGCCATACATGGGGCCGATTGCATTCTTTGTGCCAGCAGCACTCGTGGTCTCGATGCTTGTTGCTATTGTAATTGTTCCCTTTGTTGCCTCGCACATTCTGCATGCTGAAGAGAAAAAAACGCGTATTTCTGTATTTGTGGATGGATGTACACAACGTTTTATCGCTGCATATAAAGGCTTCATTTCGCGCATCATTGCGTCGCGGAGTAAACAGCGCATCGTACTCCTCTCAGTACTCGGTGCACTCCTTGTGGTATTTATTTTCCCACTTACGGGTATGGAACATTTTCAGATGTTGCCTCGCGCAGACCGCAATCAATTCTATGTATACCTCGATACACCGGTAGATACCGCCCGTACCGAGACACGCGCGATAGCAGAAAAACTCTCTGCAGTAATCACTGAAGACACTGACGTCACTACGGTACAGCAGTTTGTGGGTGTACCGCCCATTGTCGATTTTAACGGTATGTTTAAGGGCGCGCAGTACCGCAACGGTGCTCACCAGGCAACCTTCCGTGTGAATCTCGTGAGTGCGGGGGAGCGTGAACGCAGTTCTACCGAAGTGGTGAGTGCTATTCGTGAGGAAGTCGCACGTATGTATCCTGTGTATGCGCCGATGATTCGCTATATTGAAGAACCGCCGGGACCTCCCGTGCGCGCGACGTTGGTTGCAAAACTTACGGGTGACACTTCTGCTCGCGAAGCATTTGTGCGCGCACTCTTTCCACTTATTGGAAAAACAGAGGGTGTTGTAGATCCGTATGTTGCATACGATGCACCGGTAGGAACACTTACCTATACATATAACAGAGAATCAGCAAATGCACTTGGTGTGTCTGAAAATGAAGTAATGAACACGCTTGCGCTTTTGGGTGGAGGGAGAGAGGTAGCGGAATATCGAGGAGGTGCACATGCTGAGTACACACCAATAACCCTCACACTCCCTGCATCTGCAGTTGATGCGCCGCATGACCTCGATACGCTTATGGTACATGACGCACAGGGAGGGCTCGTACCCCTTAGTGCCGTACTCACTACCTCATATACGCCACGTGGCCAGACAGCATATCTTGAGCGTGGAGAGGCACTTACGTATATCACCGCCGAGGTGGCAGAGCGTCCTATTATCTACGTAACGATAGATATCATCACTGCACTTGTTGGTGGCGACTTAGAGGGTTACTCGGTGACCGATTGGAATCTCTTTTCACTCACACTCGAGGACGGGGAGGGTAATGTGGTTTCATTGGTGTGGGGTGGGGAGTGGGAGATGACGTTGGAAAACTTCCGTGACCTTGGTATTGCGATGGGTGTGGCGCTCGTACTCGTGTATGCCACACTTGTGGCACAATACCGCTCATTTAGTAAGCCCGGATATATTATGATTACCGTGCCGCTTGGGCTTATTGGTATTTTGACTGGGTTCCTGTTCCTCGACAACCTCTTTGGTATCTACCTTACCGCCACCGCGCTCATTGGCTTTATTGCGCTCATTGGTATTGTGGTGAACAACGCCATCATTTTCTCTGAGTATGTAGACCAGGAAGTGGCAGAGGGTACACCGTACCAGGAAGCGCTTGTGGAGGCGGGTGCTGCGCGCTTCCGTCCTATCATACTTACGTCACTCACCACCATTCTTGGTAGCCTCACTATTGTGAGTGACCCCGTGTGGTCGGGACTTGCGTGGTCGATTGTCTTTGGACTTTCGGTTTCCACCGCACTGACACTTGTGGTATATCCCACACTCCTTGCGTACTTTGGAGGAGGGAAGGAGTAGATAATACAACATACAAGACTCGTCGTGTCACCACTTTTGTGGCGCCTTGCACAGCGCACAAAGCGCGAGCGGAGCAAGTCCTGAAAAAAGAAATCAAAGATTTCTTTTTTCAGGACTATGCGTGCGCAGCAAAAGTTTGTGACGAGAAAGAGTCTGTCGTAAAATTGTCAATATACTTATAAGTAATACTAAAAACACTATGTCATCAGAATCAAACAATACTGCACTTAGGGGTATGCGGGCACTCCGCCAAGCATTCTTTGCTGCATCAGTACTTATTATTATAGGGCTTGTAGGTGCGTACTTTGTGCATGCATATTTTCTCGCATTGCCCGCGCTTGTAGCAGGAGGGCTTATGTTTTCAGCACTCGTCGGCTGGTGCCCGATGATATTCTTTTTAGAAAAAGCACCCTGGAATAAGTGAAATAAAAAAGAAGACGATGTGTACTATTAAGAGATACCAATAGGTATCTCTTAATTTTGTAATTACTTTGACTATGAAAAAGGAATATATTATTGGCGGTGTTGCAGTACTCGTACTCCTTGGAGGAGTGGGGGCGTATGCGTTTAATGAAGGAAGAGGTGCTGCATATGGTAATACTATGCGGGGTGGCATGGGGAATGGGCAAAACGAGCGCATGTATGCACGTGGTGGATACACACGAGTTTCCGATGAAGATATCGACAGCACCTTTACCCAAAGACTTGGTGTACAAACAGACACGAGTGCCCTCAGCGATGCAGAAACTGCAGGACTCATTAAAATGCGCGAGGAAGAAAAACTTGCGCGTGATGTATATCAGACGTTGGGTGAAAAATGGAATGTGCCTGTCTTTAAAAACATTGCCGTGAGCGAATCGCGACATACTGAGGCAGTGAAATCGCTCCTCCGTGCACATGGTGTTGCAGACCCGGTGACGAACGATGCACGCGGTGTCTTCCAAAATGCAGAACTTGCAAAACTCTACACGGATTTGATTGCACGAGGTTCGGCATCAGTAGCAGAAGCATACAAGGTGGGTGCATATATTGAAGATCTCGATATTGCCGATTTGGAGAAAGAGATTGCGGTGACAACCCACGAAGACATACGTGTCGTGTATGAACATTTGCAAAGCGGCTCAGAAAACCACATGCGTGCATTCAATCGCAATATTGAAATTGCAACAGGTGAGACGTATGCACCTTCATTCATTTCAAAAGACGCACTCGAAATTATTCTCGATAGCGAAAATGGCATGATGGGAATGGGTCGTGGGGATGGCTCGGGACAGGGAATGCACGACGGCTCTCTGCGCGGCCAAGGGATGATGGGCGGCCGAAATAGGTAATGAACGAAAATCGTCAACAAAGTGTATTATAGAACGATGTCAGAAAACGAAGTGATATTGAGCGACGAGGAACTTGCACGGAAGGTACAGGAAGGTGATGTGGCGGCGTTTGGCACTATAATGGAGCGCTACGCCGCACGCCTCACCCGGTACGGCAGGCGATACCTCGCACGTGATGAAGATATAGAAGACGTCATGCAAGACGTTTTTCTAAAGACGTATCAAAATATCCAGTCATACAATACCGCATATCGCTTTTCTCCATGGATATACCGTATCGCGCACAATGCGTTTGTGAATGTGCTCAGGAAGCACACGCATCGCACATTTGAGTTTTTTGATTTTGACACCTTTGTCTCACCGCTTTCATTTTCAGAGCCACAAGAAGTAGAGTCAGCAAAACTTGAAAGGGTCATAGAAGAGCATCTGTCCGAACTTGCACCAAAGTATCGTGAGGTCATTGTGCTCCATTATTTTGAAGAACTTTCCTACGACGAGATAGCCGAAGTGCTTCATATTCCTATAGGGACCGTGGGGGTGCGTCTCAGGCGCGCGCGGCTGCAACTCAAGGAAACACTCAAAGAGAAAATACTATGAATGAAAATTTCAACAACATAATAGAAAAGGTAAACGCGCAGATATCTTCGGGAAAGGTGGGGATGCGATCGCGTGCTGTCTTTGTGCTTAAGTCTATTGTGCTCGTATGCCTCAGTCTTTTCGTGTTTCTCGCAACGACACTCATGGTGAATTTCATTATTTTTTCCATTCACATGCAGAGCACGGATGCATTCTTGGGCTTTGGTCCTCGGGGATGGTATGCGTTCCTTGTCTTCTTTCCGTGGCTACTGCTTGCTGTAGACGCGCTCGGCACTGTACTCCTCATTATGCTTTTGCGGACGTTTCGTTTTGGGTATCGTGTACCACTTCTCTATATTGGTGGGGCAGTACTCATTGTGGCATTCCTCTTTGGTTTTGCACTCGAGCGACATACGCCGATGAATGACGTCCTTATGCGTGAAGCGAATCGGCCTGAGATGCCACGCGGAGTCCCTATGCTTTTCAATCGCCTTCATACGCCACCACCAGGTGAAGGTCGTTGTCGCTGTGAAGTGACTGCTATTACCGACGCTACGCATCTTACCGTGCGCGATGTGGTGACGGGTGAATCTTTCACTGCTGTTATCCAGGAGGATGCACACGGCACCGCCATGGGGCTTAAGGTGGGTGACGTGGTCTTTATGGGTGGCGAGATGAAGGATGGTGTATTTGAAGTCTTTGGTATACGCACGGGTGAACGACGAGGACATGAATGGCGTAAGGAAATGATGGAGTAGGTTTTGAGTATCAATCATTCTTCGGTATTATAGTCTCTATGCTTCGTGAATACAGTACAGCCATCCTTATCGCCATTGCACTCATCAGTGCATTTGTATTTCTGCAGTCAGTGGGGCTTGTGCATTTGGTGAATGGGGGAGAGATAGGATATGGCGCCATCTTTATGATTGGTGTTATTGCGTCCTTGTCTACCTGTATGGCGGTAGTGGGAGGTATCGTACTCACACTCTCTGCTACGTTTGCGCGCGCGGGTGGTGGCTTTGTGCCGCAGTTCTATTTTCATGTAGGGCGACTCGTTTCATTCTTTATACTTGGTGGTGTCATAGGGTTCCTCGGGACGGCGTTTACACTCACTACCATGATGACTTTTGCCCTCAATCTCCTTATTGGACTGGTGATGCTTATGCTTGGTGGGAAACTGCTTGGTATCCCGTTTTTTGAGCGCATGCGCATTTCATTCCCAAAAGTTTTCCGTACGCATGTTGAGCGCACGCTTGCATTCAATACGAGTATCACGCCGCTTCTTGTGGGTGTTGCGACATTCTTTATGCCCTGTGGATTCACACAGTCCATGCAACTCTATACGCTCAGCACGGGAAGTTTTATAGAAGGTGGACTTACGATGCTCGTTTTTGCACTCGGGACACTTCCCATGCTTGCGCTCATGAGTATGGGCTCCGTGTCTCTCGCCGAGAGTCGCTACGCCAGTCTCTTTTATAAAGTTGCAGGACTCATTGTGCTTGCTTTTGCGTTTCTCAATCTCATCAACAGTTTTGTTATTATTGGACTCATCAAACCCGTTTTTAATTTCTAATGTGTATGTATAAAAATCTTGGTATTGCGGTGGGGGTAGGGGCGCTCATAATTCTCGGTGCATTTTTTCTGCGAGAGAATCCAAAAAGTAATGCAACAGGTACACAGTCTGCAACGACTATCTCGAGTAATGTCTCAATGGAAGGTGAGAAACAAGTGGTGACAATAGGTGCGAAGGGTGGCTACCTTCCCGAGGTTAGTGTGGCAAAAGCAGGAGTGCCGACCATCGTACGTTTCAATACCACTGGCACCTTCGACTGTTCTGCCTCAGTACGTATTCCAAACAAAGATGTATCACAAGTACTCCCGCAAACCGGTACCACCGATATTGATATTGGTATCAACCAAAAAGGCCCCCTCGAAGGAAGTTGTGGTATGGGCATGTACCCCTTCCATATAGAGTTTGTGGAGTAAGTGTAATTGATATATCTCTTTCGTGAGAGTGATGGAGAAAGTGAATCCTTACACCCATTGTAAATTGTTAGATGTATACTTGTGTGAATGAAAAAAGAAACTCTTAAAAACAAACTCGTCATTTACCAGACAAAATCTGGTGCACTTGAGTTGCGTGGCGATACACAAAAGGAAACGATGTGGGCAACCTTAGACCAAATTGCTCAGGTTTTTGGTCGTGATAAATCTGTTATATCAAAACACCTTAAAAACATTTACAACGAAGGAGAGTTGAGTGAAAAGGCAACTGTTGCAAAAAATGCAACAGTTCAAATTGAGGGTAAGCGCACCGTTACTCGTGAAATAGAGTATTACAATCTCGATGCCATCATCTCTGTGGGGTATCGTGTAAATTCAAAAGTAGCAACCCAATTTCGTCAGTGGGCGACGAAGACACTTCGCGAGCATATCACGAAGGGCTACACCATCAATAAAAAGTTGGTAGGGAAGAACTATGACGCATTTATGAAGTCTGTAGCGGATGTGCAGGCACTCCTTCCAGAGCACGTCACACTCGACCCAAAGTCGGTACTCGAACTCATTAAGGAATTTGCGTCCACATGGGTATCGCTCGACGCATATGATAAGGGAACGCTTGTTGCCAAAGGTGTTACACGAAAAAAAGTAACGCTTCTCGGAAGTGACCTCGAGATAGCCCTCCAGAGTCTCAAGACAATACTCATGAAAAAAGGGGAAGCGACAGACCTCTTTGCAAACGAGCGCACCCGAGGGGCGCTTGAAGGAATTGTAGGAAACGTCATGCAGTCATTTGGCGGAAAGGCACTCTATCCCACACTCGAAGAAAAGGCGGCACACCTCCTGTATTTTGTAGTAAAAAACCATCCGTTTTCAGATGGCAACAAACGTTCAGGTGCATTTGCATTCGTGTGGCTTCTCAAAAAAGCGGGAGCACGTGGTGCATCACAGATAAACCCTGCAGCACTCACCGCGCTCACACTTCTTATTGCAGAAAGTAATCCTGAAAAGAAAGATCAGATGGTCGCACTTGTGACACAGATGCTCCGGTAGGGTTTGGAAGAATGCTATACGCTTTAATGTGTAAATACCATGCGCCCCCAGCGCGTGGTTTTGAATGTGTACGAATCTTAGAAAAAACCTTCGGTGTAGATTTTGGTTTGGGGGATGTGAAGCGCGCGGAGGTGGGACCATAGGCTCTTGGTGAAGTCCATGGAGCCACAGATAAAGTAATCGGCTTCGGGATTTTTAGTGAATTTGGCGAGAGTTGCCTCGGTGATGCGTCCTCGATGTATGGTGTCGGTTTCGACAGTGTCTTCTCGTGTGAGGAAGTGATGTATGGAAAAATTTGTGTGTTCGCGCGCGAGCGTAGCGAGCGCGTCTTTGAAAATGATGTCTGCCTCCGTGCGATTACTGTAGAGGAGGGTGATGTGTGTGTCGGGGGCGGTGTGGAGGAGGGAGCGAATCATGCTGATGCAGGGGGTGATACCAATCCCACCCGCGATGAAAATAAGATGTGGCGCACAGGGTTCATCGGGATAGAAAAAGCCATAGGGGGTGGAGGTAGTGAGGGTTTCTCCTATTTCGCGCGCAAGGATGGAGTGCGAAAATGCACCCATTTCTTTTATGGTGAGGGTGAGGAGTTCATCGTGGGGTGCGCTACTGATACTGTAACTTTTGCCCTCAGCGGGCTCGAAGCCAGGGAGGCGCACGGTGAGGTATTGCCCTGCAATGAAATGTGGTTGTTCCCCCTCGGCACGCAGAAAGAGTGTGGTCACGAGTGGCGCCTCTTCTTTTTTCTCTATAATCGTCCAGGTGATACTAGGTGGCATGGTGTGTTTCGTAATCAAGGATTGCTTCGCGGAGCGCCTGGTGCCCGAGTACCGAGCAGTGGTATTTGCGGTCGGGAAGCCCACCCAAACGCTCAAGGATTGCTTCTGGGGTGAGGTGCTTACCTTCCTTGAGTGTCATGCCACCGTTTTCGGTCGCCATGACCGACATCATGGAGGTGGAGGCAATGGCAGACGCGCAACCAAAGGTGCGCCAGACACATTCACTGATACGCTTTGTTGTTGTATCGACTTTTATCCAGACCACCATCATATCGCCACAGGCAGGACTGCCGACAATGCCAATACCGTCGCTTTCATATGTTTCGTCATCAATAAGAAGATTGCAGGGGTTGAGGAAGTGATCTTTTACCACAGCATTATAGAGCCACGAGGTACCTTGGTCGCATGCGGTGACATCGGGAATGTGTGAAGGATTGCTCATAGGTGAAGTGGTGAAGGGGAAATGCGGGTAAGACGAGTGACTGCATGTGTGAGTGCATCCATGGTTGCATCTATATCGGCTTCGGTGGTGGTACGGCCAAGGGTGAGGCGGAGGGTGCCATGGATGCGTTCGTCTGAAACACCAATAGCGCGGAGCACATGAGAAGGTACGAGGTCTTCCGCGTTGCATGCAGACCCCGTGGATGCACAGACACCAAAGGTGTCTAAAAGAAGTACGAGTGACTCACCCTCAATGTGAGGAAAAGAAAAATGCACATTCCCCGGAAGACGCAGTGTGGGGTGTCCGTGAAGGGTGGCGCCGGGGAAGGCTTTTTGTATACGCGAGATAAGTGCGTCGCGAAGGGTGGTGAGGCGCGTATGTTCACACGCCTCGTCTTCCTTTGCGAGTGTAAGTGCACGCGCAAACCCCACGATGCCTGCGAGGTTTTCGGTGCCGGCGCGCATGCCATACTCCTGGTGTCCGCCAAGCGCCGTAGGTGCGAGGTGGACACCACTCCTCACATAGAGCATACCCACACCCTTCGGTCCGTACATTTTGCTGCCATTCAATGTCATTAAATCCACACCGAGAGTAGCAACATCTATAGGAAGTTGCCCTGGTGTTTGGCAGGCGTCGGTGTGAAGTAGGGGACGGTCTGCTCCGAATTTGTCTCGAAGTCCTTTCGCGATTTCGGCTATGGGCTCAATGGTGCCTATCTCATTGTTGGCATACATAATAGAAATAAGTGCTGTATCTTTTCGCACGCGCGACATTACTTCTTCTACGGACACGTACCCATATTCATCTACGGGAATGTACTCCACCTCGTATCCCTCTGCCTGCAATGCATCCGCAGATGCACGTACTGATACATGCTCAACAGCAGATACCAATATGTTCGACTTACGACCGCCCCCAGCCGCCACCCCACTCACACCACGTTGTGGGTGGTTTTGGGCTTCGGTGCCTCCACGGGTGAATAGTATTTCGGGGGGGCGCGCGCCTTGGGCGCGCGCTACTTCTTCTCGCGCATTCATGAGTGCATCGTATGCCTCGCGGCCCTTGTGGTGTATTGAAGAAGGATTGCCATACGTATCTTGAAGGAAGGGGAGCATAGCACAAAACACCTCATCGCGGATGGGTGTTGTTGCTGCGTTGTCGAGGTAAATCGTTTTCATATTAGGCACGTACGGCACACGTTCCCACGTATGGTGCGAGCATGGTACGCATGTCTTCAAATTCTGCATCAGTATACGTCGTTTTTCTGATGAATGCAGGATTGAGCGTTTTTGTTGGTACAAACTTCTGCAAAAAGTACTGTTTTGCGCCGCGAATTTCCTCGCCTATGGCACGGATATCTTCGGGTGAAAGAAGTGATTTCACTACCGTGGTGCGAAACTCGTAGTTCACACCACTTTCCATGATGAGCCAAATACTCTCGCGTATTTTTTCGACATCAACCGGTCGTGCCACCGTCTCGCTATATCGCGCAAGGGGGGATTTTATGTCCATGGCAATGTAGTCCACAAGCCCTCGTACAAGCGCTTCTTTGAGTACGTGCGGATTGGTACCATTGCTATCGAGTTTCACCAGGAAGCCCAGTGCACGAATGCGCTCAATGAAAGGAATGAGGTCTTCGTGCACCGTGGGCTCACCACCGGTGATAGTGACGGCATCGAGGAGGTTTCTTCTTCGTTCAAGGAAACTAAATATTTCTTCCTCCGTCACCGCAGTCGCCGTCTCATCCACGAGTTCGGGATTGTGGCAGTACGGACAGCGAAAGTTGCACCCGATGGTAAATATGATTGCAGAGATTTTTCCTGGATAATCTATGAGCGAACATTTCTGAAGACCCCCTATTCGCATACTCTACATTCAGTGGGTGCACCTACGGTTTTTGCGTCTACGTGCGCTCGATTGCCATACTCAGCACGCTTACCCTTATTCCATTGATCCACGGGGCGAAGGTACCCCACAATGCGCGTGTAGACTTCACACTCGCTACTACAGGTAGGACAGGTGAAGACCTCGCCATGGAGGTATCCGTGGTTTTTGCAGACACTAAAGGTGGGTGAAATGGTGAAGTACGGAAGGTGGTATTCGTTACATATTTTCTTCACGAGATTCTTCACTGCATTCACATCCTGCACGCGTTCGCCGAGGAAGAAGTGAATCACGGTACCGCCCGTGTACTTTGTCTGCAGGGTATCTTGAAGTTCAAGAATCTCAAAGATGTCTTCGCTCTGCTGGACGGGAAGGTGAGTGCTGTTGGTGTAGTATGGGTCGATAGCCTCTTGCCCAACACCGTTTGCAAAAATCATATCGTCAAACTTTTTCTGATCGATGAGTGCAAGGCGGTATGAGGTACCTTCTGCAGGGGTTGCTTCGAGGTTGTAGTTGTTGCCTGTGGCTTCCTGGTAGTCCGACATTTTATTGCGCATGAAGTCCAAGACATCTGCAGCAAAGGCCTGCCCCTCCTCGGTAGCAATAGAGGTGTGAAGGAGATTTTGGATTGCTTCGTTCATACCCACGAGGCCAATAGTGGAGAAGTGATTTTTCCAGTAGGTACCGTATGCAGTCTTTATGTTTTCGAGGTAGTACTTCGTGTATGGGTAGAGATTTTTGTCGGTCATGGACTCAAGTACTTTGCGCTTTATCTCAAGGCTGTCGCGCGCACTATCCATAAGGACGGCGAGTTTTGCGAGGAAGTCTGCTTTGTTTTTTGAAGTCTTGCCGAGGCGAGGAAGATTCATAGTGACGACACCAATAGAGCCTGTAAGTGGGTTAGCACCAAAGAGTCCACCGCCACGCTTTTGGAGTTCACGATTGTCGATGCGGAGGCGGCAGCACATAGAGCGTGCGTCGTCGGGGCTCATGTCTGAGTTTACAAAGTTTGAGAAGTATGGAATACCGTATTTTGCTGCCGCCTCCCAGAGTGACACAATATTTTCATCATCCCAGTTGAAATCTTTGGTGATGTTGTATGTGGGGATAGGGAAGGTGAAGACACGGCCAGAAGCATCGCCCTCGCTCATCACCTCGAGGAAGGCACGATTAAACATCGCCATTTCTTTTTTAAACTCCCCATACGTTTCTTTCATCTCTTTGCCACCCACGATGACACGCATCTTTTCGTAGTGCGCAGGAACGGTGAGGTCTAAGGTGATATTGGTGAAAGGGGTTTGGAATCCTACGCGTGTGGGGACGTTCACATTAAAGACAAATTCTTGAATCGCTTGCTTTACCTCGCTGTATGAAAGATGATCATACCAGATGAATGGTGCGAGAAGTGTGTCGACGTTTGAAAATGCCTGTGCTCCCGCTGCTTCGCCTTGGAGGGTGTAGAAGAAGTTCACCACTTGGCCGAGCGCGGTCTTTAAGTGTTTTGCAGGTTTGCTTTGTACTTTGCCGGGTACACCACCAAAGCCACGCTTCAAGAGGTCAAAGAGGTCCCATCCCACGCAGTACACCGAAAGGAGATTGAGGTCATGGATGTGATAGTCACCCCCTTGGTGCGCATCACGAATTTCGGGAGGATAGATTTTGTTGAGCCAATAGTTTTTCGAAACTTCAGACGCGATGTAGTTGTTGAGTCCCTGAAGGGAAAATGCCATATTGCTGTTTTCTTTTACCTGCCAGTCTGCCGATGCGAGGTATTGGTCTACAAGGTCGATAGACTCGGTCTGAATCATTCTGCGAATTTGCGCGTGCTGCTCGCGATAGAGGATATATGCCTTTGCGGTTTCAAGGTATCCGACTTCCATCAAAGTGCGTTCGATAGTGTCCTGTACTTCTTCCACTGAAGGGACGAAGGTTGGGTCGGACTTATGGAGGGAATTGAGTTCTGCAATAACCGCCTTGGTAATTTTCTCAGGGGTTGCAGGCTTATAGACTCCCGTGGCATGGAGTGACTTCTCAATAGCGCGGGTAATTTTTCCCTTGTTAAACGGCACTTTGCGGCCAGAGCGCTTGATAACGTGGGTAAGGGTAGTGCTTTCTGTAGTATTTGGCATGGTGTTTCTAAAAGGCGTTGCCCCGCGAGTGCAACCTCTGGTACAATTAATAGATAATAGCCTATATATAATATATAGACCGACATCTATATAATTTTTGAGACTGTGGAAAAAGCAAAAAAAGCACAAAAAGACACTCATTCGAAAACACGAACCTACCCCCGTCCAGACTGGGTGAAAAAATCCGTAATGAGTGAGCAGGAACTCTGTCCCGACTGCTTTAAGGTGGTGGGTGTGGAGAGTCGTTATAAACTCGTATGTTTCCTTGGGAAAGCAAAAGGGGGGGAGACGGTAGGGAAACTCACCGAGCGTCTCGGCCTCAAGCAGCCCACCATTACGCACCACCTCAATGTGCTCAAGTCAGTGGATGCAGTTTCTGTACGTGACGAGGGGAGGGAACGTGTCTACACCCTCAACCGCGACGCCCACTGCTTTGAGGAGTGCAAGATCCCGTATTAAATTCATTCAATGTTTGGTTTCGTAAACCCAACATAATTACTCGAGAAGAAGTTTTGATGGTGTGGCAGTTCGTCTGTCTGAAATATTCTGAAGATATTTCTCTGTACTCCTTTGCACATCCCCAAGTTTTTCTTGAAATAGTGTTGTGGTGAGTATAGAAGGGAAGTTTCTTTTGCCAAGGTAATCTTGATAACTGCTCCATCGGTACTGAAGAAGATATTCTTGAAGGTGTGAGAATTCCAATCCTTGAGTTATTGAAGAATCTCGAACTCGCCATTCTTGCGCTCCCTCAAGATAGTCGAGTGGGTTGAGGTGTATGTAGTGGAGGATATATAAAAAGTGAGCGTCTGTTTCGATATGAATTTTCTTTGTACGTCCTTGAAATAGAGTACCTTTTCTTTGATATCGTTCATTAAAATAATTTGCGTATCCAACATTAAGTTTTCGCATGAAAAGAGAGATACCACCCTCTCTACGCTCTGAGAGAAGTAGATGATAATGATTGTGCATGAGAACCCATGCATGTATATCAACCAAAATCTCACGTTCTTTAATTGTGTTATCAGTAATATCACCAGGACGCCGATTTGATTGTGGTGCTGGGTTTGTATCGTTGAATTCATACATGTCGTGTATAAAACGAACATAATCGCCAGAGCCTTTAAAAAGAGTCCGGCCGTCAACACCCCTGTTCAAAACATGGAATAACTCCATATGATACAAGTATACATGTTGGGTTTACGAAACCCAACATGTATACACCCCCACCCGCGACGCCCACTGCTTTGGGGAATGCAAGATTCCGTATTAGTAATAAATCCTCTATTCCTCGAGGCTCTGCTCTGTGTGTTTGAATCATATTTCCCCCACGACAATTTTCTTTTGTTGTGCAAGGTATTCTTCTGGAAAGATTCTTTTAAATTGTTCACTTGTCATTTTAGAGGAAAAGTGATGAAAAATTTCTCTATCTTCTTCACTCTCCGTATCCTTTCGTTCATCCCAATTATTACCAAACGGTGATAGTAAATTAT
Organism: uncultured Candidatus Saccharibacteria bacterium; assembly: GCA_964570795.1. GTDB lineage: Bacteria > Patescibacteriota > Minisyncoccia > Phycocordibacterales > UBA918 > Damh-18. Next base: position 44,049 of record CAZMYZ010000001.1, read on the forward strand.
GGCGACTTTTAAGATATTTTATTCCTAAAAAATAAGTCTCAGTCATAGATTCGGAAAGTCTTTTTCTCTAAAATAGGCTGAAATTGTGGATAGGATGAATGCAATAGCAAACCATAACCAACTCCACGCCTGTTTAGAAAAAATAATCAAGATAATATAAAAACCTAATGGGATACTTGACCAAAGAAGTAACTCAATCAAAAATTTTTTCTTGAGAAAGTCACAAGTTTCTTTTTTCATAGTTTTGTCAATTAATTTTTTAAGAATCTAGACTAACTTAGAGTTTTATAAACCCCTATAATTATTCTATTATAGCACCGATGTGTTTGAATCTAATGGTCGACATCACAAATGTCGACCATTTTGTTTTGAAATAAAACGAGTGGGTGCGTGTATATATACATGTAGCGCTTTTGCAACATAATCGCATTGTGTGGCTACTATTCTTCTTAAATACTATGAAAAAAGATACCTATCCCGTACTGCTTACCATGAGTGCTCTTGTACTTATGCTTGGAGTGGGTACGTATACGTACCACACGCAATCAGTACAAAAAACAGAACAGGCGTTAGTAGAGACCACTCCCGTACAAGAAAAGTCTGGTGTGGTGGTGACTACTGATACACAAAAAGTCGCTACCCCATCAACAGCCCAGGTGAAGACTCCGCCGAGTCGGCAGTCGCAGGCAAGTTAGGTAAAATGCGCGGGCCACTTTTGTGGCCCGCGCATTTCTATATTCCCATTCTTTGTTTCAATATTTCACCAATGCGTGCATAGACACTCATATTGTGTGCCAATTCAAAGCCTGCAACTTGAGGTCCTTTGTTAACTTCGAGTACAATCGGACCTTCTGCGGTATGAATCATGTCTACTCCCGCAATGTCGATACCGCACACTTGTGCCGCATTACACGCGACATCTTGCTCAGTTTCTGTGAGTATATACACTGAAGGTGTTGCACCTTGAGCAATGTTGTTGAGGTATCCTTGTGTGCGTGCACGCTTGATAGTTCCTATTATTTCGCCGTATGCGATGAGTGTGCGTGTATCAAATGTGTTTTCAATAAAGGGTTGCACGAGTGCACGCTCAAACGGTTTTTTCTCTGCGATGCGCTTTTCAAGGTCGGTCTTGTTGGCAACAAAATGAACATTTTTCCCTCTACTGCCATCGGTTTTGAAGATGAGAGGGAAGGAAAGTGCTGCTTCAAGATACTGACGGTTTGCGCGATATGCTTCTTCCCGAAAGACTATGGTTTCGGGGACGCGAATGCCTGCAAGGGTGAGTTTGAGCATCTGTGCTATTTTTTCAGCGCTCTGCTCGTATGAGAGACCGATGGGGTCATTTACAGGAATGTTATGGTGTGCAAAATATTCGTAGAGCATGCCACAAAAAAGTTGGTCAGTACCACGAAGGCGTGTAAAGACATGACTATTAGTCCAATCGATAGGCTTCCCATGATAGAAGAATGTGGGTATACCATTTTTGATATGGAGTACCATTCTCTTTGTGTGGTACCACGTGTAGGGAGTGTCACCAATACCTGCACGAAATGCATTGCGGTTTTCGGTACCCATATTGAGGAAGGTGATATGTTTTGTGTTCGGCATAATACTATGCATGATAGTCTATATGAAAGAAAGCACAATAGGATTTCTGTACAGAGCGAGTACTTCGTGGTACAGTTGCCCGCACATAACGGCAAACTATCTCTATTCAATATCTGTGCGACGACATCTATGTTGCATACCTTCTCATGAAAAAACCAGAACGAAACATCATTGTGTATGTTGCGGTGTTGCCACCAGGTGCGGTGGAGAGTATTCGTGCCTATGAGAAAAAAGAGAAGCGTAAGTTTAAAGTTATGCTCATCCGCGATGCGCATGAAGGAAAACAGAAAGAAAAAGAATCATACAAAGGACTTGATATTCTCGTCGAATGTGACCTCAATACGCCTGCACGCATCGCGGAAGCACTTGCACCCTACCAAGATCAACTCTGTGCCATTACCTGTCGCTCTGAATCTCATATGGCGCGTTTCATTGAAGTGATTCCTCATGTACCATACCTCCGCACTCCTACGACAGAATCACTTGTATGGGCGACCGACAAACTTGAAATGCGTCGCAGGTTTAAACTTCTTGCACCACGCTTTTCGCCAAAGTATGCAGTAGTAAAAGGTAATACGGTAGGTGAGCGCAAGCGCATTATTGAAAAAATTGGTTTCCCGATGATTGTAAAGCCTACCAATCTTGCACAGAGTCTTTTGGTATCGCTTTGCTACCATGAAGATGAACTCAAAAAAGCCCTTACGAATCTCAGCAAGAAAATTGCTCAGACGTATGTCGAAAACAAACGCACCGAAGAGCCACGGATGATGGTGGAAGAATTTATGGAGGGTGATATGTACTCCGTGGATGCATATGTGAATTCACGTGGTGTGGTGTACTTCTGTCCTATGGTGCGCGTACTCACGGGGCACAATATTGGCCATGAGGATTTCTTTAACTACCTCCACATGAGTCCAACAAATTTGAAACCCACATCCATCGAGCGTGCCCACGTTGCTGCAGAAGCGGGTATTCATGCGCTCGGCCTCCGCAACACCACTGCCCATGTGGAACTTATGAAAGTAGATGATGAGTGGAAAATAATCGAGATTGGTCCACGCGTGGGCGGCTTCCGCGATAAACTGCATCGTCTCTCGTGCGGCATCGACCATTCACTTAATGATATTCTCGTGCGCATGCCCAAGAAGCCGCATACTCCCAAGAAATGCAAGGGTTTTGCAGCAACGCTCAAGTGGTACTCAAAGAAAGAAGGGAAGATTGTGGGGCTTAAGGGTATCAAAAAATGCCAAGAACTCGCGTCTTTTAATGAAATCAAACTCATTAAGAAAGTGGGTGATATGTGTACTTTTGCTCGTCATGGTGGCAAGGCAGTGTTCACTATTACCCTTTTTAATACCGAACGTTCTAAACTCCTTGCTGATATTCGGCGTGTAGAAAAACTCATTGAGGTACAGGTGAGGTAGTGAAATAGTGGTGGAGGTACTCACACCCGTGAGGGCGAAGCCCTCACGGGTGTTGTACTATAGTGGATACATGCCACGCACCCGCGATTTGCTCATTGTTGTTGCCTCACTCTTCCTCACGTTTTTGGTGTGGGTGATACATGTGCTCGTATCTCCTGTTCCCGAAACTAGTAAATCTACACAAGGTACACAGGCCGTCCTTCTCACTACACCAAAGGATTCATACGAAGTAGTACCCTATGAGGAAAATTCACTTCGCGATGAGCGTGATGCTTTTATTGATAAGGTGCGGCAAACCTATGTAGCACCAATACAGTTACCTCCAGAGACTGAGGAAGACCCTTTTGTGTCTGAGTTTGAAACTCCTCCTGCCGTGATGAATCCGGTACCCACAACTACGACTCCGTATATAGTGCCGGTCATTGTGCCGGTAGCGACGACGTCTGTCGCTACTACAACGCCTCCCTATGGCAACACTCATCTTTGATATTGAAACGGTCGGTGAGTCGTGGGATACCCTCGACTCCACGACACAAGAAGTGCTCACCCGCTGGATAGGGCGTACAAGTAAGGACGAACATGAACATGCAGCACTTTTAAAAGATGTGCAAGATGGACTCGGTTTTTCTCCCCTTACCGGTGAAGTGGTGGCTATTGGGCTCTATGATCTCGAGCGAAGGCAGGGTGTGGTGTATTACCAAGGAGCGGGTGAGATGGATTCTGAAGAAGGAGATTTTATACTTAAGTCGCGCAGTGAAAAGGAGATGCTTCAAGATTTTTGGGATGGAGCACAGTCGTATGATACGTTTGTCACTTTTAATGGACGTTGTTTTGACGTACCTTTTCTCAATCTCCGTTCAGCGATTCAAGGAATTTGTCCAACACAGGATTTAATGGACGGGCGGTATCTCTATCAACAAAAACAAACGCGGCACGTCGACCTACAAGACCAAATGACTTTTTATGGTGCGATGCAGCGGCGACCCTCACTTCATCTTTTTTGCCGAGCATTTGGCATAGAGAGTCCAAAGGCGGAGGGAGTGGCAGGGGATGATGTCGCAGAACTTTTTCGTATGAAAAAGTTCTGCGACATCGCCCGCTACAACGCCCGCGACGTCATCGCCACCACTGCACTCTACAAAAAGTGGCTTGAATATCTCGCACCTCATAGTTTTCGTAACACTCTTGAGTAGACACTCTTTTTATGTTCTAATGTAGTTCGATTTGTACTCCACAGAAGGAGAGAATGGAAAACTTTGTAAAGCGTGTCCAAAATTGGGTCGACGCTATTGTGCGATTTTTCAAATGGGAATTTTGGTTTCCTATAGGGAAATTGCCGATGCATGATGAGGGTGTGATTATCCCGGGTGATCCGGACGCAATTCCACGCTCTGACCCATTTTGGCGAGACCAATGGAAGTGGATTGTGTTCTCTGCACCACATCCGGCAGCATTCAGGGTGTACTTTGAGTCTCCCAAGGACGGTCTCTGTATGTGCTACAGCAGAAAGATACGTACTCCGTACGTCGCGATGCGTGTCGGGCCACATGCGGTCAAGGTTGTTGCGATGGCAGAAATGAGGTACGGCCTTGATGAAATGCGACTTAATATGTTCCTTCCGCCCGAGTATGGAGACTGTATGAGGGATGCACTCGCAGAAAGGTTCCTCTTGCACAAGGTGACATGGATATAGAGTCCATCTCAAGAACAAACAGCCCAGAACATCGGGCTGTTTTCTTTTGTGCTATAGTTTCTTTATATGTCAGAACTAAAAAAGTTTCCGGAAGGGTTTTATTGGGGTGCAGCGACCGCTTCGTATCAGGTGGAGGGAGGTATTGAGAATACTGATTGGGCTGAGGCAGCGCGCGCGGGGCGTGTGCCTGTGTGCGGCATTGCGTGCGACCACTACCATCGCTATGAAGAAGATTTTGATATTGCGCAGTCTTTGGGACACAATGCCCACCGTCTCTCCGTAGAGTGGGCGCGTATCGAGCCCGAGGAAGGTAAGTTTAATGAAAAAGAAATCGAGCATTACCGGAAGGTCCTTACGGCACTCAGGGAACATGGAATGAAGCCGTACGTTACCTTGTGGCACTTTACGTTGCCGACATGGTTTGCAAAAGAAGGTGGCTTTGAACGCGCAGATGCGCCGCAGGTGTTTGCACGATACTGCGCCTTTGTGGCATCCCGCCTCGGTGACCTCTGTGGAGATTTTTCTACCATGAATGAGCCGAATGTATTTGGGTCTAATGGCTGGCTCCGCGGCAGTTGGCCACCCTTTAAACGCTTTACCCTCACCGACCTTATTTCGATTACAAACTCTGGTCGCACCTATGAGTCGCAGGCACAAAAAGGGTTTTCACCCCTTCGACTCTATTTCCGCGTGATGAAAAATCTTGCGAAAGCACATAATCTCGCCTATGACGCTATTAAGAAAGCATCGCCAAAAGCAGATGTGAGTGTGGTGAAGCATGTCATTCTTTTCCATGCGAACTGGAATCCAATCAATAAAATGGTTGCGTGGATTGCAAACTACTATTGGACATATCTCTTTATGGGACGAGTGCACAAAAAGTGTGACTCAATAGGGGTAAATTATTATTTCCATAAAAAGTTTGGAGACAAGAAGGTGTATGTAAAGACGGATATGGATTGGGACATCTATCCTGAAGGGCTTGAGGATTCACTCATGATGCTCGCAAAATATGGAAAGCCACTCTTTGTGGCGGAGTCGGGTCTTGCAGACGAGGCGGATCTCTATCGTGCCGACTACATTACGCGACAAGTACAGGCGATGTGGCGCGCGATGGAACAGGGAGCGGATGTGCGTGGGCATATGTATTGGTCACTCCTCGACAACTATGAATGGGCGCTTGGTTTTGAAAAACGTTTCGGGCTCGTGGCAGTGGATTTTATGACACTGAAGCGTACCATACGTCCTTCTGCGCAGGTGTATAAAGAAATATGCATCAATAATGCGGTACAATAAGGCGATATATGAGACGGTTAATTTCTAGAGCATGAATTGGATTTTTCTTGCAGTAGGTGCGCAATTCCTCAATGCGTTTGTCGCGCTTGTTGACAAGCATATTGTGAGCGACGAGAAAACACTCCCACGCCCTTTTGTGTATGCATTTTACACCTGCCTTATTTCGGGGGTGTGGATTGTGGTGTACTTCATAGGATTCCTTCCGTTTGTTTCTGATTCGCTCCATATCCCTTCGTTCTCAAATGTGATAAAGCCGACTCTCGAAGTGGTGGCGCTTTCGTTTCTTTCTGCATACACCTTCTTCACGGCGCTTGTGGCGATGTTTAGTGCTCTTCGCGACCATGATGCGTCAGATGTGGTGCCGGTGATTGGCTCCGTCTCGGCACTCGCGTCATTTGGTATGGGGTATTATTTTTTCAATACCACACTCAGTCATAATTTTATCCTCGGTATCATTCTTCTCTCTATCGGTACTTTTTTGGTGTCACGTCTACGCTTTCCTTTCAAAACCGCAATGGTGGCACTCTACTCAGGTATCTTTTTCGCTCTACACTACATCACCATTAAAGGGCTTTTTGAAACAACATCATTTGATAATGGGTTCTTTTGGTCGCGCATAGCATTTGTATTCTTTGCGGGGACACTTCTTATGATCCCAAATTACTTTGAGCGTATTAAAGAACAAACAAAAACAACAACAAAAGGCACTGCAGTACTGGTGATTGTAAACAAACTACTTGCTGGTGTTTCCACGATTCTTATTTTGAAAGCGACGGACCTCGGCGACGTGGCGGTGGTACAAGCACTCGGTGGACTTCAGTTTGTGTTCATTCTGCTTCTCGGTATTTTCTTTAGTATTCGCCCAACAAAGCTCAATATTGGTGAGACATACAATCACGACACAATCCTCAAGAAAGTGCTTTTTGTGGCTGTTATTACCATCGGTTTTCTAGTACTATTTAGGTAATGAAAAAATGGCTCCTTCGGGCACTTATCGGTGCCGTTGTTTTGTGTGTATGCATATTGGTGGCGCTTTTTATACTTGCACGAAAAGAAAAACCTGAGCAGATTACCTATGGTATTTCATATAATGTGCCGTACGTGCTTGAACTCGGACTCGACCCCGACGAAGTCTTTGATGCATTTCTTGAGGAACTTGGTGTGCGCAACTTTCGCATGAGTGCTCATTGGACACTTATTGAGCCGGAGCGCGATGAGTATGACTTTGCATGGATGGATAGGGATATAGCGAAAGCGGAAGCTGCCGATGCAAAGGTAATTTTTGGTGTAGGTCGGCGGCTTCCGCGATGGCCCGAATGTCATATTCCGGGATGGGCTCAAGAACTCACCTGGGAAGAGCAAAAGAGTGAGATTCGTGAATACATCACTACGGTGGTAAACCGATATAAAGATTCACCAGCCATCACACATTGGCAGGTGGAGAATGAGCCATACCTTGGCTTGTTTGCGCATGATTATTGCGGTGACCTCGACGAATCATTTCTCGAAGAAGAAATTGCGCTCGTGAAATCGCTTGACCCCACACGCCCTATACTTGTAACCGACAGTGGCAACTTGGGTACATGGAACGGTGCGTACTCGCACGGAGATTCTTTTGGTACGAGTGTATACGTCTATTTTTGGAATCCGGAACTCGGTCAGTTCAAGACGCTTTTGCCACCGTGGTTTTATCGTGCAAAAGAAAATATCATGGCACTCATCCATGGAGAAAAAGAAACATTCCTCATCGAACTCTCGCTTGAGCCGTGGCTCCTTGAGCCGGTTACTGAAGTGCCGGTAGACGTACAATACTCACGGATGGACATTCAGAAGTTTAATGAGATTATTGAATATGCGCGCGATACGCGCTACGAAACGCAGTTTCTCTGGGGCGGGGAGTGGTGGTACTGGCTCCGTGAGCGCGGACATGCCGAAATGTGGGAACGCGGCACGCAATTATTTAATGAATAATGCATATGTATACACAGGTTGATGCGGTTGTAGAGACGGTTGATGGGGCGGTGAAAAGTACCGAAAAACTCATTGAGCCACTAAGGAAAACGGGCTTCAAACGATTCCCAACACTTTTTATGCTACTCACCACCTTTGGTGCAACAGCAACTTTTTTTGGGATGGAACGTGTCATTGCCGATATTGTATGGCTCGATGCACACCCTATAGCAATTCTTGTATTGGGCATTGCTATATTGGTATTCACGGGACGACTCTATAAAAAACTTGGATAGTGCCGTGCATATCCTACCTGTATGGATATAGGGTACTGAGGTATGATAGATGTACATAGGTATGCGTATTGTTCGATTTATTTTTCCGTTTCTTTTTGTGCGTAATTGGTACGATGGTTCGTGGGAGTTTTCGCGTGCGCGACTCATTCTTATTTCTATGGGTTTGTTCTTTATAATTCTCGGTATTATTATTGCAGCACTGCTTCAAGCACCTATAGTTTATATTTCACCAACGGTATGAAAGTAATAAAAATTTGTCTTGCTATTATTGTGGTACTCCTCACACTCGGTATCGGGTTTGGTGTGTATGTATGGTATACCATTCAGCACGTGCCTACGGCGGCGGATATCCCTGGACTTCAGCAATCGTCTGAGGCTACTCCATATGAAAATACTACAGCGACACCTGATGCATCTGTAGTGAGTACCGAGAGCGTTGCTCCTATAGTAATAGAAACCAATACACTTTCAGAAACGCAGCAAGGAATGCTTGAGACGATGGGATACACAAAGGACACAGTCACTATCACACCTGCAATGATTGTATGTGCCGAAGATGCGGTGGGGGATTCGCGTCTCAAGGAAATCACGGGAGGTGCTGCACCGAGTCCGCTTGAGTCTGTGAAACTGCTCCCATGCTTTAAACAATAGTCTAGGTAAGTGGTTTTAAACACACCCTAGAAAAAAACAAGAAAAGTGGTATAATACACGCATGAATAGAATATTTGTATCTCTAGCGTTTGGTGCGCTTATTTTTATCCCAATCTCTGTATTTGCGGGTCCTATTTTGCGTACCGGTGAAACTATCTCAGTAGATGCTGCACAATCGCTCAAGGGAGACTTTTATGGCTTTGGTTCTACGGTTAGTATTTCAGGGCAGGGTGACAATGATGCGTATATTGCTGGTGGTACGGTGACTATTAATGCACCTATTTTGGAAGATCTTACTGTCCTCGGAGGAGTGGTACAGATTCATGGTGATGTTGGTGATGATGTACGCGTTTTAGGGGGTGAGGTGGTACTTGCAAAGCCAGTGAAGGGTGATGTGGTCGTGCTTGGCGGTACCCTTACGATTCTTTCTACTGCACGCGTGGAGGGGGATATACTTTTTATGGGAAAAACCCTCGTGGTGGAGGGGCCGGTCGTGGGGGGTATTCATGGTGTTGCTGAAACCGCACGTCTCAATACTGAAGTGGGTGGTGATGTGTCACTTCGGGTAGAGAAATTGTTTACAGTGGGTGATAAAGCAAATTTGCAAGGAAAGATAACCTACGAAAGTGCGCATGAAGTAGTGCGCGCACAGGATGCGATAGTGGCAGAAGAAATGCAACAGATTGCAGTACGTGCGGACGAGTATACGATGCCTACCGCGCAAGTTGCACTCTTTGAATTCAGTATTCTGCTTTTTGCGGCACTCACCCTATATGTGATTGGACGCACCCATGTGGTACGTGTCGTAGAGCGTTCGTTTGGACGGCTTGGCATGTCGGGGCTTCTCGGTTTGGGTATACTCTTTGCCTTTCCATTTATCGCGGCACTGCTTTTTGTTAGTGTGCTTGGCGTGTTTGCAGGAGTCATTTTCCTCTTTGGATATATACTTATGCTACTCACCGCTCTTGCACTTATGCCTATATTTGTAGGGTATGCACTCCAGAAAATAGCGTTGCGTCGTGAGGGTATTACACTCTATACCGTAATCGGTGGTGTTGCGCTCTGTATCCTCCTTGGTCTTTTGTCGGTAGCAGGTGGACTTATTCTTTTTGCGTGTTTTGTAATTACATTGGGGGCACTCGGTACTACGGTCTACTATTCGATACGTGCGTAGTGAAGAGGTAAAAAACACCGGTGCCGCGCGAAGCGCGGCACCGGTGTTTTTGGTATACTGCTCATCCATGACAAAAGCACAGAAAAAAGTACGCACTCTGCGTGTACAGAAAATGAATGTGGTACTTCGTATGCTCTATCCCAATCCAAAAATTGCGCTCAACCACAGTACTCCGTGGGAACTACTCGTAGCGGTGATGCTCTCCGCACAATGCACCGATGCGCGAGTGAATATGGTAACGAAGACACTTTTCGCTTCCTACCCTCATATCGAGGATTATGCGCGTGCGACACAGCGCGAGATGGAAAAAGCGGTTTTTCAATGTGGCTTTTATCGCAATAAGGCAAAGCATATTCGCGCTGCGGCAGCGATACTTGTGCGTGATTTTAAAGGAGAAGTGCCACACACCATGAAAGAACTGCTTGTACTTCCGGGGGTGGCAAGGAAGACTGCCAATGTAATGCTTTCAAACGCATTTGGTGTGCATGAAGGCATTGCGGTCGATACGCATGTACGTCGCTTTGCAATTCGTTTTAATCTCACCGACCATACCGACCCCAAGCGTATTGAGCGGGATTTAATGGAAATTATGCCCCAGTCTGAGTGGTGGGGATTTAATCATCGGTTGGTACACTATGGGCGGGATTTTTGTCCTGCACGGAAGCATATATGTAGAGAACATCCCTTGACCTTCCTTTATCCTCAGGCAGAAAACGTGTGGCCAAAGGCTCATTAAATGAGTAAAAAATGGAATTTTGCCTATGCAATATATGCTCGTCAATAGGCTCATTATGCTTCACAGTGGTATACTATATGCATTATGCAGGGTATGGTTGCAACGATAGATACGGTATATGCGTGGATGATGCGTCTTAGTCTCCGTGTGGTGAATAGTGTGCTCGAAACATACGCTCCGCGTGAGCGTGCAGCAAAACGTTATGACTCTGTTTTGAGTGATGCTACCACCATGCATGAGAAGGTGACGTCATCGTTTAAGACCATGAAAGATGTACTTGGTGCATATCCAAAAAAAATACTCGCTGAAAGGGTAACGATGACTGCGGCACCAGTGGACTCTCCGGTAGTTACTGCACTTAAAAGAGCAGTAGCGCGTGTGGAAGCACCTTCGCTAGATGATGGGGTGCGTATTCAAAAGAATACGGTGATGTATGCAAATAGTGTACGTGTGCCGGTATTTAAAAACCCGACGATTGAGTTTGATGGACAAATTGGAGAGGTGCCCTTTGGTGATATGGTGATCGTCCTTGAGCCGCGTGGACGTTTTTATCGCATCATGTGGAATACGATTGAGGGGTGGGTATTGAAAGAGGATATCGCTGACAGAGCACTCCGTGTGTATCCTGTTTTCATTATCGGTGAGGAAAACGGAGTGGATCATCCCAATACCGCACATGTACGCACTATCCTCGGTGATATTTTTGGTCTTGGTCGCTCTGAGTTTGCACTCCAAGCAGGAGAGTACGTGCTGTATCGACTCTGGCGAAAGGGGATCCGTATTGTATGGCCAGAAATTCGCCCCCGTGTGCCGGGACTTTGGCATAGCATATTGCGCGGCTCGCGACAGATTCATATTGGCGTGATGCCCAAAGTGGGTGCAGTTATGGAATATATGCTTTCTCCTGAAATGGGTCATGTGGCGTATGTGGAGGCAGTCTTTCCCGACCACACCATTACCATCTCCGAGGCCAATTTCCCTGATACCGGTATCTATAATGAACGTGTACTCACCAAGGAAGAATGGAAAGAATTGCATCCTGTTTTTATGACAGTGTCATAAAAACAGGATGCGTTCCGTGTTAATTTTGATACACTAACATACATGCAAAAAGTCGCTTTTTTTGATATTGACGGCACCGTATTTCGCTCAAGTCTTTTTATTGAACTCGTGGAAGCCTGTATTAAAGCGGGAGTATTCCCAAAGGATACACAGAAGGCATATATGCGCGAGTATCTCGCATGGCAAAATCGCGAAGGTACATATGAGGCATATATTAATGCAGTCGTGGCTGCATTCATGGAGCATATTCGTGGTGTGTATTACGGCGATTTCGCTGATGTGGGACGAGCGGTGGTGGCGAAGCAGGGGAAACAAACGTATCGTTACACCCGTGATTTAATCCAGACACTTCGCGCGCAGGGATATTTTATCGTGGCTATTTCGCAATCACCAAAGACCATTCTTGATGAATTTTGTGCTGCATACGGCTTTGATAAGGTGTATGGACGACTCTATGAACTCGGGCCTCGTGATCTTTTTACGGGTGTGGTAAGTGATGTAGATTTTATTGCCGATAAAGCAAAAGTCATTGATAGAGTGCTCGAGAAAGAAGGACTTACCCTTGAAGATTCGATTGGGGTAGGAGATACCGAGGGTGATATTCCACTTCTTGAATCGGTTGCTACGCCTATTTGTTTTAATCCGAATCAAACCTTGTATCGCCATGCACAGAAGAAGGGGTGGCAAGTTATTGTTGAGCGCAAGGACGTAATCTACACACTTTAATTTTTTGTGAGTGCATACTTTGTTATGATGCGGTCGACGAAAAATAAAGTAATTTGCATTTAGTAATGAATAAAAAGGAAGAAAAATTTGTAGAGGTGGTGTGGGAGTACTATGCGCGCCACGGAAGGCGAAGCCTTCCGTGGCGCAAGACAAAAAATGCATACCGTATTCTCGTTTCAGAAATAATGCTCCAGCAAACACAGGTGGATAGGGTATTGCCCAAATACACGGCATTTCTGAAAAAATTTCCTTCGCTCACTACGCTCGCGAATGCATCACTTGGCGATGTGCTTCGTGAATGGCAAGGACTTGGGTACAATCGTCGCGCAAAAATGCTCCATCAGTGTGCACAGATAGTGGTGCGGGAACATAAAGGGAGACTGCCATGTACGCACAGCGAACTTATGAAACTTCCCGGTATAGGGCACTATACTGCCGGAGCAGTGATGGCATTTGCATATGGTGAAAGTGTGCCAATAATTGAAACCAATATTCGCACGGTATACATACACCACTTTTTTCATGATGATACCGATGTGCATGATGATGATGTTCAAAAGTACGTCGCTCACACGCTCCACACCGAAAATCCCCGCGAGTGGTATTATGCGCTTATGGACTATGGGGTGTTTCTGAAGAAGACAGTAGGGAATCAAAATAGTCGAAGCAAGCATTATTCAAAGCAGTCTACCTTTAAAAATTCCGATAGACAGATTCGCGGCGCTATTCTGCGTCTCCTTTCAGTACGTATGTATACCCGCACAAAAATACACGAGGCCCTTTCTTTTGAGATAGACCGTATCGACGCACAGTGTGAAAAACTTCTCACTGAAGGACTTATTATTCTTGAACAGAAACAATTTAAACTTCCGTAGGGAACCACTAAATTACTTTGTGTCTTTGAGCGCCATGGCAAAGAATAGTCCTGGAATCATAAGAAGCCCGAGTATCACAAAGAGAAAACTAAAGGAAAAGAAATGAAGGGTGACACCACCGAGTACGGGGCCAACGACATACGAAAGTGGGCGGGTAATACGGAAAAGGCTGATGACATTCGTATCTTTTCCTTGAGTATGCTTGAAGAAGTAACTCTCGGTAGTGGTTTCGATGAAACTCGCGCCGACACGGGTGAGGAACATTGCCGTCATCCAAAGAGCAATAGGAGCGTTGTTGAGGAACACAAACCATGAAGTAGCTACTGCGGTTACTGCAAATCCAAAAGCCATCATTTCTTTTTCACCGAGGTAGGTGTCGGCAATTTTTCCTATAGCATACTCAAGAAGTACATATGCCATGAGTCCCACAAAAAGTATGGAACCTATTTCTTCCCATGAAAGCCCTATAACATCCGCGAGGTAGAGTGGGGTGTAGATCACCATCCAAGTAAAAAAGAATTGGAGTAGAAAATGTGCAAAAAATACATTGCGTACATCTTTGTATTGCCAAAAGTCTGCGAGCCCCTCGCGAAATTTAAAATGTGGATAGACAGGGTCTTTGAATGTTTTGAAGTGTTTGAGTACGACATAGATAAAGGGAATAAGGAAAAAGGCACTAAGAAGATATACAAGGACAAATTCGGATGCTGTTGCGCTCACATGGTGTGCAACACCAATGAGTTTCCCGAGCGCGAGCGGAGCGAGCGCCGTGGTGAGACTCATGATGGTAAGAAGTATGCCGCGCTGTGCACCCGTGGACTCTTCCTTATCACCGATGAGTACCTCCATAATAATATCGAGATTGAAGAGGATAATGGGGACAACCGCTTGGTGTACTACAAAGAGTGAAAGGCCAATGTAGGGGTTTACGGTAAGACCCATACCGACGAGTGCACAAAACTCGATAAGTGTCAGAACTTTAATAAGAAAGATATTTCCGAAGCGAGTGAGAATATGCGATGCATAGAAGAATCCGCCGATGGTGACAAGAGATCCTCCGATATAGAGCATATCGATAACACGGTGTGATGCGAGTTGTGCAAGGTATGATGAATTAATATAAAGCACAAATGCCCAATGGAGGGAAAGCAGCAGGAGAGCAGCGTAGTGTGCAAATTGCGCACCGCGGCGTGACTCGGTACGGTATTCAGGGGTTACTGGTGTGGGCATATTCTCTAGTGTACCAGAGTGCGTTGAGTGACTTACGAGAAATCCCCGAGACGCTTCGCGTCTCGGGGATTTTCTATGTAGAGTACGTGGTACTAAATACCGATGAGTACGGGGATGACCATTGGGGTTTTATTTGTTTTTTGGAGAAGGAATCCAGACACCACTTGGGTGATTTCGTCCTTTACAAAATCAAGGTCGATTGGGTTTGCTTTTTCAGTATTCTTTTCAACGGTCTTCTTAATGAGTACACGCGCTTCAGAAAGCAACTGTTGGTTTTCACGAAGATACACAAACCCGCGGGAAATAATATCGGGCGACTTTCGGAGTGCGCCGGTTTTGGTGTTGATAGTCGCAATAATGACAAACATACCATCTTCAGCAAGTGACTGGCGGTCGCGGATAACCACCTCTTGACGAGTACCTACAGTGAAGCCGTCCACCATCATAATCTCTGACGGCGCTTTTTCTTTGCGTATGACGAGTTCAGTACCGTTCTTAATTTCAATGACAGTTCCGTTATCTGCAAGAATGATATTTTCACGAGGGAAGCCTGCTTCCATGTTTGCATACGCGTGGCAACGGAGCATTGAGTGGTAGCCGTATGCGGGCATGACGAAGGTTGGTTTTACCTGCTCGCGAATCCATACAAGTTCGCCTGAGTTACCATGTCCGGTTGAGTGCACATCGGACGCACGGTAGTGAATGATGTGTACTCCGCGGCGGTAGAGGTTGTCTTTGAGTGTCTGTACTGAAAGTTCATTACCGGGAATAACCGATGATGAAAGCATAATCGTGTCGCGGTCATTGAGGGTAATAAACTTATGGCGCTGGGTAGCGATACGCATAAGCGCAGCAAACTCCTCACCCTGTGCACCCGTTGCGAGCACTACAATACGGTCAGAAGGGTAGTTGCCAATATCCTGAATAGGAATGATGGTATCTTTTTGTACCTTCATGAGGCCTGCAAGCTCGGCGATTTCGAGGTTGGTCTTGATAGAGCGACCTTCAAGTACGATTTTCTTGCCGAGTTCCTCGCAAATCATGATGATACGAATCATACGCTCAAACTGTGATGCAAAGGTACCCACAATAAGTCGTCCGCGCACATTTCGAATGATTTGCTCGATGTTGGTGTGGACGCGTACTTCAGGAATAGAGAAACCGTCACGCTCTGCGTTCGTTGAGTCTCCAATGAAGAGAATGTTCTTATCTTTTCCAAGGCCTCCCCACGTTTCTTTTTCTTTTGGTGATGGCTCGGTGCCGTCATGATCAAGTTTGAGGTCTCCCGAAATAACTACGTTACCGTGTTTTGTTTCCACCGAGATACCCATGGAATCAGGAATTGAGTGTGTTACGGGGAAGGGTTTGATGTAGGTATTACCAATCTTAAGTCGTTGATTAAGTTCTACCACATTCATGTTTACCTTAGGGAGATGCGGAAACTCTTCCTGACGCTTCAGAATCATGAGTGAGGTGAGGTAGCGGGTATAGATTGGTGGATTACCAATGCGCTCGATAAGGAAGGGGATACCACCGATGTGGTCGAGGTGACCGTGAGTAATAATGAGTCCTTTAATTTTATGTTTGTTTTCTTCGAGATATTGTGTGTTCGGAAGAATATAATTCACCCCTGGTGCATCGTTTTCTGAAGAGACAAACTGAAAGCCCGCATCGAAGATGAGAATATCGTCTACAGTCTCTACCGCAATCATGTTCTTTCCCACCTCTTCTACCCCACCCAAGGGAACGATGCGGACAATGTCGGGGTCGGTAAGTGGTGGTACCGGGATTACTTTTGGATCATGAATCGCCATGCGCTGATTGAGTGCAGGACTCGTCATTTGACGTCCTTTGCGTGGTCGCTCATGACGCACGGGCTTTCCGCCACCCTGAGCGCGACCTCCGCCATTTTGACGGTCATTTGGTCTACGAGCACCGCTGCCACGGCGGCCGCGCTGTGCTCCGCGCGTATCTCTTGTAGTGCCAGCAGTTGCTGCACCTTGTGTGGTCACACGTGGCTTTCCTGACGTAGCAGGAGTGCCGGTGTGTCGTGATACACGAATCTCTGGACGACGTTTTGCGTGTGAGAAATGTGCGGTACGTCGCTTGCGGGGCGCTCCTCCTGTTGTGTTTTGTGTTGGTTCCATAATATATGCTTACTAATTTATGTGTTAATTATTTTTTGAAAAATGGCCAGATGGACTCGGTCTGAATATACCAATCGTATACGGTACTAAATCGCTCATACGGTTCACTCACCCCGGTAAATGTCGCTCCCGTAACTTTATTGGGAACGATGTACAAGAGTTCGGGAGCGTAGAGGAAGATTGCAGGTGTTTCGGTATTGAGTTCTTCGACAAACTTTTCTATGGCTGCATCACGTCCGGTGTGGTCGGTGCTGCGGCGCATCTCAGAAAGGATGGAGTCAGTGGTGATGTTTGCATAGAGTGCCACATTGAGTCCGGGGTCGTTGCGCTGCGATGAATGCCAGAATGAATAGTAGTCGAGTGAGCGTCCCAACTGAGTTCCAAAGAGAAGTGTCTCATAGTCGCGTGGGCGAATGACGGCTTGGGTAAGGTCGGACTGTTCAAATTGTTTTACCGTTACTTCTGCGCCGAGACTGGTCCATGTGGTGCGTAGAAATTCTGCTGTTGCTTCAAAGGTACTGTTGTTGGCGGTTGAGATACTAAAGGTGAGTGGTACTACCTCTCCATCAATTGTTTTTTCCCAATGCTGTGTTTCTTCATTTATTTTCCACCCGCCATTCCTGAGTACCTCACGCGCTTTGTCGATGCTTGCTTCAGTATTTGCCGCACTTGCTACTGCAGTAAATCCAGGTGGTACGGGTGAGGTGAGTGCATTTCCATATCCACCCAAAGTGCTTTCGATGAGTGTGGTACGGTCGATGGCTATATTGAGTGCATTCCTCGCAGCAAGGTCACGGAGTGCGGGGGATTTGTTTTGATTGATAAAGAGTGCAAAGGTGCGAGGGAGGGGGATGCGTTCGAGATGATAGGTGAGTGGATCGAGCGCAAAGTGATTGATGTACGCAGGATCGATACCAACGACACTTTCGATAATTCCTTTTGAAAATGCATCACGCAAGGTGTCTTCGGTAGAGTAGAAATAAAACTGCATGGTTTCAATTTTCGGTGCGGTGATATGAAATCCCTTATTGGCAGTCAGTGTGTATGATTCAGGAATGCCTGAGGTATTGCGCGTAATAGTCTTTATTTGGTATGGGCCAGAACCAATCGGTTCGCTATTGTATTGGCTAAAAGGAAATTCGTCGGTACCTGCTTCTTTCCAGATGTGCTCAGGAATAATACCGAAGGTAAGATTTTCAATAAATGGTCCATACGCCTCGGGAAGTACAAAGTTGAGTTCGTACTCACCGATTTCCTCAACGACAACACCATCGAAGTTTGCACGGAGCGGACTGTTGAGTGCGGGGTCCTGAATACGCAATACGGTAAATGCAACATCACGTGCGGTAAGTGGCGCACCATCATGGAAGTAGATATTTTGCTTTACCACTACATTGTACGTGAGTCCATCTTCGGAGACGGTGACTGATTCCGCAATACTTGGCATGAGTGTGCCGTCAGTACCGAGACGCATAAGCCCATCATATATAAGTGCAGAAAGGTCGCGGTCGGCACGGGTGACGGCAAGTACAGGATTTACAAAACGCGGTGTACCGATGATACCTTCGCTAAAGGTGCCACCGAATGCGGGAATTTGAACGGTTTCGCGGAGACTCATCTGTGCAAGAAGAACAAGACCACAGAATGCAGCAATAAGAAGTGTTATCTTGAGAAGAAATGCATCGCTCGCACGGAGGGTATGCATTTTTGCAAAATATGCATCAATAATCGATTGCTTTTTTTGAGAAAAAGAATTACGTAAGGACATACGAGATGCCAAATATGGCTATGTGTTCAGGCAGGAACACACTGAAAAAGTACATACACAGTAAAACCGTGTATTTGCTATTAGATAATAAGGCTCAGGAATGTAGATGCTACAAACAAAATAGCAAGTACTATAGACAGGCGATATAAGAAGAGTTCTGCTCCTCGTCGTGTATGGTACGTCGCACTGAAATTGTCTCCCCCAAAAGCGCCACCCATGCTTGATCCTCGCTGTTGAAGCAGAATTGCTGCAATGAGCAGAATGGAGAGAATAATTTGTGCGTACGGAAGTATGGTACGGACTATTTCCATGACAGAGAGATACTAGCATAGAGTCGCAATATTGGGAAGTGAACCTGTGGACTGTACGACAAACGCTACTTTTTATGCCTTATTAAGTTTGAGGTAGAGTGTCGCTGTTGCAGATATATAGAAAACTGGACAGTGATAGAGTGCGCTCGTATAATATGCGCCTATTAAAAGCAATATAAGGAAAAACAATATTTGAATATGACTTCAAACACAGGAGAAGGCACCAGCATTAAGCCGCTTGCGGACCGTGTTGTTGTGCGACGACTCACTGAGGAAGAGGCGGGAACGAAATCAGCCTCAGGTATTATTGTTCCTGATACCGTGAGTAAGGAGAAGCCAGAACAGGGAATGGTGATTGCTGTTGGTGATGGTAAGTGGGATGAGGATGGTGAAAAGCGCATTCCTATGGACGTGAAAGTTGGAGATAGGATTATTTTCTCAAAGTACGGATATGATGAGGTAAAGATTGCCGGTGAGGAACTCTATATCGTATCGGCTTCAAGTATTCTTGGTATTATTCAGTAGAGAGTGAAGTTTTATAAATAGTAACGACGCTAAGCATTGGAGTTGGTTCGTCTCAAAATCCATTAGGAATAGGATTTTGAGACGGCTAAGATTCTCTAATTCGCTTATGCTCATAACAGAATCTAAGCATGGCTACAAAAGAGGTGATTTATGGTGAAGACGTCAAGAAGCGTCTCAAGAAAGGAGTAGACACGGTAGCAAACGCCGTGAAAGTAACGCTTGGTCCTCGTGGACGTAATGTGATTATCGACAAGGGGTATGGTGGTCCAATGATTACCAACGACGGTGTATCGATCGCAAAGGAAATCACCCTCAAGGACAAGTTTGAAAACATGGGTGCGGAGATTGTGAAGGAGGTTGCCAACAAGACCAATGAACTCGCCGGTGACGGTACCACTACTGCAACGATTCTCACTCAAGCACTTCTCACGGAAGGACTCAAGCACACCACGATGGGTGTGAACTCTATGGCAGTACGCCATGGTATGGAAAAGGCATCAGAGGATGTGGTAAAGGCACTCCATGAAATGGCAGTGCAGATTTCTACCACTGAAGAAATAAAGCAAGTAGCGACTATTTCTGCAGAAAGTGAAGAGATTGGTGCACGTATCGCAGAAACGATCGAGAAAGTGGGGAAGGACGGTGTGGTGACCGTAGAAGAGTCACAGTCATTTGGTATTGAGACCGAATTCACTGAGGGTATGGAATTTGACAAGGGGTATATCTCACCCTATATGATTACCAATACCGAGCGCATGGAAGCTGAGTACAAGAATGCACTCATGCTCGTAACGGACGGCAAGATTAGTTCTGCGCAACAGATTCTTCCACTCCTTGAGAAGGTGGCACAGACAGGAAAGAAGGAGTTGGTGATTATTGCTGAGGATGTTGATGGGGAAGCACTTGCAACATTTGTGGTCAACAAACTTCGTGGAGGATTCTCTGTGCTTGCGGTAAAGGCACCAGGCTATGGAGATAGAAAGAAAGAAATCCTTCAGGATATTGCAGTGATGACGGGCGGGCAGGTGATTACTGCAGAAGTAGGGCTTAAACTCGAAAATGCAGAACTTGCAATGCTTGGAAAGGCAGATCGCGTCGTGGCAACAAAGGACAAGACCACTATCGTGGGCGGTGAAGGAAATAAGGAGGCTATTGCTGCGCGCGTCGATGCCCTCCGCGCACAACTCGCGCAGACTGATTCAAAGTTTGATAAGGAAAAACTTGAGGAGCGTATTGCAAAACTCTCGGGTGGTGTTGCGGTTCTCAAGGTAGGTGCTGCTACAGAAACCGAGATGAAGTATCTCAAACTCAAGATTGAGGACGCTGTGAATGCAACCAAGGCCGCGATTGATGAAGGTATCGTGCCTGGAGGAGGTACTTCGCTCACGCGCGCAGCAGCGGTGGTGGAAGGACGGGTCAATAAAGAACTTGGTCGTGATGAACTCATTGGCTACCGTATTGTGCTTAAGGCACTTGAAGAGCCACTCCGCCAACTTGCCGACAATGTGGGTAAGGATGACGGTGCGGTGATTGTACAAAAAGTAAAGGAGGCGGGAGGTAACGCAGGCTACGATGCTGCAAAGGCAGTGATGGTAGATGACATGATCAAGGCAGGTATCATCGACCCAGTAAAGGTAGAGCGCGCCGGTGTCCAACATGCAGTCTCTGCCGTAGCGATTCTCCTCACGTCAGAAGTGGCGATTGCTGATGCTCCTGAGCCAGAAAAGCCCGCAATGCCTGATATGTCAGGGATGAATGGTGGTATGGGCGGAATGTACTAAGTAAAATAAAGAATAGAAAATAGGATAAAGATACAGAATCCCCGCGCCGTAGGCGCGGGGATTCTGTATATCACCACTTTTATTCCTATTTCACAATGATATACTGTATATACCTTTGATTATAAGGAATATTTTAAATTTTATGACACCTACATATATTATTTTGGCAGTTGTTGCAGTGGTGGTCCTGTGGGCTATTGTTGCTTACAACAATTTTGTAAAACTTATTCAGCGTACGAAAGAGGCGTGGGCAGATATTGATGTGCAGTTGAAGCGTCGCTATGACCTTATTCCTAATCTTGTCGAGACTGTGAAAGGTTACGCGACACATGAACGTGAGACATTTGATGCGGTTACCAATGCGCGTGCAGAAGCAACAAAAGTACACGTAGACCCAAGTAATATTACTCCTGAAACTCTTGCCGCAATGGCAGGAGCAGAAGCAGGGCTCGGGCAAGCACTCGGGAAGCTTCTTGCGGTTGCAGAGGCATATCCAGACCTAAAGGCAAATACCAACTTCCTTGAATTGCAGCGTGAACTCAGTGATACTGAAAATAAGATTCAAGCCGCTCGTCGTTTCTATAACGGCAACGTGCGTGACCTTGCTATCGCAATCCAATCATTTCCTTCGAATGTAATTGCAAAAATGTTTGGCTTTGTTGGACAGTCATTCTTTGAACTCGAAGAGGGAAGTGCAGAAAAAGAGGTGGTAAAGGTAAGTTTCTAATCAATCATATATGGAGAAGATTTACTACAACAAACTCTGTCGTGACAAGGTGCCTGAAATTATTCGTGGGAAGGGGTTTGAATGTGATGTGCGCGAGGTAGATCATGATGAATACAAGCGCGAAATTATTCGTAAAGTTTTTGAAGAGGCGAGCGGTGTTTCTAATCATTCAGGTCGCTCGGGACTCCTCAAAGAGCTTGCTGACCTCATGATTACTATCGATGCGGTTAAGAAAGAATATGGTATTACCGACGAAGAACTCAGTGCTGCAATTGATGCAAGTATTGAGGATAAAGGAGGATACGAGGAGCGACTCTATCTTTCATGGTCTTCAGACACTGAATATAGTTCGCATGATCAGGGGCGCGGAGGATTTGATGATTAGGCAATATACGAAATGATAAAGTGCATATACAAATGATTCACACATGTGCACAAAAAAGAACAAAGAGCATACTTGCTTTATTAGTGAGTATGCTCTTTGTGTGCATGTTGCCATTGGTGCTGCATGCACAATCTTCGGAACGTATACAGTCTTTTGTTGTAGATATTGAAGTACAGCAAAATGCCGATGTGTGGGTAACTGAGCATATCACCTATGAGTTCCCTAATGCTAAGCACGGCATATATCGATGCATCCCGACACTCCATGCAGAGCAACCAGAATCACCCTTTAAGGAACGATACATAGATGTCATCTTTGAATCAGTAACTATGGATGGTACAGATGTGCTATATACACGCGAGCAAAAAGGGAAAGATACCTGTGTGCGTATCGGAGACCCTGATACCACTATTGAGGGTAGTCATGTGTATGCTCTCCATTATGTAGTGGAAGGGACATTGTCATATCTTGAGTATGGCGGAGCAGAACTCTACTGGAATGCGACTGGAAATGAATGGGAAGTGCCTATCGTTTCGGCAGAGGTGCGTGTACGGGGTGCTGAGGGACTTCTTCTTCGTGAGCGTGCATGCTATCGCGGCGCGGTGGGCGATGAATCTTCGTGTGACATGCGTATCGATACTGATGGCACACCCATTTTTACGGCACGTCTCCTCAATCCCGGTGAAGGGGTAACGGTCGCGCAGGCACTTAATCGCTCGAGTCTCCTTATTGATGTGCGTGAGCGGTATGGGATGTTGTGGAAAATACTCGCTTTTGTCGTAACGGTATTGTGCGCTTTTAGCATAGGACTCTATCGATATAAGACGAAAGAAAAAACAGAAGCACCGATTATACCTCAATATGAGCCGTATCCAGGAGTGAAGCCAATGTACGCAGGGTACCTTTTTGATAGTCGTCTCGACCCACGCGATATCACCGCAGGTATTGTGTATCTCGCTGAGCAGGGCTTTCTCAGTATTAAAAAAACTGAAACGAAAGTACTTTTTGTCTTTGAGGTGAATGATTTCGCACTTACCCTCAAGAAACCTCTTGCCGAAACTCGTGATAATTTTGAATCTCAACTTCTTACATTAATTTTTGGTACTGATGCTGTAGTTGGGGCGGTAGTCACCCTGAGCGATTTGCGTAATACTCTTTCGGTGCAGACGCGCAATAGGGCTATTATTCGCAATATGACCGAGGGATTGCGCAATGATATGAAAGCAGGTGGCTTTTATACTGGATTCAGTTTTGTGTCTATGGGTGGCCGTGTGTGGGTAGTCTCGGGATTTATTTCCTGTATACTCGCCATCCTTATCTCTCGTGAAATATTTATCGCCACCGCGGTCTTCATGCTTATTGTATTTGTGGTGCTTATTGATGGAAGACGTACCAAAAAAGGGTATGAAGCACTTGACCACCTCAAAGGTTTTAAGGATTTCTTGCAAGTTACGGACGCACAGCGATTTATTTTTCATAATGCACCCGCAATTAACGCGGAGCATTTCATGGAGTATTTACCCTATGCGATTGCATTTGGTGTAGAGAAGGAATGGGCGAAAACGTTTGAAGGAGTCACTATTCCTAATCCATCATGGTATGACGGAGGAAGTGGAGCGGGGACCTTTAATGCGGTTGCACTTACGCAAAGCCTTGGAGGATTTTCTACAGCATTCGCCAGTGCTTCAGGAGCAAGTGCATCAAGTGGCGGTGGCTCCTCAGGAGGTGGTAGTGGCGGCGGCGGAGGTGGTAGTTGGTGACCGCAAATTAAGGAACGTAGTGACTATAATTTGCGAGTCCGTCTGGAATTCTTCCCCCCGGAAGAATTCCAGACGCCTCAAGACCCTGTAGTGAATCTATTTACGAAGCCCCTATATTTTAATTCCCTAGGACGGTCCTAGGGAAGGGGGTTTGGTATCTGTGGACATATATTTTGACTCAAGGGGAGACTGAGGGTACACTACGAGTCCCGTTTTTATAGGAGTAATGGGAAAATGCAAAAACAAATCGCAGGTACGGTACCGGTTCAGGGTGAATTGGGTCTTGAACACAAGCCCGAGGATGGTTTGAAACATCCGAGTTCTTTTGAGACGTTGTGTTCGCTCCCCAATGGTGGGGTAAACAAGGATATCGCCGATGTTGCGATTCCTGGCGGCAACTAATATTGCTGCACATAGGTCGCCCATACAGGCGGCCTTTTTTCATGTCCGATGCATGAGATGTGCCGGACTCTCGAATATTTACGTACCCCTATTTCTTCGGTACTATAGGAGAGTCCCGCAGTCTCGATATAGGACACTTAATTTTATATTGATATGGCAACACTCTATACACATCAAGGAGAAAACGTACGAAAAACATGGTTCCTTATGGGTTCCTTTCTCGCACTTGTTATCGGTGTGGGTTATGGCGTAAGTTGGTACATGGGTTCATCGGTATTTCTTTATGGTGCCATTATTTTTGCGGTACTTATGAATATTGGTAGTTATTGGTTTTCCGATAAACTCGTCTTGCGTATGACTGGTGCACGTGAGGCAGCACATACAGAGTTTCCTGATTTAATTAACACTGTTGAAAATCTTTCTATTACTGCGGGACTCCCTATGCCTCGTGTGTATGTCGTTGATGACCCTGCACCAAATGCCTTTGCAACCGGACGTGACCCCGAACATGCGGTAGTAGCAGCCACTACCGGCCTCCTCGCTCTTCTCGATAAATCAGAACTTGAAGGAGTGATGGCACACGAACTCTCGCATATTGGAAATCGCGACATGCTCGTGATGACGGTGGCGGTGGTGCTTGCAGGCTTCCTTGCAATGCTTGCTGATTTTCTCACACGTGCAGTGATGTTTGGTGGTGATGATAGACAAAAACATCCAATCGCTATTGTGTTTATGATTGTAGGTATTGTGCTTGTACCGATTGCAGCACAACTCATCCAACTCGCCATTTCACGGAAGCGTGAGTACCTTGCTGATGCATCAGGAGCACTTCTTACTCGGTATCCAGAAGGGCTTGCATCTGCACTTGAAAAAATTTCAGGGTACCCACACCCCATGCAACATGCAAGTAATGCAACTGCGCATCTCTTTATTGCAGATCCATATGGTACTGGAGAGAAAAGTATTGGCCAGAAACTGAGTGGACTTTTCCAGACACACCCTCCTGCTGAAGATAGAATTCGTATTTTGCGCGAGATGCCCTAGAAATTAATAAACGAAGTGCATATAATTTCTGGGCCGTCATTTTTCTCCCTCTCAGAAGAAAAATGACGCACCGCATTAATTGGTTCAATTAACAGTGAATTCATACCCTTTTAGATTTTATTCCCCAGTGCCTTTCTCTTTTTAAAACCCAGACCTAAACCCAACCGTTTTAAAAAGAGAAAGGCACTGGAGTCGTCTATGATGTCATACCTCGAAACACAAAAAGAAAAAATACTACAGGAAAAATATGCAGGTGAAGTATCACCTGCATATGAGGCTGATTGTGTACGCCTCGAAAAAGGTGAACCCTATGAATATGTGCTCGGGCATGTTGATTTCCTTGGTGCTCACATAGACCTCTCATTCCATCCTATGATTCCGCGTCCAGAGACTGCATTCTGGGTTGCACGCGCTATTGAAGAATTGAAATTAAAAGAAGGAAACGTACGCCTCGCTGATACTTTTTCAGGAGCAGGGAATGTGGGGCTTGCGCTTCTCGTGAATCTACCGCATGCGACCGTGGATATTTCGGAACTCGACCCCTCGCTCAAGTCACAGATAGAACTCAGTCTTAAAAAAAATGAAATAGTAGATAATCGCGCACGCGTTATTACAGCATCCGCACTCGAGGGACTTTCGGGTACCTACGACGCTATTTTTGCGGTGCCGCCCTATGTGCCGTATAGCGCACTCCCCGACCTCGACCCCGAGATGAGAGACTATGAGCCACACCTCGCCTTTTTTGCACATGACGACGGCCATGAGTTCCATCACATACTTATTGCTGAAGCTTGGGAGTATCTCAATCCCGGCGGCACACTCTACATGGAGGCAGATATGGATCATAACGACGCCATTCGTAAAATGGTCGAGGGGACGAAGTGGTCCTCACTCGAATTTTGGCCCGACCCATACGGCGCAACACCAAATGTAGTTTTGCGTAAATAACTGTGTACTCAAACATCAACCTGAAAATGTGATACCATTTTGATATGGAATCATATGAAGAAGCGTTAGCACGCCTTGAAGATAAGATAGATGCAGTGTATGCATCGGTAGAAAAGAGCAGGAAGTATCTCCTTACTATGCTCATCGTGACTTTGGTTACTATTGCGCTCCCACTTATCATTGCCGCAATAGCAATTCCAATGGTAATGAGTACCGTGGGAAGTATGTATCAGATTTAATCTATAAATATGAAAAAAGGATACTATGCTAATATTGAAAGTCTCACCGAAGTGAATACCGATTTTCGTCGTGTATTGTATACCGGCGAATCACTCCAGTTGGTCCTCATGACACTTGCGCCGGGGGAGGAGATTGGTATGGAGACACATCCGGAGAATGACCAATTTTTTCGCTTTGAATCGGGAGAGGGAAAGGTGCTCGTGAATGAAACCGAACACCTCGTGCATGACGGAGATTGCGTGATTGTTCCTAAGGGTGCCGTACACAACATTATCAATGTTTCACCCGAGCAACCCCTCAAGATGTATACCATCTACACACCGCCACATCATATGGATGGTACCGTGCACCCCACAAAGGAGTATGCAGAAACTCATGAAGAAGATTTTGAAGGTACGACTACTGAGAAATAAAGAAAAAGCCACCTACGCGGTGGCTTTTTGGTACTGTTGCATACGCAATGGAATGAACTGAAATTGACGAATGAATTCTTCGTCGTACCCTTCGCGAAGGTGGTTTTTGTAAAACTCATGCCATACTTCGTCGGCAGGGTTGCATCCTCGCATTAGCACAAAGGTTCGAGTTTCCCCCGGCTGAAAACGTTGGCTCACCACTTTCATGGCACTTTGTTCGCCTTCGTGAAAGATGTTGGAGATATACCCCTCATCAATTTGGCGCCCATTGCACCACACCTGCACAGACATCTTTAAGGTATAAGGAAAGATGGTGTCGGAGTTTGCATTATGAACAATAATCATTGTTTCTCCTCGATAGGGTAAGAACAGAAAATATGCTGGCGCAACAATACCATGCATGTTGCCTTGTGTACAACAATGAGTTTTGGTAAGAAAAAGCCCGCGCCTTTGGCGCGGGCAAGGCATTATGTGTTGTGCGGAAAAATAAAATGATACGGTGATGGCCAGTGCTGAATGCCATCAAATGGCTGTGCAAACAAAAACCATCGTTTGCAGTGATTTCGCCACCGTGCCCCCACCACATACACACTTCTGTCACTACCAACTATATATGCAAGTGTTGGTGTGTGTTCATTCATGGCTAGAACGCTTGTACCGCGTTTGCGTAACGCATAATTTCCAATCAAAAGAACAAAATCAACCAAACTCATTATCGCAACTGCGTCATGTCCTTGAGGAAGGTGGATATTACCGCTTTTCCGCTCTACACCGCAGGGGAGGTATTCCCCGATGGTTGTGTCGTTAGCGGTGTGTTCGAGTTGATAGATGCCGTATGTACGTTCGTCAGTGCATCTGCAGATACGACGTTCTGCTTGTAGTAATGCATTAAACAAAATACCCACAAATATCCCAGGATCATTGCGTAGTGCGTTAAATAGCGCCTCTTGAGAGTATGCTCGTCCTAATGGGGGGAGTGTTGTTGATGTGATGTACGAGAAAAGTTCCACTGAATCTCTATTCGTACTCTGAGATAACTTCGTGTCAAAGGGTGTGTACGCCATGAAGCCCTCAATAAAAGATCAATTTAAGTACATTATGTATTTAATTTTTGAAATGTCAATATCACATAAAATGGCCCTACCACTCTGGGTAGGGCCGTTACCATCGTTTGATGGGTTTGCATTTGCACTGCTTTACTTTTGTACCTTTTTTATTGAAGTACACACTCACTTCAAGTTTCTCATGTGCAAGTACACGAGGCACCCACTCTTTATCCGCAGCCCACATGGTGTCGAAAGGGAGTTGTGCGATGGGGTACCACTCCGGATGCATCTCTTCAGTTTCGGTGGGTTCTCCCTGCCATTTGCGTACGAGATATACAAAGCAGTCGAACACATGCACTTCATCGAAATAAAAATGCACAAGCGCTGATTCTTGTAAGTCCAGAGTGTTTACCGATAACCCCGACTCTTCTTTGAATTCGCGCACCATCGCGGTACGAGGTGTTTCGCCACGTTGTACTTTGCCGCCAAAGCCATTCCATTTACCAGTACCAAAGCCGCACTTTTTCATTCCCAAAAGAACATCAGGACCTCTGATACAAAATCCGAGCGTTACCTGTTGCATAGCATACCTCCTTTCACAAACTACCTATAATGGTAGCCTATGCACGAGTATTTGAATAGTGTCACCGCAGACGATATCTGCTACTATGCTGGAAGATATTTGTGAAAGGAGGTATGCCATGCACGCACTGCAGGTACAGCAGATTGTTGCGAAATATCGTCGGAAACTTCATGAAAAGGGAGTCGTTCCCGCTGAGTATCCTAGCGGCGTTATGTGTAATGCACCGAGTAGGGGCCTTGCACACTGCTATATCATCCTCGATGAAATCGATACGTATGTACGTGAAGGGTGTATGGACGATGCTCTTTTGCAACTCGGTTTTGTACAGGGGTGTTTGTGGATGTGCAAGGTCTACACCATTACCGAAATTTCCGAGCATAATCAATCATCGAGTAGTACCTCGTAGTATCCAAAAAACGCCTGAGCAATTCAGGCGTTTTTATGTCATGCACAGTGTGCAGAGACAATAAAACCCCCTCCATGACAGATGTCGTGGAGGGGGTGTGAATGTTACATCACCGTAGCACGGGAACGAATGGTTTCGAGAGTGTCGTTTATGAGCACTTCACCATTTTTGAAAACAGGACGAAGTAAGTTTTCATATCCGCCTGCCTGTGCTTCTTCTTCTCGCATGGTGCGATATGCTACTGCATCATTTTGAGAAGTTGCAACAAGTGCAAGACGTCCTGCCTTCGAACGCTTACCAGGGTCGGTCACCGGATCCTTCATGACGTCTCTCCATTCGTTTTCGATAAGGGCCGCAGAGCATTTGAATGCAAAACGCTGCGTATCCCTGTCGACTTTCTGGAGAAGGCCGCCGCCAGAACCAAACGCGATATTGTCCGCAGACCATCCGACAGACTTGAGTTGGCAGAGGATTGTATCAATCATGCTGTAATCAATTCCATCACCCTGGATGACGCGCACCTTCGGGTTGAGCACCCGATAGCCCTTTGCGTTCACTTCATACCCGAACGCATTTCCAAGCGTTTCAAGTACTCTGCGCACAACATCAGGCGGGTAGCCAGAGTCAGGACGGACGACGAGGGTCCCTTCACGTGCGAGCACGTGTTCACGGAGTTCTTCACCCCAGAGACGCTTCGTTGCGTGGTAGATGTCGTAACTGTCAGACACCACCGCCACGAGACCGGTTGGGAATTGTTCGAGCATGTTGCGGTATGCAGCAATTTCACCATCCTTACCCCATGACGTTATCGTGGAGTGTTCAGCCGCCGGGATAGAGAATCCCGCCATCGCTTCGCCGTAGTACTTCTTGGCTATGCGGACACCTTGGAAGGTGTCGGTCCCCTTGAAGGAGACAAGATGGGACAGTCCACCGATACCCGCTGATTCTACCGACGTCGATCCGCGAAAACCAAAATCGTGTACCTTGAAGTCGAGGAGTTCGGGGGTGCCCGTATCCTTGAGAAAACGGAGTACGAGTTTCTTCATCTCGCGGCTTTGGGTGGCAACCGTTGAGGGGTACCAGAGCATTGAGAGAAGTGTTTCGACGTAGTTCGTCACCCAGGGGAACTCGGGATCGGTATTTTCTACCGTCATGAGCACATTGTGGGACGGAACAGTGAGTCCCTCAGGCACTGCGCGGATGATGATGGGTAGCCGCCCACCGTGAACAGTGAGAAGTCGTTCCCACCCATCCTTGTTGAAGATATCGCTTCCGCCGAAGTGGGCTTCAAAGTCCGCCTCAGCTTCTTCGAGGTCGCTGCGTCCGATGACGACTCCCTCGAGGTAGCGTTTCAGGTAGTACTGGAGGCCGAAGAAGGTGACACCAGGGAAGCGGCCGCCGCGGCTTTCGAAGAATGAAAAAACCTTCGAAGTATGCGGTGGGTATTGCTTCCAGTGTGAGACCTTGTAACTGTCGGTTAATTCGATCATGTTTACTTCAGGCATAATACGTGCGTTCATGACTTTCTCCTTACGTGGTCTGGGTGAGTGTCTGTATGAGCAGTTCACCAAGGGGTTTGTGTTCAGGCGTGAGTACTTCGTGTATCTGCTCGTATGGGAACCATCCGAGAGCATCGAGGTCGTCGCCTGCGCGTGGTGCTCCAAAAACATATGGAGCGACAAAGAACGAACTGATAATGCAGTCAGCGTCTTTTCGATACCGCCAATCATCGATAACTTTCGAACCGATGTAGACTGGAGTACCGATTTCAAGACCAGACGTTTCTTCGAACGTTTCTCTCCGAACCGCTGCTTCAAGTGACGTATCACTTGTGGGGTCAAAAAATCCGCCAACAAATCGCCACTTTCCCATGTCCCGCTTTTTCTGCCCCAGCAATACCTCACGCGTTTCTGTGCGGATAATTGCAACATCAATGACAGGGTAGGGAATAGGCGCACGTTCTACTTGTGCGTGAATGAGCCCCTTTCTGAAGTCGACACTGCGCTCAACGTTTTGGCATTGCGTGCGCATCGAGGTGCCGTCGGGTGACGATACTGATTTCAGTTGCTCGGTAGCATAGTGTCCGGAGTAGTGGGGGAGGAACGAATCCCTCGACCCATACAGAGTCACCGTATGTCCCGGGAAAAGTGCACTGATGGTTGCATCAAGATTCTTGCTCCACTCATCGTCTGAGGGGTGGTCAAAAATCTGGGCAGCGAGCGCATGAGGGTACTCAGCGAGAAGCATTTCTCTTCGAATTTCGAACGAGAGAGGGTTGCGGGGAGTGGGTAAACCCCTCTCCGACCCAAGGAAGATGAGAAAATCATCATTATTGTGTGAAGCGTAGTCGAGGAGGTACCGATGTCCCTGATGAATTTCAGGAACTTGAAATCTCCCCACCACCACACCAAGAGTTCTCTTTTTCATGATTGTTTCCTTTCGCTAGATGATGTCAAAGAACGAATAACCGAGTCAGTTAGATAGTGTTATAACTACACTATCTAAACCTAAAAAAATATGAACGGGATTATTACTAAGTGTATGATATACACTTAGTAATAAAAAGTCAAGAGGGGAAGTTGTGAATACCGTATGTACTACAAAACCTCGATTTCTTTTACTACGGAGGAAGAGAAACTATAGAGTTCAGCGGGGCGGAAGGCGCCTCCGGTACGCTTGCGATTAAGCGCCGTGAGCACATGCATTTTGAGAATCTTTTTTCTGAAGTTTCGTTTATCGAGATTGGTTTTCAGGATACTCTCGTATACCATCTCGAGTTCGGTAAGGGTAAATTCTTTCGGCATGAGTTTTGCCACTATAGTGGTGTAGGTTGCCCTCGCGCGCAGGCGTAGGTGTGCGGTCTTCAGAATTAAATCATGGTCGTAGGCAAGTCCACGTGCCTCTTCGATAGGAGTCCACCATGCATCATCGGTGTTTTCACGTTCACGCGTACTGAGGTTGTCCCAGGGAATAAGTGCAGTGTATCCAACAGCAACAACACGTCCACGGGGGTCGCGTGCAAGTTCACTGAAGGTATACAACTGCTCTATATAGGTAGTGCTCTCAATGTGTCCTTTTGTTTTCACAATACGGACTGCTGCCTCCTCGGCAGTTTCCTTTGGGTCAATAAGTCCACCGGGGAGACCCATGCTATTGGGGAAGTGTGGGGGGCGATGTACGGGAGCAAGACGAATAAGAAGTCTGCCGTCACGCACGGTCATGAGTGCAACATCGACTGCGAGCACTGCAAAACGCAAATGTGGTTCACCAGTATTTTTTTTCATATGCAAATTGTACAACGACGATTATTATTGTCAATGATACACTATCATAACGCTACTTGCATATAGATAGTGTATATGATACACTAAGTTAGTTATTCATTTAATATCACTAGTATGATTTCATTTAAAACAGGGTTGGTACGAATGTTGGGGAATGTACAAGACTATCGCGAGAGCATATTCGTTGCACTTGCTATGTTTGGTGTGACTGTTGCATATGAACTTGCATCATCGTATGTCTTTCCAGATTTTAGTTTTAATCTCTATGAGTTTATTGGTACATGGAGTGGATTGGTGACGGTATGGCTTTGTCGTACTGAGAATGTGTTGTGTTGGCCGTGGGGAATCGTGAGCGCGATTATGTTTGGATTCTTCTTCGGAGATATTGGTCTTCCCGGTCAGCAATGGCTCAATTGGGGATATTTTTTCGTTATTCAAATATGGGCATGGCCTCACTGGGCATTTGGAGGAGAGGCTCATTCAGAACTCAAAGTATCATTTTTGAGTGGATGGGGACGGCTGTGTGCATTTGCGGGAATGGTACTTGGTGCTGTGGGTATCTACGTACTCATTGATGTATTTGCGCCAGGGTCACAGTATCCTGCACTCGATGCGACAATTGTATCGGCGAGTGTGGTAGCGCAGTTTCTCTTAGGTCGAAAAAATGTAGAGAGTTGGTATCTATGGCTTGGTCCCGTAAATGCACTTTCGATTATGCTCTTTTACGTGGCGGGTGCGTATACCGTGATGGCACTCTATATAGCATTTTTTATCCACGCACTCTTTGCTATTAAAAGTTGGCGTGCACAGGTTTAATTATTCGCATAATACTACGACTATGTTTTCAAGAGGACTCATCATAGGAAAATTTTATCCGCCACATCGTGGGCATAAGTACCTCATTGATCGTGCACGCAGCGCATGCAAATCATTGACGGTTATCCTTTGCTACAAACAGACAGAAACCATTCCCGGTATACTTCGCGCAGCGTGGCTTCAGCGCATACATCCCGATGTACGAGTGCTCGTTGTCGAGGATAATAAACTTGCTGATGATGATTCGGAGGGGTGGGCAAAATTTACAATTGAGATTTTGGGGTATGTTCCCGATGCTGTTTTCACATCAGAAGCATATGGTGACCCATATGCTTCATTTATGGGGACGGTGCATGTACTGGTCGATAAAGCACGCACACACGTTCCTATTTCTGCGACGATGGTGCGTAGCAATCCTTTGAAGTATGCAGACTTTCTTGAGCCGTGTGTACGTGCATACTTTGCGAGAAGAGTCTGTGTCTTGGGTGCTGAATCAACTGGTACAACGACGCTTTCGATGGCACTTGCGGAGCACTATCATACCGTCTGGGTTCCTGAAGATGGACGTATGTATTCTTTAGGAAAGATTCATGGTGATGCATACGCGGCCTGGAGGACAGATGAGTTTGTTCATATTGCAGAAGCACAAAATGAACTTGAGGATACGTTGGCTGAATCCTCAAATGGACTGGTTATATGTGACACCAACGCATTCGCAACCGCAATCTGGCATGAGCGATATATGGGTACACGTTCAAAGGAGGTTGAGGATATTGGTGATTCTCGAGAGTATGCACTCTATATCGTGACCGGTGATGAAATCCCTTTTGAAGATGACGGATTACGCGATGGGGAACATATACGTCACGCTATGCATACACGATTCATTGAGCGGCTTATCGAAGAAAAGAAGCATTTCATTGTCGTGACCGGTTCACGAGAAGAACGACTCCAGAAAGCAATAGAGGCAATTAATGCGCTTTGAGCATATAGGATTCTACGTAGTTACGTTATTGCTGTCAGGGGAGATTCGATTTTTGCTTGACTAGTTCGTCCAGGATGAAATTACATTTAAATGACTAAATGATGCAAAGTCAAAGTCTCGACTTTTTAAGAATCTGTTCGAATAAGACGTTTTGTGTGTGGAGGCGGAGGGATTCGAACATTACATGTTCAGTACCCGTTCAGGATAGTTTTGTTCGCCTTAAGGCTCCAAAACTATCTCTGAATGGCTTCGAATCCTGAACAGTCTCCCAGACTGTTCATCTCCGCTTTCGCGGTGCTCAAGCGGAGGCGAGAGGATTTGAACCTCCGAGGGCTTGCACCCTACTCGCTTTCCAAGCGAGCGCACTAGACCACTATGCGACGCCTCCGTATGTTATTTGATTATATCTCCTATGAGTGCAAACCTTCTAGTTTTCGTCCTATCATTCTTTGAATGCCTAACAGACGCTGTACACCTTATGAAGCGCACTATCGTCCTACAGACGCTGTTCATGTTGTATGATAGTTTCTTCCGTTGGTCGAAACTACCAACAACCTCTTGAGGAAGTCTCCCAGACTTCCTCACACTATGCGACGCCTCCGTGTAAGGTCCTATCTTACAAGATTTTTTTGTATCTATCTAGCATTTGTGGGAAAAATAGAAAGGCGGTATCGTAGTAGTACTATGACCAAACATGTCTACACAATTCTTATATCCACGTTTGTCTTTGGCTTCGTAACGGGGGCGATACTGTTTCTCTACAACAATACTGGTGGGGAGGGGGATGGTGAACCGGTGCATATTGAGGATGCGGCGGCTATTTCAGTGACGGCATATCGGTATGGTGGCTGCGCGCGCGGAGATGGTTGTGCATCATACCGCATTACCGACGATGGCACCTATGAATACATTGTGCGCAGTCGTGCTGATGGAGAAACACGCTTTGCAGACACTTTGAATAGTGCCGAGAAAAATGCTCTTTTTAAGGCGTTGAAAGGCACTAATCTTGAATCTCTTTTAGATACTGCTTTTACCGGAACATGTCCTGTGGAATATGATGGTACGGGCTATCGCTACAATATTACGTATTATGATACGCAATACTCGTTTGATACCTGTGTGCAGGATTTGGAAAATGAGCCGCTTTTCATAACGCTCGCTGATTATTTTGAGATGTTTAGTAACACATACACGATATCAGAATAAGTGCGGTATGATAGCAAAGATGCGAATAGGTTTATTACTATTGTTGTACATACTTTTTTCTCCGCACGCAGAGGCGTATGTGCCTGTTTTGGTGGAACAAGAGTCACTGAGTGACATTACGCAAATTACTGACCCTACACTCGCACAGGGTTTTTTTGGTACGCTTGATGACTTTCCACAGACATATGAAATTCATGCATCTGAGACCTTCACCCTCTATACACATATACGTACTCCCGACTTACCTACAAATACGAACGCGGTTGCAGGAATAATTATAAAGGAACAGCGGCGAGGGGTTACCGAGATAACCCGCATGCATGCTAAAGATGCATCATGGGAAACGACATATGACGCACTTACCGGAAATTCCTACCGTGAAGGAGCGACGTTTGAACAGGAACTTGGTCCTGGAGTGTATCGTATTGAAGTACACACGCCCGATAATGCAGAAAAATATATACTCATGGTGGGGAGACAGAACGACATGACTCTCGGTTACTTTGATCTTTTGGGTCGATTGATGGATGTGCAGCGGTTTAATGAGCGAAGCGCTTTTTGGGTCATTACTTCACCATATGTATACGTGCCCCTTTTGATTATTGTGAGTGTAGTAGGTGGACTGTGGTGGTATATGCGCAGACGGGAGGTGGAGTAGTGATATACTGTAGTTATGTTTTCATCACTCAATGAAGTTGCAATATTGGTTGCGGCAATCCTCGCAGTGTCTGTGGAGAGCATTTGGTACTCTCCACTTGTATTTGGTTCTGTGTGGAAAAAGTCCGCGGGTCTAACGCAGTATACAGAAGATGTTTCTACACTCCATATACTACGTATCACCGCGCAGTCGGTGGTTATGTACACACTTTTCTTTATATGTGCCATGCAGGTACTCCACATACTCGGCGACGCAGTAACCTTTCTTCAGGGTGTGGGACTGCTCTGTGTACTTATAGTTACTTCTTTGATACTTGTTGCATGTCGTGAATTTCGCTCATGGATGTATGTAGCAGTTCATACGGGTTTTATTGTTACTACTCTTTTTGGTGGTTTGGGCGTCATTGTGTATTGGCCATGGTAATTATTTACTGTATGCAACATATATATGTTTAATAAAATTCAAATAATACTCATTGTATTTCTTATTCCTCTCGGTGGTTTATATTTGTACGCAGAAAGTCAAAATACTACTATTAAAGAATTTTTCTTTCCTTCTACCCCTGTGGTGCACTTTGGTGATTTACCGGTACGTGTGGAAATTGTGGATTCAGAGGCAGAGCGAGCAAAAGGGCTTTCGGGAAGAACAGAAATTGGCGATCACCATTCAGGTATGTTTTTCATCTTCCCAAAGGCTGACTATATTGGTATTTGGATGAAGGATATGAAATTTCCTATTGATATTGTGTGGATAGATGCGGATTTAAATGTGATCGGCATTGAACGTAATGTGGCGACGGATACGTACCCGCGTATTTTCCATCCAGAAAAGCCAGTACAATACGTACTTGAGACTGAGGTGGGGTATAGCGATTTGGTGGGAATACATGTTGGACAGAAAGTCCGCATTCCTCTTGAGTATTAGTATAAATGTTGTATAATTTGTAAGCGTTTGTGATCGCCCTATACGCTTAGGCATATGGGGAGGAAAGTCCGAACACACACCAGGGAAATCCTGGAAGGGTAGCGGGTAACGCCCGTCGTGGGTGACCATAGCGTTGCGAACAGAAACGACCCGGTTAAGTCCGGCTGAAACGGCTAAATACGTACTTGTGTGCAAGGCCGTGTCCAGTGAAATAGAGTTGCTTTGCAACTCTTAGTGTTCCGCACATTTCACCAGGAAGTGCCGCATGAGCGCATTGGTAACAATGCGCCTAGGTAAATGATCACACTGGTTTTCCAGACAGAATTCGGCTTATAGACGTACAAACAGACGCCCCTTCAAGGGGCGTCTGTTTGTATGTTAGAATTATCACTATTGATAAGAGAAGATTAATCGAGGTTAACGTATTACGTATTTATATGCCCGAAGAACAAGTTCGCCAGAATGATCCTATTGCTGCTGCATTGTCGCGATTTGCACAAAATGTCCTTGTAGTAATATTTGGATTGCTACCACTCTTTTTTATTCCATCAGTCACTGCACCATTTGAGTATACAAAAGTCTTTTTGGTGGTTGCTGGACTTCTTGTTGCGCTCGTACTATATAGTCTCTCAGTACTGCGTTCGGGTGTGGTCTCTGTGGGGGTATCTTACACACTTCTCGCGCTATGGGGAGTAGTAGGTATGTCTTTTGCATCATCGCTACTTTCAGGTGACTTCAAAGATTCACTGGTAGGTGATTTGTTCAGTATTCACTCGACGGTATTCGTCGCGATACTCGCGCTTATTCCTACGGTGTGGGTGCTTTTGAAATCAAATAAAGCATCAGTGATGCGTATGTATGTGCTCTTTGCGGTAAGTACACTTGTGCTCGTAATCTTCCATGTATTGCGTCTTATCTTTGGAGCAGAGTTTCTTTCGTTTGGTATTTTCACAAGTAACGTGTCGACACCAGTAGGGAGTTGGAATGATCTCGCGTTGTTCCTCGGTCTCACGATTATCCTTTCTCTTGTTGCGCTTGAGCAACTCAATCTCACCCGTGCAGGGCAATTGCTTTTTGCAGGAGTTACCCTCGTGTCGCTCTTTATGCTTGGGGTCATCAACTTCTTTATTGTATGGCTCATCCTTGGTCTTACAAGTTTAGTAATGGTGGTCTATTCCCTTGGGAAAGAACGCTTTACGGGCAGCCAACTCTCATTCACTCCTTCGGTGCGTACATTCAATAGTACTGCACTCGCCACCACACTCATTGTGTTTGGTGCTTCAGCACTCTTTGTGGTTGGTGGAGCAACACTTGGCGGCATGATCGCAAAGCATACGGGAGTTTCCTATGTGGAGGTGCGCCCTTCGTTCGAATCCACAGCAAATATCGCACGAAGTGTGTATAGCGAAAATGCGTTTCTCGGTATCGGCGCAAATAAATTTACTGATGCATGGCGTCTCTACAAAGACAATGCTATCAACATGACCCCATTCTGGAATACTGAGTTTAATGCAGGTAATGGTTACCTTACTACCTTCTTTGTGACGACCGGTGTTCTTGGAGGTGTTGCATGGATTATATTCTTTGGTGTCTATATGGTGACTGGTGTCCGCAGACTGCTTGGTGCTGCAGAGGGGGATAGACTTTGGTATTTCATTGGCGTTTCCTCGTTTGTGAGTGCACTCTATATCTGGGGAATGTCGATAGTCTATGTGCCGGGGGTGGTCATCCTTCTTCTTGGTGCATTGTGCACAGGTGTTTCACTCACTGCCTTTTCGGTGCTTGATGCCGCGCATCCACGTTTGATTTCTGTGGGTACCAACCGACGTTCAGGCTTTATTCTCACGATGGTAGTGATTACTCTTATTATTGGTTCGGTGAGTGTGCTCTATGTTGCAGGACGACACTATTCATCGGTCTATACCTTTAATGAAAGTGTCCGTGCAATGCAAGAAGGAAAAAGTATTGATGAACTCGAACAAAAAGTGGAAAGCGCTTACAAACTTTCTTCGAGTGATATATTTGCGCGTCGTATTGCTGAATATCAACTTGCTCGTATGAGTGCATTGGTTGCGCTCAAGGAGCCTACTGATGAAGATAGAGCACAATTTGAACGTGTGAGTATTATGGGTATCAACGCCGCTCAGCAGGCAGTACTTATGGATAGCCAGGAACCGACAAATTGGTCAGTACTTGCAGGAATGTACAGTGTACTGGCGACAGTGGGGATCGAAGGCGCACAAGACCGCGCTCTTGAAGCTCTCCAGAAATCGCGTGCACTCAATCCAAAGAATCCACTCCCATACCTTGAGTCAGCATTGGTAGAGGGACGTGCAGGGCGCACAGACCTTTCACGTGAGTACATCAATCAAGCAATTGCACTGAAGCCTAACTACACCGAAGCATTTTATTTTCTTTCGCAACTTGAAATAGCAACAGGAAATGTAGAGGGCGCTGTTAAATCAACACAGTCTATTATTACGCTTGAGCCGAATAATCCAGCACGGTACTACCAACTTGGTGTGCTTGAAAGTTCTCGCAATAATCTTGATGGTGCAATAGTTGCCTTTGAACAAGCAATAAAACTTGATACCAACTACGCAAATGCACGCTACCTCCTCGCCATTGCGTATGACGCAAAGGGTCGTGGTGCAGATGCAAAGGCACAACTCGAAGCAGTGCTTGCACTCAATCCTGGTAATACTGAAGTGACCGCACTCATCGATATTCTTTCGAAGGATGGTTCACTCGCACGTCTCCGTGAATCAGCAACGCAAACAACACAGATAGTGAACGAGGCGACACCGGTAACCGATGAAAATGGTACAGTAAGTACCACACAGGCGGGTGAGACTGATTTGGTAACACCGGTGAACACCGCACCAAAGATAGAAGAAGAAACACCCGAAGCAGCACAATAAATGGTTCAAAACGTATTTAGAATTATGTATAAGGAGGTACGCGGCTTACATCAAGCCGCGTATGTTCTTGCGATTTTTACATTTGGTTCCCAACTACTTGCATTGGTGCGCGATAGACTCCTTGCACACCAATTTGGTGCAAGTATTGAACTCGACCTCTATTACGCAGCATTTCGTATTCCCGATGTACTCTATGTGATTTTTGCATCAACGCTTTCGGTGTATGTACTTATTCCATTTCTCGCTAAAAAAACAGAAACTGGTGTTCCTTATGCTGCACAAAATTTGTTGTCACAGTTTTTCTCGTTGTTCATTATGCTTTATGGTGCGGTGGCGCTCATTGCGATGCTGTGTGCACCACTCATTGTG
Organism: uncultured Candidatus Saccharibacteria bacterium; assembly: GCA_964570795.1. Taxonomy (GTDB): domain Bacteria; phylum Patescibacteriota; class Minisyncoccia; order Phycocordibacterales; family UBA918; genus Damh-18. Next base: position 84,419 of record CAZMYZ010000001.1, read on the forward strand.
GTGTACGTATTTCCAGGATTTGTAGGAGAAAGTGATATGCTCGTTGCACTCATACGTCTCCTCCTCATTCAGCCGTTCCTTCTTGGCATCTCAAGCCTTTTCAGTATTGTGACGCAGATGGAACATCGCTTCATTCTCTATGCGCTCAGCCCACTTCTCTATAACCTTGGTATTATCGCAGGGCTCTTGTTCTTATATCCAAGTATGGGTGTGTATGGACTTGTGTTCGGTGTACTTCTGGGGGCGTTGGGGCATGTGTGTATCCAGATACCATCGGTGGTGAGAAGTCCTCTTGCACCACGCTTTGTCCGTGCTTTTGTTCTCGCCGATATTCTCATGGTATGCAAAACATCATTTACCCGTGCACTTACACTCTCATTACACCAATTGGTGCTCTTGGGTTTTGTGAGTGTTGCGAGTCTTATGGCGATAGGTTCGGTGTCGGTGTTTCAATTTGCATATAATTTGCAGTCAGTGCCACTTGCAATTATTGGCGTGAGTTATTCGGTTGCTGCCTTTCCACTCCTTGCGCAACTGTATGCTGAAAAGCAGTATGCGCAGTTTGCGCACAACATCACGACAGCCCTTAAGCATATTTTCTTTTGGTCGCTTCCGGTGATTGCGCTCCTTGTGGTGATTCGTGCACAGTTTGTGCGCGTCGTCCTTGGGTCGGGTGCTTTTGATTGGAGCGACACACGTCTCACCGCAGCGGTCCTCGCACTTTTTATTCTTTCACTCACCGCACAGACTGTACATCTCCTTATCGTGCGCGCACTCTATGCGGTAGAAAACAGCAGACTTCCATTTTACGTAACGCTTTTTTCTTCTGCTCTTGCACTCTGTGGTGCGTACGCATTTCATACGATACTGCTCGCACAGGGTGATTTTTATACACTCATAGAGCGCCTCATGCGCCTTGAAGGTGTTTCGGGTATTGAAGTACTTGCACTCCCGCTTGGGTATTCATGTGCACTCATTGTGCATAGTGTCGCGCTGCTCATACTCGCACGCACTCATGTATTCATTCAGAGCAGAACACTCATCGCACCATTCATACAGTCTTTCATCTCAGCACTCTTTGCAGGGTATGTTGCCTATACGCTCTTGAATTATTTCGTTCTCGTATTTACCGTTGATACTCTTCTCACGGTGTTTGCACAAGGATTCTTTGCAGCAGTGGGAGGGTGTGTTGGATACGTTGCTCTCCAGTACTTGTTCAAAAACGAGGAACTTATTGAAATTTCGAAGACTCTCCATAAACGCTTTTTGCGCCGTGATGTGGTGATACCTCAGGATGAAGACACTCTTTCAGTTTAGTGCAGTTTCGGGAGTCTATGGTAGAGTAGGGAACACAGTATGAAGCAAATACGCAATTTTTCTATTATCGCACACATCGACCATGGTAAGTCGACCTTGGCTGACCGTATGCTCGAAATTACGCATACGGTAGAGGCGCGCAAGATGAAAGAGCAGGTACTCGACTCCATGGATCTTGAGCGTGAGCGTGGTATCACCATTAAAATGCAGCCGGTGCGCATGGAACACACTTTTAATGGTGTTGTGTATGAACTCAATCTCATCGACACTCCGGGGCACATCGACTTTTCATATGAGGTATCACGTGCGCTCAAGGCGGTGGAAGGAGTACTTTTGCTTGTCGATTCAACACAGGGTGTGCAGGCACAGACACTCTCGGTACTCAGCATGGCGCGCGAGCAGGGACTTACTATTATCCCCGTCCTTACAAAAATTGACGTTCCACATTCACGCCGCGAAGAAGTCATGGGTGAAGTGGTGACACTCCTTGGGTGTTCTCCTGAGGAAATTCAGTTTGTATCTGGAAAGACGGGGGAGAATGTAAAAGAGTTGCTCGACACCATCTGTGAGCGTATTCCACCACCAAAAGAAGCTGCAAACGATTCTTTCCGTGGTCTAGTATTTGATTTTCACTACTCCAATCACCGTGGAATTATTGTGTATTTTCGTGTATTCGATGGCAAGGTGCGGAAAGGTGACACGTTACGCTTTATAGCGGCCGGCCGCACGTTTAATGTGCTTGAGGTAGGTATTCAGTCACCACAGGAGACTCCGGTACAGGAACTTAATGCAGGCGAAATTGGCTACATTGTGACTGGCATCAAGGAGCCAGGAGTTGCTTCGGTGGGTGATACACTTGCCCTTGAGAAGGGGAGTAGAGAGCCTTTGGTGGGGTATCAGTCGGTACCGCCTGTGGTGTGGGCGTCAGTATTCCCAGAAAGTCAGGATGATTTTACTATTTTAAAGCAAGCGCTTGATAGATTGAAGATGTCTGATTCCTCGCTTTCCTACGAAGAAGAGTCCTCGGGGCTTCTCGGCCGTGGGTTCCGCTGTGGTTTTCTCGGTATGCTTCATTTAGAGATTGTGACCGAGCGACTACGACGTGAGTTTGATATTGAAATCACGATCACCTCACCATCGATTGTGTATGAAATAACATACCCCGATGGACGTATTGAGGAGATATACGCAGCGTCACGATTTCCTGATTTTGGTTCAAAGGTGCAGATTCGCGAACCATGGATTCTTGCACAGATTATTTTGCCACCAACGTATCTGGGTGCGATGATGACCCTGCTCTACGACCATGAGGCGAGCGTACTCGAGACTGAGGTTTTTGGTGACGGACGTAATCTCCTTACCGTAGAAATGCCACTCCGTGAACTCATGCGTAATTTCTTTGACCGACTCAAGAATGCCACAAGTGGCTATGCATCACTCTCATACGAAATTGCCGAGATGCGCTCTGCCGATGTGTGCCGTCTGGATGTACTTATTGCAGAGGAGGTGGTCCCTGCGTTTTCTCGTGTGGTAGGTATTCGCCGTGCAGAAATAGATGCAAAGGCTATTGTAGAGAAACTCTATAATACATTGCCGCGACAACTCTTTGTAACCAAAATCCAAGCAAAAGCGATGGGGCGTATCATTTCCTCCCGCACACTATCAGCAATGAAAAAAGATGTGACTGGCTATCTCTATGGAGGGGATATTACCCGAAAAATGAAACTCCGTGAGAAACAAAAGCGTGGGAAAAAGCGCATGCTCGAGCATGCAAAGGTGAATATTCCTCCCGATGTCTTTATGAAGATTATTAAGGCAGAATAAAAATCCCCCGCGGCCTACGGCCGCGGGGGATTTTTGCTTAGAAACCACTGCCGCCCGAATATGCAAAAATCATACTGAGGGCAATAATAATCGCGATGATAGACCAAATCCACTTAATCGTGGTCTTTGTCTTTTTATGAAATAAGAAGCTCATAGGTTACAATAGTAACATATGTTCGATTTTCATGAAAAGCGCAAAATACGGAGTATTGTGTACTCGAAGCCTGTGGTGGCAGTTTTGGTGATTATCACTGTCGTCCTTTCATTTTCCGTATACCATCGCTATACCGTAGCCGAGGAAATGAAACACAAACTCAATGTACGTGAGGATGAACTGCATGAGTTAGAACAGCGTGCTACGGTACTTGAATCCAAGGTGCAGTATCTGCGCGATGAGCGCGGGATTGAGGAAGAATTACGTAATCGCTTTGATGTGGTAAAGGAAGGGGAACAGGTGATTATTTTGGTGGATGAGCCACAGGGTGGGGAGGGAAAGCGAGAGATACTACCACTCGAAGGCAAAGCACCGCATGCAGAAGATGATTCTTTCCTTGAAACATTTAAATTTTGGTAATTTAGTATATACTGCTAGGACTTAATAATTTAGACTATCAATATGGATAAAAACGTAATGATTTACAGCACACCAACTTGTCATTTTTGTCATGCAGCAAAAGATTTTTTCACTGCAAATAATGTTGCTTTCAATGAATACAATGTAGCCGCAGATCTTGAAAAGCGAAAAGAAATGGTAGATATGACCGGACAAATGGGTGTACCCGTCATTCGTATTGGTGATGATGTTATTGTCGGTTTCGACGAAGCAAAGATTAAAGAATTGCTCGCGGTATAAGTATTGCACTATAAACCCAACGCACAAAACTAAAAGGAAAACCATCCCGACGGATGGTTTTCTTTATGTTTTGTGCCCTAGGCAGGAATCGGACCCACATTGATCCCTTAGGACGGGACAGTTCTATCCATTGAACTACTAGGGCGGTGCATCGATAGTATCATATCAAGAAGATAAATCGAACCATAGTGAATATGGTTGTAACCACACACACCATTTTCTATATATATCATCTGCTATAATGCTGTATATGAATGAAAAGGAAAATGACACACATAGAGAAATACTTGTACTTCTCAAGGAGAATTCTCGGTTAGTAAAAGAAAATAACGAGATGCTCCATAAGATGTATCAGTATGACATGATTACTTTTTGGCTCCGCATTGTGTGGTATGCAGCACTCATTGGATTGCCATTTGCAGTGTACTTCTATTTCCTCGAACCCTATTTTGATGCGTTTGGTTCAAACTATGAACTTTTTAGGCAGGGAATGGCAGAAATACCAGGACTTAAAGGCCTTGAAACACTCATGCCTTCCATAGGTAATTAGTGCGTGTTGTAGCCTTTATAGCCAAATCCCCACACTGTACTGATTTATAAAATATGCTACTATCAGTGGGCAGATTTTCTGAGAGTTAAGGAAGCTCTTAGTATTTCTGCATTCGCTAAAGCAAGAGAAATCTTTCCGCAGCGGCATTCGGATGAAATGTATACAAGCATCCACTTCGATCCTCATTTGCTGAGGTAAGAGGAATCTTTCCGCAGCATCATTCGAAACACAAATGCAAAAGTGAACTTTTGCGCTTGGTTTCTCATTCGCTGAGGTAGCTCAGTTGGTAGAGCATTTGTCTGAAGAACAAAGGGTCGGCGGTTCGAGCCCGCCCCTCAGCACACTGTACACAGAAAGCCCCGAAAGGGGTCTTTTCTGTGTACAGTGTGCTGAGGGAGCACGATACATAGGCATCGTGCGTGCGGGCTGAAATAGTTTGGGAAACTATTTCAGGAGGTTGTCGATATTTTGACGTAAGGAAAAATATCATACAACCTGAACTGAAGCAGTAGGCTTCGAAAGGCGGAATGATGTTGCTTTGCAACGAATGAGCCAGGGCAGGAGGCACTTAGTATTTTGTGAGGTAACGAAACAAAATACTTAGTGACCTGCGCCGAGCCTGCCACTCACTACCACGCTTCTACCAAATTCTATTTAGCAACTTGATGCCAGTATACAGAAACACCACCCAATAAAGGGTGGTGTTTCTTGTTCCCATAGGGCTGACCTATGTAATCAGAGTGTCAGCGAATTGCTGGCGGACGCCGTGCCCTCCTCTCATTCGTCAGCGAACAGATTGTAAGTCATCAAAAAAATAGGCTCCAAAGCGGAGCCTATCATAGAGCGTTTAGTCCTCGGCCATCCCTGCAATTGCTTGCTGTTGGCGCTTTTCCAGTTCCTTTCCTTCCTTGGTGACATAGGTGAGCCCTTGCAGGACTCCATTATGGAAGTGGACTTCCAGATAGTCATCAGAACCATCCAGATTGAAAAACATGTGTCCGTCTACACCTGAGCCAGTCTGTTTGGTTTGGGATACAGCATCGAATGCAGCGAGGATCCGTATCCTTGCATCAGCAAAAAGTTGTTCATTAGCCATGGCTATCTCCTTTTCGTTGGGAACTGCTTTCAAGAGAGTATCACTTTGTGCTATATGATGCAAAATAAAAATACCGCTGCTAAACAAACGGTATTTTTATAAGAATGTAAATCCTATCTCGACTGCTGGACGCTCACGGTCACAGTCGTCTCTCCTTCAGCACTTCCAATATAGACAACAACATTCTCCTCTTCGCCCTTTGTTGCGGTAATCATTGAGCCGTCACCGGTTGCCATGGTTGCTTGAATTTCCCAACCCTGTATTTCAAGTGTTGATTTGAAATACTCGGTAACTTCTGTTGTTGAGTCTTTTGTAGTATAAACCACTGAAAGTCCTGCAGTGTCTGCGCCACCTGTATTCATTGAGCCTGCGTAACTGAGACGAGCATCAGAGGGGAGGGGTACTGAACTTGGCCAATTATCAGGAAGTGAAACATTGTTTCCTGCTGACACATTGTATTCTTCGCCATTGTCACCAGTGACTCGCATACTACCATCGTTGTCGATATCAATGTCGACATCACCCCCGGTCGCTTGCTCGAGAGCACGCTCTACTGCTCGTTCTGGAGAGAAGAGTGATTGTGCTCCATAAAGAACGATGAGTGCAATAACACCAATAATAATCCATTTTGTATAATCTTGTTTTTTGCTTTCCGTTGGCGCACTTAGAGGAGTTTGTTCTGGTATTTCATTCATAAGAGTTACCTACTTACGTCTGATAATAAAATTACGACATACTCATTATAATTCAGAATGTATGGGTCGTATATATACAAAAACTCCCCCGCGGTGTAGCCGCGGGGAAGTTTTTTGATGTTTATGGATGTATAGACTACTTCACCTGATGGTGGCTCTTTACCGTGAGGCGTGCACTGCGTCCCTTATCAAGTTTTGGCAGAATAATTTCGAGGAGACCATGCTTTTCACGCGCCTCTGCTTCGTCGATAACAATTTCCTCGGGGAGGACAATAGAGCGTGAGAATGAACCCCAAAAGAGTTCTCGATGATAGTAGTCCTCATCGGGTGCTTCTTGTACTTCTTCGCGAAGACCTTTTAGAGTCACCATGTCGCGTGTGATAGAGATGTTGAGGTCTTCTGGACTCACACCTGCTACGAGGGCACGAATGACGACTGCATCGCGGGTCTGGTACATATCAATAGGAAGTTCACCATCTTGTTCTTCATCATCCTGTTGGCGCCACGTTTCTTGGTCAATAGTGTCGTCCTCAGGAACAGTGGCAGTTTCAAAATCTTGCACATCTCCAAACCCATCATCAGACGATGCGTCGAGTTTTATTGAGCCGGTAATGCGTTCGAGAAATGATGGTTTTTTCATAATATGCGACGATGCTGTTTTTCTAGTAACTTCACTTTTTCAAAGAGAATAAAGAGGACGACGATACCCATCCAGACAAACATAAAAACGACGAGGACGGTGCCACCGCTTGCATCTATTATAGAGAAGTTGAAGAGTGCGTGCAATATAACAGCAACGAATAAGCCAAAGGTAGCCACGAGTACTTTTATCCAACTCTTGGCATAGTATGAAAGTGCCATTGCGACACCTACGGTGCTTGATGCAAGGACATGAAGGAGTGTCGCTCCGAGGAAACGGAAGTTACCCGTGATGAAAGAATTAGCGACATCACCGTCTTGGAGTGGATTGAAAATAAATAGCGCATTTTCGAGCGCAGAAAAGCCGAGTGCGATGGTGAGCATGTATATGATTGCATCGATAGGCTCATCGACAGCTTTGTTCCAAAGCACCACAATAAGCGCAGCAGAGTATTTGAGCACTTCTTCGATGATGACCCATACAAAAACAAGGTTATCACCTGTGAAGCGCTCCATCGCAAATTGCTGGAGGGGAAGTACAAGTGGCACAATGAGCATGCCGGCAATGAAGGATGTGGCAAGTAGTGCTTTTGGCTCAGGATGTGCTTTGTCCTCACGGAGCCAAAACCAAAGCCAAAAAAGTGCAGGAATAAGTCCTGCAAGAAAGGCAATAGCAAAGTTGAGCGAGTCCATTTAAATATTGTACCATTTTGGAAAAGGAAATCCCCAGGGAATGCCAATTCTTAGTTGAAAAACTAATATGCACAGGCACCTTCCATTTTTCTTCCGGGGGGAAGAAAAATGGAAGGGCTCAGAAAATATAGTTCTTACAGAACCTGTCCAATCATTGGGTCTTTTGTCTCATTTCACCTGCCTGCCGGCAGGTTCACAAAAGCCCTCAATGAGTCTTGCGAAGTGATATTAAATCACTTCTCACACTAACGCTCTTTATTTTCTGGCCAGGATGTGACCATAAGCATCTTTCGCTCGTTCCCCCGTACTTCCTCAGGAAGATTTTGCCAGATAGTCTCGGTGACGTATGGCATGAAAGGATGGAGTACTTTGATGGTGGTAATGAGACATTCGCGAAGCACATATTGGCGTGCAGCACGGGCACCAGCATCCTCGCCATTCAGAATCGGTTTTGACTCTTCAAGAATCACGTCGGCGAGCTCATGCCAGATATAATGATAGGTTTTCTCTGCAGCGAGGTAGAGATGATATTTTTCGATATCTGCAGTTATTTCTCTGACTGCGGTATGGAGTCCTGTGAGTATCTCGGTATCGCGCGGTGAGAGGGTGGGGGAGGTGCTGTAATCTGCATCAGCGATATTGGTAAGGATGAAACGACTAATATTCCAAACTTTGTTTGCAAAGTGCTTGTATCCGCGTACTTTATCTTCGGCGAGTGGTACATCATTTCCAGGAGCGGCACCGATGATGAGTGAAAGACGTGTTGCGTCGGCGCCATACTTTTCAATCATATCGAGCGGATCCATCACATTCCCGAGAGACTTCGACATTTTCTTTCCCTTTGCATCGCGCACAAGGCCGTGGAGGTATACGTGTTTAAAGGGTACTTGCCCAAGGTGGAACGTGCTCATGAGCACCATACGTGCTACCCAGAAGAAAATAATGTCGTACCCTGTTTCAAGAAGGGTGGTGGGATGATACCGCTTCATATCGGCAGTCTCATTCGGCCAGCCGAGTGTCGAGAAGGTCCAAAGACCAGAAGAGAACCAGGTGTCGAGTGTGTCGGGGTCCTGTTCCCAGTCTTCGCCTTCAGGGGCGGCTACATCACAGAAAACCTCATCACCCCTGTACCAAACAGGAATACGATGCCCATACCATATCTGGCGAGAGATACACCAGTCGCGGAGGTTATTAATCCAGTTGTCGTATACTCGTTCGAAACGGTCGGGGAAAATAGTCACACCACCGCCAGTTACTGCAGTATGCATAAGGGTTTTAAGAGTGACGGTATCGCCTTCTTGTATGCCTGGTATTTCAGAATGTCCCATCGTGAATTCCTTATTCACATCAATCCACCATTGGAGTTTTGGAAGCGGCTCTATGATTGCACCAGTGCGCTCTGCGGTAGAGACATTTTGTGAAATAGCTTCTTCCTTCTGAAGGAGTCCTTCTTCGCGAAGGAAAGCGACGACAGTCTCGCGCGCTTCGCCGACTTTCATACCGCTGAGGCGGCCGTCCACGGTCATCTTTGCGTACTCGTTGATTACCTGTGGGCGCGCGAGATTGTGACGGTCGGCAATCTCCCAGTCTACCTGGCTGTGTGCAGGAGTAACGCCGAGTGCACCCGTACCAAAGTCTTTTTCCACACTCTCATCTGCTACTACTTTGATATGGAGCGGCACATCACAAAAGACTACATCATATTCTTTTCCTATATATGCTTTGTACCGCTCATCATCGGGATGTACGGCCACTGCAGTATCACCCACCTTTGTTTCGGGACGTGTGGTGGAAATAGGAATAGGGAAGTCCTTGCTATAGGTGAAGGTGTACATTGTCGCCGTGCGCTCTTCATAGATAATCTCATCATCTGAGATAGTGGTTTGCCCCTTGGGGTCCCAGTTTACAATACGTGCACCGCGATAAATAAGTCCTGCATCATACATGCGCTTAAATGCAGTAGTGACTGCATGGTACCGCGCTTCATCGAGGGTGAATGCGTAGCGACTCCAGTCGAGCGAGGAGCCCATATGCTTCGTTTGATTGATAATGGTATTTTTGCTTTCTTCAGCAAAGGCGTTTACACGGCGAAGCAGTTCGTCACGACCAAGGTCGTAGCGACTTTTGCCTTCTTCCTTGTATATTATTTTTTCCACCTTCGACTGCGTCGCAATTGCGGCAGAGTCAGTGCCCGGGAGCCAAAGTGTGGGCTTTCCAAGCATGCGGTTGTATCGCACAAGAATGTCTTCAATAGCGAGCATTGCCGCATGTCCCATGTGAAGGGTACCGGTAACATTGGGAGGAGGGAGAACGATAGAAAAAGATTCCTTGGTTTCATCAGCAATACCATCTTTGATACAGGTATCAGGATTGAAATAGCCTGAAGATTCCCACATTTCGTAGGTTTTTTCCTCATGCTCTTGTGCATTATAGGGTTGTAAAAAAATCTCGGGGATGTGTGGCACTGCGCTATTATTTTTTTGTAGTGTTTCTTCGCTCATGATTAGGCGATAGTAGCATGAAAAAGAGCGCTCATAAAGCGATTGTGGCATAACAAAAGGCCAGCAGTGCTGGCCTTGTAAGAGGTACCGGTTTTATTGGTACCAATCCTTTTCACGAGGAGTGCCCATCCCATAATATTCGAGAAGTTGCACATTTGAATTGTTATGACTGAGTGGGCTTAATATAGCCCACGAGTCGTCGAATGTGTTGCATACCCCAGGAGGGAGATACTGTGCAGTTATTTTGAAAATGAACTCCGGGGGTACTTCTGGATATGGTGGGGGCACATAGAGCAAAACTCCAAAAAAATGCCTATAGCCAATTATGTCTGACTGAGGTTCGACGACAAAGTTGCATGCAATTTTGCAGAGTGAATCAAGTTCATCTGGCGTAAGTGTGCGTGCAAATTCTCGGTGTGTTGCCTTATAACATTTCGCCGAAAGATTTGCTCGAGCCAGGCTTACCACCTCGGGAGATATTTCTGAGTAAAGGCTTGTGAGCCATGCAAACATCTCTGCCGAGGAATATTTAGTAATACTACTCGTCATGTCGTTCTCCTAGAACAGTTAAACTATTCAGACAATATCAGAGAATGATATTTTATCAAGTTGAGGCAGTTTCAAGCGAAAGATTTCCGTCTGCTTTGAGGTCGGCGAGGGCGCTGTAGGTGCGCGCATTCGCCACTTGTGTATGTCCTGCAAGGGCAATCATGACACTGTTGTCGGTGGAGAGATTTTGGGGAGGGAAGTAGAGCGTGAGGTCGGGGTATTCATTTTTAAAAAATGTAGTGAAGGTTTCGCGGATGTACGTGTTTGCAGATACACCGCCACCGACGATGAGTGTATTGATATTATGCGCATCAATTGCTCGTCGCGCTTTCTTTAGGAGTACTTCAGTGACCGCATCTTCAAAGTCACGCGCTATAGCATCGATATCATCAGTACCTAATTCTTTTCCTTCAATAGCATAGCGTACGGCTGTTTTGAGTCCTGAGAATGAGAAATCAAGATTGTCCGTATCTATCATCGGGCGCGGAAGTAGTGCGAACTCAGGGAGATTGTCCGTGCGCGCTCTGCGCGCACGGACACCAATCTCCGGCCCACCGGGATACTGGAGTCCCAGCATACGTGCAACTTTATCAAATGCCTCGCCTACCGCATCATCACGCGTCTCACCAACTTTTTTGAATGAAAGCCATTCTTCCATGAGGACGAGTTCGGTGTGTCCACCCGAGATAAGGAGTGCGAGTGCAGGGAAGGAAAGAGCAGGGATGCTATTCGTAGTGAAAATAGATGAGAGTACATGCCCCTCCATATGATTGATAGGTACGACGGGCACCTGCCACGCGTAGGAAAGTGCACGTGCAAAATTGATACCCACCCAGAGTGCAGGCTCAAGGCCGGGGCCACTCGTGACTGCGATAAGGTCTATTTTGGGGAGTGCGTATGACTGGAGGAACTCGATAAATGTGTCTCCAAGCCCTGGTTCACGGTAGAGAATGGTTTGGAGGGTCTCAGATTCCTCTGGGGTGAGAGTATGTGCTCGTGCTTCGAGAAGTCCTGCTTCCTCGAGTGCACGTACGAGCATCGGTACGAGCGTTTTCGCATGCTCACGCTTCGCAAGTGCAGGGAAGACACCCCCGTACTCGCGATGCAAGTCTATTTGTGAAAAAAGCGCATTCCCGAGGATGCGGTACGTTGCATTAGGGAAATCACCTATTGCCTCCACGATGCTTATAGCGGTTTCATCACACGACGTTTCAATGCTGAGGATAATCATGATGTGTACTCTACCGCACCTCTATGGGAATTACCATAGAAAACCCCCCGACTTTTCTTTGAAAAGGTGGGGGGATTCAATGTTATTCTCTAGGAAACTATATTTTTCAGAAGGCTTTAGGTAATATCAACAAATCAGCTATTCTATTGTAGTCGTCAATTTTTTGAAGATCTAAAAGTCTCTTCATTTCGGGTCTATACCTTGCTCTGATTTCTTCGAGAGTTTCTCTGTCTTCATCAGTTAATTCAAAATCTGGGTTAGATAATTTACTTTCAAGTTCTGTTAAAAAATTATTTTCGGATTTAATTCTTGTGAATAAATCATCTGCAATAATTTGTTCAAATTTATTTCCCATTTCCATATACTCTATATTCTAACATATTCACACTCATCTGAAATTTCTACGCTGTGGCTCGCATCAGGGTCCGGAAGCAAAGCCTTTTGCTTGGTGGTGTCAGGTTACTAATTCGCTGCTCCAATAAACTGTTCGTGGTCACGAATCGCTAACTATATTTCTTCGCTACGCTCGAAATCCAGTAAGCGTTCTCGACCCCCGCCTCGCGGTTTTTCTTTCTGAGAAGAAAGAAAAACATCGCTGTGGCTCGCACTGAGGTACGCAGGCAAAGCAGTTTGCCTGCTAAACCAAAAAACAATCATTCCTAAGAATGATTGTTTTTTGGTTTACCTCAGTGCGCGATACAGGACTTGAACATTACATGTTCCGTTCAGGTTGTATGACGATTTCTTCCGTTGGTCGAAATCGTCGACAACCTCTTCAAGTCCAGGGCGACTGTTTACTAAAAAAAGCCAGACACAAGGCCTGACTATTTTTAGTAAAAGTGCGCGATACAGGACTTGAACCTGTGACCCCCACAATGTCAATGTGATGCTCTACCAACTGAGCTAACCGCGCAAGTGAATACCAAATATAGCAGAGTATGTAATTTTACGAAAGTCGATAGTATGTCGTGTGGTGAAAATTCTTGAGAGAATATTTTTTAACGATACTATATAATAAAATGTATGAATGAAGGTATTCCAATAGCACACAATGAAAGTGAATCACCGGAGCATGCATTCTTTCGTGAGATTGCAACATTACCGAGCGAGATTGCTCATAAATGGCTAAATGAATATGAAGACATGGATGAGTCAACATCGGCATTTTTTGATCGATTTCAGTCTTTTTTAAGGATGAGACATGAGGCACTTAATAAAACTGTTGAAATGGAGGATGGTTTAAGTGATGAGCTGCGTAAAGAAGTCAACAGTGTCACCGATATTATAAGGAATACCTTCGGTGATATGAATTATTTTTTAGGAAATGGGTATACAGCGGAGGTGTATGAATTTCCCATTGCTCCACATTTGTGTGTTAAATATATCCACAATCAGGATGCATATAATGAGAATAATCACTTAAGAGTAGAATATGGATTTTTGGAGGAATTACGTACGTTTACACATGGCGGTGTTCGTACACCTGTTCCATATTTTATTCGTATTCATCCGAGCGAGGGACATTCATATGGGATGGAGCGAATAATTGGAAAGAGCCTTTCGCAAATTCTTGAAAAACCTGAAGAAAATTTAGAGTTGGTGCTTATGGTGAAAAATATGAATAGAAAAGATGTAGAGGATAGATTGATTGGATATGTCTCGGCGATATATGAACAATTTCATATCACACATGGAGATTTGTTTTTACGAAATATTATGCTTGATGAGAGTGGGGAATTCCGTGTTATAGATTTCGGGAAAGCAAAATATGAAGAATTGGGAGAGGATAATGAACGGTTTGCACGGGAAGATAAGGGGACCCTTACCTCAGAAATACGCACTTTTTTCGCAAAGATTGACAAATTAGAAACAGTCTGACATAATCTAAATTAGTTCATAATTATCGAGAGAGAAATGGAAATAGCCCAATACATCATTGATGAAGCAAAAGAGGTGCTCTTGGAACATATTACGCTGCCGAAGCAACTGCAATCAGCGCCGGAATTTTATTTGGCCAATGCGGAAGATGCTGCGGTAAAAGCGTTTTATGGTTTCAAAGGAGGTGATGGAAAAGAATACAAAATTGGCGTTCTAAACTAGTACGCTTTAAACCACCCAAAACACGGGTGGTTTACTTTTTACATTTGCGTGTTATGGTTATTTCAGTCTCTGAATTGGTCAGAGTGTTCCAAGGAGAAAGTAGATGTACAAGCAAGGCTTTGCTGTTTCTGTGGGGCAAGACGTCGTTCCGTCGGTCGCGGGTCGCATCTCCAATATGCTCCAAAAGCGCGTCGAAGATGCGGTGAACTACCGGCCGCTTACGGAAGGTGAAACACGTGGTATCGAGGGTATGCCCAACCATCTCATTGGTGCAATGGGGCGTCACAACTACCGCGACCATGTCGCTTCGACCACGGTCGGCCGCCAGGTGATTTTTATTCACGAGGTGCCGCAATCCTGAGTTCTTCAATATCCCAAATCCCGGTGGCATCACATGCTGCCGGTTTTTTATTGCAAGAAAAGCGCGTATACTACGTCAGAATATATACATATGCATACTGAAACGAAAGAAAAAGAAATACAACCGGCACTGAGTCGGCCATTTGCTTTTATGCGACATGTCTCGAGTGCTCATTCTGTGTGGTTCTTTTCGGTACTTGCAGTGGTTTTTGTGGCACAGCTCGCAGGAACGAGTATTCCATATATTTTCAAGATGTTTATTGATACGGCGGGTATAATTGGGCGCGGCGAAGCCGCGCCCACGAGTATCTGGTTTGTAGTGATTCTTTTCCCACTTACGACTGCGTTTACATTTATTGCCTGGCGCATGAGTGGCTTTATTGGTATGGAGTGGGCGAGTCGCTCGAATGCTACGGCATACAAGACACTTTTCGGATACCTTGCGCATCATAGTCATTCATACTTTGCAGACCGCTTTGCAGGCTCGCTCTCGAGGAAGATAAGTCATGCAAGTGAGGGTGTGCAGTCACTTTTTGAGGCATTTATGTGGAGTTATGTACCTTCGATTCTCTCACTTATTATCACGGTAGGATATATTTGGTCGTCGAGCGTTACTATTGCAGGTATTTTCATTGGACTCATTGTACTTCTCGTGCCGCTCAACATCATGCTTGCGCGTTTTCGCCGCCCGCACGTGGTGGAGTTTTCCGCACAGGCAACGAAAGCACGTGGCTACGCCGTGGATGCCATTTCCAATATGGCCGCTATCCGCCAGTACGTGCGTATGGATGAGGAGAAGCGTGCTTTTGAAGCACATATCGACGAGATGCGTCGTCTTAATGTGAAGCAGTGGCGCATTAGCGAATGGGGACTTTTACTCAATAATGCCATCATCGTACTTTTTGAGGCGGCAATGCTCTATGTGTCGGTACATCTCTGGATGAGTACGCGGCTCACCACGGGTGAACTTATCATGATTGCCACACTCATGATGAATGTGCAGAGTACGCTCGTCTTCATTGGTATGAGTATGAATGGCTTTATACGCCGCTATGCAGAAATACAAGAGGGTCTCTCAGACATCATAGTCCCCCACGAGATACTTGATACTGAAAGGGCGAAATCTCTCGTTGTGCGCGAGGGAGCGATAGTCTGTGATCATGTACATTTCTCATATGGGAACGAGCCAGTCTTTAAAGACTTCTCACTCGCGATACGCTCGGGCGAGCGGGTGGGACTCGTGGGTACCAGTGGTGCAGGCAAGACTACACTTGTTTCACTTCTCCTTCGTCAGCATGAAGTGCAGGAAGGAAGTATTAGTATCGATGGCCAAAATATCAGCATGATTACTCAAGACTCGCTTCGCGACCATATTGCTATCGTGCCGCAAGAGCCTCTCCTCTTCCATCGCTCCATACGCGAAAACATCGCCTATGGAAAGCCCGAAGCCACACAGGAGGAAATAGAAAGTGCTGCCGGAAAGGCGCAGGCACATTTCTTTATTGAGTCACTCAGTGAAGGGTATAATACGCTCGTCGGCGAGCGAGGGGTGAAACTCTCTGGTGGTCAAAAGCAGCGTATTGCAATTGCACGCGCAATTTTAAAAAATGCACCGATTCTTATTCTCGATGAGGCTACAAGTGCGCTCGACAGTGAGAGCGAAGTAGCAATTCAAAAGGCATTACAGGAACTCATGAAAGGGAAGACGGTGATTGCTATTGCACACCGTCTCTCAACACTGCGCGAGATGGATAGAATTGTGGTGCTTGAGAATGGTGTAATTGTGGAAGATGGTAATCACGAGTCACTCGCAAATGCAGGAGGTATCTACGCGCGACTCTGGGAACATCAGGCAGGAGGGTTTCTCGAGGAATAATCATTGGGGATAAAGAAATAAAAGCCGGTGCACCCAAAGAGTGCACCGGCTTTTATCACACCAAACTTCATGTATTTGCCATATACCATTTTGTGTGCTATAAAATCAGCTGAAGTTCCCATACAACCAAAAACAGGAGTATTCAATTGAATCTTGAAAAGCAAAGACAGATTGCGTTAGCAATTATGAACGACGAGTTTGTACAGCACGGACGCAAGCCAGAGCATTTGCTCAAGGTGCTCGAACTTGCTTGGAAAGCAGGTATTCCGCACTCGGTCGCCGTTGATTTCGTAGAATCGTCGTGCAAACGCGACGATGTTGCGTTAGCAATCGTTCAGCAAATGTTTATCGAACGGAGCCTTGGGCCCAATCTCATGCAGAGAATCATTGATTCTGCTGAAAGGGCGGGCTTTTCGTATCAAGATGCTCGTGACTTTTCGGAGGTGATTATCACCACTAAACTCGCAGAAACACTCGCTGCTGCATCGCCGGTCATCGAAACCTGCAATTAAAACCAGCATCACCGAGTGATGAAAAAACGGCTGTAACAAGCCGTTTTATTATATTTTTACATCAAAATACTTGCATTATTATAAATATGTGCTATAATTTTATTAGTTAGTCAGATTTCTGACTATTCCCCCAAGTACATCACAGGAGATAAAAAATGTACGCTGCAATTCCTGGAAAGACCAACATGCTTGCTGCCCGTATCGAAATTGTTGTTGCACCGGTTGCCAAACCTGTGCAAAGGCCGGTTGTGCTTGCATCAATGCCTGTCCAGAAACTGGTTCGCGGCAATTTGCAGGCATCCAGCAAGGCTGGTCATGCTGAGTTCAGCCGCAAAGACTGTATCGGCAACTTCCGCAACTACGGCAAAGAACAGCGCGACCGTAAACATTCCAATCTCGGCCGCCGTGGACGTCGCGCCGTCATCATTTTCCACTGAGCAATCAGCGGAAACCCCAAGAGCCCTCGTAAGTATCACGAGGGCTTTTTTATTGGGTGAAAAGTGAGAATGCGTGAGATGTGTCTGGCGCGGCCTTTGTCCGCGCCAGGTGCACCTCAAGTGATTGACATTTTATCCTTCTCACGTACGCTACAAAAAGATACAGTTCTATAGGAGGTAATTCATAATGTGTGTAAAAACATCTGCCTACATGCAGGCATTATTTGCAAGTACTGGAGCCGATGCACTCCCACCACCCGTATGGGGAAGTCGAGAACACCTCGACACACTCTGGGAAAATAGAGGTGATGAAATCATCTCTGTGCAGGGTACTGCAGGTCAGGCAATTGCAACACTCGACGAATGCAAAAAAACATTTAGCAAAAGGCCGTTGGTGCGAAGTTCTCGTGCAGAAAAGCCTTTTTGCTGCGCACTTGATTGGCTTCATGATGGATTCATGCTTCTGCATCCTGGGTATGACTTCAGTACTACAACGAGTGGAGTATTTGAGAAGTATGTTATTGAAGTGGCGATACTTTCGGGTATGCAAAAGGAGGTTATTGAGTCATATGATCAAAAATTAACTGTCCTGCGCTACCGCGGCGCACTCGTATCGGCATTTATATCAATAAAAGTACATCTTGATTCACGTGAACGCGTTTCACTTCTGTAAGTTGCGACTCGTGCGTAACACACAAAAACCGCTCTCAGCAATGAGGCGGTTTTATTTTGTGTATGTCTACATTAGAGCCGTAAGTGCACGGAGTGTATTCACATTACGGGTAGTCATGTGTTTGTATAGGGGTGTCCCCACAAATTTTTGCATACCACTCTTGCTATAGTCGCTCCGTACCACATGCCATACAATGGCTCCACCTATGTAGAGAAGTGTGTCTACGTCTGGATTGGTCTTTATTAAATCAAGACTCTTTTTAGAATCAAAATCTTCCCAGAGGAAAAGCACGTCTGTTTTCTCCCCTGTGCCATTTGTCCATTCTGGAGGGACCGCGGAGCAAATCTTTTTAATATCTACGCTCGTGCGTACCACTAAGTCTATTGAAAATCCAAATGTGTTTGCAAGGTGTCCTGCAATGGTGGATGTGAGGATTGCAATATCAGTAGTGTTGGAATCAAAAATTACATTCCCCGAATTGATATATGTGGAGACATTTTTATATCCCAAAGCCTCAAAGCATTGACGCAACTTCGCCATCTCCACCTTTTTATTTCCCCCCACATTTATTCCTCGTAGAAGCGCAACGTATGTTTGCATAGGAATATGGTAGCACAGGGAAGACGCGCATGCGGGTAAAGACTTGCGAAGTGTCTAAAAGTGTGCTCTTATATAAATGCATAGTCAATTCAGATTATGCGTACCCTCCACGTTTATGAGAGAACGAAGATGACTGCTCATTTGAACTGTGACCATCGTATTGCTGGTACCGTAAAGTTCGACGCTTCGGTGCCGATAGAAAAACTCGTTGATTTTATCATCGAGATGAAGTCCAAAACCCCCGAACGTTGGGTCGACCTCCACATTCGCGGTGCGGGTAATGATGGGATACATTATATCGCGTTCCATTACATCCTCCCTGATGGTGAGATGAAGACTCACAAGAAAGTGGTGAATAGCCTTCTTCAGTACTTGCGCAACAAACTCGGCACTCGCCCCAAACAAGGTAAGAAAGCCGATCTTGTTCCTCAGGGAGTGATGGGGTGGAGCATCTCCACTGTGAAGGTCATGATTTGACCAGATGAAGGTACCCCGACAGACGCAAAACTGTCGGGGTTTTACTATGTCTAGTTTTGAACTTTCTTTATGACAAATGAATAAATGGGGACAAATTTCCCAATAATACAATAATAGGTGCCAGGCACCAACATTGTGGAATTTATGTGTTGTAATTTGTGGTCACGAGTTACTAACAATAATGAGTCGCTCCGCTCTCATTCTGGTAAGTACTCTCGACCCCGCCTCGACTGTTGCAAAACAACATGTCTTCGTCTGTCATGATGGCATGCAAGCAAAGCAGGATGCTCTGTGGTCACAAGTTGCTAAGTAGAACTTGTACTTTGTACAAATTCATACTAAGCACTTTTCGACCTCGGCTCGCGGTTCGTCGCCCTGTGAAGGGGCGACTCACAACGCTCCGCCCTCACAGCAGACCCGCAAGCAAAATTGTTTGCTTGCTAATACAAAAAACACCATGTTGTAACATGGTGTTTTTTGTATTGTCTGCTGTGACCCCACGGAGAATCGAACTCCGATTTCCAGGATGAAAACCTGATGTCCTAACCGTTAGACGATGGGGCCGGACGAAATTCTTTAATTTTGTCCGGCCCCATCGTCGATGACGAGGGGTGAGAAAGTCTGGGAGACTTTCGCAAGACCTTGCCTGATATTTTTTGAGGCAAAAAGCCGAAGAAAAATATCGACAAGGTGTACAGTCCCTGTAAGGGACAATATACTCCGAACCTCGCTATACTACCGAAAAATCAAAAAAAATGCTAGTTTTATAATTCATACACTCTGGAAGAGTGGCTGAGAGGTTGAAGGCACATGTCTCGAAAACATGCATGGGGGAAACCCCATCGGGGGTTCAAATCCCCCCTCTTCCGCTCGTAGAAAATACCGCCATTACGGCGGTTATTTTCTTGAGCGGAAGAGGAACAAAGCACCTGCGTGCTTTGTGTGGGGATTTGAAAATGCAAAGTATATTTTCTGCTTTCATAATGCAGAAAATACTTTGCATCGGGCAGGTAATTCTTATGAGCGTCAGCGTGAGAAGTGACTTGATGTCACTTCGCAAGACTCATTGAGGACTTTTGTGAATGAAATGAAACAAAAGACCCAATGAGTGGACAGTTCCTGTAAGGAATTAGAATTGGACGCCGAATCCACCCCCCCAATAAATAATTTATCAAAAACGCATATTCTCAAATCCCCCTATCACCCCATGCTATGATATACGCATGTTACGGAGTACTCGATTGAAAAGGGCAGAGGCACATATTAAGTCTGCGCATAAGCGCTCGCCGCTCTCCTCGTATCTCAAGGAGGTTATCTATGGTGCTGTTGATGGTATTATCACCACGTTTGCGGTTGTGGCGGGCTTTTCTGGTGCTGCACTTTCAAACGACACCACCACGCAACTTTCTTTTATGATGGTGCTTCTCTTCGGGCTCGCCAATCTCTTTGGGGATGGTGTTTCTATGGGTTTGGGAAATTTCCTCGCTGTACGCTCGGAGCAGGGACTTTATAAAAATCTTTGGAAGCGCGAGCAGAGTGAGTCGGTAGAAAACGGAAGTGTAGAAGCGAGAGAAACAAAACTCGCACTCATTGGAAAAGGTTTTTCCGAAGAAGATGCACATGCACTCACTGAAATATTTCGCAAAAACGAAGCATACTGGGTGGACTTTATTGTGAGTAATGAACTTAAGGTGGCAAACCCGATGGAGGAGAGTCCTGTGTATACGGGTGTTGCTACTTTCACTGCATTTATTTCATTTGGTATGGTGCCACTCGTGCCTTTTATGGTTATGGGCTCTATCGATCCCCATACGGTGTTTCAATTTTCTGCACTCGGTGCACTTCTTGCACTTATTATTTTAGGAATTGTGAAGTGGAGAGTGGTAGGTACACATCCTGTGTATTCAGTACTTGAGGTAGTGCTTGTGGGGAGTATGGCTGCATCAGTAGCATTTCTCATCGGTACATTTTTCAGTCTCTAGATAACTGCGTTGCACACAGGGTTGTGCATACACCTATACACGCAGTTATCCACGTGGATATGCACAGAATGGCTTATATAAAGGCCGCTTTGCGGACTCAATTTTGATATTGACGGAGAGGAGTGAAAGAGAGACACTAGAAAGGTCTTTTGGATGTGGTGTTTTTCTTCACATATTTAGTGCTCGTCATAGAGTACGCGAAGGTCCAAGAGATAATGCTCTACGTTGTATTAAGAAAAACCACAGAAGCCGTTCTGTGGTTTTTCTATATCCTAAGTTATCCAATACAAGGCCGGACCTTGTATACACTATGCAGGGAGTTGCACGATGTATCCAATCCATTGAGCCTTATAGGGTCCTGCGGCGTGTTTAAACTTTTTTAGTATCTTCCAGCCACGATTTTTCATATACGCAATTTGTTCCTTTTCAGAAAGAAGGGTGAAGTGTCGAGGGTCATTCTGTGGGGTAATGGAGGGCGGTCTTTGTTCAGGAAGCACAAGGTATCCGTGTGCACCAGGTTTGGTGATTTTCTCAATGTTGCCACATGCTGTATCCCATTCAGAAAAGGGAAGGTGCATGATAATGGAACGTGCAAGAAATGCATCAAATTTTTTCTTGGGTAATGTGCTGTAGTCTGCAATATTTCCTTCGGTGAAGGAAAGTTGTGGGTATCGCTGCATCGCTATTTTGATAAATTTCTTCGCAATGTCGATACCATGGTATTTGAGACCTCTTCCTATACCAAGAAAGAGCGGCACTAGGGTACCCGAAGCACATCCGATATCGATGACAGACGCTTTTGGTGGTAGGTACTGCATCAGTACACGAAATTCCTTTTCATCATGAAAAGAATCAGCATGTGTGCGTGCCCAAATGTCCGCATGCTTCTCGTAATATGCTCTCGTGTCGCGTACTTCCTTAGCGAGTTTTGACATAGACGTAGATGTCTTCGAGTGCCTTTACGGCATCGCCTGCAGAGATGTTGTTTTGATGATAGCGAACGTTGGTGCAGTCACCAGCAGCCCAGATACCTTCTACGCTCGTGCGCTGTGTCCATGGGTCGATAGTCACGCGATTGTATTCGTCGAGCGCAACGATGTCTTTTGCAAAGTCGGTGTTGGGGAGCATGCCGATTTCCACAAAGATACCCCCTACGGTGAGGGTATGTGATTCGCCTTGTGCATCCTTGTATGTGAGTCCGTTCACAAATCCGTCACCAAGAATTTGTGTAGTTTCTGCACTCAAGATACCAGTCATATGGGGATGTGCGAGCACCTTTTCTACCGTGACGGGGTCTGCTTTATACATATCGGCACTGTTGAGAAGAGTGACGCTTTTGGTGTATGCAAGGAGTTGTGCAGCGGTTTCGAAGCCTGCATTGCCGCCGCCAATAACGGCAACATCCATACCGCTAAACATTGGTCCATCGCAGGTAGCGCAGTACGTGAGGCCTTTTTGATCGAACTCTACTGCTCCCGGTACAGTGAGTTTTCTGCGTGAAGAGCCAGTAGCAATGAGTACGGTGGTGCCTGCATGTGTAGTACCATCGCTTAGAGTAACATCAAAGCCATTTTCAGTTTTTGCAATATTTGAAGCGGTAACACCCGGCATAATGGTGACACACTCCTCAGCGTATGCTTTGAGGTGATTTTCGAGACTTTTTGCGAGGTCACTACCCGAGATAGCGACGGTACCAATCCAGTTGTGAATCTCAGGAGAGACAATACTTTGCCCACCCCATTCTTTTGTAATAAAAAGGGTCTTGAGTTGCTTGCGTGATGCATAGACACCTGCAGAAATACCTGCAGGGCCACCGCCGATGATGATAAGGTCGTACATAAAAGATTTCGATTTATTCAATAATATCTGAGGTGCACATTGTACCGTATGTACGGGGGATACTCAAAACCCTCGGCACGCGAATCGTGCCGAGGGTTTAGTGTTTGAGTTTAGGATTCGAAGGAAAGGCGGAACTGGTCACGATAGCGGAGGAACGCAGGAACCGACGTCAAGTTGCTAAGTAAAATTTTTCACTACGTTCAAATTTTGCTAAGCACTTCCTGTCCGGCCTCGCTGCTTCGTCGCCCTAGGGAGGGGCGACTCACATCGCTCCGGCTCGCGGTTCCACATTTTTGTGCAATCCAAACTTATTTAAGTTTGGATCTGCGCAAAAATGCTGGAACCGCGCCCCAATCGTCATCGTTCTCCTCGTCGATGGCGTCGATTGGCTTTGGCTCACGCTGTACGGGAGGCTGCTGCTGAACCTGTGGACGTGGCTCCTCACGCATTATGGTAGGCTCTTCTGCAACAGGTGCTGGCTCCGCAGCACGTGGTGTGCTCATGGTATTGAAGATGCGACCACGCGTTTCAGGCTTTTCTTCTGCAACTGGCTCTTGTGCTTTGCGCTCGATGGGGCGCATGAGGGGCATATGGTGCCCGCCATCTGACTCAGGGAATCCGGTAGCAATCACGGTCACACGTACTTCGTTCTTCTTGAGTTTTTCATCCTTGATAGCACCAAAGATAACCTTTGCGTGAGGGTCAATAGACTCGGTGATGATACGTGCTGCATCTTGAATTTCGAGCATGCCAAGGTCATCACCACCGGCAATGGCAAAGAGTACACCCTTTGCTCCGGTAATGGACACTTCGAGGAGTGGGGAATTGATGGCGGCACGCGCAGCTTCTTCGGAACGCTTTTCACCTGTAGAAAGTCCCACACCCATGAGTGCAGATCCTGCATTTTCCATCACGGAACGAATGTCGGCAAAGTCCACGTTGATGATACCAGGCATCGTGATGAGGTCAGAGATACCTTCTACCGCCTGCTTAAGTACATTGTCACAGAGTTCGAATGCTGCTTTTACGCTTGTTTCACGGTCGACGATAGCAAGGAGACGGTCGTTCGGAATGGTGATGAGTGCATCCACTTCTTTCTTGAGTTCCTCAATACCCTGAAGTGCGAGACGCATACGCTCTTGTCCTTCAAAGAGGAATGGCTTAGTCACCACACCCACCGTGAGTGCTCCGGTCTCGCGTGCAATCTTTGCAACGACTGGTGCAGCACCGGTACCGGTACCGCCACCCATACCACCGGTGATGAAAATCATATCTGAACCCTTGATTGCATTTGCAATCTCCTCGCGTGTCTCTTCTGCAGCACGGCGACCCATGTCGGGATTGCCTCCGGCACCAAGACCGCGGGTAAGATTCTTTCCGATATTAATTTTTTTCTTTGCGAGTGAATGATGTAGGTCTTGTGCATCGCTGTTGATAGCAATAAACTCGACTCCCTTTACCTTAGAACCAATCATGTAGTTCACGGCGTTGTTTCCAGAACCTCCGACTCCTACTACTCGTATCCGTGCGAATGACTCAACGTCTGTTTTAATTTGTTCCATATAATTTCTTACACCAAACCTCCTCCTCTAATAATGTAGGACTATCATACAGTGCATAAAAATATCTGTCACTATATTGACAGTATTGCGTTTCGTGTGATTCACATTTCACTCAAGTGTGGTGAAATTATGTTTTAGAATATGGCTAAAGTAGTCTGAAAACTCAATACAACCAAATGAGAGCATATCAAAAAACCTCACAGACAAGGCGCACAAGCGAGAAAATGCGAGACGTATTTAATATACGATGAGCGTTTTCGAGTGTGGTGCAACGCAGTATGTGTGGGTTTTGGATATGCTCTAGGGGAGGAATTGTTTGAGCCAGTTTAAAAACTGACCGCCGGTGTGACGTGCAAGATTGATACCACTCTCTTCCTCGGTGCCGGTCATTCCCCAAATACAGAGTCCGTAAGAAACTGCCCATGATGCGTCGCGCACCTTGCCGTTTTGGCCAGGATCGAGTGTGGCAATTTTTGAGGGGAGACGGAGCGATGCACGTGCGAGGTCTTGCACAGTGGTGATGCCTGAGCCCCCACCGGTGAGGATGACACCAGCAGGAAGGAGGCCATCACGTTTCATCTTTTTCAAGTGAGCGTCGATGAGTTCAAAGATATCAACGAGGCGCGCAGAGATAATCTCATCGAGTTTCTTTTTTGAGTACGGGGTCGAGGTCATACCTCCGCGCTTTAATTTTTCAGCCTCGTCAAGAGGGACTTTGAGACCAAGGGCGATGTCGTTCGTAATATCATTACTCCCAATAGGGAAGACTTTGAGAGAGGTGGGGGTGTTGTTTTCAAAAACGACGATAGAGACGGTTTCAGCGCCGATATTGGCAAGGACACATCCTGCGCGTTTCTGTGCCTTGGTGAGCATCACAAGGCTTCCTGCGAGTGGTGATGCCATGACATCGTCGACCTTAATCCCTATGCTTTCAATTGCTGATACAAGGTCATTGAGGTGTTGCTCAAAGGCGGTAATAAAAAGGACGTTGGTCTCAAGTTTGGTGCCTTTGAGTTCGTGGGGGCGGCCGTGAACCTTTTCGTTATCGACGGTGAAATGAAGGGGAATAGCATGAATAATCTTGCGGTTGGGAATCCTATCTTTAATCTGCTCCTCGCTTGCTTCTACGGCTTTGTCGATGTCTGCCTGGGTAATGACGGAGTCAGCGCGTGAGGTGATGGCTTCACCATGGGAGTGGACTTCATCAAGGCCAATACCGCCCATAGAGATATACGCCCGCTTCACCTTCACGCCACTCGCTTTTTCAGCCTGAGCAACTGCATTCCTCACACTACGTACGACATCACTTTCATTGATGATATAGCCATTACGAAGACCACGACTTTCTGCATAGCCGGTACCAATAATCTGAGGAATCCCTTTTGATTCGGGTGTGTTGCTCGCAATAACCACCTTCACGTGATACGTGCCAACATCGATTCCTGTTACATAGTGTTGAGTCATATAAAAAGCGCAGCCTGGGCCAGGTGTGACAGAGAGGGAATCATTACTTCAAATTGAACTTAGCAACAAATTTTTTCTCTGCTCTCTCCATTGTAGCCCCATGAGGGTACCCTTTCAAATGGAGTAACCCGTGGATAAATAGGTACCCCACATATCCTTTGGGTGAAAGAGCAAATTTAGACGCTTCTTTTTCTGCAACGGAGGGAGCGATATAGATTTCACCTGCGCTCTCTGAAAGGGGAAAAGAGAGGACGTTAGGTACATAGGTAGCGTTGCGATAGGTTTTATTGAGTGACTGCGCACGCACCTTTCCAATGAAGGTAAGTGAGAGTGCGTATTGTTTGCCAAGAATCGCATTTTTCATTTCTTCGTAGGGAAGAGTAGGAAAGGTGCGCGCGCTGTGTGACAGGTACAACATGATACCTGTAGTGTAGCATAGGTGTGGGGTAGAAATAATAAAAATCCTCACCAGGAGGTGAGGTTTTTTATTATTTGCGTCCGCGTACTGGTTCTTGAATCTTTCCCAATTTGAGAAGTTTTTCGTAGGTTACTTTGTTGGCCAATTTCTTGAGTTTACCAGATCGAACTACAAGAGGTGATTTTTCGCGTGAGAAATAACGCTCTTTGCGGAGTCGATTGAGTACTCCTGAACCCTGAACTCGCTTGGTGAAACGACGAATAAGGTTCGCAGTACTTTCTTGATTATTCTTCTTTACTTCTACATTCGTTGCCATATGTCGCGAGAGAATACCATGGAGCGTACTTCTTTGCAAGTATACTTCAGGTAGTTTTTATATATTATACGCAGGTGGTGTCTTGTAATCCGCGGAGGTGTGATGCAATAGAACACACAGGGACACTCTTTTGGTTTTGTTGCTTTAAATCGCGTACAATGACGTTCCCGTCAATAAACTCTTTATGCCCCAAAATCACTGCATAGCGAGCGTTTTTCGCTTCTGCGTTCCGTAATTGCTCACTGAGCGAGTCGCTCGTGATATTTTGGTGGATACTTACTCCGGCGCGGCGGAGTTCTTCGATGAGGAGCAAGCTCTTTACCTTTGGGCCAAAACCGAGTTGTACAAGATAGATATCAGAATTGTGTTTATTACGAGGGGCAGGAATATGTGCAGGAGCCTTTTTGTCTTTCAGAACGACCACTGCGCCTACCGCAGGGATTTTGGTCTTAGACATTTTGGTGACAAAGGTGCTGTATCTGCCCCCGCGAATATGGAATGGACTGTCTTGGATTTTCTCGTTGTTGCCATTCATAAGATCGAATGCAAAGAGGGCATCTGAGTAGCATTCGTGGTGACCGATTAATTTTGGATCAATTTCAAAAGGAGTACCACTCATGTCGAGGAATTCCACAATTTCACGGAAGTGCTTTCTGCTTGCATCGGTAAGGTATTCAAGCGGATTAGGGCTTTTGTGTGCAAGTTCATGATCTTTTTCAATAAGATGCATAAGTGCGTATATAGGATGCTCCTTCATGAGTTCGCGTGCCTGTGGCGGCATATCCTCAAGTCGCTTTTTGAGAAAGTTTGTAAGGTCGCGAAGGTAGCGTGTCACTGAGTCCTGGTCGCCGAGAGAATTGATACGCACGGAATGTTGCGGGTACCCCAAATCAGTAAGGAGGGAGCGGATTGTTTGAATGAGGAGTGCTTCCGCAATACTCTTTTTTACATTGAGTACATGAAACGTAACTGCAATATCACCGCTGCGAGGCATTTGCTCTGCAGAATAAAAGAGAGATGGCCCTTCAATACCATTCAATTTGCCATCGAAATACGAGCACATGCCTGCAGTGAGCATACCACTGAGGGAATCACTTTTTCTGTCTTGTGCTGAGGTTTTGTGCTGAATCTTCACGGCACAATTTTTGCAATCGGGGTGGGACTTCAATTTTTCCAAAGGAGAAAAACCAAAATGGTGTGCGGTGTGGGATGCTGATTTGATGAAATCAGGTACGGTTACATTTTGTGTCATAGAAGTCTTATTTTATGCTCGTAATATTGTTCTCCTCCACGATATTGTGCTCACCAGGGAATACGCCTACTTTGGTGATAGGGAAAAGACGGAGGAATGCGCGGCCGACAATTTTGTCGCGCTGGAGGACACCCCATGCACGTGAATCAGAACTTGCGTCGCGGTTGTCGCCCATAACGAAGTATTCTCCTTCGCCGAGGGTTTCGGTGAGGGTGGCGCTCGGCTTCATATCAAGTACGTATGTTTCATCAAGAAGAATTCCCTCAGGATTTTCTGCATTAATGAGGGTTACTTCGCGCCCTGAAATGCTGATAGTATCACCCGGGAGACCAATAATTCGCTTAATGAAAAACTTTGAAGGGTCTTTGGGGTAGCGGAAGACTACTACGTCACCACGTGCCGGCTCCTCAAAATGGTAGGTGAGTTGGTCAACGATGAGGTACTGTCCAGTAGAAAAGGTGGTTTCCATCGAAGCACCAGAGACAATGAATGGTTGTGCAATAAAAAGGCGAATAGGGAGTACGATAAGAAGTGCTACAAGAGAGAAACGAATAATCTCGCTTACCATGCCTTCTTTGTGTTCTGGCTCGTGCGTAGTGGTGTGCACGGCTGTATCCTGAGTAGGAGTTTGTGTGTGTTGTGACTCGGGATTTTGCTCCATAAAAATTGATTCGGACACTATTATAACGGTGCATTGTGTTTGACACAAGCGTTGTGAAAAAAGCGACGGAAATGTGTCGCATACGTGTACTACTTTTGTGTCACTGGTACCAAAAGTGCGCTACAATACATACCATGTATACCGTGGTTGGTTTGGGGAATCCGGGGAAAGAATATCGTGATACACGCCATAATGTGGGGTGGATGGTTTTGAGTGCGATTGTTGAAGAACGCGGACTACCATCATTTTCTGCTTCCACACGCTACTCAGCACTCATCTCTGAAGGGGTGATGGAGCATACCGATGTTGCTATGTTGCTTCCTACGGTTTTTATGAATAACTCAGGGCTTTCTGTGGCTCGATACCTCAAAGACCATCAATGTCTCGAACGGCTTATTGTGGTACATGATGATGTGGACTTACCTTTTGGTGATATTCGCGTTTCGTATGATAGAGGGGCAGGGGGGCATAATGGTGTGCAGTCCATCATCAATAGTTGCACCACAAAAAGTTTTGCCCGTGTTCGTGTGGGTGTTGCACAAAAGAGTTTTTTTGGTGGGGAAGTGCGCCGCCCCGCTGGCGAGGCACTCTCCGCATTTGTCTTAGGAAAATTTACTAAAAGTGAGCGGGAGCAGTTGCCTACGATAAGTAAAAAGGTAGACGAGGCACTCGTGCATATTTTTGAAAAGGGAGTTGAGCACGCGATGCAGATGTGTAATGGGTAGGGGTGGAGACAAAGAAAAATGCTGGCCCGAAGGTCAGCATTTGAAGTGGTACCTCATTCTTTGGTGAGGTATTTTTTTGCAATCTCGTCGATTCCTATATACAGCGCGAGGAATCCGTTTAGGACAGTAGCAGCAAGCGCTGCGCTGAAATAAACAAACGCATTTTCACGATAGAGCATGAGTGCTACGAACACACACACTGCGGTCAGAATAATACGCCAAATAAATCGATGACTGGGCATTTTCATCTCCAACAAGAACAGTAGGTAATGCAATTATTATGCTACTATTTATATATATTGTCAATATCTAGTCTGTATTAAACACTAAAAAACGCTCATTTGAGCGTTTTTTAGTGTTTTTATGTGCGTCAGGATGCTTATTTAAGCCTTCTTCTTAAAGGCAAGTGTCATACGTTGTTCCTTAGGCTCAAAGAGCGTAATGGTGAACTCATATGATGAACCAAGTGAAAGTGCTGAACGGAGTTCTGCTTCGGTAGCAAACTCTGAAATATGCACGAGACCGGCAACACCTTCCTCGATTGAGGCGAGTGCACCATGCTTGTTGTACTTGATGATAACACCCTGTACAACCTGATCCTTGTGGTACTTCTTTGAGGCGCTGACCCATGGGTTTTCCTTGAGTTGCTTAATTGAGAGAGAAATCTTGTCATCCTTTACCTCAATCACCTTTACCTTTACCTGCTCGCCTACTTTGTAGAGTGAGCGAGTGTCTTCCACGAGACCCCAGTCGAGTTCTGAGATGTGTACGAGTCCCTCAAGTCCTTCCTCGAGTTTTACGAATACACCAAAGTCTACGGCACCCGTGATAGTACCACCGAGTACGTCACCAACATTGTAGCGACTTACCTTCTGCTCCTTCTCATCTTTTTCTTGTGGTCCCTTTTCAGAGAAGATGAGTTTACCTTCCTTTTGGTCGGCAGTAATCATAATCACTGAGAGTGACTTACCAATGAGGTCATTGAGTGCAGTAAGGATTTTGTCCTTGTCGCCATCCTCTACACGTGGATAGTGCTCTGCAGAGAGTTGTGATGCAGGAAGGAATCCCTGGATACCTTGCCATTCGATAATAAGCCCACCCTTGTTTGCCTCTTTGACGAGGAGTGACATGATGGTCTGCTTCTTTACTGCATCTTCAGCATCGCTCCAGATGAGTGCCTGACGAGCCTCCTTGAGAGAAAGTTCGATGTAACCATCCTCGTTGCCTGCGTCTACTACCTTTGCAGCAATAGTGTCGCCTACGGATACTTTACGAAGGATATCGCGTGCGTTCATGTACTCACGGCCGTAGATGATACCAGTACCAAAAGGTACGAGTTCTACGAATACGCGTGCGCGTCCGATTGCGGACACCTTACCCTCAACAAGGTCACCATCCTTTGGGGGGACTGGGCTACCCTCGACGAGTACGTTCATAGGGCTCTTAATACGTGCTGCTTCTGCGGCTGCTTGCTTTTCGTCCATCTCCTCAGCCTCTTTTGCTGGGGCAACAGTGCCGCGCACTGCAGCAGTGATTCGGTCTAAGACCGATGTTTCGTCTGACATAATTGTGTTATTTCGGCGATGGGTGTCCATTTAAACCATGTCTCGTAGCCGTATGCTCGAAAATGGGATTACCCGCATGCCGTTAGAACTAATAATTTGGACAAATATTCTATAACGAATATTTGTCCTCTACCTAAAAAGGTGAGGCAAATATACTATACAAAGTACACAATGTCCACAAAATAAAAAGCCGCTTGTGTAGTCCACAAGCGGCTTATTTTGGTTGTTTCTCTTCACGCGAGTGCGTGAGACGGGCGAGCCTTTTGCAAAACGTTACCCCACACATCGCCAATTTTACAGACAGATTTGCCGATAGGGTTGCGGGCGAGCATGTTCTTGTCAAAAACCACCCTGATCTCACGCTTGCTGTAATAACAGGCGCCGTTGCATGTTGGACACACCGGGTATCCAGTCTGGAGCACCCATCCATGTCCCTGACATTCTTCACAGGGGAGGTCACCAAACCGGTGATATACCTTTCCTGCGTTCCAAATTACCGTAGTCATGGAAAATCCTTTCAAGATGATTTGATTGTGCGAGAAGTTACTGTTGTATATTTAAGCATATTTATATTGAATTGTCAATACATGTATTGTTTTTTAATTATTACCTAAATATCACTTTAGCTTTGCGAAGCGTGCTTCATCTAGTATCATAGGACGGTATGATTATCACACACCATGGAGGTCAGTGTTTTAAGGTGTCGTTTGGCAATACGACGCTTGCGTTTGACCCTATTTCAAAGAAATCCAAACTTGCCCCCGTTCGTTTTGGTGCTGATGTAGCACTCGTGTCACTTAATCACCCCAATTTCAACGGTGTTTCTGAACTTGAGTATGGCTCGAAACAGCCTTTCGTGATTGATGGTCCTGGTGAGTATGAGGTGGGCGAAATGACCGCACGTGGCTATGGTACGGAAACGGTGTACGAAAATGTGAAGCGATACAACAGTATTTACCAAGTAAAACTTGAAGGTATTAATATTGTATTCCTTGGGGCGCTCGGCAATAGCGTGATTGACCCACAGATTCTCGGTGAACTTGGTGATATCGACATTCTCTTTGTTCCTATCGGCGGTGGTGATGTGCTCGATGTACCTGCAGCGTCGAAACTTGCGACCAAACTCGAGGCACACTGCATTATCCCTATGCATTACAACGACACCGCCCTCAAAGCATTCTTTAAAGAATTTGGTGTCGACCCGGTAAAGCCTGTTGATAAACTCACGGTGAAGAAAAAAGACCTTGCAGAAATGGAGGGTTCAATCGTAGTGCTCACTAGTTAAATACATGAGTCTCCTCAAGCGTATTCAAGAAAAAGACCCTGCAGCAAAGGCGCAGTTTACACTCCTTGCTTCAGGTGTAATAACGGGTCTTATTGCGCTTGTGTGGATTACTACGCTGCCTGCACGTATTGGAAACACCATTTCACTTGATGGAAAGGACCATACTGAAACACAAACAGAAGGCGGACTTGGTTCAATTATTGGTGAAGCAAAAAATCAATTGGGAAGTTTATCTGATTGGAAGGAACAACTTGAGGAACAGGCTGAACCAGTACCTGATTCCGCAATGGGTTCCTTAATGGATGAGGTGCCTACGGAAAATATTCCTCCTGTACTCGATACGCCTTCGCCCGGTACCACCACTGAAACAACATCCTCTCCTGTAGAATCAGTACCGGTATCTCCAACAACTACTGCTCTCGATGCATCATCACCAGAGCCAACACCACCACCTAAGATGATACTTATCGGCACTACTACGAGCCAAAGACCATAATAATCTGATATACTAGGACCCATTCACTGAAATTAATACTATGCCTTCAAAGAAAAAAACATCGAGTACCGGAGACAACAGCGACCCAAAGAAGCAGGAGGCGCTCCCTATCTTAGGACATCAAAACGTCATCACACAGGATATCACTGGTGAGATGCGCACCTCATATCTTGACTACGCTATGTCGGTGATTACACAGCGTGCCCTTCCTGATGTGCGTGATGGCCTCAAGCCAGTACACCGACGTATTTTGTACTCAATGCGTCTCAATGGACTGACCTCTGGTGCACGTTTCAAAAAGTCTGCGACGGTGGTAGGAGATGTGCTCGGTAGTTTTCATCCGCATGGTGATGCGTCGGTATATGACGCGATGGTAAAACTCGCGCAGGATTTTAATACACGGTATCCACTCGTTCTCGGACAAGGTAACTTCGGTTCTATCGACGGTGACTCAGCTGCTGCGTATCGATATACGGAGGCAAAGATGTCGAAAATTGCTGAGGAGTTGCTTCGTGATTTGGAAAAAGAGACGGTTAATTGGCGTCCCAACTTCGACGGCACCAAGAAAGAGCCCGAAGTACTTCCTGCAGCAGTACCAAACCTGCTTCTTGCGGGTACTTTGGGTATTGCGGTGGGGATGGCGACAAATATCCCACCTCATAATCTTCGCGAGGTTGCTTCTGCAGTAGAGCATCTTATTGAAAATCCAGAAGCATCCACGAATGATCTCCTTCAGTTTGTGAAAGGTCCTGATTTCCCGGTGGGGGGGATTGCTTTTAATCAAAAAGACATTGCACATGCGTATGCCAATGGTCGTGGTGGTGTGGTAGTACGTGGTGAAGCAGAGATTATCGAAGACAAGAAAGGGAATTTCTCTATTGTTATTACCTCGATTCCGTATCGCGTCAATAAGGCAGACATGCTCGTGAAGATAGCCGACCTTGTGCGCGACAAGAAAATCGAGGGTATTCGTGATTTGCGTGATGAGTCGACTACCGATATTCGGGTGGTGGTGGAACTCAAGAGTGGGGCACAGCCTCAGACAGTCCTAAATAAACTCTATAAACACACACAACTCGAAGATACTTTCCACTACAATATGGTGGCGCTGGTGAATGGTGTACCACAGACACTCTCGCTCAAGGCTATTCTTCAGGAATATATAAAGCATCGCGAGGAGGTAGTGCGTCGTCGAACACAATTTGATCTCACGAAAGCACAGGATAGAGAGCATATCCTTCTTGGACTCAAGAAAGCACTCGACCATATCGACGCGATAATCAAACTTATTCGTGCATCAAAAGATGTACCGACGGCGCACGCGGGTCTCATGAAGCAATTTAAGTTTTCGGAAATTCAAGCGCAGGCGATTCTCGATATGCGCCTCCAGAAGCTTGCTGGTCTTGAACGCAAGAAAATTGAGGACGAATTGAAAGAAGTGCAAGCACTTATCAAGGAATTGCAGGCAATTCTTGCGAGCCGCAAGAAGATGCTCACTATCATTAAGACTGACCTTGCTGAGGTAGCAGAGAAGTTTGGTGATGACCGCCGCACCAAGATTGTGAAGGGTGGCGTGAAAATGCTCAGTGTGGAGGATTTGATTGCGGACGAAGAAAGTGTGCTCGTGCTCACCCAGGGTGGGTATGTGAAGCGTACCAATCCATCTGAGTATCGTACACAAAAGCGCGGCGGAGTGGGTGTCGTGGACTTGGATACCAAGGAAGAAGATGTGGTGACAACACTCCTTACCACTTCTATGCATAGCGACCTCCTCTTCTTTACCGACAAAGGTAAGGTATATCAAACGAAGATGTACGATATTCCTGAGGGACGTCGTGCGACAAAGGGTAAGTCTATTATGAACTTCCTCGCTCTCACTGCAGAGGAGAAAGTAACTTCGGTCCTCGCGGTACGCAAGGAAGAATGGCAGGGTGACTGGTCACTCATGCTCGTGACACGCGATGGTGTAGGTAAAAAGTCTGACGCAGCGTCATTTAAGGATGTGCGTCGTAGTGGACTGATTGCCATTACACTCAAGGATAGTGATGCGCTTATTTCTGCGAAGTTTGTGGGGAAGGGAGACGAAATGTCGCTTGTGACTGCGAAGGGTCAATCGATTCGCTTTAAGGAAAGTGATGTACGCCAGATGGGTCGTACCGCTGCGGGAGTAAACGTGATGAAACTCGGCAAGGGTGATGTGATTGTGTCGGCAGATGTGCTTTCAAAGGAAAGTAAGAGTGATGAAATACTTGTGGTGATGGAAAATGGATTTGGTAAAACGACACCAGCAAAGGAATATAAGGTACAAAAGCGTGGTGGTTCTGGTATTAAAACTGCTAAAATTACCTCGAAAACAGGTACCGTAGTGGGTGCTGCAATAGTGAGTGCTGAAGATAAGGCAGAAGGTGAACTCATTGTAATGAGTAAGAAGGGGCAGGTGATTAAACTTCCGCTCAAGGATGTGCCATCGCTTGGTAGACAGACACAGGGTGTGAAGGTGATGAAGATGCGGGCGGGGGATTCAATTGCGTCGATTGTGTACTTTTAGTATCGAGTAACGGGGGGATAAAATGGCCCAGAACTGCAAAGCAGTTCTGGGCCATTTTCCACTACTCCCCATATCGATATCAGTAGGGAGCCTGTATACTGTACGTATGTATCCTACTCAATTTGGGAAGTTTGTAGACCCGACTAATACCGTTACTCATTTTCATCTTCGTGAAGGTGATGTAGTTGCCGATTTTGGTGCAGGGAGCGGGGCGTACCTAAAACCACTTGCAGATGCCGTAGGGGCGAGCGGAACGGTGTATGCATGTGAGATTCAAAAGAATCTTGTGGATGCCCTTGGTACCAAGGCAGCAGAACAACGTCTCAGTAACGTACGTCCCGTATGGTGTGATATTGAGGCTCTAGGAGGTACAAAGTTCAATGATGGTGCACTCGATGCAGCGTTGCTTTCAAACGTGCTTTTTCAATTTGAAAACAAAGACGCTGCACTCACTGAGGTAGCACGTGTGCTCCGGAGAGGAGGGAAGTTGTTCCTTATCGACTGGACTGATTCATTTGGTGGTCTCGGTCCTCGTCCCGAGGATGTTGTTCGCGATGCCGACGCTCGCATACTTCTCGAACGAGCGGGCTTTTCATGCGAAGGTACATTCCCTGCCGGCGATCATCACTACGGACTGCTTTGCCATAAAAAATAGTATGTCAATAATTTTCTCATATCATGCGACCATTTGAAATTGTACTCATATTGATTTTTGCGTTGGGCGCAGTTGGTGGTCTTGTGTATTTTTCAACATATAGACCTGCACCAGACCCTACTACTACACTGTATGGGGATAGTGTTGAGATTTGGGGAACCTTTGATAAGGTGACTATGGACGGACTTTTCTTTAAGTTGGGGCGTGAAGATCATGCGTTTCAAGTGGTTTCCTACAAACAAATCGAGAAGCGTTCATTCCAGAGTGAGTTGCTCAATGCTATCGCTGATGGTAATGCGCCTGATTTAGTTATTATTCCACATAATCTTCTCGTAACATATCGTTCAAAACTACAAGTTATTCCGTATGAGACACTCACTGAGCGAACATTTCGTGATACCTATATAGATGGTGCTGAGATATTTATGCGCAGCGACGGCACATACGGCATTCCTATTGCAGCAGACCCACTTATTATGTATTGGAATCGAGATATTCTTTCAGAGAATGGCATAGCAATTCCTCCAAAGACATGGGAGACACTTACCTCACAAACTGTACCTTCGGTGAATAAGGTTGATGATTGGTTTAATTTTACACAAAACACCATTGCTTTTGGTGAATATGCAAATGTAACCAATGCAAAAAACATACTTTCGATGCTTATTCTGCAAGCGGGGAGTGATATTGTTTCTGAATCTAAGAGTGGAATTTATAGAGTTACTATGGATGATTCTTCAGGAGAAACTGCCCCTCCGGGGAATGCCGCATTCTCGTTTTATAAGCAGTTTGCGATTCCTAGTAAAGAAGCGTATTCATGGAATCGCTCTATGAATTCAGACCGCGAGCAGTTCCTCAGTGGCAAGCTTGCATTGTATTTTGGTATGGGAAGTGAACGGTCTTCTCTTGAGGCAGATAATGCTAATCTCAATTATGATGTTGCGCGGGTGCCACAAGGAAGTGGTGCCAATGTACAAAGAAATTATGCAGATTTTTATGCGTTTGCCATTCCTCGCTCTTCAAAAAATATACAAGGAGCGTATGCGGTGGCTACATTTTTGGGAGCAGCGCCACAGGCAGAACGAATCGCCGAACTGTATGATTTAGCACCAGTGCAACGTTCTTTGTATGGCGAGAGCAGTGCAGACCCATTCAAAAATATACTCTACCAATCAGCACTTATTGCACGCGGGTGGCTTGATCCCGATCCAGAAAGAAGTGACGATTTGTTCCGTTCTATGATTGAGGATGATTCCTTAGACCAAGAAAGAGTTGGAAGAATTGTTCGAGAAACTGCGGTAAAATTAGAATCACTTTTTAAGTAAAAATCTATGATGCGTATAACAAAGAGTATTCAAAGATGTATGTATATGAGTGCGTTGGTATTGAGTGTACTATACGCGCCTCGCGCTGTGTTTGCCCAGGGTATGACGCTTACCAATCCTCTGAAATCAAAAAACATTGAAACATTCTTGCTTAATATTATTGATATACTTCTCGTCTTTGCGCTTCCTCTTGTGATTCTCTATATTATGTATGCGGGGTATCTTTTTGTGACTGCACAGGGTAACGCCACAAAGGTGACTGAGGCGCGTAGCGCGCTTTTGTGGGCAGTGGTGGGTGGTGTAATCGTCTTTGGGGCAAAGATTATTGTTGAGGTGGTTAAGGGTACTGCAGCAGCATTGTAATTTCATGAAAAATATATGTATACCTATATAATTACTGTTGCTGCACTGCTTCCCAATATAGTCTTTGGGGCTAACGCACCAACTGACTTTAAAAGCCTTGTCGCGATATTTACCAACCTTATTGGTACACTTGTGGTGTTGGTCTTTGCACTCACTTTTATTGCATTTCTATGGGGTGTGGTGAAAGGGTGGATTATCAATGGCGGTAGCGCGGAGGGTGTCGAAAGTGGGAAGAATGTTGTTGTGGTGGGTGTTATTGTGTTTGCAATTTTGGTCTCTGTTTGGGGTATCCTCTATATGCTTAAGTCGTCTATTTTTGGCAATTAGACTTTGTATCCACAGGACTACTTTCGCCAATGACCAATACAGGATACAATAATTAAGATATCGTATTATTTATAAAGATATATTTCATTTAATTATATGAAAACGTTTTTGAAGTTAATTCCACTTACTGCACTTGTGCCAGGTTTTGCATTTGCGATCGGTGAATTTACTGAAGCACAAGCAATGTTCACGAATTTTACTACAATTATCAATACCATCCTTGTCCCACTCGTTTTTGCTCTCGCATTCCTCATGTTCTTGTGGGGTATGTTCAAGACTTTCATTCTTGGCGGTAGCGACGAAGGCAAGCAGACTGAAGGCAAGCAGCTCATGATGTACGCTATCATCGGCTTTGTGGTTATGGTTGCGCTGTGGGGTATTGTTAACCTTCTCTTGGGTGAGTTTGGTATTAGTGCTGGTGAGACAGTTACATTGCCACAGTCACCTCAATAAACACTCTAATTCTGTTTTCTTGAAAATCTCATGATTGCATATGCAGCAGAGGGGGCACATATCACCGCAGCAAAATCAATGCTTGCGAAGATAGAGAGTGCCATACTCTTTCCACTCATGACACTCATGATGGCGGTAGCGTTCTTTATCTTTCTGTGGGGTGCATACGAATTTGTACTCAATGCAGATGATGATAGCGCACGTACGATAGGGAAAACACACATGATGTACGGCATTATTGGACTTCTCGTAATGATATCTGCGATGGCGATTCTCAAGATTGCTGCCGGGACATTTGG
>CAZMYZ010000002.1:0-19883 GCA_964570795.1 uncultured Candidatus Saccharibacteria bacterium
TAGGATTTACCGAAACCGTAGGTTTCGATTCCCCCATCCCGCACAAAATGCCAAATTTTACTAAAAACGTTGCAAAGTAAAGTAAAAGGGCATATAACTAAAGCGTATTGAAGGTCACTAAAAAGTACTGAAAGGTATTCAAAGATAACTTTTGCTATGTAACTAGCAAGCAAAAAGACTCATGCTCCGTTATGAAAAAAAGCCTGCAAAGCGAAAAATGGAAAGAGTTTTCAAAAATGCGATCTCGACGTGAGTCCAAAGCACGCGAGCGATTTAAAAAATATAGGAGGGAAAAAAATAAGAAAAAATTTCGTAAGAGGAAGTTTGAACTAAAACACGAAAACGAACACGGTGTAAACATTGTTGCTCCTAAAGTATTTTCACTGATTCTTAATCCAGAAGAAACAATTAAGTTTATCAATAAAATTGAACGGCACCTACGCCAAAGAAAAAAAGTTTTTATTGTATTGACACAAGTGGAAAAAATAGATTATGGTGCGATTGCAGTTTTGTTTTCAATAATGGATTTATTTACTTTGCATAAAGTGAAATTCAATGGTAATAAGCCAGATAATGACATAGCCTTCACAAAATTAGAGTCGTCTGGTTTCTTTAAGCAACTCTACAGGGAAAACAGAAATAAGATTCAGTATCGAACTGGCGATGCAAACCAGATTTTTACAAAGTCTAATAAGCAAGTGGAATCTGCACTAGGGCTCCCTGTAATGATAGAGGCTACTGAAACAGTGTGGGGCGAAAAAAGAGCGGCAAAAGGACTCCAGAGAATCCTCGTTGAATTAATGCATAATACGAATAATCATGCTGGCGGAAATAATAAGAAAGGGTTTGAGAGATGGTGTCTTTCAGTTAATCATGATAAAGAAAATCGTAGGGTTGAATTCGTTTTTGTAGATTACGGAGTCGGTATTTTTAATAGTCTCAATGAAAAACAAAAAGGAGACAAATGGTACGGGTGGCAAAATCTTGTGCAAAAATATTTCAAAATTCCTCTCGCTGATGCAAATAATGTTCTCTTAGAGAAATTATTAAGTGGAGAAATACATCTGACCGTCACCAAGAAAGATTTTAGAGGGAAGGGATTGCCAGGCATTAAGGAAGTTTTTGATAGAAATCAAATAAGTAACTTATTCATATTGAGTAACAATGCTTATGCAGATGTATCGAAGGAAAACTATATTCAACTTTCTCAAAATTTTAGCGGCACTTTTCTTTATTGGGAGTTGTGCTATTCTAACGAAAATCAAGTATGGACCGTGAAAATATAAATATATCTGTTGCGGAAAACTTTTCTATAACTCCTGGACCTAGATATAGGGATGAGGGTGATTTTTCTGGTGAAGAGTTCAGGGAGTCAATTGTCGTACCGGCTTACAATTTAGCAAGAGAAGAAGGCAAGAAATTGGTCGTTGCTCTTGATGGTACTATTGGATACGGCACTAGTTTCCTCGAAGAGGTTTTTGGGGGTCTTGCCAGAACTTATTCCGCTCAAGAAGTACTCGAAACACTTGAAATTCTATCAGATGAGGAACCATACCTGAAGGATGACATAACTGGCTATATTCACGATGCTAAAAAGTAATAAACATCAATTGCTGATTGCAAGCGGAATAATTGCATTCGGATTCGGTTTTCTAATTGGCTCACTCGTAAATGAATATATTGTAGGTGGGAATTTCGAAATCTCTCACAAAATCCAAATTGAACTTGATGTAGTTGGTATTTTTACATTGCTAGTCACTGTTATTTTGGCGTTCCTTGTTTCAAGAGTTTTACACACGAAAGACGGTCAGGAAAAATTGGAAAGAGAAAATTTAATTGGATACTTTCAGTCCTTTGACGGTGATTTTGTTAGTAAAATGAAACAAATCACCAAAAATGGTGAGAAACTAGTGCATGTGGCAGGTATTTTGAGACGACACAGAATGAAGGCACAAAAACTTTTTTCTTTAGGCAAGAAACATAAACTAATCAGTCCTAGTTCTGTCGCAATGGAAGGACTTGACGCTCACATAAAAGAGATTATTGATTTGATGACGGACACACCTAAAAAGGGTGAAGTAGCAAATGGTGTAACCGCGAAGGAGGGGAAATTATACTTTTCGGAAAAGCAAATCGACCTTATTGTCGGAACTGTTTATGATGTTAGTTCAGATGTATTCGACATCATCGTAGAGATCAACAGGTGTGATAGATAGTTTTTATACTTATTGCTTGCTACTCTCAAAAAACTTCTAATATTAGTAAATGGGTGGCATAAAGCACCAAAAAAGCCCCTTGCGGGGCTTTTTGGTGAGTACAGTGTTTTGTTGTTTGCGTGCTACTGAGTGTGGGTATGATTACGCCTGCTTCGCTTTGCAGCATTCACAAGGTACATCCTCTTTGAGAGCATACTTGCCTGAGCCGAGACCTACGATAGCAAGTGCACCAAAGAAGTAGAGTGCTTGGAGTTCGATAGCCCAGCCGCCGCCCATCTTTGCGAGAGAGAAGACTTGGTCGAGATGCGCAAGGAATACCGCCATAAAGAGTGTGAAGGCAATGATTCCTGCAGCACAGCGAGTACGGAAGCCCGCGATGAGCATGAGTGGCGCTACCACTTCACCGACATAGATACCATATGCGATGAAGCCCGGAAGGTGCTTTGCCTCAAGGAGTCCCTGGATAAAGTCGATTGATCCGGGGTTTTGTAACTTTGCAATACCATGGAGGAGTACGAGAATACCGATAGTGAGGCGGAGGATGAGTTTTGCCGCATCTGCGGAGATATAAATATGTTTCATCGTTATTGATTTATTATTAGTGCGTGCTAAACGCGCAGCACCAGTGTACCAAATCGCTTTAATTTGTAAAGTGATAGGTCATCTGCTATAGTGTGCAGATGAAAGGAGAGAAAGAAAATATTTGCCCTGCAACACAACTTTTTGTGCTTCTCAGTAAGCGCCACATGCTTCTTATTCTCTATACACTCACGGGAGGGGAAAAGCGTTTTGTGGAACTCCAAGAATCGCTTCGTATTAATACCGCATCACTCTCGATACGTCTCCGCGAGCTCGAGGAGGCATACCTCATAGCACGCAGGCAGTGCACGGAGGACTCGCGCCAGCACTATTACTTTCTCACCCAAACAGGAGTAGAGATAAGTCGCCTCATAGAGAAAATGTCCACGATTGCACAAAAAGATATACAATAGGCCAGAAACACAAAAGCCCCTCGCGTGGGGCTTTTGTTGTGGTGAGACATAGAACTAAACATTCTATTTCTCTTTGTATAGCGTTGCTTGGTGTACATGAAACCAAGTTAATACCTCCGCTACCTATGTAGTATATCACTCCTGTGTACGCTGCATAGTGTGCACAAGGTGTGAGTAGGGGAGAGAGAAAAATAAAATCCCCGGGACGCGAAGCGTCCCGGGGATTTTAAAAGGAGTTAGATTATTTCACTACCAACTGAGCGAGAGAAGTATTCAAATACTTTTGAATACTTCCGAGCGAAGGCAGGTAGAAAAGTTTACTTTACTGCATCCTTAAGTGCCTTTGCAGCGCGGAACTTTGGTACGCGCATTGCAGGAATATCAATACTCTCGCCAGTGCGTGGGTTACGTCCTGTGCGTGCGTTGCGAGTCTTTGTAGCAAAAATGCCGAGACCTGCGATTGATACTTCCTTACCCTTCTTCAAGGATTCTGAAACACAGTCGATGAGTGTCTCCACTGCTCGTTCTGCGTCTGCACGAGTGCCACCAACGACCTCGTGTACCTTGTCAATGATATCTGCCTTATTCATAGTGTATGAAATAGTGTACTAATAGGCGTGAATAATAATGTGCATTGCACGTGATGCCAGAATATGGCTACAAACAATTATATAGTACGGCCATATATGTGCAATCACTTCCGGGTGACAATTTTGTGTGTTGTGGTTTTTTATAAAAATCCCCACGATGACGAAAGTCATCGTGGGGATTTTTCAAAATGAGATTACCGCGCGTATTCAACAGAGCGAGATTCGCGGATAACGTGCACTTTAATTTCTCCTGGATAGCGCAACTTTTCTTCAATATCGGTTGCGATACTGCGGGCGAGATTATGTGCTTCGATATCAGAAATCTTTTCTGGGTTTACAATCACGCGTACTTCGCGACCTGCCTGAATTGCAAATGCTTTTTCAACGCCAGGCATATTGGTAGCGATTTCTTCAAGTTCTGAAAGACGCTTGATGTAATTCTCAATAGAGTCGCGGCGTGCGCCGGGGCGACCTCCTGAGATTGCATCGGCAACTTGCACGATGATGGATTCGGGTGTGTCATACGGGTATTCTTCATGGTGTGCACGCATGGCGATGATGACTTTCTCATCGACGCCGTACTTTTGCAAAATACGAATACCAATCTCAACATGGGTACCCTGCACTTCCTGACTCACGGTCTTGCCAATGTCGTGAAGCAGTGCGCCTGCACGCGCTACATATACGTCAGCACCCACTTCCTCTGCAATAATGGCGGCAATGTGTGCCATTTCCACTGAGTGCC
Source organism: uncultured Candidatus Saccharibacteria bacterium (assembly GCA_964570795.1). Classification (GTDB taxonomy): domain Bacteria; phylum Patescibacteriota; class Minisyncoccia; order Phycocordibacterales; family UBA918; genus Damh-18. Next base: position 4,544 of record CAZMYZ010000002.1, read on the forward strand.
AGAGGACGTTTTGACCATAACTTGTACGGAAATGAAGACGGCCGAGAATCTTGACGAGGTCTGGATGAAGATTGGTGACTCCTGCTTCGTACGCGGCTTTCTCTCCCATCTTGCGTACGATAGTGCCTACCTCGGTGCGCGCTTTTTCTACTACTTCTTCAATCTTTGCAGGCTGAATGCGACCATCAGAGAGTAGTGTCTCGAGGGCAACACGTGCAATCTCGCGACGTACGGGATCGAATGAGGAAAGGGTGATATGTCCTGGGGTTTCGTCGATGAGCACATCGACTCCGGTAGCGCGCTCGAATGCGCGCACATTGCGCCCCTCCTTTCCAATGATTTTTCCTTTAATGTCGTCGTTGGGGAGTTCGATAGTGGAACTCATAATATCGACGCGGAGCGAATTACCAATACGGTGGATTGCTGAGGTGATAATATTACGTGCTTGTTCATCAAACTGCTCCTCTCCACGCATGTGGAGTTTTTGAATACGAGAAACCAAATCGCCCTCGTATTCCTTTTCTACTTTCTCGGTGAGTTGTTCGTAGGCAGCAGTCTTCGTGAGACCAGCGACTTCTTCGAGTTTGGCATCGATAGTCTGTTCCCGTTCATCAAGACGTGCTTTGATGTCTTTGATTTGCTCAATTTTTTGACGCACATCCTCAATTTGAGAATCGGCGTCAATTTGCCGTTTGTCGAGCATCTCTTCCTTGCGAATGAGGCGCTCTTCGGTTTTGCTCAATTTTTCTTCTTGCTCTTTAAACTCTTGTTTCTTCTCCTTCTCTAAAGTCTCGGCTTTTGCTTCAGCTTTTTCAATTATCTTTATTGCTTTTTCTTCTGCGTCTACAACACGTTCTTTAAGGGAAATTTCAATAGATTCCTTCTGCGTGAGTGCGTGTACGTATCTGAGATAATATCCAACAGCAATGCCGAGTACTCCTGCGCCAAGCGCGAATACAAATACTTCTGACATACTTTATATGTGGTCGATTGCGGAACTGCATGGGTGGGAACGCTATCGATCACGGATTACTCCTTTCAATAAATCGACTTCTTCACAGTACCAGAAGAATTGGGGAGTGTCGAATTATAATGAAAATCCCCTCGAGACCTTTGGTCTCGAGGGGATTTTCCACTTATAGTTATTTGAGAATTGTGTCGACTACCGTCAAGTTGCTAAGTAAAATAATTGCACTCTGTGCAAATTTTACTAAGCACTTCCTGGCCGGCCTCGCTTGCTTTGCCATTATGAGTAGGCAAAGCATCGCTCCGGCTCTTGGCGGACAACAAAACGAGGCACTAGCCTCGTTTCTCAGTTCTTAAATAATACAGTTGTATTATTTAAGAACTGTGTCCACCAAGCCATACTTCTTTGCTTCGTCGGCGGTCATGAAGAAGTCGCGGTCGGTATCTTTTTCTACTTGGGCAAGTGTCTTGCCCGATGCTTTTGCAAGCATTTTATTGAGTTGCTCGCGGGTGCGCAGAATATGGCGGGCAGTAATTTCAATATCGGTTGCTTGCCCCTGTGTGCCACCCCATGGCTGATGAATCATTACTTCTGCATTGGGGAGAATACTGCGCTTTCCGTGTGCCCCCTGGGAAAGAATAATAGAGCCCATTGAGGCCGCAAGCCCCACACAAACCGTCGCTACATCGGGCTTAATATGATTCATTGTGTCTACAATACCCAAGCCAGCGCTCACTGAGCCACCAGGGGAATTGATGTACATAAAGATGTCTTTCTTTGGGTCTTCTGCCTCAAGGAAGAGGAGTTGGGCAACGACGAGATTGGCCATATGATCTTCAATGGGGCCGGTGATAAAAATAATGCGTTCCTTGAGGAGTCGAGAGAAAATATCAAAAGCGCGCTCACCGCCTTGTGTTTTCTCGATAACCATCGGAACGAGGTAACTATTGATTGTTGATTCTTTTTCCATATACAGAAAATAGTATCAGAAAAGTGAATTATTGACAATAAACAGCAATTATGCTATAATACAAGCAGTTACATAACTCACAAGGAGAGCATATTATGCTCAAAATGTTTCCGTTCTTTGTCGTCTTTCTTCCCGTTTGTCTTGTCCTGATTGCTTGGCTTTTTGGCAAGGCAAACTTAAAGGGATATGTCTATGCGTGTATTCTGCACCTCGTGCTGATAGTGGGCCTCATCTTCTGGATGAGACAGAGTGAGTCACTTGAGGTGACCTATGTCGCGGCATTACTTGCTTTTGTAAGTATGTTCGGGATACCTTGGGCTGGGGCTCTTCTTTCGGCATCATTGCCTGTACAGGGACCTGCTCCGGTGAAAGAGGTGATTCATGCATACGACAATCTCACTCCCGAACAGCAAGAGTTTCTGAAACGCGCAGGTATTGCAGCAGCCAAGGCAGGCGCAGGCTACGCAGCCGAACATCTGCGCAAGAAGGGAATGAAACACTTTGCCAGCGCCCTCGACGGAATGGTGAAGTGACAAAGCAAAGAGCGGTCACTCACGACCGCTCTTTTTAATATGTAAAATCCCCGCAGTTTCTTACGGCAAACCCTAAGAAACTGCGGGGATTGGAGCAACTTACGTTGCGAAAGAAAGACCACGCGCACGAAGTGCTTCGCAAATTTGTGTAAGACCGTTACTGCCAAGTAGAGGGATGTTTTGAACATCCGACTTAGTCATTTTTGCAATGTCCTCGAGAAACTCGATGCCCACTTTCGTGAGGCATTCGCGAGTGTGTTTATCGAGACCTTCGACAGTGGAGATTGGGGTTGCGACAGGCTTCGCTTTTGCCGCTTCTACGATTTCTTCGATGCGCGTAGTTGCACTGCGAAGTGATTCAAGAATTTCTGCCTTTCGAGTGGCAAGGTCGCGCATTTTTTGCTCGATGTCCGCAAGTTCTTTTTGTTTTGCGTCGATGCACTTAATAAGATCATCCATGATTTCCTCCTGAGGAACGTGTGTGGGTACAAACTACTGCGAAGGATAGTACGTCACTTTTGCAAAAAGTCAATGTTTATCGTTGGTGAGATATAGAAAACCCTCTGAAACGCTTTGCATTTCAGAGGGTTTTCTCGGGAGTCTATTTAGATTGTCTCTTCCAACTTCTTCATCACTGCTTCATTGGTGAGTACGGATGCTACGTATACACGGACGCGTTTTTCGTCGGCATCTTTGTATCGCTCCATGAGATGAGATACTTCATGGTCGAGCATACCTGCATCAGGAGAAATATTTTCTTTCTTTGCAATTTCATTGAGTACGAGTTGGAGTTTTGCACGTTTTTCTGCGTTTGGAGTCCATTCTTTTGCTAAATCTTCCTTCGTCTTTTTCACATGTGCAAGATAATCATCCATTTTGAGTTGTGCGCGAGTGAGGTCGTCTTGCATTTGTGCAAACATCTGACCAATTTCAGCGTCTACCATTACACGGGGCAAATCAAGCGTAGTTTTTTCAATGATGCTGTCGGTAATCTGTGCGCGATGGCGTGAGTCGACATCTTGTGCTTTTTGTATGGTGAGATGCTCCTTAATCTTTATGCGGAAGTCTTCAACAGAAGTAAATTGACCTTCCTTTCCAAGGGTCTTCACATATTCGTCGGTGAGTTCGGGTATAGCAATCTCTTTTTCCTCAGTTTCGGGGGCACCTTCTTCCTGTGGCTGCGCCTTTGCTTGGAGACGCTCGTATGCAATTTTCTGGCGAAGAATATCGTTGATTTGGTTGGTTACCTCTTCCTCGGTTACTTCTTTGGATTCTTTCTTTGTATTTAGTTCACGTGCAATAGCAAAGTAGTCGGGAAGGGTTATCTCGGGTACTACGGCGACCGTAATAGAGAATCCAAGCGGATTATCCTTGGCAAGTTTGGTGATACCAATTTGTGGGTAGCCGATAACGTCGAGTTTGTGCTCAACAACCATGTGTGGGTAGTACTCACGCAAGGCACGTTCTGCCATTTCGGTGAGGATAGCCATTTCGCCCACATGGCGCAGGAGTACCTGCTCGGGTACATGCCCTTTTCTAAATCCATCAAGAGAAATCTCTTTCCCAACCGCTTCTACCGCACTTTTTCGGTATTTTTCGAGTGTTTCAAACGGGAGTTCGCCGGTTAAAATGACGAGTGACCCAGGCTTCTTTTCGACTGTAACGTCTACATGTATTGCATCTTTCATAACGGGATAGTGTACACGAAAACAATGAGAATACCACCCCGGAGGAGGGTGTGAAAAATCCCGAGCGTGCTTCGCGCGCTCGGGATTTTTCTGCAGTTCAGAGAATTATTGCATTACCGGCACCGATAGTGCAGCATTGAGTTCTGCATCAATTGTAGTGATATCAGTATCGAGCACGTCGAGATTAGTGCTTCCTAGGTCTGCTTCAATAGCACTGAGTTCATCTGAAGTGCTCACTGTCTCCATAATTGCCTGATCGGCTGCCGCACGTGGTGTCTCTGGTTCGTTGTTGATGATTGTCTCAGGTGTCGGCGTCGCCTCTTGATTGAGTTTGCTTCCCCAGAGATAGAGTCCTCCCAAAATAAGCACAAGTGCAAGGATAAGTGCACCGAGTACGGGGCCCAGATGTGAGTGATGGGATTCGTTGAGATTCTCGGGCATGCGCATTTCGTGTATATCGATCATAGTATGTATGTGAGTGAATAATTATTGAACTGATTCTGGGGCACTGTTAGTAGGTATTGCGATGTTTGTAACATTTCCTGATGCATGTGTACGCACGGCTTCTTTAAGGATTGCGATAGTGTCGATAAGAAGGGTGTGGCTCTGACGTACCAAGTCACGCACCATAACAAACTCTGTGCGAATGATCGCAAAAGATTCTCGTGGCGTATCACCGCGAACTGCAGTCTCTATGGAGGGGATATTTTTAAGTTTTGTGCGCCCATCTTCAATCGCCTTTTGTGCCTCAGTGAGCCGTGTCTCTGCGAGTGTGGTATTAATACCCTGAGCGCCGAGTTTCTTAATGCGACTTTCAATACGTACTGCAATGTTGCTCATTCTATCAAGTGCTGCAGTGAGTCGTGCAGTGACGTTGCTTGCGAGATTGATTACTCTATCCTGAACTCGACTCTCGAATGCTCCACGGCGCTCTTCACGTGCTTCGGCGCGCACTCCCGCGTTGTCGCGCATGTGTTCAATTACAGGCATTGCAGTAGGAGTTTCTTCTGCAGCTGCTACCGTGATGATACCGACACAGGTTACACAGCCAAAGCCCAATGCAGCAAGAAGTGCGATGTTGAGCAGGTTGAGGTCTTTCATATAAATATTGAAACAAGATTATGGTCTAACAAACAATGCGAGTATGCTCACGATTGATACCTATAGTATAAAACAACCGACGTCCGATTCCTAGATTCGTTACTCTCATCAAGGATCACCTGTCCGGCCTCGTGGCTTTGCCATTAGGGATAGTCAAAGCATCACTCCGGCTCAAAAAACGAGAAAACCATCCGCAGGGATGGTTTTCATTTTCGTTTTTTGCAATGGTCGCGGTTGTTTTATGCGGAGAGTGGGTATTACGCAGTTTTTTCTGCTTTGTACATTTCGACACTCTTCGTGAACGCCTCACGTGCAGCATCTTTTCCATGCCATTCTCCTACTGACACTTCCTTGTTCTGAATTTTTTTATAGGTCTCAAAGAAATGGCTCATTTCTTTGATGAAATGCTTGTTGAGGTCGGCCAAATCCTGTAAGTCAGCAAAACGTGGGTCATCAACAGGAACTGCAACAATCTTGTCATCGCGGTCACCACCATCAATCATTTCCATAATTGCTACGGGGCGAGCCTTTACGAGAATACCCGGCAAGAGAGGATAGGTAGTGAGGAGCACGACATCGAGTGCATCACCATCGTCAAAGAGGGTTTGTGGTACGAAACCGTAATCGAATGGATAATCCTGTGCCGTGTGCATCACACGATCGAGTGCGATGATGCCCGTCTCCTTATCAATTTCGTATTTATTCTTTGAGAACTTTGGAATTTCGACAATGACGTTCATTACCTCTGCGCTTCCTGCGGGAATATCATGAAGTAGATTCATAGTGTTGGTTATTATGACTAGATTTGTAGTAACACCGATTATACCTCTTCGGTTACATCAGATTCTTCTGCTCCGGGCTGACTTGAAACAATATCAATCTTCCATCCAGTGAGTTTTGCGGCAAGACGTACATTCTGTCCTCCGCGGCCAATAGCAAGTGACTGTTGGTCGGGAGCAACGGTGACAATGGCATGTCCGCGATTATCCTCGTCATTTGTACCTGCTTCACTTTTAATTTCTACACCGAGCACCTGTGCAGGGGAGAGGGAATCCTCGATAAACTCAGATGGTTTCTCTGACCATTCAATGATGTCGATTTTTTCTCCACCAAGTTCGCTCATGACAGTAGATACACGCACACCACGTTGACCTACCATTGAGCCTACTGGGTCGATATGGTCATCGTGTGCGCAGACTGCTACCTTTGAACGGGAGCCTGCCTCGCGTGCAACTGCTTTGATTTCTACCGAGCCACTTTGGAGTTCTGGTGCTTCAATCTCAAAGAGTTTCGCGAGGAAATCAGGATGTGAACGGGAAAGTTTGAGGAAAATACCACGCGGAGTCTCGTCTACCGCAACAAGGAGAGCACGAATGCGTTCTCCGGGGCGGAAACGTTCGCCAGGAATTTGTTCATCGTAGGGCATAACTCCTGTTACACGACCAAGGTCGATGTATAGATTGCCGCGTTCGAAACGCTGCATGTGGCCGATGATAATATCGCCTTCCTTTTGGCCGAATTCCTTGAGAGCGGATTCCTTTTCTGCCTCACGAATTTTCTGAATAATTACTTGCTTTGCAGTCTGTGCTGCAATACGGCCAAAATCATCTTTAGGTTCGAGTGGGAAAATAAGTTCATCACCCACAGTGACATCTTTCTTGATCATGCGCGCATTCTCAATAAGAATGTGCTTTTCTGGGTCAAAACGTACACGAAGGTCACCGTCTACAACAGGCTCCTCTTCGACTGTATGGCGCTCATCGCCCTCGGCTTCATGGTCGACTTGTTCGTCGATGCGCACAGTGGTGTCGTCAGCAACAATTTTAATTTGATTGAATACCGTAGCACCCGATGCAATATCAAAATGTGCACGAATAATCTGACCACGTTTTCCGAATTCTTTCTTATATGCGGTTGCAAGTGATTGTTCAATTGCGTCAATCATCTTTTCACGTGCAATACCGCGCTCGTCCTCCATTTGGTCGAGGACTGAGTTAATTACCTTTAAATCAAACATATATTTTTTCAAAATCGCAAAATTGACGAATTTCTGCTTCAAAACTGCAGTTTTCTCTTCACCGTACACGTGTACGGCTCATTCGCAAACTTTGTTTTTCATTGAACTTCATTCAATTTTGCGATTTTGTACGAGGTATTCCTCATTAAAATTTTATAATTGTTTGCAACAAAAATGCCGGCCGCATGGCCGACTCCTATCGCCTATCGAGTATAGCGAATACACTCTATATGTCAAACATACATGCTATGCACACGTGGCACGCATAAAAAATACGATACGTGCGTAGTGTGATGGTATACTACGTTTGTAATTGCTCTTTGGGAGCATTGGAGGTATGCGTATTCAAGATACTCAACTCAAACGGTTCGTTATGGATTCGGGGCTTGTTACTCGAAAGGATATTGATGCTGCCGAAAAAGTAGCGGTAGATGAAAAAAGGACTCTCGCTGAGGCACTCGTCTCGAGCGGTACGATGTCCGAAGATGATTTGCGACGCGTGGAGTCATATGTGCTCGGTGTGCCTTTTTTAGCACTCAACGGTATTAAAATTCCGTTCGAGGTGCTCTCACTCATTCCTGAGCCGGTGGCGCGGAATCACAATATTATTGCGTATCGCAAGGCCGATGACGTACTTGAGGTGGCAATGCTCGACACTGCCGACCTTCCCGCAATCGACTTTGTAAAGAAAAAGGTAGGACTCAAGATTCTTCCACGTCTTACTGATACTGAATCAATGAAGTATGCCCTGCAGCAATACCAAAAAACCCTCAAAGATGAATTCGGTGATTTGATTGCAAAAGAATCTTCTGCACTGCGCATTATTGCAGAAAGTAACGGAGAAGAGGCATCAGAAGAAGATTTGAAAAAAATGGCAGAAGATTTGCCGGTAGTGCGTATTGTCGACACCCTCCTTCGTCACGCCATCATTCAGTCTGCATCTGATATTCATATTGAACCAATGGAGAATGAACTCCTGGTGCGCTACCGCATTGACGGTATCCTGCATGATGCGATGTCGCTTCCGAAACATGCTGCACCTACTATTTCTGCACGTATCAAGGTGCTTTCAAATTTGAAACTCGATGAAAAGCGTTTGCCACAGGACGGGCGCTTTAAAATGGAAATGGATGGTCAGAAAGTATCTTTCCGTGTATCTATCCTCCCTATTTTCTATGGAGAAAAGATCGTTATGCGTCTCTTACGTGAAGGTCGCTCAGGTTTTACCCTTGAGGGGCTTGGTTTCCATGGGCAGGCGCTTGAGCGTATTCATACTGCCACGAAACAAACGACGGGAATTATTTTGGTGACTGGCCCCACAGGTTCGGGAAAAACAACGACACTCTATACGGTGCTTGATATTTTGAATACCCCTGAGGTAAATATTTGTACTATTGAAGACCCTGTTGAGTATCAGATGGCACGCGTCAATCAGACCCAAGTAAAGCCTGAAATTGGATTTTCTTTTGCGAATGGTCTACGCTCACTCATGCGTCAAGACCCTGACGTGATTATGGTTGGGGAGATTCGTGACCAGGAAACAGCATCGCTCGCTATTAACGCTGCCCTCACCGGGCACTCCGTACTTGCTACGGTGCACACCAACTCAGCTTCTGCAACGGTCGCACGTCTCGTTGATATGGGGGTGGAGACGTTTCTTCTCGTTTCCACCCTTCATGTGGTGGTGGGGCAGCGTCTCGTACGTCGACTTACCGACTCCAAGGAGTCGTATACCTTGAGCGCAACCGAGCGCGCTGAAATAGAAAAGCATGTTGATATGGATCGTATACTCGAAGCACTGCAAAAAGAGGGGATTGTGAAAAGTAACACCACATGGAACAGCATCCCGTTCTATCGTGCAAAAGAAAGTCCTGAAGATGATGGGTATAAGGGGCGTATTGGTATCCACGAAGTACTTCATGTATCACCCACAATTAAAGAGATTGTGCTTGCTTCGGGCACTGCAGACGCTATAGAGGCGCAAGCACGCAAAGAGGGAATGCTCACTATGCTCGAGGATGGTATCTATAAAGCAGCATTGGGACAAACAAGTATTGAAGAAGTACTCCGTGTTATCTCTGAATAATGTGTACCTATGGAAAAATTTATCTACGTCGGCACCACAAAAGATGGCGAAAAAGTAACTGAGACTGTCGAAGCAGCCGATAAATACGCAGTATATGAAATCGCACGTACGAATGGACATACGGTAATGCGTGTTACTCAGGTGGGGCGACGATCCCTCGAAAATTTTATTGATTTCAAGAAAATTAATTTCTTTTTAGGAAAGGTAAAATCAGACGAACTCGTGATGACAACGAGAAATCTTTCCTCGATGCTTAAGGCAGGACTTCCACTCTCTCGTGCGCTTTCCGTGATTGAGCGGCAGAGTAAAAATGAACGTCTTAAAGGAACGATGGAGAAAATTCGTGAGAGCATTAATAAAGGCGATCCGTTCCATGAGGCACTTAAGGCATTCCCCGAGACATTCTCACGTTTATATGTCGCGATGGTGCGCGCGGGAGAGGAAAGTGGGGGTTTGGTAAATGCACTCCAGACCATCTCATTTCAATTGGAACGCTCTTCAAGTCTGCGAAAAAAAGTGAAAGGGGCGATGATGTATCCTATGGTGGTTATGTCAGTGATGGTGATTATTGGAGTGCTCATGATGATTTATGTGGTGCCGACGCTCACTGCAACATTTGTACAACTCAATGTTGAACTCCCTCTCGCAACACGTGTGGTGATAGGATTAAGTGACTTCTTTGCAAACCATGGACTCCTGGCACTACTCGGATTTACGGCAACGGTAACTGCTTTTGTGAGTGCTGCAAAAACAAATCCCGGCAGATACACCCTGCACTATATATATATTCACTTGCCGGTTATTGGTACTATTGTTAAGCAAACAAACTCTGCCTATACCGCACGTACACTCTCATCGCTCCTTTCGTCAGGTGTTGATGTGATTGGGGCTATCAATATTACCGAAGACGTTTTGCAGAATGTGTACTACAAGGCGGTGCTCAAGGAGGCTGCAGTACAGGTAGAGAAGGGGAGCCCACTTTCGGAGACGTTTATTGCACACGAAGAGATCTATCCTATTTTAGTAGGTGAAATGATCTCTGTGGGAGAAGAGACAGGACAAATTTCGCAAATGCTCACTGAGGTTGCGGGATTTTACGAGGCAGAGGTTGAACAAAAAACCAAAGACCTCTCTACTATCATTGAGCCAATTCTTATGGTGACTATCGGTGCTGGTGTGGGATTCTTTGCGCTTGCTATGATTGCACCAATCTACTCACTCTCAGATAGTATTGGCTAATATGAAGACAAAACGCATCAGTGGCGGATTTACACTCGTAGAAATTATTGTGGTAATTGCAATACTGGGCGTCATCGCAACTATTTCGGTAGTCGCGTTTGTAAATATGAATAAATCCTCAATGCTGCGGGCTGCTCGCGATGAAGTATATGGTGCACTTTCTTTTGCACGCGAACGAACACTTGCTTCAGAAAACAATATGGTGTACGGGGTGCATCTCAGCACTTCTTCGGTGACACGTTTTGATGGGGGTACCTATACTGCAGGAAGTGCGGGTAACGTGGTGTATTCATTCGGTGCAGTGGTATCAGCAACAAGCACACTCATTACACAAAACCCGAATATCATATTTCAGCGTCTCACGGGCGTTCCTTCAGCAACGGGGACTATTTTTATTCGCAATGGAGAAAGCACAACCACAGTACAAATTCACGGCTCTGGTCTGGTAGAGTATGAGTAATCTATGTGTAGTATTGATACAACAAAAAAAGGAGTAACTTCAATCGAGATTGTTCTTGGGGTAGCAATTGCGGGTATTGTGCTCGTGTATGTCATGAGTGCCACTGGTCTTTTTGTGAACACCGCACATTCAGTATCAGTGCGTACACAAGCACTCCACCTTGCCTCTGATGGGCTTGAGTTGCTGCGATTTACTCGTGACAAAAATTGGACAACATTCAGTGCGACACCGCTCAATACAACACGATATATTGCAGTTTCAGCAACCTCCACGAGCATCACTACTTCCCCAGAGGTTGTAGGTGATTTTACGCGAAGTTTTGTTATGAGTAACGTGTATCGCAATACAACCACGGACGACATTGTTGCGAGCACTACCGGGGGGAGTGTGGCAGATCCTGAGTCTAAGTACGTTACCGTGACGGTAGGGTGGGGAACTGCAGGTGATTCTGTATCACTTACGACGATTTTGGCTAATATTGAACCATAATGAAACAGTCACTAGACATACACGGATTTACACTCATTGAAACGCTGGTATACCTCTCGGTTATGGTTCTTCTTGTTGGTGCGTTGGTAACTTCTTTTGTATCGCTTGATACTGTATTAGTGCGCAATGCTACGGAGCGTGCACTTACACGTGGTGCACAGGTATCGTTAGATCGTATGACTCGAGCCATCTTGAGTGCAGACACAGTACACACAGGACTGAGTACGTTGGGCACCTCGATGGGAGCACTTGCACTCACAGAATCTGCTACAACGACACGTTTTTACATCTCGGATGATGCACTGATGATGAGTGTAAACGGTACCGACCTCGGGCCACTCACGAGCGATGGTATATCTGTTGAGGATGTGGTTTTTTACCGGTACGTGGGAAGTACAACAGAAATGGTGCGTGTGGCGCTTACCTTGAGTGCTGCTGGAAAAGCATCATCAAGCACGCGCACTTTTTATACAAGCGCTGTATTACGTGGCTCATATGAATAAAGTATCTGCAAAATATAATCGTGGCGCCGCATTACTTATTTTCGTAATACTTTTTTTGGTGATAAGTCTTTCACTTACACTCACCATTGGGAAAAATGCATATGAAGATTTGGCCGGATACCGTGTACTGACGGCAGGAAAACAAAGTTGGTTTGCTGCAGAGGCGGGTATTGAGGATGCAATTTATCGTCACCGCCAAGGAGAGAATTATTCAAATAATGAGTCGTTTTCGTTTCTCGACACTTCAGTTACCGTAACGCGAACTGCGTACACGGACTACTACGATTTTGTCTCTGAGGGAAATACTCAAGATGCAATTAGGAATAGCAAAAACTCTCTTGCTATTGGTGACGGTGCCTCATTTAATTTTGGGCTGCAAAGCGGTAATGGAGGTATTACCATGGCAAACAGTTCAAGTGTGGTTGGAAATGTTTTTTCAAATGGCCCGATTACTGCATCAGGAAATCTTGTTCGTGGGGATGTTATTTCAGCTGGGCCAACAGGACTTGTAAACTCCGTACACGCTACAGGATCGATATGGTCTCACACGATACAAGGCTCTACTATCGATAAAGATGCATATTATTCTTCCATTGTTGGTTCAACGGTATTTGGATCAGTGTGCATGAACGCACACTGTCACCCTGGAAGTGTAGATCAAGCAACGGCGACTATGCCTATTTCAGATACAATGATTGAGGATTGGAAAACCAATATTCAAAATACCGGCACAATTATTTCAGCCACCTCTACACAGTGTTCAGGAGGTATGTATCAAATTAATACAGATACGGTGCTCAACAATATAAAAATTGACTGCGATCTGGAAATCAGTAAAAACACCACAGATGTTGTTATTGCAGGACCTGTTTGGATTTCCGGGCGTCTTTATTTTGTGAATGGTCCAACTATTACCGCGTCTTCATCTTTGGGTACGCGCAGCGTCCAGATTATTGTAGATAAGCAAAGTAATAGGACTACAAGTAGCAAAATTGATGTGCAGGGATCAACGAACTTTACTTCGGGAAGTGCTGCATCATATATTGTGCTTATTTCAATGAATAATAGTGCTGAATTAGGTGGAAGTGAATATGCTATCGAGTTGGCTAATCTAGGAGCAGGAAAAGTGTTACTTTATGCACCACACGGTAAGATTAATTTACAAAACAATATTTCACTTAAAGAAGTAACCGCATATAAAATTGCTCTATACAACAGTGCCCAGGTGATATATGAAAGCGGACTTGTAAACTTACTCTTTACGAGTGGTCCTGGAGGTGGGTTTACTATAAACTCCTGGAAAGAAGTGGAATAAGAGGAAATACCCGCGCCCCTACAGGGACGCGTAGGGCATTTTCACACACCAGAGCCGTGATAGAATATATATTATGAAAAAAGGCATTCCCCCGCTTGTTATCGGGAATTGGAAGATGAATCCACAGTCAGTATCGCTCGGGGTGAAACTAGCGACCGAACTTAAGAAGAGATTGCAGTCTGTAAAAGACGTCGAGGTGGTGATTGCACCACCGTATGTGCATCTACCTGGTGTGCAAAAGGTGCGGAATGGAAGTGGGGTCTTTGCACTCGGTGCACAGAATGTACATCCCGCAAAACTTGGGCCCCATACCGGTGAAATTTCATTACCGCTTCTTCAAGATTTGGGTGTGACCCATGTAATTCTCGGACATTCAGAGCGACGTGCACTCGGCGAGAAAGACGCACTCATCAATGAGAAACTTATTGCAGTAATAAAGGCTGGGCTTACCGGCATTGTGTGTGTAGGTGAAGAGCATCGAGACCATAATGGTCATTATCTCAACACCATCGAGACACAAGTGCGCAAAGGGCTTGCACTGCTCTCAAAAGCAAAATTATGTCAGGTGGTGATTGCGTACGAGCCTATTTGGGCGATTGGTACCGGCAAAAACGCAACTGCGGGAGATATTCATGAAATGAAACTTTTTATCGAAAAAATACTTTCTGACCTCTATGGACGGAATGTCGCACAAAAAGTGCGTATCATTTACGGTGGCTCAGTAACAGCACAGAATGCTGCAGTGCTCCATACGGACGGTATGATGGATGGGTTTTTGGTGGGGGGAGCGAGTTTGCATCCGGAAGAGTTTGCACAGATTGCGAAGGCGGTGCGTGCGGTATAAATACGTATGAAAAAAATACATTCACTCATGGAGATGCCCGACGTGCGCGGGAAGCATGTGCTCGTACGTGTTCCATTTGATGTTCCCATGATAGAAGGGGTGATACAAAGTGATTTTAGAATTGTACGCACAATGCCCACCATCACCCATCTCATGCTTGCGGGAGCAAAAGTAGTACTCCTCACGCATCTTGGTAGAAACCCCTCTACTACACTTGCGGCACTTTCGCATATACTTCAGGAATACGTTCCGGTGACCTACGTACCGGCTCTTTCGGGAGATATGGTTACGACAGCACTCGAAAACATGAAAGAAGGGGAAGTGGTACTTCTCGAGAACCTTCGTTCACACGAAGGTGAAGAAAAGAATGATACTGCATTTGCGGCAATGCTTGCCTCGTATGGTGAGTACTATGTGAACGATGCATTTTCAGTGTCACACCGCGCTCATGCATCCATTGTCGGTATTCCAAAGCATCTTCCGAGTTTTGCGGGGGTCTCCTTTATGGATGAGTATACGGAACTCACAAAAGCACTTACTCCCGAGAGTCCATCACTTTTTATCCTTGGCGGCGCAAAATTTGAAACAAAGGAGCCGCTTGTCGATGAGTATTCGAGAGACTACACACATACCTTTATTGGGGGCGCACTTGCGAATGATTTTTTGAAAGGTAAGGGATTTCTTGTGGGAGAGTCGTTGCTTTCTGCGGTAGATATGAAAGGGAATCCACTCCTTACGCGAGAAAGTATCATTCTACCCGTAGACGTAGTGGTGGGGGGAGAACACGGCAAACGTGAAGTGCTTGTGGAGCACGTACAGTCAGATGAAAAAATCCTCGATGTGGGCCCACGCTCGGTGGATGCACTCGCGCCTTTTATTAAAGAGGCAAAGACGATTGTGTGGAATGGACCTTTGGGTAATTACGAAGGGGGGTTTGATGATGCTACGAAGCGCTGCGCGGAGATGATTGCTGCAAGTAATGCGTACTCGGTGGTGGGTGGGGGTGATACTGTAACAGCCATTGAATCGCTCGGTATTACGGAGTCATTTGGGTTTGTATCAACGGCTGGTGGCGCGATGCTCGACTTTTTGGAACATAAAACCCTTCCGGGAATAGAAGTGTTGAAA
>CAZMYZ010000002.1:19983-47487 GCA_964570795.1 uncultured Candidatus Saccharibacteria bacterium
ATGTCGAGAAACGCAATTACGGCATCGTCCTCATACACAATATCTGCAGGTATTTCTCTATTGATGATTTTGGTGAAAATGGTACTCATGGCATCCATGATAACAGAATGGTAAAATTGCTCCACTATGGTGAATCCTAAAACTCGTGCACCACGTGCAATTCCTCCTGAGGTGAGCGAGACCCTTAGTGCATATGATACTTTTGTACAGCAACTTCTCTTTCATCGGGGGATTACTGATGCCGCGTGTGCAGAGCGATTTCTTAATCCAGATTACGAGGTACATCTCCACAGCCCCTTCCTCCTTACCGATATGGAAAAGGCAGTGGAGCGTGTACTTCATGCCATTAAAAACAATGAGCATATCGTGATATATACCGACTACGACTGTGATGGTATTCCCGGTGGTGTTCTCCTCCATGATTTTTTTACCGCAATCGCATATACCAATTTTGAAAATTACATTCCCCATCGGCATGACGAGGGGTATGGTTTTAATGTAGATTCCGTACCAAAGTTTATTGAGCGAAAGGCGAATCTCATTATTACCGTGGATTGCGGTATTACCGACCATGCTGCGGTGGATAGAGCAAATGCTGCGGGTATTGATGTGATTGTGACCGACCACCATGAGCCCGGTGCAACACTCCCGCATGCATATGCGGTGATAAACCCTAAGCGAGATAATGCATACCCTTTCCAAGGGATTTGTGGAACGACCGTTGCGTTTAAACTGGTGCAAGCAATACTTATTCGCGGAAAGGAGGATGGCACCATTACACTCAAGGATGGGTGGGAAAAGTGGTGGCTCGACCTTGTGGGTATTGCGACCGTTGCCGACATGATGCCGCTTCAGGATGAGAGTCGCGTGCTCGCACGATACGGGCTTTCTGTGTTGCGTAAGTCAAAACGTCCTGGCATTCAGCAATTGCTTCGTAAAGCAGGAGGAAGCCAGGCACACCTTACCGAAGAAGATATTGGATTTACTATCGCGCCGCGCATCAATGCCGCTTCGCGTATGGATGACCCCGAAGACGCATTCCATATGCTCCGCACCAAAGACGAAGGAGAAGCAGGGATGTATGTGGCGCACCTCGAGAAACTCAACAATGAGCGCAAAGGGGTGGTGGCAAGTATGACGAAGGAGGCGAAGAAACGTATGGGGCAACTCTCAGAAATTCCCTCGGTGATTGTGATGGGGAATCCCGAGTGGCGGCCGTCCCTTGTGGGGCTGGTAGCACATGCACTTGCGGAGGAATATGAAAAGCCTACATTTCTGTGGGGTCGTGACGGCAAGGGGATTATTAAAGGCTCGTGCCGGAGTGATGGCACAACGAGTATCGTGCATATTATGCAGGAGGCGAAAGACGCGTTTCTTACCTTCGGCGGGCACCACGCATCGGGCGGGTTCTCGGTGAGTCATGATGCTATTCACACACTTCCTGAAGCACTTATTGCTGCACATGCTCTCCTTCATGATACTGCGCATGAATCAGAGATGCTCCAGGTAGACGCACGCATTACCCTTGGTGACATTACTGATTCCTTTGTGCGTACACTCGACGCATTTGCTCCCTTTGGTATAGGAAATCCAAAACCACTGTTTGAAATCACTGATGTGGTACCGAGCAAGGTGCAGGTGTTTGGGAAAACACAAAACCATACGAAACTTCTCGTACGCACTGCACTCGGCCTCACTGATGCCATTTGTTTCTTTAGACTGCCTGAAACCTTTTCAAGTACCCCCGAAGAAGGAAAAAAAGTAACCCTCCTTGCACATATTGAGCGTTCGTACTTTATGGGGCGAAACGAAACGCGGATACGTATTGTAGATGTTGTGTAAAGGAAAACCCGCGATATTCACGGGCTTCATTTCTACGTATTCTTTTCTCGTTGAAGAATGTACAGTACACCTCCCTGAGGGTTTTTGTTGCATGGTGGGATTGCTGTTCCAATGAGCGGCACCCACTGCTGCATGAGGAGATTATCGAGCTCTGCAAACGAGAGTTCGCAGAGACCTCCCTTTTTACCGAGGGCTGCGGTGAACTGCATGTTTTCTTTGGGCATGGAAATATACTCCCTTTGTGAACAATTTTGCAGCCACTACTGTACTCCCTATTGTGGCTGGGTGCAACAGAAAAGTCCGCACATCTGTGCGGACGTAAAGTCAGGAATCTATACACACACTAACCAAAAGAGACTCTGCGGCACGCCGAAACTTATATGGAAACATGGTGTCTTGCATGATTTCAAGAAGTTCTGGTCCACTGGGTGCGTGTGTAAGAATGCACTCAAGTGCGTATTTTTGAATCATCGGATCAAGAGTATTTCGTGCAATGATAAGGCGCTCCTTGTTTGTGGTGTCGTGTGCAATCAGTTTCGATGCGGTGCGAAGTTCTGAATGGATATCAATGTATCTCCGTACCGATTCCGAAGCAAGTTCAATTGCTTTTGCAATATCCCTGGGACTTTCGGGATAGCGAAATATTGCCACAAGAGCATCATCCTGAAGTTCTGGATCCGCAGTAGTCCAGTAGATTTCCCAAAATTCGGAAGATTTTCCTGCTTTGAGGAATAAACGCATGAGGTGCCGTTCCTTGAGTACTCCATCGGACAGTTTCTGTAGTGCCTGAATCTTTTCAGTGAAACTCACTGCATGCGCTAGTGCGTAGAGTGGATTTGAGGTCATTTCTCGCTCCCTTGCTGATGAATGAAATGTACAAATTTTCCTAATCGCGAGTATGCGCCTGTTTTGTAAAACGTGCAACAGGATTATGCACCATGCTCTCTTGTGCCTACACACTGGGGAATCTCCCGTGTATACTTTTACAAATGAAAGAAATCATTGCATATACCGATGGAAGTGCTATTGGGAATCCGGGCCCAGGCGGATGGGGTTTTGTGGTGCTTCGGGGGAATCATGTGTATGAGGGTGGCGGCGATGCCGCGCACACCACCAACAATCGGATGGAGATGACTGCATCACTTATGGCGCTCAAGAGTTGCAAACCAGGGACGACGCTCACTCTTAAGGCCGATTCTCAGTATGTGATAAACGGCATCACGAAGTGGGTTTTTGGGTGGGAAAAAAATGGATGGCAAACCAAAGAAAAAAAAGATGTGCTCAATAAAGATATTTGGCAGGAACTGCTTGCAGAAGCGCGGAGACATACCGTGACGTGGGAGCACGTACGTGGGCATGAGGGGGTGGCACTCAATGAACGTGTCGACATGATTGCAAATGGGTATGCGCGAAAGGAGGCCGTGCAACTCTTTGAAGGTACGAAGCATGCATACGATGCATTTTTAAGTACGATGCCGAAAGCGCGTGTGGTTGCGAAA
Source organism: uncultured Candidatus Saccharibacteria bacterium (assembly GCA_964570795.1). Lineage (GTDB taxonomy): Bacteria > Patescibacteriota > Minisyncoccia > Phycocordibacterales > UBA918 > Damh-18. Next base: position 23,325 of record CAZMYZ010000002.1, read on the forward strand.
TCATCACCAAAGGGAAAGAAGACTGGCCCTGCGTACGCATATATCTCACTCGTCGAGGGGAAAGTGCTCTCCCACAAAACATGGGCAGAATGTGAAGCGCGCGTGAAAGGCAAAAAAGCAAAATTTAAAAAAGTGTTTTCAAAAGAAGAAGAAACGGCACTCAGGGCAGAATGGGGAGGGTAGGAAAGTCAAAGGAAAGCACTATGCATAATAGAGTTTTTTATATAATAGGCATAGCATTTACGAGCGGGATTTTTCTCAGCTCGTTTTTTGATAGTGGGGTGAGTGGAGTACTGCTTATAAGTACCGTCGGTCTTGCGTGTGTGATTGCGGGGAAGATTCAGGGGATGGAAAAAAGCAGAGCACTTTTTCTTGTAGGACTTTTTTGTATTTTTGGATCGCTCGGCATGGCACGCCTCGAGTACGCAGAAAGAAATGTCTCGCCCTATACTGCGCTCGAAGGGGAAAAGGTCGTGCTTGAGGCGCGTATTGTTGTAGAACCTTCAGAGCGTGAAACGACCACGCAACTCTATATAGTACCTACCGACGCGAGTGTTGGTACCGAGCGTATTTTAGTGACAGCAGATAGATTTCTCATTGAAAATCAAAACATTCGATATGGTGATACGGTACGCATTGAGGGAATTTTGAAAAAACCAAAAGCGTTTATGACAGATACCGGACGAGAATTTGATTATGCGGGTTTTCTTCGCACGAAGGGGGTGGTGTATATGATTGGTTTCGCAGAGGTAACAATTGTCGAGCATCGAGAAACAGTACTGGGGAAATTGTTTATAGGAAAAGAATCGTTTCTCAATGCACTCCAGGACGCAGTCCCTGAGCCTGCTGCGGGACTGGGTGCAGGGATGCTTCTTGGAGTAAAGCGTGCATTGGGGGAGCATCTTGATACGGTATTTCGGGAAACCGGTATTATCCATATTGTGGTACTTTCTGGATATAACATTATGATTGTAGTGGAGGTACTCATGTCTATTCTTGCCTTCTTTTTTCTTCCGCGTATGCGCATGATGCTCGGGATTCTCGGCATTGTGGCATTTGCTCTTTTGGTAGGACTTTCCGCCACAGTACTTCGTGCATCGATTATGGCAATACTTCTTCTTGTTGCACGTGGTACGGGGCGCATGTATGCAGTACTCCGTGCACTCGTGCTTGCGGGTGTGGCAATGCTTGTCGCGAATCCCTACCTGCTTGTGCATGACCCTGGGTTTCAACTTTCGTTTCTTGCAACACTTGGACTTATTATATTTTCACCACTCATTGAGCCAAAACTCACGTATGTTCCCGAGCGATATGGTGTGCGCGCACTCGCGGCAGCAACACTCGCAGTACAAATTATCGTGCTGCCGCTCCTCTTGTTTCACACCGGTATGATTTCACTCATTGCACTCGTTACCAATATACTCGTGCTCCCCATGGTGCCTTACGCGATGCTGCTCACTTTTTTCACGGGTATTGTCAGTATGCTTTCGCATACGCTCGGGATGGGAGTTGGGTTCGTCACATATCTTTCTTTGGAATACATCATCACGATTGCCGAGTGGTGCGCTCGCGTCCCTTTTGCCTCAGTCTCCATCTCCATGTTTCCGTTTTGGGGAATGGTGATTGCGTACGTAGGTATTGGATTTTTCTATATGCGTTCAGCACACAAGGAGGATATAGAAAATGAGTATGACGGCTGGGTGATTGAGGAGGAGATTGAAAAAGAAAAATCCCCGGAAGCACTTCGTGCTTCCGGGAATTCCTCTACCACCTTTCCGTTTCGATAAATGCTATTGCGCAAGGGTCGCCGCAAAACGGCGCTCGGGGAGTGCCCAGTGTACATTCGAAAGAAATGCCTCGATATACTTTTTCTTTTCTGTGGGGAGATAATCCACCATGAACGCATGTTCCCACATATCCATCGCGAGGATGATGGGGAGTCCGCCGAGTTGGCCTATTTCGTGGTCGGCTACCCATGCGGTGTGGAGTGTGTTGTGGAGCGGGTCTGCATAGAGTACCGACCATCCAATACCACGTGTCATACCTACTTGGGTGAAGTGAGTGATGAATGCGTCGACGGAACCATACTTTTCGGTAAGCGACTTTGCGAGCGGTGACTCACTATCGAGTGGTGCGGCACCTCCTTCAAACTGGGTAAAGAAGTATTCATGCATGCGCATGCCATTAAACTCAAAGCCCAAGCGACGACGCGTCTCCATAATTGCGTACGCGTACTTTTCTGCATCGAGTGCGGTGAGTGCTGCAATTTGCTCACGAAGCACATTGACGTGCTTTACATAGCCCTCATAGAGCCCGAGGTGTGCGGTTATTTGTTTTTCTGAAAGTCCCTGAAGTACAGGGAGTGAAAATTGTTGTGATGTGTATGTATGCATAGGTGGGTAGTATACCATTTTGACGATACAATGGTGGCATGGCAAAACTTCGCCTCCCTCTCATCGCTGCAGTACTTATGATAGGTCTTCTTGCATGTCTCACGCTCTTCCTTCAAAAAGAGAAACATACCGGCTTGCTCGAAGTCGCTTTTCTAGATGTGGGGCAAGGAGACGCAACATTTATCGAATCACCCGCAGGTGTACAGGTACTCATTGATGGTGGTAGGGGAAGTGCGGTCCTTGGTGCACTCAGTCGCCGGATGGGATTTTTTGATAGGGACATAGATATACTCATTGCCACACATCCCGATGCCGACCATATTGGGGGATTGGTGGATGTACTCCGGCGCTATAGGGTACATACAATTGTGATGACCGAAAATGAAGGTGATGCGCCGGTGTATGCGGTGTTTAAAAAGGCAGTGGAGAAAGAAGGTGCAGAAATTATCTTTGCACGTGCGGGAACGGTGTTTGATTTAGGAATTGGTACTGCGGGAAGTACGACACTCACCATACTTTTTCCTGACTACGATCCGCAAGGGTTTGAGAGTAATACATCGTCGATCGTGTCTCGACTTACGTATGGCGAAAGCGAGTATCTCTTTACGGGTGATTCCCCGCAGAGTATTGAGGAGTACCTTGTGGGAGTTTCCCCCGATACACTTTCGAGTGATGTACTCAAGGTAGGGCATCATGGCTCACACACCTCATCGGCCGAAACATTCGTAACGGCCGTCCGTCCCACCTACGCTATTATTTCCGCAGGTAAAGACAATTCCTATGGACATCCGCATAAGGAGGTGACCGACCTCCTCACTGCACAAAATATCATCCAGAAAAACACCGCCGACCTCGGCACCATTGTTTCAGAAAGTGATGGTACTGCCATTTGGTTTCGATGACTATCAAAACTCACAAAGCGACGCCTTGTGGGTTTTAGATTGCATACAACTAATTTTGGGGGTACAGTACCGACGTCGTTCTTTTACTTAAAGGTGTCTATCATGACGGCAATATCTCCATGGTCTGTTCCGAAAATTAAGCGGCAGATAAATTTATCACTCCAGGAAATGCAAGAGATGTTTCCTAAGGGTGTGGTGATTCAAAACATTCAGAATGGGTTCTTGCACATCACTGACTATGAGGGGAAGGGCAGTCTCCGGGTTGTTGACTGCCGCAGTATTCTTGGTACTACATCAATAGCATTCGATGCCATTGATCGGTTTACCAGACAAATGGCATACTTTAACGGCAAACGAATTATCCGCTTGATGGGTCTGTATGTCCACATAAAAATGCGTGTATGTGTTCTTCATGCATATTGCTAATACTGAAAGTTGTCCGAAGGAGCCCGCAAGGCTCCTTTTTCTTTGTGTATCTCTATTAAAAACCCCCGCACCAGAGGTCGCGGGGGTTTTTGAATCTTAAATAAGTTTTGCTTTCTTCAAAGTCTCGAATACGCCATTTTTTGCGATGGTGCGCATTGCCTTCGTGGAGATGGTCATTACGATGGTCTTGCCGAGTTCGGGAACGAAGATTCGCTTCTTCTGCAGGTTTGCCTGGCGGCGTACCTTTCCACACGGATTAAACTGCGTCGCACGAGTGCGGTTGCTGTATCGTCCACCAACTTGTGATGTCTTTCCAGTTATTTCACATTGCCTTGCCATATATCGTTTGTTTAGTGTCGCCTATACTACCATGCTTCGTTTAAATAGCAAGAAGACATACACGAAGGGTGCTTTGGTGAGGAAAGCGGAATACGGTACAATAAGTCCCATACTCATAGCACATCTTTTATGCTCGAAATCATCACCTTGGCCATTTTGATACTCTCTATCGTTTTCCACGAGGTTGCTCATGGCTATGCTGCCAATTGGCTCGGTGACCCCACTGCACGTCTTGCAGGTCGTTTGAGTGCGAATCCTCTTATACATATTGACCCTGTTGGATCAGTTTTAATTCCCGGGGCACTCTTTATCACTGGGATGCCATTTCTGTTTGGGTGGGCAAAGCCGGTACCCTATAATCCCTATAATCTACGTAATCAAAAGTGGGGTGAGTCGTTTGTAGCGGCTGCAGGTCCTCTTGCAAACCTATTTTTGGCCTTTATTTTTGCCATTTTGATTCGTATGGCAGACACACTTGGGCTCCCGCCTTCTTTTGCTGATATGGCAACCTATATTGTATTTATCAATATTCTTCTTGCGCTCTTTAATGCAATTCCTTTTCCCCCGCTCGATGGTTCAAAGATTATTGTGCCGTTTCTCCCACTTCACCTTTCGCTCAAGTATCGTGCACTCACACAGTATATGGAAAGTCTCGGTTTCGTGGCCCTATTCCTATGCGTTTTCATCTTTATGCAGATTCTCTGGACACCATTCCATTCAGTGGTGGTCTTTATATACAACCTCTTTTTGAGTTTCCCCTAGCCAGTATGAGGAAAACACAAATGTGTATGCTATAGTGACGCTTCCAGTCTTGGGATGGGTATTTGCCTCGGCTTGTGGCCACATAGGGGATGCGCACCCCTCTGGCTGCCTTGCTTGGCGATCTTAGCCGTCCTTTTGCTCCGCGCACTGCGCGGGGCTTTTTTTAGAAAAACAAGTAATAATCTCCCTAAGACAAGCCGCGGTGCTTGCACATTTCCGTAAGTATAGTAGAGTAGCGACACATTTATATGGCAACAATCAATCAATTAACAAAGAAGGGACGAAAGGATCAACCAACCCGAACAAAGAAAGGAGCGCTTCGTTCTGGGTTTAATTCCATCATGAATCGTCCAAACGAATACAGTTCACCCTTTAAGCGTGGTGTCTGTACACGTGTTACTACCAAGACTCCTCGAAAGCCAAACTCGGCTATTCGTAAAATTGCTCGTGTACGTCTTACCAATCACCAGGAAATTACTGCCTATATTCCTGGCGAAGGACACACACTCCAGGAGCACTCGGTGGTACTCGTACGCGGCGGCCGCGTAAAGGACATCGGTGTGAACTACACTATTGTCCGTGGAAAGTACGATGCAACCGGCGTTGATAAGCGACGAGTGTCTCGATCACGGTACGGAGCAAAGCGCCCAAAGGCCGGTAAATAGCCGATAGCACCACACCTGCTTCGTTGCAGTTTCGGTTTTGTCAGTCGCTGTACAATGTGTACACCTTCTTCCAAAACCTCACTGCGCCTCGCATCTGCGGCACTCTCAACTATTTACTTAATACAAAAGATTAATTAATAGACTATACTCGCTATAGATAATAGATAGGACTAATATGCGACGACCAATAAAAAGACGAGCACCGCTCGGCAAAGACGAACGATATGATTCAGTAAATGTCTCACGACTCGTGAACTACATCATGGTGAACGGACAGAAGGAGACTGCACGCAAAATCGTATACGCAGCATTTGAAGTAATTAAAAACGCAAAGGAAGGAGGTGGAGACCCTGTAGAAATCTTCGAAACCGCTATCCGTAACGCAGGACCACAAATGGAAGTACGTTCACGCCGTGTGGGTGGAGCAAACTACCAGGTACCACGTGAGGTGCGCCCAGAACGCCGCCTCGCACTCGCACTTCGTTGGATTATTACTGCCGCTCGCGGACAGAAAGGTAAGCCAATGTTCAAGGCACTCTCAGCAGAAATCATGCTTGCCGCTCGTGGAGAAGGAACAGCCGTGAAGAAGAAGGATGATACGCATCGCATGGCAGAGGCTAACCGTGCCTTCGCCCACTTCGCGTGGTGACCGAAAAATAATGGGCAGAGCCCATATATTTTTCGAGTCCGTCTGAAAATTTTATTCCTAATAAATTTTCAGACGCACAACTCTGGTATACGAAAAAAGACCCTCACTGGACTATTGTCCCATTCGGGTCTTTTTTCTTGTGTTCCTCGTCAGTCGCCAATTTCAGTGATTACCCGACAAGAACCATTTTTGTATTGCCATTCTTGCACATGATATACTTATCACCATATTAAGATAATGTGTTTCTATGGAGGGAATGTCACGTGTTGAAAGTGTAGAGGGTGTTGAGGTGTGGCGAGAGTTAAGGGAACAGGCACCTGCACAAGCAGCGGAACTTATCGCAGACATTCCTGACTTTGAAGGGATGGACACTGATACACAGATTGCAATACTTGAAACACACATCGAAGCACTCGCACACGAAAATAAAAACCGTTTCCTTGCAAAAGAAATTGCGCGCACTATAGAAATGATTCGTGCGAAGGCGGTATTTGAAAATCGCATGCAAGCACTTGCTGCGTAGTTTTATTTTTGTATGACTATTGATTTCGAAGCAGAGATACAAGCGCACTTGAATGAGATTCGTGCACTCTGCAAACCTACAGGCGTGTATACAGCCTCTGCATCAACGGTACATACTGGTTATGACAAGGCATGGCTCCGTGATAACTACTTTACGGTACTTTGTTTTTTAGAGTTGGGAGATATTGAAACAGTAAAAGATACAGCACGTGCACTCCTGGCACTTTTTATGAAGCATGCGGAGAAGATTGATTGGGCGATTGAGCATAAACCGTATGAGACGTGGCAATATATTCACGCACGTTTTCATCCTGAGACGTTTGAAGAATACTGGGAGGAGTGGGGGAATAGGCAGAATGATGCGGTGGGTGAGGTGCTTGATTTACTTATGGCGCTTGAGATACGTGGAGAAAGTGTCGCAAAGACTGATGAAGAGCGCGCTACGGTGCAAAAGATTGTGGATTATCTCGTGCGCATAGAGTACTGGCACGATTTGGACAATGGTATTTGGGAGGAAGGCATGGAAGTGCACGCATCCTCTATCGCTGCGGTAAATGCTGCACTTAAAAAAGCGGCACATATCCCCTGGCTCACGGTGCCTGAGGGAGTAATCCAAAAAGGAGAGACTGCACTTCGTGCGCTCTTGCCCCGAGAATCAGTACAAAAATTTTCTGACCTCGCGCTTCTCTCGGTGGTGTATCCATTTCGTGAAGCAACGGAAGATGAAACGGTGGCTATTTTGCGGAATGTAGAGTATCACCTCACCAAGGATAAGGGAGTCATTCGCTACAAGAACGACCGCTACTACAATGCCAATGTTGATGGACACAGTGAGGAGGCTGAATGGTGTATGGGGCTTTCGTGGCTCGCGATTATCTATGCGGAGCGGGGCGATAGGGCAAAAGCGGAGTGGTATCTTATGCATGCACGAAGTACGATGACTGAAGAGGGAAAGATTCCCGAACTCTACTACTCCCATACGCATAATCCCAATGAAAATACACCACTTGGCTGGGCAGAGAGTATGTATGTCATTGCGCTCAAAAAGGTGAGTGCGATGCAATAGTTTGTATATGGCAAAACCAAAAGGTGCTCGTGCCGGAGGAAAAGTAACCGGAACGCATACGACAGTTATTCCTGCGGCAGGGCAGGTGGTGGATATTCTGGAGAAAAATTCTGAGGTAAAAAAGATTGTATTGGGATTTATTAAAGCGGGACTTCCGACTACAAAGGGTTTGCGAAGGGTGAAAATAACACAAGATGGCGCATGTCTTATGCTTGCGGTGCGCGATAATACGTCCCATCAGGAAATAATTGTGTATGCGAACGACCTTGTCTTGGCGAAAAAAGAAATTGCTCCGCAGATAACAAAACTTGGGTTTAAGGTGGTGGGGTGAATATGAAAAATAGCAAATCAGGCACCTGCGAAGCAGGTGCCTGATTTGCTATTTTGTGCACATTCCGTATGCTCTCTATAGATTTGTTTCTAAGGAGACCATTATGGTCAAAGTATTGCTGGATATTGGCGCTGGTGATGTGTCCTTTGTAAAAGATTTCAAGTCACTGAACCCTAAACTCAAATTCCTCTACCTTTGTGGCGATAAGCGCTTTCAGGGTTCATGGAATGGTGATTCTTCGAGTGCGGGAGTGCTGAAGATATTTGCGCGTTACAGCGCATTCACTGTGCCAGACTTGAGTCTCGATATGGTGACACTCAACAGCACAAACATTTTTGAGGGTGGCACCAAGGGTATAAACGAAGAGCTTATACGCACTTTGAAGCCGGGAGGAGTATTCTTTGCAGCACATCCCATAGGGTCGTCACCGTGCCTTGATGAACATATTTTTAAACCAGTGCTCTTTCCCGTACATAGAGATGGACCTGCATTTGTACGTGTTGGTTTTGAAAAACGAGGTATTCTTCTTCCGCGATGGACAAGTATCTTTGTACTTCCTAATGGAGCAGAAGTTGAGTATCCCGCATCATCGACAATTCGAGATAGAATTTTGTACTTACTCTTCAAAGAAAAAGGAATAATCCCGCCTTCTCAAGGGTATATCTATCGGAGTACCGATGATCCTCCCACGGTGCGTATGTGGGTGAAAGGAGAATGAAAAGCACCGCGGCGCAAAGCGCCGCGGTTTTAATATACTTGCACTCACCTGTATACACGGTATGATGCGCAGAGTATTGTTTTGAAGGAGGTCATCATGACCAAGGTTCTTTTAGAAATTGGTGCACAAGGTTCACTTTTTACGAAGAAGTTGAGTGAACGAAATCAACAATGGGGGTTTACATACCTGTACAGTACACCTCACGTGAGTCGCATTACTGAAAATGGTGTGCGTGGTATCCAGGCACGCTTTGATAATTTTGGTGTTCCGGACAACTCACTCAATATTGTGGTGTCAAATCACGAAATACCTCCACGGTATATGGAGGAGTTTGAAAGAGAGCTCCTCCGCACGCTCAAGGCGGGTGGTATGTTTTTTGAGGCACGGTGCTACGGACATCGCCTTAGTTTCAAGACCAGGGCACTCTGTACATCATCGTTTACAACGAAGGAGCATCACGCCTGTTATATCGATGCACCATTTTTTCTCATAGGGGCTCTACCCCTCTGTGAAAGTTATCTTACCATTGAGACGGCGCAGCAGCAGCCGTTTATATATCCAGCGACCTCAGACATTCTGAATCGTCTTCGGGTATTGCGGCTCGCTGCGCTTGGTGCAAAACTCCCTGACCACCTTCGTCCACGTTTGTTTGATCCACCAAGTTTGCGAATTTGGATTAAAACGAGTAGTACATAAATGGCGTATCCTCTGCGATACGCCATTTCTTAATATCGATTGCGACGGCCAAAACGACGAGCAACGCGATAGAAAAAGACAAGAATTCCCACAAGCAGCAATGCTTCGAGTATTGCTGGGTGACTCAAGATTTTTGATGTTGAAAAAAGTACGAGTGTCCAAAGGCTTGTGAGGAGTGCCGCAACACCAGATACAAATGAGCCGAGAAGTCCCGTATCGGTACCTATCTGTGTACGGGTGATGGTGGCATTTTCGGTGAGAGTTCCCAACTTCATTTCAGGAGGATTTTCTGTGTCAGTCGGTGAGGTGCTTTGAGAAAGTGCCGCATCGCGTTCTTCACGGTAGGTATCGAGGGCTGTTTTTGCGCGTTCAATTTTTGTCGTGGCATTACTGAGGAGTGTATCGACGGTTTCATTTTCTACATACTGCTCGAGTCCTTCACCAGAAGAAGTGGGGGTATTTGTGTGTGCCCGGGTATCTGTAGTGAGTACTTCCGTATTGTCCTCTTTTGCGCTTATATCTTCTGATACTGCTTTTGGATTGGTGACAAGAGGATTGGTTCCGCGTTCGGTTTCGTCACTGTCTGATACTGAGTCATTATCATCGTCAGCATCCTCGGTGTTACTTACACCATCATGGTCGGTATCATAATCGACGGAGAGCGTGTCACTTGCGGTAATGCCAGCGATGTCGATTGCTTCGGTACCACCACCAATTATGTGGAGTGTTGCGTCGCTTACAGTGGCGGTTACTACATGCTCGCCAAAAGTGGGAGTCCAGTCTACCCACGCTTCCACAAGTCTCCCCTCGAGTGCACTCACTTCAAAAGAGCCAATACGCTTGCCGTTGTCGGTAAAGCGTACCGTGCCGGTGAGATCGTGGCCGGTATTGTTGCGTACGGCAATATAGATACGGGTAGGAACGCCTGCAAAGACCGGTTCCGCGGAGTACCACAGCCCCTGTACAAAACCAGCATTAGTCTCTTCAGCGTGTACGCCATAGGGAAGTATGAAAAAAAGTACACATACGAGGGTGGTGAAGAATCGCATAGAAATAGTATACCGCTTCATGCGAGGCGCGGAAATAGAAAAAATGAAAATGCCGTGAACCCCGAAGGGGTTCACGGCAAGGAATGCATTACGCGCATTCATTGTCGTGTGTACGCATGCCAATACGTTTTACATCAAGATATTTTGCGTGTTCACAGGTGCCACAACGTGCAGCGAGCATGGCATTTGCTTCGGTGAGTCGTGTGTTTTCTTGTGTAAGTTCACTGTGCTTAATGAGTAGGATAAGTACCCACAAAGTAAAACAGACGATAACGAGTGGTAATACCCATTGCTTACCAAATACGACCCCAACCGCAGCACCAACGAGCAGGAGTATTAAAATAACTCCACTCACAAAACCAGAATGTTTCATGTGTATCTCCTCAGGTATGAATCTGTGTGCAGAATAGCATGTAGGCAAAAGTCTGCAATAAAAAAGCCGTTACGCATTTTTTTGGATGTGTAACGGCTTGGCTCAGTTGAGATATTAGTCTCGATACCGTGCTGCAACCTCGGGAGGAAGCGGTACTACGCGATTTCTCCATGTCACTGTATTGACTCGCATTTCCTCACCACTGCACCCTGTACCGGTGGCGTAACGGTCTTTGAATTTCCATGTGAGAACCTCGTAGTGTCCTTTTTTATCACATGTTGCGCGAGAAAGGAAAGTGAGACCTTCATCACTCAAAGTAAGTTCGATGGTTTCGGCTTTGTTGTCTGAGTGGCGCATGAAAGTTGTGCGCCACGTATTCAGACTTGTTGCAGCCCAGGGTGAGGTGTAGGAAAGTACAATCGGTTCTGCTGACACGATAGTACTCATCAGTAGTGCACAAAAAACAAAAAGATGTCTCATGACTGCCTCCGAAAGAATTGTGGGGAACTCAACGCAGAATAGCATGTAGGCAAAAGTCTGCAATGAAAGAAAACGTCGCGGACCATTTTTGGTCCGAGATGGTGCGCTATCGTTTACTGAGTTTTCCTTCGTGGTAGACCCAGGTACGCCAGACTCCTTCGGGAAGTGGATGTACCACATCACTCCAAATACGTGTCGAAGGTAGTCGCAAGACCTGGTGACAACTTATGCCGACGGCGCTATGGTCTTTGTGTGACCAGGTATACACCACGAGCCGTGAATCATTTGGGCATACCGACCGCGCTTCAAAGAGGAGTTCGGTGCCGGTGTCGGTTAACGTGATGACTTCCGTAAGTCCAGATGTCCCTTGGGGGACTGTTTTTACCCAGATATGTTCCGACAGTTGTTTCCAAGGCACCACTTGCGCCATGGCTGTTTTCTTTTCAGTTTGGGCGTAAACCCCGGTACTTGCACAGAGTGCAAGGATACAGATAACTACAATACGGATGATATGCATGTGACCCCCGAAGTGTGATGATTGAGAAAGAGCGAAGCAGCCAGTATTATGCCATAGATATATATTATTTCAATACCCACGCGGATGAAATATGATTGCCTCACACACATAAATGTCGTATAGTATCGCCATTAAGCCTTTGGGCTTTTTCTTTTCTAACGGAGGCATGCCTCTGCATACGGGAAGGGGAGAACACACATTATTTAATTAGCATTATTACTATGGCACGAGCATTTCCATTACATAAACTTCGTAACTTCGGTATCGTAGCGCACGTTGATGCGGGAAAGACCACAACTTCAGAGCGTGTGCTTTTCTACACCGGTATGAGCCACAAAATCGGTGAGGTGCACGATGGTGCAACCGTCACTGACTGGATGGAACAAGAGCGTGAGCGCGGTATTACTATTACTGCAGCGGCAATTTCTTGTAACTGGACACCGTCACTCATTACTGACCGCAACGACCCAGAACTCAAGTACACCTTTAACATCATCGATACACCAGGACACATCGACTTCACCGCAGAGGTAAAGCGCTCCATGCGCGTACTCGATGGTGCGGTGGTGGTATTTGATGGTGTAGCCGGCGTGGAGCCACAGTCAGAGACCAACTGGCGCTATGCCGATGAAGCCGGAGTACCCCGCATTTGCTACATCAACAAGATGGACCGCACCGGAGCAGACTTCGAGCGTTCATATGCGTCTATTTTGAATCGTCTTTCACCAAAGGCAGTACGTTTCCAACTTCCATGGGGAAGTGAGGAAAATCTCAAGGGCGTCGTTGACCTCCTCAAGATGAAGGCATACACCTTTGAAGGTGAAATGGGAATGAAGGTGGTAGAACATGAGATTCCTGAAGAACTCAAGGCGGATGCAGAAAAGTATCATGGAGAACTCGTGGAGCGTATCGTCGAGCACGATGATGCACAGATGAACGCGTATCTCGAAGGTACTATTCCTTCATATGATGAACTCAAAGCAACACTTCGCAAGGCAGTGATTGCAAACGAAATCTTCCCCGTGATGACTGGTTCATCACTCAAAAATGTGGGTGTACAACTCGTACTCGACGCCGTTGTGGACTTTCTCCCATCCCCTGTTGATCTTCCACCGGTAAAAGGAACCAATCCCGACACTGATGCAGAAGAAACTCGTGAGGCATCAGATGAGGCACCATTCTGTGCACTTGCATTTAAACTCCAGACCGATCCATTTGTGGGGCAACTTACCTTCTTCCGTGTGTATTCAGGTACCATCAAGGCAGGAAGTTATCTCTATAATGCGTCAACTGGTGAGAAAGAGCGACTCGGGCGTATTGTGCGCCTTCAGGCCGACAAGCGTACCGAAATTGAAGAAGTGTACGCTGGCGAGATTGCTGCGGGAGTAGGTATTAAGGATGTAAAGACCTCCCATACACTCTGTGCGGAAGATAAGCCAATCATTCTCGAAACCATCACCTTCCCTGAGCCAGTGGTAGCAATGCGCATTGAGCCAAAGACGAAGAACGACCAGGAGAAGATGGGTATGGCGATGAAGAAACTCTCTGATGAGGACCCAACTTTCAAGGTCTCTACTGATGAAGAAACTCTCGAGACTATTATTGCGGGTATGGGAGAACTCCACCTTGAGATTATTGTTGATCGCATGAAGCGCGAGTTTGGTGTTGAGGCAAACGTAGGTAAGCCACAAGTGGCATATCGCGAAACCATTCAGCGACCAGCCGAGGCGGAATACAAGTACATCAAGCAGTCAGGAGGTAAGGGTCAGTACGGTCATGTGAAGATTCGCATCAAGCCAATGGAACCACTTGAACTTGCTGAAGGAAAGTCACTTGCGAAAAACATCACTCGTGAAGATCACTACGAATTTGTGAACAATATTAAGGGAGGTGTGATTCCAGGAGAATACATCCCTGCAGTTATGAAGGGGTGCAAGGAGGCAATGGGTCGTGGATTCGTTGCGGGATACAAGATGGAGGATATTTCCGTAGAACTCTACGATGGTAGTTACCATGAAGTGGACTCTTCAGAAATCGCTTTCAAACTCGCTGCAATTCACGCTTTCAAAGAGGCTGCAAAGAGCGCAGGTGCCGTACTTCTCGAACCTATCATGAAGGTAGAAGTAACCACTCCAGAAAAATTCATGGGTGACGTAAACGGAAACATCAGTTCAAAGCGTGGACTTGTGGAGGGAATGGATGATCGTGGTATGGCAAAGGTAGTACATGCAAAGGTACCGCTCTCCGAGATGTTTGGATACACCACGACACTTCGCTCTATGACCGAAGGACGTGCGTCTATGACTATGGAATTTGATCACTACGACGTAGTACCACCAAATGTTGCAATGGAAATCAAGAAGGCCCGCGGAGTAAAAGATATCGAAGAAGAATAAAAGAAAGGAGCGCCAAGAGGCGCTCCTTTCTTTTAAATCTTCTCATCTTTTACTCCGCGAGCCGTAGGCAAGGGGTGAGAAATGGGTTGGGACCCATTTCGCAAGAGGTTGTCGAAAAAATTGAATCTTCATTCAATTTTGTCATACAACCTGAACAGCGCCTGTAGGGCGGAAGGATACAGAGCAATAAAAAAGGTGCGCATATGCGCACCTTTTTGGTGTGGCGAAAAAGATTATTTTTCGCGGGGTTTACGGTCCTCGGAAGGTACCGGATCTATGGGGTCGACAAAGCGGGGAATTGCGCCACACGCCCACACTTCATCGAGCGCGAAAGTGACGTGGGCGTGGATGTCGTCCCGTGTGCCCGAGATAGCATCGTTTGAGCCGGTCTGGAAGCCAAATCGCGAAAGCGGAATACCGGCATACTCGGGGAAGATTACCCAGAATACTTCGTTCATGAACTCGGGGCTCACACGCTTCATGTCCATGAAATGTGCGAGGAGATGTTCCCCGCACACATCTGGTCTGTCTACCCACTTCACCTTGTTTGCAGTACTCAGCGCAATATGGTCACCGTTTCCAAATTCCTCCTTGATGCGTGCAAATCGTGATGAGCGCGACCGGGTCATGGTAACCACAATCCCATACACTGTCCCAATGACAATGATGGGGGGAGACGCTTTGTCTGCCATGGATTTCTCCTTCAAAAACGCCGCTTCAAAGAACGGAATGAGGATATAATGCCATAGAAAATGGTATTTGTACATACCCACAGGCGCGGCTTTTGGCCGCGCGCCTGTGGGTATAGTTATTATGCAAAGGCTACACCGCCTTTTTTACTGCCTCGAGTACTTCGTCGAAACACGCCTTTTGTGCAAAGAGCACACCGCTTTGCAGGCGATGCTCGGGATTTCCATAGAAAATATCATTTCCCTGGCAGTCGCTCACTACACCGCCTGCTTCACGGAAGATTATTTCGGGCGCACACGCATCCCATTCGCCGAGGGTGCCATGAGTGAAATAAAAGTCACCGATACCGTCTGCGAGGAGACCTCCTTTTACACCAATACTTCCACGGGGCATTCGTTCTGCATGCAGTGTGTCCGCTACCGCATCCATGTATGGCGCGGAGTTGTGTTTGCTACAGAGAAACTGAAGTGGCTCACCACGCATTTTTTTGCCTGTGAGGGAGGTAGTGACACCGTCTACTATTTTGTACGCCCCCTCGCCTTGTGTTGCATAGAAAATAGTATTGAGCGCGGGTGCACCGACAACTCCGAGTACGGGAGTGCCATTATGAAGGAGGGCAATCATTACAGCGTAGTCGGTACCGCCCTTCATATAATCCTTAGTGCCGTCGATGGGGTCAATAATCCAGAGATACTCAGGATACGGCATAGGAATACCATTGGATTCTTCTGAAAGAATCATGATGTTGGTGGGTGTGAGGTGTTCCATGATAATGTCGTGTGCACGCATATCGGCAGCGGTGACCGGGGAGCCATCCCCCTTGATTTCATGAGTGACTCCCTCACGCATAGCGACTGCTGCTTCGCTTGCTTCTCGTACGGCGCTAATCGCTATGTTTAAAAGTTGTTCCATATATGCAGTATAGCAACAGTCTGTTTTTTGTATAGAAAAGCCCGCGCACTTTCGTACGCGGGTGATGCATTTACATCAGGGAATACCATTGAGGATGAATTCAATAAGGAGTCCACCATCCTGGCCGGTGAGATAGGGTTGGCTTACCCAGAAACCGCTTTTTGCTTCGGAAAGGAATTCTTTTACGAGCGCATCTATGTGTGTGGTAAAAAATGCCTCGAGTGCATCGGCACCGTTTGCGGTAAGTCCCATGAGTGGCAAGGATTCATTGGGAAGATGCTCCCCATCCTCTCCTACCGCTTTGAGTGCAATGGATACTTCAGGATGGCTCCCTGCGGGATGCTGATGCTTGGTGTCGTCGGGGATGACGTAGATAGCGACATCTCCCAGCCAGCCAACTTTGAAAGGGGATGATTCCTGTGCGGGTGTGACATCTCGCGTCTTGTCTGCCATTTTTGTTACCTCGCTTTCATGAGTATTGATGAACAGGTGTTACTGCGCACAGGGTAGCATATGCAGCACGAATCGCAATGAATATATTTTTTAAATAAAAAAGCCCGCGCAGAAACTGCGCGGGCGGGATTGGAGGCAGGTATTACGGCCTGACGAACCCTGAAATAAGGAACAGTACGTGCACCTTGTCCTCTTCGTCGAAGAAGCAACTTGCAGGATGCATCATAGGCGCATCAGTCCCTTCGGGAAGAAATATGCGCGCCAGAGTCTGCACTTTTTCACTGCAGAGGTTGGCGAAAGTCTGGATGTCATCATCTGCCACGTGCATCTGTTCGATGTTGTGCAGTGTGAGTGGCGTGCCGTCTTTCTTCACAACCCGAAGTGCAACGCCAACAATGAGTCCTGCGTACACTTTCGTGCAGTACAATCCTGCCGTCTCTTCTTGTTTGGTTACGTACACGGGAGTGCCGCACACCATACCTACTTGAATGATATCCATTAGGGACCTCCATCTGGTGATTGTGGGAAACTTCGACTGATATTATGCTATAAAAATCTTCATTTAGCAAGTACTCTAAAAAAGAAGATACCCATACGCATGCTTCATGTGTATGGGTATTGGGTCTCTTGTTGCGGTGCTCATCGGGTGGTACCGGAAACACCAAACAGAATACGCACCTTGTCATCTTTATCGACATGACAACAGCCGGGAAGGAAGACTTTGTCGTATATTCCGCTCGGAAAGTATAGAGTGTGGATGAGCGGGAGTTTGTCTTCGCAAAAGTCACGCACGCCAAATGCATCAGTTGAAGAGAATCCCATGCATTCCAAATCGTGCGTGGTAAAAAACAATCCATCTTCATTCACGACTTCAAACTGTGTGCCGTGAAATTGCTCGCCCACTCTGAGACCACGGAGGTGCGCCACGGGGCGTGTCGGCACCACACAGACAACGATATCCTTAAGTGCTCCAATAATGGCACACGTGAGTACGGGTGCTTCTGCAACATGAGCAGACATGGTGATACTCCTTTACATGTAGTGAACAAGGGCACAGACTCAAAAAACCGTGCATTTCTCCTCGTATCATGACACATAAAAAAATACCCAGCAATAGCGCTGGGTACAGGGATGGGTGTTAGTCGTCACGTTCGCAATCTTCGCGATGACGTATTGGTTTTCGCGGGAGGCCACATGGAGGTTTCTGTTTGAATACGTCATGATAGTGATGTTGTGTGTTATCGCCTGCCACTTCGAAGGGAGCGCGAAGTTTCCCCATAGTGACGTACGCTCGATCCCCAATAGTGAGATAGATTGTTGGTCGGGAACCTTCCAAAATTTTGGTGATACCAGGAATAACGAAACTCCAATCGAGTAAATCCTCCCTAAAGACTGTTGGAAGAAAAATATTGGTTATGAGTGATAAATATTTTTCTGCAAAAATAAGCAAATCACTACTCCGATATCCTTTTTCATGGAAGACTTTCCAAGTGATACCCTCAGCGTGGGGATACACTTCCAGAAGAATCCCCTTTAAAGCACTCGTGTGCATGAGTGGAAATCCATTACCATTGCCTGCAATAGCGGTAGCAACGATGTGGAATTCGCCCATTTTCACTGGAAATGGCAAACAACAGGGTTGGAACATGACGTACTCCCTTCAAAAAAGAACTCCCAAAACGGGTATGGCAACACAGTGCCGTGAAATGGTGATGTGTCAAGGCGGTTTTCTTTTGCTAAAAGAAAACCGCCTTGCGTGTGCATGGCGGTTGAACCAGGATTACCCCACTTTTTTTGCGTGACTATGGCAGAAGAACGGGACAATATCAGCAGAATGGTCACGAGCGTATACGTGGTACGGTTTGTGGCTGATAGTTAAATCAAGACAGGCGGGAGTATTCATGGGGTCGCTTGGCTCGACGTAGGTGAATGTAAAACGCACATACCCCGGTGCAATTTTTGGTGTAAATGCAAGACGGATCTGCTCTTTGTTTTCGGTACAGAGACGAGTGATGTCCTCTACACCAAATCCGCACTGTGCGAGAGCATCCCAGGTGAGATGGATGCCAATTGGTCTGATACTGACACGTGTGTGACGTAACATCCGTTGTCGTGGTGCACGTTCTATGTGAACCGGAAGAAATGCTGTATCTTTTTGCAACTCAAGAAACACAAATGGTTCCTGTGACATGGTTGTCTCCCTTTTAAAAATCGATACTGCTGTGGAGCATACTGATAATAGCGCACTATGTCAAGGTACCACCTCTTGCAAAAACTGGGGTGTTCTTGTACTATTGCGACACCGCGCCTATACCCTTTGGGATATGGGTTGAGGGAGTTTTTGCTCTTTTTGACATGCAACTTGCAATGCACCTAGAGGTAAGGCAGCGTTCTCGCGCCCTTTCCTCTGCGTACTTGCAAGTCTTCATTCGTTTTATACGAAAGGAGTCGCACGTGCGGAATTATTATCTAATAGTTAGTTACTAATACTATGGCAGCAGAATTTGATCGTTCAAAGCCGCACGTAAACGTAGGTACTATTGGTCACGTTGACCATGGAAAGACCACGCTTACCGCCGCGATTCTTACTGTACTCAACGCCAAGGGCGAGGGATACAGTGCATCAGTTAAGGGTGTCGATGATATCGACAAGGCTCCTGAAGAAAAAGCTCGAGGAATTACTATTTCTCTTTCTCACTCAGAGTACCAAACTCCAACTCGTCACTACGCACACATCGATGCGCCAGGACACGCCGACTACATTAAGAACATGATTACCGGTGCCGCTCAGATGGACGGTGCTGTTCTCGTAGTAGCCGCAACAGATGGAGCAATGCCACAGACACGTGAGCACGTTCTCCTTGCAAAGCAGGTGGGTGTGCCAAACATCATCGTATTCTTGAACAAGTGCGATATGGTGGATGATGAGGAAATGATTATGCTCGTTGAGGAAGAACTTCGAGAACTTCTCACGAAGAACGGATACGACGGCGCAAATGCTCCTGTTATCAAGGGTTCAGGTCTCAAGGCGCTTGAGGATCCAAAGGGACCTTGGGGCGAAAAGGTACTCGAACTCGTTAACGCGATGGATTCATACTTCCCACTCCCTGTTCGTGATCTCGACAAGCCATTCCTTATGCCAATTGAGGACATCTTCTCTATTGAAGGACGTGGTACGGTAGTTACCGGTCGTGTAGAGCGCGGAAAGGTAAAGGTAGGTGAGGAAGTGCAGATTGTGGGTATCAAGGATACTTCTGCAACGACCGTGACCGGAGTTGAAATGTTCAACAAGCAACTCGATCAGGCACAGGCAGGAGACAATGCAGGTATTCTTATTCGTGGTGTAAAGAAGGAGGATGTACACCGAGGACAGGTACTTGCTGCGAAGAATTCAGTAACACCACACACCGACTTTGAAGCAGAAGTATTCGTACTTTCAAAGGATGAGGGAGGTCGTCACACACCATTCTTCTCAGGTTACAAGCCACAGTTCTATGTTCGTACTACCGATGTAACAGGAGAGGTAACACTCGCCGAGGGCGTCGAGATGGTTATGCCAGGAGATACTGCGAAGTTCAAGGTAAAGCTTGTAGCGCCAGTAGCACTCGAGGAACAACAGAACTTTGCTATTCGTGAAGGAGGTCGCACCGTAGGTGCCGGCATCGTTACGAAGATTGTTGCGTAATAACGCTCTTAATTACAACTGAACCATGACAACAAAAACAACCGCTGAACCAAAAAAGGTGAAAAAAGCAACTGCTGGCGGAGAAATCCAAAAGCTACGGATTCGTGTTCGTGCGTACGAGCATAAGATTCTCGATACATCGGTAAAGCAAATCATTGACACCGCAATGCGTTTCGACGCAAAGGTAATCGGTCCAATTCCATTGCCTACTGAAATCAAGAAGTATACCGTAAACCGCTCGACATTCGTTCATAAGGATGCGCGAGAACAGTTTGAGATGCGAATGCACAAGCGTGTCATCGATATTATGAATCCGGGCGCCAAGGTAATCGAAGCGCTCACCAACCTCTCTCTTCCATCAGGCGTCAGCATTGATGTGAAGATGATGTGACCAGAAATTAAGGAGCGCAAGCAACTATAATTTCTGAGTCCTTCGAAAAAATCCTATCTATAATGGATTTTGAGAAGCAATGCTCTAGCTAAGCGGTAAGTATAGAAGTGTTGTCATAATCTACAATTACAAAACCCGCAGCCTTCGGCCGCGGGTTTTGTGTGTGGGAGCAAAAGAATAGCCCCAGCGACAGTGTCGCTGGGGCCTGAGTTGCTACTTTTTTCGAAACGTAGCCGTTTTGCGCATGGTGGGCATACGCATCTTCGAGGTGAGTTTTTGTGCTGGTGAGGTGTGCTTTGTGGGAATACGTTTCCTACTTCGTTTACTCCATGTGTGCGTCAGTTTTTGCTTGACATATGTCCCCACTAAGTCTGGTTCGTTCAATGAGTGTCTCGGTGTGATGATATGCACCTCATAGCCATTATCCGACAGTGTTGCGAGTAGCAACGAAAGCATCGTGCGACCAATATACATGTTTCATTCCTCCAAAAAAGTCTGTAGATAGGTATAGCACATAGTGGTGTGCGACGAAAGTCCTGCCTGAAAAATAAAACCGTGGCATTTTCATGCCACGGAGGGGTTGAGACGTACGATATCGACAAGTTCGATCTCGGTACCTTGTTTGTGAATGGTAAACGCAAATTGTGCTGCACCAGCAATACCTTTCACTGTATCGTAGGTTTCGACACAGATGCAATGCGCATTGTGGGGAAGAAATACACAATCCTCTAGGTTATCGATAGGAACACCCTCAAGAATGCGCTTATTCCAAAACACTACGAGTCGCTTGCGATGACTTAGACAGAGATGTTGTGCCAGAAAGGCACGTTGTTGCATTGCGGAAAAAACTGATTCCACAAAGCCTTTTTCAAGTGCCATATTCATAGGGGTCTCCCAAGGAGCAAAATAAGCGGTTTCCCGCAACTTTTTTGATTATGCATTACATGCTGATAGAAGTCAATGCTTCCTATAAGCAAAGGCTTGCCTTTTTTGTAAAACTAGGTATACTCTCCCTAGCTTTTTAAGACCTACGTACCCGTTCAAGGCCAGACCTTGTATGGAGACCAATGGGCGCAAAACCGCGATTTTTCAGTCCGCGAGCTTGTGCTCGCGACAGGAAAATCGCGGTTTTGCATTTACCTCGGTCAAAAAGCAACTTATTAGTTAGTTTTTAAAATAAATGAAATTTATTTTGGGAACCAAGGAGCAGATGACCCAGGTGTTTGATGCACAGGGAATCGCGCATCCGGTAACCGTTCTTCGTGTGACACCCGCAAAGGTGACGCAGGTGAAGGGTAAGGAGAAGGATGGGTATGAAGCCGTACAGATTGCTTCGGGTGCTCAGAAGGCGCATCGCGTCAACAAAGCACAAACCGGACATCTCGGCGGTGCATATCAGCATGTGGTGGAGTTTCGTCCACGCACCGGCTACGCAGAATCGGTAGAAGGTTTTGCAAAAGACGCGATGCTTGATGCGTCACTCTTCAAGGAGGGTGATGTCGTTGCGGTGTCAGCCATTTCAAAAGGAAAAGGGTTCCAGGGAGTGGTAAAGCGCCACGGTTTCCGTGGAGGTGCTGCAAGTCATGGTACGAAGGATATTCTTCGCGCACCAGGATCTATTGGTTCTACTGGTCCACAGCGCGTCTTCAAGGGCGTTCGCATGGCGGGCCGTATGGGTAGTGACCGTATCACGGTAAAGAATTTAAAGGTTATGGCAGTCAACAAGGAAGAGAATATTCTCCTTATCAAGGGTGCCATTCCAGGTCGACGAGGCACATTAGTAGAAGTACGTAGTGTATAAGCATATGAGTACTACAAAACTAGAAGCGAGTGTATATTCGCAAGAAGGAAAAGAGGTCTCACATATTGCACTTCCTGAAAAGGTGTTTGGTGTCGCATGGAATGCTGACCTCGTACACGAAGTTGTGGTCTCGATGCAAGGTAATGCCCGTTCAAATACTGCTCATACCAAAAATCGCGCGGAGGTGCGTGGAGGAGGTAGAAAGCCATGGAAGCAAAAGGGTACTGCCCGCGCACGACACGGATCTTCACGTTCCCCAATCTGGGCTGGTGGAGGTGTTGCACACGGACCACGCAACGAGCGTGATTTCTCACGCAAAATCAACAAGAATGCACGCGCGAAGGCACTCGCTTGCGTACTTTCACAAAAGTATGCACAGGGAGGCCTTGTCTTCGTTGATGCACTCACTTTTGCAGAGCCAAAGACAGCGGAGGCACGCAAGTTCCTCACTGCACTTGGTACTGTTGCGCACATGAAGGATATTGGAACAAAGAAGGCCAACGCAGCACTTGTGGTACTCACCGCACGTGACTTGCAGGCTGAACTCAGTTTCCGTAACTTCGGGAACGTCGAGGTGATGAACATCAAAGACGTGAACCCAGTAGAATTACTCACCTATAAGTATGTTGTAGTCGCAAAACCTGAGGATGCACTTAAGGCTCTTGAAGCCCGCGTTGCAACCAAGACGGCACGTAAGGCTACAGCCACAAACTCGTAATATGGGATTGTTTGGAAAGAAAGATGCAGACGCAACCACACAGCCAGAAACGACTGTAGCACCAAAGGTGTCTACAGGACCTGTGGTACAGCGTCATATCGCATCAGTCATCATTAAGCCACGTATTACCGAAAAGGCTGCGCTCCTCGCGGAATCAAATGTATATACATTCGAAGTCCAGAAGGGTGCAAACAAGTTCGAAATACGTGATGCGATTAAGGCTCTCTACAATGTGACTCCGGTTCGGATTAACATTGTGCACCAGAGACCACGTCACTTCATGTCGCGCGCACGCGGTCGAGACATGATGCAACACGGATTACAAAAAGCGTACGTCTACCTCAAAAAAGGTGATCGCATTGAGCTCGTATAACGCATATGAAGAAATATAAACCAACATCAGCAGGACGCCGCGGCATGACCGTGGTCTCCTATGGTGAAGTGCTTACGAGCACAAAGAACGCACCACTGAAGAGTCTCACTATGGGCGCACGCTCTACAGGAGGACGCAACAGTGGTGGACGCACCACCAACCACTACCGTGGAGGAGGAAACAAGCGCACCTATCGTGATGTGGACTTTGTCTACAACAAGAAGGATATTCCCGCTGTTGTTGAGACTGTCGAGTACGATCCATTCCGTTCTGGATTTATCGCACTCGTACTCTTCAAGGATGGAGAACGTCGCTATGTGCTCGCACCAAAGGGGTGGAAGAAGGGGGATGAATTCGTTGTTTCAGAAACCGCAAAGCCAAAGATGGGTAACCGTCTTCCACTCGGAAGCATTCCTGTCGGTACCTTTGTATTTAACGTAGAAATCAAGCCAGGAGCAGGTGCGCGTATGGCCCGTTCTGCAGGTAACTACGCTGAAGTAGTTGCGCAGGATGCAGGCTACACACTCGTGAAACTTCCTTCATCGGAAGTGCGACGCATCCTCTCTACTGCATGGGCAACCATCGGCGCAGTATCAAACGAAGAATATCGTTTGATTACTCTCGGAAAGGCAGGTCGCGCACGAAAACTGGGACGACGTCCAAAGACTCGTGGATCAGCCCGAAACGCTGTTGATCATCCATACGGAGGAGGTGAAGGACGTGCTCCACGCGGACATAAGCATGCTCGCACCAAGCAGGGTCGTCCAACAGGCAAGGGTCAAAAGACCCGCAAGCCACGAAAGTACTCAAATACTTTCATAGTTACCCGTCGCAAGCCCGGTAAACTGATGGGCGG
>CAZMYZ010000002.1:47587-91509 GCA_964570795.1 uncultured Candidatus Saccharibacteria bacterium
AAAAACTCGCACGAAAGTGCGAGTTTTTTATTTTAGAGAGCAAAAGGCTTTGCTCTCGACCGACTTCCGAACCACAGCGATATTTTCTTTTCACAAAGAAAAGAAAATCGCGAGGTGGGTGAGAAATGGGACGGGACCCATTTCGCAAGAGGTTGTCGATATTTTGAGGAATGAAAAATATCATACAACCTGAACAGCTCCTGTAAGGAGAGCGATGCTTAGAAAAATAAGTACGCAGTACTTATTTTACTTAGCAATCCGTGCTGTAGTCGGTAAAATAAAAAACTCGCACTTCTGTGCGAGTTTTTTTGGTTGATGATGGTCGACTTACGATGTCGACCATGTCGTATATAAAGGAGAGAATAAATCCCGTGCGCCTACGGCGCGTAGAGTTTCGTTGACTCCGTACTATATTTGTACTACGCTCTCATAAGTTTCAAGTTTGTTGTTCCTTTTACAATCAATCTTCTCGAAGGAGAAAAACGTGAAAGACTATAAGCGTGATGGGTTTGTGGTACAAATGGCATACTGTTTGGGGGATATTCCATCCAGTGACATAGAAATTCCTGTTTTTGTGCTTTGGGGGCGGTTCATATTTATGCCAATTCTCGCGCTCATTGTTGTCGTTTTTGTTTTTGTGGTGGTGTGTATTGAATTTGTGCTCGGTTTCTTTTTTGCACGGAGGCCGCCAATTTTTTACCATCTCCATATGAGTGACGATGGATATGATTACGACGCCACCTACATGAAGTCATGTCCCACAAAGTCAACGGTTCCTTATAAGCATTGGCCCAAAATCAAAGGTCGTTTCATATGGCCATTTTGGCCCGCGGTAGCCGCACTCCTGGTTTGGAAGTGGGGCGTTATCATGCAACTGGTGACGAATCTCTATTTGTCACCTGAAACACTCCTTGTATTGGGTTTTGTTGTTGCACAAATCGCACTTTTTGTATTTGTGTGGCCTCGAAAGTCTTTCCGGGCAAAACGTGTGCTTGCATGGGTACGTATCAAGGAAAAACTTTGGCCGATGACAAATATTGTTGATTGAGAGGAAAAAAGGTCAAGAAGTCGTGTATATATGCACGGCTTCTTTTTATGGACGACGTCCGACGTCGGCCATAAAATGTGTGACTTACGATGTCACATATAAGGATTTGTACTCTAAAATCGTCTTTCCCTTTTATTTTCCTCATTTTATCTTGAGTTTTCCACAAATTTGCCATACACCACCCTGTGTGTTACTATCCGCGTTCGAAATTAAGGAATTTCGTAGTTCTTCAACACAACCAAAAGGGAAAAACCCATGCAATCATTGAATATTTTCAATCCAGCCGACTGGATGGACCGTTTCGTGGAGGAATTTGCAAGTTGTCCTTCTATCATTGCTCTTTCCAACTACTGTGACGAACGAAAACCTACAAAAGTTCACTGTACAACGCGTGAGTTTGTACGAATGGACTTGTTTGTTCCACGCCAGAAGTTGCACGGCTTCCTGCATTGTCACCAGTTGAACAATGCTCGATATGCTGCAATCAGGGTCACTACATCGCTAAAAGACGCTGATGAGTATTGGCTTGTGGTGGATTCCATCACCCGTAAGGGGTATCTCTTGCCCATCGACGCGTTTTCGGAAGAAGAATCAAAACTTTCGCTTCCACAATCGCCCGAACAACGCGCTTTTGCCTAGGCAAAGCCGTCCCAAAGTCCCCGTATTCATTGCGGGGCTTTTCTTTTGATTAATACGTGTTGACATCTCTCACTCTTTCGCGTACTATAGCCCTCGTTCAGAACTCCCCTGTGTATGCACCCTGGTGGGTGATGCAACAGACATGTGTGGGTACTTCGTTTAGCACTGGCCGTTACCTGTTGCCAAACGAGGTTCTCACCAAAGTGGCTATTTTAGGCCATTTTATTGGTAAGAGTAACCTTATTATGCGTTCACGCGCTTTTTGAGTTATGTCACGATCACTATATAAAGGACCCTATATTAATGAAAAAATCCTGAAGAAAGTTCAGGGAAAGAAGGCAGTCGATACTGGTGTTATTAAGGTGTGGGACCGTGCGTCTGTAATCACCCCAGAAATGGTGGGATTCACATTCGGCGTCCACAACGGCAAGACTCATGTTGAGGTACTTGTTGCCGAAGAGATGGTGGGGCATCGCCTTGGTGAATTTTCACCAACAAAGAAGTTCATCCGTCATGGAGGAAAGATGCAGAAGGAACTCGAGACCAAGCGAAAGGAAGCAGAAGTAGCAGCAGCAAAGGCGGCAAAAGCAGCCCCCGCTAAGAAATAGTCTCTATTTATGAAAGCAATACTCAAAAACTATCGTCAATCACCACGTAAAGTACGTCTCATTGCAGACCTTGTACGTGGCAAGGAGGTGAAGAAAGCACTCGATACGCTTACCTTCGTCAATAAGCGCGCTGCGCTCCCTTTTACCAAACTCATCAAGTCTGCTGAGGCAAACGCTAAGTCTCAGGGAATTGATGTATCACGCCTAATCGTAAAATCAGTTGCGGTTGATAAGGGTACTGTTTTGAAGCGTTTTATGCCACGTGCTCGTGGTACTGCATCACGCATCAACAAGCGCAACAGCCATATTAAGGTTGAACTTAGCACCAAGTAATCGTTCTTAATTTTAATTGTAATCACTACCATGACACACGTCGCACACCCATACGTACAGCGCCTCGGAGTCATCCGTGACTGGAAGTCACGATGGTTTGCTGCTGATCCAAAGAAGTACCGTGAGTACATTCGTACCGACGGTGCAGTGCGTAAGTACCTTGCAAAGAAATTGCGCGGTATGCACATCGCCAATGTTGAGATTGAACGCAACGAGAAGGTTTTCCGCGTTATCATTAGCACTTCACGCCCAGGTCTTATCATTGGCCGCAGTGGAGAAGGGGCAACAAAGCTTCGCAAGGAAGTAGATATGCTTCTTCGTACATTGAAACTCACTGAGAAGCCAGAAATCAAGATTGATATCGAGGAAGTACGCTCACCAGAAACGAGTGCATCAATCGTGGGTCAAATGGTAGTAGAAGGGCTCGAAAAGCGTATGCCGTTCCGTCGTGTTATGAAAATGACTGCAGAAAAGGTAATGGCAAATCGTGATGTAAAGGGTATTCGTATCATTTGTTCAGGTCGCCTCGGTGGCGCAGAAATGGCACGTAAGGAAGAAATCAAGCGCGGCCGCATTCCACTCCAGACACTTCGTGCAGACATTGACTTTGCACGCGAGACTGCAACACTTCCATACGGTGCTATTGGTGTGAAGGTATGGATTTACCGCGGAGATATTTTTGCAGACCGCACCGCAAATACCGATGAACGAAGTACAGGAGAGCGAGCACATCGAACACGTAATCATGCATAATCAATTCGCGTATGTTATTTCCTAAAAAAGTAAAACACCGAAAGTGGCAGACAGGACGCAAGCATCCTGATCGCCTCAATGCTCCAGAGACTCGTGGTATCACGGTAGCCTTTGGTGCATTCGGACTCAAGGCTCAGACACAATCTCGTGTAAAGAGTAATCAAATTGAAGCAGCGCGACGTGTGATTTCACGAACACTCGGCAAAACCGGAAAGATTTGGATTCGTATTTTCCCTGACAAGCCAGTTACCAAGAAGGCAGCAGAAGTGCCAATGGGTAAGGGAAAGGGAGATCTGGATCACTACATGTTTGATGTACGCCCAGGTCGTGTGCTCTTTGAGATTGATGGCGTAAGTGAGGCAGTAGCGCGTGAGGCACTCAGAAAGGCAACCGCAAAACTCCCACTCAAGGCAAAGGTCGTTACCCGTGAAGAAACTACTGTGTAATCGTATGACTATGACTGAATTACAAAAGAAGACTGACGGAGACCTTGTACAATTTATCAACGAAAAGCGAGAGGAACTCCGTAAACTCCGATTTGGAGTTACCGGAAGTGGCATGCGCAATACACGTTCAATTCGGGCAATCCGACACGAAATTGCACAAGCACTCACTGAACTTCGCACCCGGGCAAAAGCATAACTAGACCACTATAAATAATATGGCAACAGAAACAACAACAGAAACAACACTCGCCGGAGGACGCGTTCTCCGTGGGACTGTGGTTTCCACAAAAATGCAGGATACCATCACGGTCGCTGTTGAGCGTTACGTTATGCACCCAAAGTACAAGAAGTTCATGCGTCGTACTAAAAAGTACCTCGTTGATGACAAGGGCAATACTGCAAAGGAAGGGGATTTGGTCGAAATCCGCGAGACACGTCCACTCTCAAAGCGAAAGCACTTTGAGCTTGTAAAGGGTTAATCGCGCTAACTATTTACGTATGATTCAACCACAAACAATTGTCAAAATTACTGACAACTCAGGAGGAAAAATCGGTCGCGTATTTAAAGTACTCGGCGGCTCAAAGAAGCGTTACGCTGAACTCGGTGAACTCGTGGTACTTTCCGTACAAACTGCAGAACCACGAAAGCCGGTAAAGAAGAAGGATGTTGTCTACGGAGTAGTGGTGCGTCAGGTAAAGCCATTCCGTCGCAAGGACGGTTCATATGTCAGTTTTGATGACAATGCCGTTGTTTTGGTCGACAAAGAAAAGAAGGAGCCAAAGGCAAACCGTGTGTTTGGTCCTATCCCACGTGAATTGGGTGAAGCAGGTTACCAGAAGATTGTCTCACTCGCACCTGAGGTTGTATAAGCGCTATCTAATGTTATCTATATGAAAATCAAAAAAGGAGATACCGTTTTGGTAACCGCAGGAAAGGATAAGGGAAAGGAAGGGAAAGTGATGATTAGTTTCCCGAAGCAAATGAAGGTACTCGTCGAGGGAGTCAACATTGCGAAGCGCCATCAAAAGGCAAAGCGCCGTGGTTCACAAGGACAAATCATCGAAAAACCAATGCCAATTCCTGTTTCGAATGTTGCATTCAAAGATGCAAAAACGGGCAAGCCAGTGCGCGTTGGGTACATCACCGAGGGCGAGGGTGATGCAGCAAAGAAAGTACGTGTCGCACGTCCGACTGGTACAAAGATTTAGTACGAGGTAACGAATAATATTTGGTCGTATGAAAACAATGAAAGAAACATTACAAGGAACCTACGCAGCTCTCAAAGAGGAGTGTGGGTATACGAATGTAATGCAAGCACCACGTGTTGCAAAGGTGGTGATTTCAACCGGTACCGGAAAGATTCAAGACAAGCAAAAATTGGCGCTTATTCAGGATCGTCTTGCACGTATCACCGGGCAAAAGTTGATGCCACGCCCTGCAAAGCAGTCAATTGCATCATTTAAACTTCGTGAGGGTGAGATTATTGGCTACCAGGCGACACTTCGGGGCCCACGTATGCACGATTTTCTCCATAAATTGATCCATCTCGCAATCCCACAGACGCGCGACTTCCGCGGACTCAAGGTAGGAGCAATCGATGAAATGGGCAATTACACCATCGGCATCAAGGAACACACCATTTTCCCAGAAACTGCTGACGAGGAAATTAAGGATGTATTTGGATTTGCAATCACTATCGTTACCACTGCAAAGACAAAGAAAGAAGCAGAGGCACTCCTCCGCTACATCGGTATCCCTCTTAAAGCAAAGGGAACAGTAGAAGAAAAGAAAGCAAAGAAGGACGTAAAGCGAAGAAAGTAAGAGTAACATGAATACAAAAATACCCTGCATATGCAGGGTATTTTTGTATTCAGACGCTTAAGTGAATTGACAATTGTGTATATAATGTGTTATATTGTTAAAAGTATTTCACATGAAAGTGAGGGTGGGTCCATGAAAGAGTATTCCGGCGAATTTAGCAAAAATAGCGGCAAACTCGCTGTGGGTGTTGTACAGCAAGTGCTGTTATCCGCCGAGGGGTGTTATAACATCATTATCGAAGATGATGAGAGTGATTTGCACGAAATCACCCTTCAGAGGTCGTTTTTAAAAGATTTTGGTGTCGAGTCACTTCTTGGTTCCAGAGTCATCTACGCCCGCGTGGATTATGAGTTTCAATGCCCAGATCCAGATTACAGTTCACGCAATTGGGAGGAGGTACTTCATTACCTTAGCGGAAGCATGGCCGGTCGCACGCTCCGTGAAGTACATTAATTTCCAAGCGTCTCTCAAATTACCCCGCAAGCATGCTTGCGGGGTTTCTTTTTTATGTTGACTCTCAGGGCTATTTTTGGTATAGTCTCCCACGTAGCGATATTCGCACCTGCCTACCGGCAGGCAGGTACTCTCGTGTTATAACCCAAAAGGGAAACACAGACGCGCCGATTGTACACTCGTAATTGAGTGCAACGGAAAGCGAGTCTTTTTGAGTATTGCGTAAGGAGAGAACGGTCACCACTTCTCGGTGAGACCACTTTTCGCCAATCAAAATAACGCTTCTTTTGGTTTACCAAAAGTTATTAATCAAACCATAATCGTAATGGCAAGAAAATCAGTCAAGTTGCGTGCAGTACGCACGCCGAAGTACAAGAGCCAAGTAGTACGCCGATGCTTCAAATGCGGTCGAAAGCGTGGGTACATGCGAGATTTCGATATGTGTCGAATCTGTTTCCGTGAAGCAGCGCATGAAGGACATATACCAGGTATTAAGAAATCATCATGGTAAACGACCCTGTAGGAGATTTCATCATCCAACTCAAGAATGCCGGGATGGTGCGAAAAGTATCCATAAGTATTCCGTACTCAAAGTTGAAGCATGCAGTTGCAGATAAACTCGTTGAAGCGGGTTTCATCACTAAGGCAGAAAAATATGGCAAAAAGGTAAAGAAGACGCTTGATATTACCCTTAAGTACGATGCAGCGGGTACTCACGAAATTCGTGGAGTAAAGCGTGTTTCAAAGCCAGGTCGACGTCTTTATCTCGGTGTTGCAGAGATTTTCCCGGTCAAGTTTGGCAAGGGAAAGCGTATTCTCTCAACCCCCGCAGGCATTCTCACCGGTGAAGAAGCAAAGGAGAAGAATGTTGGTGGCGAGGAACTATTCATCATTTGGTAACTACACACACTATGAGCAGATTAGGAAAACAACCAATCCAGGTTCCTGCAAACGTAGAAATTACGGTTGCTGATGGATTGATTAAGGTTAAAGGACCAAAAGGTGAGCTTTCACGCGTTATTGCGGGAGATGTTGCTGTTACGGTAGAAGGGGGTGTTGCTACAGTGACGAAAACCAAGGAAAACAAGAAGGCTCAGGCACTTTGGGGTACCTACGCAGCACACATCCATAATATGATTAAGGGCGTTACCGAAGGTTTCACCAAGATTCTTGAAATTGAAGGAGTGGGCTACAAGGGCGAAGCACAGGGTAATAAGATTAAGTTGAACGTTGGCTTTTCACATCCTGTAGAACTCGTTGCTCCAGAAGGAGTCCAGGTTACTACTGAGAAGGGTGTCATCACTGTTACCGGTATTGATAAAGAAGTAGTAGGGCAGTTTGCTGCCGATATTCACAAGGTAAAGAAGCCAGAGCCATACAAGGGTAAGGGTATTCGCTACCGCGGTGAATTCATTATTAGAAAGCAGGGTAAGAAGGGTGTTGCATAATCGCACATTCCGAAACGTACTATGAGTATCACATCACAAAAAGTAGCAAAGCGCGTTCGTCGACATGCACGCATTCGTGCAAAGGTCAGCGGTACTGCAGCATGCCCACGTCTTGCCGTCTTTCGCAGTAATCGTTTCATCTACGCACAGCTCATCGATGATGAGAGCGGGGTAACGCTTGTCGGGCTTGACACGAGGAAGGCTACCGGTGCGACTGCACTCTTGCGCGCGCGCTCTCTCGGCACGCTCGTCGCAGAGGCAGCAAAGAAGAAAGGGGTAGAACGTGTCGTCTTTGACCGCGGTGGATTCCAATATCAGGGCGCAGTTGTAGAACTCGCCGATGGAGCACGCGAAGCAGGACTCGTCTTTTAACGAAAACAATAACTAGCAATACGAAACATGAATGAAGTTACACAGCAGGAAGCTACAACTGAAACTACGGTTTCAGCACCGGTAGCCGGAAACACACCAAGTGCGCCCGCTACCACCGATGCACCCGCTGGCGCTCCATCATCCTATCGCGGTCAGCGCGGAGGAGGTGCACGTCGCGGTGGTGCAGGAAGTACGGGAGGGGGCGATGATCGCCGCAATCCACGACGTGCACGTCGCACACCTCGTCGCGACGATCGTGTTCGCTCTGAGTTTGATCAAAAAATCATTAGTATTCGCCGCGTAACTCGTGTGATGGCCGGAGGTCGTCGCTTCAGTTTCTCAGTAGCAATCGTGATTGGAAATAAGAAAGGAAAGGTAGGTGTAGGTATTGGTAAGGCAGGGGACACACAACTCGCTATTGAAAAAGCGGTACGCAGCGCCCGCAAGAACCTTATTGAGATTCCACTCAATAAGTATCAGCATATTCCTCATGATGTACAGGCAAAGTTGTCTTCAAGTGAGGTTATGATTATGCCCGCACCAGGACGTGGACTCGTTGCAGGAAGTTCTGTACGTACAGTCCTTGAACTCGGCGGTGTAAAGGATGTTACCGCAAAGATCTTCTCACGAAGCAAGAACAAACTTAACAACGCCCGTTCAGCAATTGCAGCACTTAAGAAACTTAAAGCGTAACGCTCGTAATTTAAAAATAATATGCAACTACATCAACTTCAGCCAAAGACAGTTCGCAAAACAGCAAAGCGTATTGGTCGCGGTGGTAAGCGTGGAAAGACTTCCGGAAAGGGAGGAAAGGGACAGACCGCACGCGCAGGTAGCCGCCCACGACCAGAAATGCGCGATGTTGTAAAGCGACTGCCAAAACTCCGTGGATTCGGTAAGAATCGCGCACGAACCGTAAATAACGAGCGTGTACTTCCTACTGTCGTCAATCTCGCTGCACTCAACACAGTATTCGAAGCAGGAGACACTGTTTCACCACAGACACTTATTGCGAAGGGACTTATCAGTCTCCGTCGTGGAAAGGCACCACAAGTAAAGATTCTTGGAAATGGAGATATCAGCAAGAAAGTAACCCTTTCAGGCTGTGTATATTCTGCATCTGCAAAGACCAAAATTGAGGCAGCAGGTGGATCAGTACTCTAATACCCTATAACCCACGCGAGTGGGTTTGTGGGTGTAGTATAGTAGAGGAAGGTTTGTACAATGTTTCTCTTTGAGAAACATTAGGTCAGAAATTAATACACATAATTCGCTGGCACGCTGTTAAAAACAGTGTGCCACAGCACTAGGATGG
This sequence comes from uncultured Candidatus Saccharibacteria bacterium, assembly GCA_964570795.1. Lineage (GTDB taxonomy): Bacteria > Patescibacteriota > Minisyncoccia > Phycocordibacterales > UBA918 > Damh-18. The sequence continues at coordinate 56,825 of CAZMYZ010000002.1, forward strand.
ATATCTTTCTTCAAAAATTAAAAATCATTGTTGGAGAGAAAGCGATTCGAGATCGTATTCTCTTCGTACTCTTTGCACTCGTAGTCTTCCGTATTCTTACGGCAGTACCGATTCCGGGTGTTGATCTTGCGGTGCTCGAACAGTTCTTTGCGAACAACCAATTCCTCGGACTCATGAATGTCTTTTCGGGAGGCGGGCTTTCCAATCTTTCGATTGTGATGCTCGGTGTAGGACCGTTTATTACGGCATCCATCATCATGCAGTTGCTCACCGTGATGTCACCATCACTCAAAGCGATGTATTCAGAGGAAGGAGAGACTGGTCGTGCGAAATTCACCCAGTATTCTCGCCAACTTACCCTCCCACTTGCTATTTTGCAGGCGTTTGGGTTCCTCTCACTTTTGAAGTCACAGGGTGTGATTTCAGGACTTACCACGTTTGAGTTTGTGATTAACATTCTCATTGTAGTGGCAGGCTCCATGCTTCTTTTGTGGCTTGGAGAATTGGTAACGGAGTATGGTATCGGAAACGGTGTGTCCATCATCATCTTTGCAGGTATTGTGGCTTCACTTCCTGCAACGATTGGGCAACTCATGTACAGTTTTGACGCTTCACAGATTCCGCTTTTTGCAGGATTTGTGCTCGCTGCACTCGGAATTATCTATGGTGTGGTGGTGATGACGCAGGCAGAGCGACAGGTGCCTATTACGTACGCAAAGCAAGTACGTGGTGGCAAGACCTATGGTGGTACTACGAGTTACCTCCCGCTTCGCCTCAATCAGGCCGGTGTGATTCCAATCATCTTTGCGCTCTCTATCATCCTCTTCCCCCAGATGGTCTTGAATATTCTTTCATCATTCAATGTCCCTCGTGTGGCAGAATTGCTTGAAAAAGTAACTGCATTCTTTAATAATCAGGAACTCTACGCGGTGGTGTACTTCGTCTTTGTGATTCTTTTCACCTTCTTCTACACCGCAGTGACCTTTGATCCTGATGCAATGTCAAAGAACTTGCAGCGCAATGGTGCATTCATCCCGGGCATTCGACCAGGGGCACATACTGCAGAATATCTCGGCAAATTGATTACCCGACTCACTCTTGCGGGAGCGCTCTTCCTTGGACTTGTGGCCGTACTTCCTATGGCGATGCAGATTCTCACGGGAGTTTCTACGCTTGCAATCGGTGGTACCGCACTACTCATTGCAGTGTCGGTGGTTATTGACCTTGTGCGTCGTATCGATTCTCAGGTCTCGATGCGACAGTATTAAGTAGTACATACAAGTACTCAGAAACGGGCGCCCCTTCGGGGCGCCCGTTTCTTATACCCACTCCAATACCCATACCAAACCCACAACAGCGCTATACTAGATGCAACATGACACAATCATTAGCATCATATTTCCAGCACCGTGCCTTCGTACTCAAGTCACTTGTGCTTTCATTATTAGTACTTGGTTCATTTATCAGTGGAGTGGGGGAGGTGAGGGCAGTTACGTTTGGGTATGACGATGGTTGGGGTGAAAAAGCAACCTTTGTCGCAAACTTAAACAAAACATCCTATATGCCTGGTGAAGCAATCACCCTTTCAGGATCAACATATTTTGAGCCTGCGTGTACAAATGCAATCTGGGGCGGCACAATTTACGCAACTCTTAATGGTCAAACAATAACAGCATTCAATAGTCTTTTAAATGCCTTCGGATATACATATTTCTCTGTTGTTGCATTTACCGCACCAACAACTCCAGGAACATATATGATTAATGTGTCAGGATGTATTAGTATGTGTACTAGTGGCAACCTCTGGTTCACCGTCCTCCCCGCCAACTACGGCCAATCCTGCGCCTCAGCAGGGAACGCCTGCGGTCAGGTTAATTGGGGCACTATTCAGGCCAATGGTGCATGTTCTGTGAGTGCAGCCCCTGCAAATCCGGTAAATCTCGGATGGGGATGTAACTCCGCCCCAAACTCCTGTGGCCAGGTAAATACTGGCGCGATTCAATGCAATGGCATGTGTTCTGCAGGAGTACCTGCAAACCCTGCTGGATATGGCAACGCATGCTCTGCTGCAAACTCCTGCGGTCAAACGAATGCTGGTTCCATACAGTGTAATGGCTCCTGTTCAGCAACAGCTCCTTCAGAATCGGGTTGTTATGCATGTGTGGGCACTGTCCCAAGTAATGCAACAGTATTCTCAGGAGAGAATACTACCAATCTGGGTGGAAACACGCCATATACCTATAGTACATATGATTCAGGTAATAAATGCGAATATGCGTGTAATGCAGGCTTCATACTCAGTGGTGGTTCATGTATTCGCCCCCAGTGTAGTAACAGTGCGGACGATATAGATACTGAAGATACACTCATCGACATGGCCGACCCAGGATGTGCAAGTCCTTCTGATAATGATGAAATAGATCTTCCTCCCAAACTCACCGTCGACAAACGTATGGTAGAGCAAAACACACAAGTCATCATCACCTGGGTACTCAATGGACAGACAGGCTGTATCCTCACGGGGAATGGTCTCAACACGACAGTGTCTGCAGATAGTGATACGACACAAACCATCAACGGTCGTACTACGTTCACCCTTACCTGTCCTTCGGGTGCTGACTCAGTAACGGTGGAGGTAGTACCGAAAGGATTTGAGACATAGAATTGGAGATGAGAAACACAAAACACATGCACCTATGCTGCGTGTGTTTTGTGTTTATACCCACTGACTCATATTCACTCTAGATGCAAGGAGATACAATATAGGTAATGTCAAAAATATACAATATATTATCTATAGCAGTTTTTTTATTTGTAGCACTTATTACTAACGTTCACGCACAAGAACCTATACCTGTAGCAACAGGTATACCCACACAACAAGCGGTAGTTATTGCAAATGTAAATGTATATCAGCCAACAATTGTTTCTCAGGAAAATGGTGTGCTTACTGTTGGGTTTGATATCGCAAACAATGCAGATGTAGCACAGGGGGATATCAATTACGGTCTCGATATTATTAAGGCGACCGCCAATGGGCAGACTATTGTGGACTCTTCTGTATCCTCAGAAGTACTTTCTCTCGCTGCACAGACTACAGTGCATAAAGAAATTGCCTATACTATTCCTGAAAATCTCTCGGGTGAATATGAAGTATGGGTAGTAAGCCGCACGACAAGCGGTATGATGCTTGGTCTTGGACGTGCAGGAAAAGCAATATTCATCAGTAATGCGCCCTACGTAGATATCTTAGCGGAAACATGCCTCATTACGGTTTCTGGTGAAACAACCACATACTCATTGTACCAAGGAGTAGATGTCGCTCCTGAAGAAACACTCAATTTCTCTTGTACACTCGAATCGCATTTCGATACCGATATAACGGTCACTCCTGCATTTAGTACACACAAGCGTACCCGCTTTGGAGATATTGTTGAGACGGCGTCCGCAACACCTGAACCGATTACCCTTACTGCTGGGGAAAAACGCGTAGTTACACTCACCATACCGAAGGCGGTTGTACCACAAGCATATGATGTGAGTGTTTCGCTGGTAAATGGAGAAAATAAAACTATCTCAAATGAAGTAATTGCACACTACGTACTTCGTGGAGCGAGTGCTACCATTCAGACTGCAACTCTCGATAAGGTGTCATATGCACAGGGAGAGACATTGAGTGCACATGTACTCTGGTCGCCATCTGCAGACTCATTCCTTGATTCACGTGCAGGGCAGGGCACCACACTTCCCAATACCACGATCATGCTTGCGGTAACTGATGCGGATGGCGAGGAGTGTATTGATTCAGTCACACGCCCACTTGTAGTTACTGAGCACGATTTCACTATTATGGCACCAGTGAAGACACATTGTGTGGCACCGACAATGATGATTAGTATCAAAGATGAGAGCGGTAATACACTCGATAGTCGTACACTTAATGCACCAGAAGTACCACCTGCGCCTATAATGTCCATTACTGCTGATGTGTATAGTCGTTACTGGGGTATCGACAGTTTCATCCTTCTTATTACTACCGTGAGTTCACTCATGATTCTCTATGTGTTACTCACCATGCGTGCAATTATGCGCGGGGAAAAAGTTCCTCATCAGTAATTTACTGCTTATATGACTTACAATACGTATCCAGCACTCAAGTCACTCATATTCACACTCGTGTGTGTAGGAGCATTCTTTGGTGGTGTGGGGGAGGCTAAGGCAATCACTTTTGATTTCACGGTGTACGGGATTAATGATTGGTGGAATTCAGGTGAAGAGGTGGATAAAAACGATAACGGTACCATTGATGCAAATTATGATTGGATAGTAGCAAATTTTACTGCGAATACTGATAAAGCTGAATATGTCCCTGATGAACAAATTATAGTAGCAGCAACTGCCTTTAGTCAGTTGTGTCAAAATCTTGCTCCGTATTTTAATATCTCAGCAAGTATTGAATATGGAGGCAGTACCAACATTATCACTGATGAGTATGCAGGGTACCAGGTCGGTGCACTCTATGGTGAAGGGGCGCTTACAGCCCCCAATGCTCCTGGGACCTATGATATTAATATTCATGCATGTCACTATAATCATGAAGATTACAACTTGAATGGTTGCGTCGACGAAGTGATTACTATCACTGTTGCAGGCGACCCCGTTCTTGACCCCGATGCAAAGCCAGATATCGCTGCATCAATGCAATCACCTGCAAATGGCTCCGTGTTCAAAGCGGGGAGTGGTGTGTATTTTACTATGGCTGCAATAAATGCAGGCGTGATTGCGATAACAGATGCTGGTGAGGCACGACTTGAGGTTGATATTGATGGGGACGGTGCGCGCAGTAGTGAGCCGTGGACTGATACATATGATCAGCACAGTGTAATTCCAAATGATACTCCAACACTTGGTTCTTTTGCTTTAGGTGAGGTGAAGCCATATACACACACCATGAGTGGATTGCCGGTGGGCGATCATGAATTTAGATTTGAAGTTGATGCAACTGACATCATTTCAGAAGAAAACGGATACAATAATCTTTCAAGTTGGCAAACAATGCATGTTATTGAGGGAGACCTTACGGTACCAAGTAGTGTTGTGAGTGGTGAACCAGCAGTCCTTACTTGGGATGTGGAGAATATTGATGGCCTTACCTGTGTGGTGCAGGGGGGAGGTGAATCATGGCCAGTCACTGCTGACGGAAGTGCCACCACAAAGCCACTTTCGACAATGACTTCGTACAGCCTCTCATGCGGGTCAGTGCTGCTTGACGGGCCACTTCAGGTGGCTGTGACCGGTTCTCTTGGAACACCCGATCTCTCTGCGTCCAATCTTCTCGTCGAACAAGGTAACCCTACTAATCTCAATTGGAACACCAACAATGGTAATGAAAAGTTATGTGAACTCACTGGAGGTACGCTTACCACAAATCCTTTAACTGATGATAATGGGGATGTAAATACAGGATCAGAACAAGTAACAGTATTTGCACGCACTACGTATACACTCACATGCCCAACTGGGTCAGATACCGTAACGGTAGAGGTGTTACCAAAAGGATACGAGACATAAAAAGATGGAATAGTATTTCACAAAACCCCGCGGTCCAACCACGGGGTTTTGTGTTTATACACGCCAAGTAAATCTTGAGTGAGAATGTATACAGTATACTATAAGGAATAGTAACTAATTATTTTGTGTGTATGATTGAAAAAGAAATTTTTCCAGAAAATAAAACAAGACTCATTATTCTCAGTGTAGTACTCTTGCTCGTCGCAATGGCAGCCTCGCTTTATTTTAAATGGGTATATACAGGGTCAAGTGAAGATATTATAAATACTCCCGTGGCTATTGTTCCTAAAGAATCTGAGACACACACACCTACTCCTGAGGAACTGCGTGTGCAAATGGAGGCTGTGGCACCAGCATCCGGTGAAGTACTTCCGGGTACGCCTACTACAACCCTCGAATTGACACCCCCACCTACAGCAGAAGAATTACAAAAAGAATTAGAAGCGCGCGGTGTTTCATCATTTGTACCACCACCACTCCCCAATGATCCAAGTTCTATTGTGCCCCTCACTCCAGAGCAAATGCAACAAATTCGCGATAACGCACCAAAAACTGAGTAATCTAGAATAAAATTAAAGTATTTATATATATGCAAACAGAAAATTCAGCACCAATAAAAAAGATCGGCTATAGTATTGGTGGCGTTATTGTGGGTGTGGGTATTATGGCGGGTATGCAATTTGTTTGGGCATGGACAGGCCCTGCTTCCGCTCCTCCAAATGGCAATGTTTCAGGCCCCATCACCACAAGTGCTGTTTCTCAGGTAAAGGCGGGAGGGCTTGGTCTTGGTACTGCAGGTTCTCCGGTAAACTATCTTGGGTGGGCAGGAACACTTGAGGTGAATGGACAGGCAAAAGCAGCGCGCTATTATGATGACGACCCTAATTATTATGTAGATGCGAATTCAACAAGCCGCCTCAATTATGGTCTTTTTGATAATACACATGCATATGGTTCTGCAAATGCCGGTGGAAGCATGACAGCGGGATTGAGTATGTATGCACAAAATTTTATTGACTCAAATAACGGTGGTTATTATGTGGATCCAAATAACACGTCTGTACTTCAAAATATCCAATCACAAAACTGGGCGGCATTTAATACTGGTAGTGTCGGCTGGGCAGCAGGGATGTACGGGCCAGGATTTTCTGCGAATGCCCAGCCGCAGAATCCAAGTGGATCCATATACGCTAATGATGTGTACCTACGCTCAATAGGAAAGTATGCAAGTCAACAAGGACAAACATACCTCTCTGTTGATGGTATATACCCAGCTGGTGCATATGATTTGGGATGGCATCGTTTTTGCGCACAAAAATACGGAAACGTAGGAAATATCTATCACGACGCTGGTCCTGATGCGAATGGATACTACCACTTTATTGTGACAGGAAACGACAATGTAGGTGTAATGTGTATGCGATAAAGTAAATATTTAATTACATGAATAGCAAATTTTTATCGGTAAAACAATCCATTTTTGCAGTATTTGTGATGGTGTTTGTTGTTGCAGGAGTCCTTTTTGCTACATATGCACCACCTGCAGATTCAAGTCCTTCTGACAATCTTTCTGGCTACGCATGGAGTGATACTATAGGGTGGGTTTCTCTTAATTGCACTAATCCCGGCTCATGTACACCTGCGTATGGTGTGAATGTATCAAATACCGGCGCAATTTCCGGCTACGCATGGAGCGAGCATATTGGTTGGATTAGTTTCAATGAAACTGGTTGTCCGTCAGGCACATGTGCCCCACAAATGAATCGTACTACGGGACAAGTTACTGGTTGGGCGCGAGCACTCAGTGCACCTGCTGGAGGAACAAACGCAGGTGGCTGGGATGGCTGGATTAGTCTCTCAGGTACTGGTCCTGATTATGGCGTATCGGTTACGGGATGTGCATGGAGCGGCTTTGCATGGGGTTCAGATGTGGTGGGGTGGGTGAGTTTCTCAGGAGTTACGGGGACAGGAAATGCATGTGTTAATACCGAGCCCGACTTAGTCTCAAGCGAGCTTGTAGCGCCTCAAATAGTGAAGGCCGGAGCAGGTATTCCACTCTCAGCAAGAGTAACCAACAATTCTGCTATCCCTACTGATGTGAAATTTGTGGATAATTTCACCTACCAGTGGGATGGCATAGGGGGTGAATGGTCTGATGCTGATGATTATACAGTCGCGCACGACTCAGGGCTTGCTGGCGGTGCTTATGCAGATGATATTCATAACTTGTCTGTACTTACTACAGAAAAAGAAAGAACAGGAGATTTGTATATCCAGCATTGTGTGGATTCAGGGAAGGTAATTGATGAAGGTCCAAATGAGGACCCAAATTGTACTGTATCGAGCCCGATTCGGGTGATTAGTGGATTCATCAATGTTGATGACGTAACTCCAGAGTATAATCAAACAATAAATCTCGAATGGGAAACGAATAATACCACAGGTCTTATGTGTGAGATGAAGGGAGATGGTGTAGTACGTACTCCACATAATGGCACAGAGCCACTTGTGCTTGGTAGTTCAAAGACCATGACTCTTCATTGTGGTGTGGATGCTGCAAACCTTATTCTTCTCGATGCTGTATGGATTAACGTTAATATCAACCCTGATCTTACTGCATCACCACGCACGGTACCAGTAAATGGAGATACTGTTCTTAAGGCAGATGTGAAGGGACAGGTAGGGTGTACGCTTACCGGTGGTGCAGGCACCTTTGATTTGACCGTCAAAGATACTTTTACGGTACCAATTTCAGGGCGTACCACCTTCACCCTTACGTGCCCTATCGGATCGGATTCAGTAACGGTGGACGTAATTGGCAAGGGATTTGAAACATAGGAGCAAAATTGAGTTATAAGAAAACCCCGCGGTCCAACCGCGGGGTTTTCTTATACACATATCGATAATTGTAGTGACCTGTAAAGCATTACAATTATAGGTAATGACATATACATTATCGTTTTTATCGCTCACTACATACCGCGATTTCGTACTTAAGTTTTTGGTATTTTTGTTATTTATTTTAAGTGCATTTATGAGTGGAGTGGGTGAAGCAAAGGCAATTACATTCGACTTAACTTTTCCGGCAACAGATTATTGGGATGATCCAGACACCGCATCCCCTGAGATTGTTGAAATAGATAAAAATGACAATGGTATTATCGAAGTAAGTTATGATTATACTGTTGCGTATTTCACGGTAAATACTGATAAAACAACATACACTGCCGGTGAAACCATTAATTTGAGTGCAACAGTATTTGGAGAGGTGTGTCAAAATTTTGACCCCCATACTACTGTTTCAGCAACACTTAATGCAAATTCAACGTCCCTTGTGTCAGATGCTTTGGCTGGCTTTCAACAAACATGGATATACGGAGTAGGCACGTTAACTGCACCAATAACCCCAGGAGAATATACAATTTTAGTGGACGCATGTTATACCAACATAGACGCAACTCTTAGTGGTTGTCGACAAGAACCAATTACCATTACTGTAGTGAGTGGCACCCCGGTTCCCCCAGTTGCAGGGGCACCTATAGGTGTTTTAGGGACTGCAAATTGCTGGGTCTTGTCAGGGTGGACCTGTGACCCAAGCGATTACGGGAAACAATTATGGGTCGAGTTTTACGACCAAAATAGCACGTATCTTGGTGAAACGCGGGCGAATATCGATTACGACGAGTCAGCTATAGCGGCTCAGTGTGGGGGTACCGATTGGCATCGTTTTACCTCGGATATCCCCGAGTATGACTTAACTGACGGTGTAACACGGACTATTACTGCATATGCAGTCGGAGTAGGTGGAGGACCATCACCACAACAACTTGGTGGTGCCTTTACCCTTACGTGCGATCCATATGTTGATCCGGATTTATACGCACTCATGCAAACGCCAGTAGAGGGCGGTGTATATAAAGTTGGGAATCAAATCTCGTTCGATGTTACTGCTGTAAATACTGCAGCAAATAGTATACAACAAGGAGGGTGGGCAGGAATAGAAATTGATATCAATAGTGATAATTATCGAGACAGTGATGAGCCGTGGTATGACAATTACGATACGTATGTTGCGGTACCTAACGATACTACCCCTTTGGGTATTTTCGCTCCAAGCCAGTCTAAGCAGTTCTCCGTTCCTGTAAGTGATTTGCCGGTAGGAGACCATCAAGTTCGTTTTGATGTCGATGTTACTGATGTAGTCTCAGAATCTGATGGTTATAACAACTACTCATGGAATCCTGCTATTCCTGGAACAACATGGAGAACTATCCATGTTATAAATGGTGATCTCACCGTGAATCCAAACAGTATTGCTTTAGGGGAATCAGGAACAGTTACCTGGACAACTGAAAATACCGAGGATCTCGATTGTAGTGTTGTAACTGACACAGGAGTGGTGATTGGCACAGGAGCAAATGGCACCAATGTCTCTACCGGTACACTGAGCGATGACACCACATATATACTTTCGTGTGAAAGTATCATTCTCGTTGACCCAATTGTTGTTGATGTGGTGGGTACTGTTGGTCTCCCTGATATTTCAGTCTCAGATATCCTCGTTAACCCAAATCAACCAGCAGACCTCACATGGGACACTAATAATGGTGATGAAACACTCTGTACTCTTACCGGAGGTACTCTTCCTGGAGACGTTCTTGCCACTGATGGTGGAAATGTAAATACAGGCTCAGAGCAGATAACGATAACTGCACGCACAACATACACGCTCTCCTGTCCTTCGGGTAGCGATACGGTAACCGTAGAAGTAGTGCCGAAGGCATACGAGACGTAGGATAAAAAATAACACAAAACTCCGCGGCAACGCCGCGGAGTTTTGTGTTATTTGGAGAAGTTAGTGTTTAAACGAGAATCCAAGCGGCACTCTACTGATTACCTGTTTCCAACTTGAAGACTTCAGCCAGCGCTTGTAGGTGTCAAAAATAGTAAGTGCTACGGTCTGTGGGCTGTGCTGAGCGGTGTCAATAACCAAATCAAAGTGTTCAATACTATAGGGGTTGATACCATAGAGTTTTTTAAAACGAAGTCGCTCACTGCGCATACGCTCCTCTACTTGGTCGGCTACATCGCTCATTGCTTCGCCTCCCTCACCAGCGCCACTGCGATGGGTGTTGAAATTGGCATCTTTGAAAATACGTGCGATTGCTACATCGCTATTAAGGTCAAGGAAGACTTTAAATGATTCAGGAATCCAATAAAATCCAAGACGTGCATCGATGACGATATCACTTTGGTCACGAAGTTTGCGCAGCGCAATATCAATTTGTTGATCCATTTCAGGATGTGATTCAGCGCGAGTATTAAAATCACTGAGTGTGATTTTGTGTTTTTGGGTAATAGTACGCACATATTCACCCGAGGAGTATCGTGTATATCCGAGCATTTCTGCGACACGATCTGCAGTTGATGATTTTCCACTCCCGGGCTTTCCGGTCAGTGTGATAATGTGCTGACGTTCCATACATCTAGTGTACACTATGTGTTTTTATCTGCAAAAATTATGTAGTGAGCCAATTTTGATATTCATCATGCACGATGTCTGCGACAACATCGGGTGTGCGTGTTTCGGTATCAATAATCAAGCGATACTGCGTTTCGTCATAGGGATTAATGCCATAGTGTTCGGCATAGCGTTCGATGTGATTTTGAATACGCTTTTGTGTACGCACATATGCTTCATCAAGGGAAGTCATGACATCACCGCTTTTGATGCGGGTAGGGGAGGCTGCGTCTTTAAAAATACGCTGTGCTGATAATTCCGGAGATATGGAGAGAAACACCGAAAAGGCACTTGGCACAAAGTGGAATGCAAGATGCGAGTCAATGATATAGAAATTTTCATCCGCCTCGATACGCTCCAATCGTTCATCAATGAGGAGGTCAAGTGTTTTGTCGTGCTTCACAAGTTCGTTAAATTCCTCAAGAGTGAGATTGCGTTCATGTGCCATATCGCGAACAAAGTCGCCAGTCGAAAAGGTGGCATAGCCGAGTTTTTCGGCAAGCAGACGCTTCACGGTAGATTTGCCGCTTCCCGGAAGTCCGCCGAGAGTGATGATATGCTTTTTCATGATTGGTACGATACCACACTTTAGTGAGATACAGAATTATTCGTATATGGGTTGTGTTTTTTGTAGTCTTGGGTAGACTCTATACGTACAGGCGCTATACCACTAATTTGGACTTTTAATGCAAACACATACTATTATTTTTATTGGGCCGCAGGGAAGCGGAAAAGGAACACAGATTGAGATGCTTACAAAGTTCCTGAAGGCACATGATCCTGCACATAGAGTTATTGATGTGCAGACGGGACGCAGGTTTCGTGCACTTGCCATGAAAGGAGAAGGATACACGGAGAAAAAGGTACATGAAACCCTTGATACTGGTGTACTCCAACCACTCTTCCTTTCCGTGATGCTGTGGAGTGATGCATTCCATCAGCATCTTGATCCAGAAGCCCATCTTCTTATCGATGGATTTCCGCGCACTATTCATGAAGCAGAAGTACTCGAGAGTGCACTCTCCTTCTATCGTCGCGACCACTTGATCGTGATTGATTTAGTAACAGATGAGGCAGTGGTGCGTGAGCGTATGATGAAGCGTGCACGTCAAGACGATACTGATGCATCTATTGAGGCTCGACTCACATGGTATCGTGAGGAAACACTTCCTGTGCTTGATTATTACCGGAAGCGTCCGCATACGTCGGTTATTGACTGCGATGGTACTGACACCATCCTTGGTGTACATACACAAATATTACAAGCACTTTCACTCGCATAGATATGGCACTCATTAAAACTCCAGAAGAAATAGAGCGACTCCGTGCGGGAGGGAAGGTGCTCGCCAAAATCCTCAAGGAACTTGCTGCATACGTGAAGCCGGGTATTTCGACCGAAGACATCAATGACTACGCTCTTAAACTCGCCGAGGATTATGGTGCTGAGCCGGTGCTTCTTGGCTACCACCCGACCTTTGCGATGGATCCATACCCAGCAGCACTCTGTACGTCGGTCAATAACACTGTACAGCATGGCGTGCCACGCGCCGACGAGATTCTCGATGAGGGCGATATCATCAATCTTGATATGACAATAGGGTATCAAGGAATGATAGTTGATTCGGGCATTACTATTCCTGTAGGGAAGACGGATGCAGAATCAATGAAACTCATCAATACGACACAAGAGGCCCTTATGCTCGGTATCAAGCAAGCACAGCCAGGGAATCATATCGGAGACATTAGTCATGCTATTGAGGCTTTTGTCCATTCGCGTGGATTCAGTGTTGTGGAGGCACTCTGTGGGCATGGGGTAGGGCATGCAGTCCATGAGGAACCGCAGATTCCCAATTTTGGAAAAGCGGGGAAAGGGCCACTCATCAAGGTGGGAAATGTCTTTGCGATTGAGCCCATTGTGAATATTGGAAGCAAAGAGGTGATTTTCGACGATGAGGGTGACGGGTACAGTGTCTTTTCGGTAGACGGCTCACGCAGCGCACACTTTGAGCATACGGTGGCTATCACCGAAAATGGCCCCGAGATTATGACAAAGTTGTAGAATTAAAGTGTGAAAACCCACACTGAGGATTTCTGTCCTCAGTGTGGGGTTTTATAGTATTACTCATTTTTTCTGCTATCATGTATTCAGAAGTACCCTTGAATCATTTGATTGGAGAAAAACCATGCCTATGTCGGTCGAGGAATATTTGAGAGGTGCACCACAGCGTGATGCTGAGGCAGCAAAGGCTCACAAAAAAGCAGATGAGGAAGAAGATGCATACTATGACGCTTTGGGCGCTTTGGTTGAACAACACCCCATCGGTCGCTTTGTATGTACTCGTGGTCATGTAGTTGATCTGGAGAAATAGGAATATGCATGAAATACCCGCGCTAATGTGCGGGTATTTTTCTACCCCATGAAACCTTGAATTACGGCTATAGTACGGTATACTCACGAGATATTTTGAATAACTAATTACACTATATGGATAGAAAACCACACCAGGAGCGTACTTTTGTCATTTTGAAGCCTGATACCGTACAGCGGTCGCTTATTGGCGAGGTTATTAGCCGTTTTGAGCGTACAGGCCTCAAATTTGTGGCTATGAAGATGTTTGTGCCCGCAAGCGATAAACTCATGGTCCACTACAACAAGGATGAGGCGTGGTTTTTGAAGAAAGGAAATCGTATTATCGAAGATTTGAAAGCACAGGGACTTCCGGTAGAAAAGGATGCAATGGCGTACGGTCGCGCTATTATTGACACCATCGTCACCTACATGACCGCAGCTCCCGTGGTAGCAATGATTCTCGAGGGTAATCAAGCGGTGGCGGTAGTAACAAAGCTCGTGGGGACTACCGAGCCATCTACCTCAGATGTGGGGACTATTCGTGGAGATTACACTGTAGATTCATATGCACATTCATCATTTGAGAATCGTGCAGTACGAAACCTCATCCATTGTTCAGAATCGCCAGAGGAGGCAGAACGTGAGATTAAGGTTTGGTTTACCGAGGAGGAAATCATGCAATATGTGACGGCACAGGAGCGTATCATGTACGACGTAAACTTCGACGGTACTCAGGAATAAGAGTTGTACACATATGGAATGAAACCGCCGCCCCGAAGGGGCGGCGGTTTCTGCTATACTATGAATGGAACTACGGATACGCATGTTTCTGCTTAAGCCTATAGAAAGGGCTGCCTGTAGTCACAAGTACAGATGAGACTTCGACGCGACGAAATTTCAAAAGTGCTTGGAAAGGGCGCCCACCTGAAGTCAATTCAGGGACATGCCCCGTAGTTCCCTAAAAAACGCACCGAGGTGCGTTTTTTTAGTGTATGCACAGTGTGGTACGATTATCGTATGGGATTTTTATTTACTCTTTTCTTTTCTGCAGCGACTACACTTGCGCTCGTGCATATTGCGGCAACAGAGTTTTTCTTGTATTGGAAGTATCTCTGGTTTGATATTCCCATGCACTTTCTTGGTGGAGTGGTGTGTGCGCTTGGTATTGCTATTTTGCCGTTCTTTCGTATCCAATACATTGAAAAGCATAGTTCATTTTTGCTCTACATGGTTCTCGTGCTCAGTATAGGTATCTGTTGGGAATTGTTTGAGTACAGTGTAGGACTATATCACCTTGAGACAAACCTTATTTCCGACATAATACTCGACATGTGTATGGATATTCTTGGTGGGGCAGTGGGGTATGGTATGGTGAAGAGTAGTAAGTATTTACATGTATGACAAAAATTAGTTTTCATGGCGGTACAGGCAATGTAACAGGAGCAAATTTTCTTTTTGATACAGGAAGTGTACGATTTTTAGTGGATTGTGGGTTGGTCCAAGGCGATAGATTTGCATCCGCGAAAAACGCGGATCCTTTTGCATACGACCCCAGTACCGTGGATGTGCTTTTAGTCACGCACGCACACGCAGACCATATTGGCCGTATTCCCAAACTTGTTCGTGATGGTTTCAAAGGAGTGATTTACTCAACGCCGCCCACACGCGATTTGGCTGCGGTAATGCTTCAAGATGCATACAAGGTTATGTTGTTTGAGGAGGAAAAATACGGCACACCGCGTGTATTTGAGCGCCAGGATATCGAGCAGGCACTCTCGCTTTGGAAAACGTATGCATATCACGATACTTTCACGATACCTGATGAGGTGAGTGTCACCTTCACCGATGCTGGGCATATTTTGGGCTCTGCAATGATTACTTTGGAGCGCAATGGAAAGAAGTTTCTTTGTACCGGTGATATTGGTAATATTCCGCAGCCACTCCTTAATCCTCCTGAAATTGTCCCTGACTACGACTATCTCCTTATGGAGAGTGTGTATGGTGATCGCTCGCATGAGGAGGTGAAGGAGCGTACCGACCTCCTTCGCATGTACATCGAAGATACAACCCATAAAGGCGGTACACTTATCATACCCGCGTTCTCACTTGAGCGTACTCAAGGGATGCTTTTTGAAATAAACAATCTCTTTGAGAATGAAGGATTAAAGCCCATTCCTGTGTTTCTTGATTCACCGCTTGCTATTGCAGTCACCGAGATTTATCGCGGGTATACTGGGTATCTCAAAGAAGAGGTACAGACGCAAATTAGTGAGGGGGATGACATTTTTGATTTCCCAAGACTTTCCTTTACTCACACAATGAAAGATTCTGCAAAGATTGGGTATGAGCACGGCGCAAAGATTATTATTGCAGGGTCAGGCATGAGTCATGGTGGACGTATTCAAGAGCATGAGCGTACCTATCTCGAAGACCCAAAAACCACATTGCTTTTAGTAGGCTACCAAGCAGTCGGCAGTATTGGCCGTTTGCTTAACGATGGTGCAAAGAAAGTACGCATCCTTGATACGGAGGTAAAAGTGCGTGCAAAAATAGCGCGTATACGCGGATACTCGGGGCATGCTGACAGAGACCAACTTGTACATTTTGTGGAGCAGGGAGGTGGAAAGGTAAAGCAGGTCTTTGTGACAATGGGAGAGGAACGCGCGTCACTCTTTTTAGTACAGCGACTTCGGGATTATCTCGATGTGAATGCGGTTGCTCCCGCGGAACATGAGACGGTTGAGATAGATTTTTAAAAATCGTAAAACCGCCGCCCCTTTCGGGGCGGCGGTTTTACGATTTAGCGAGTCTTAGCGAGGAATCGCTCGAATGTCTCTGGACGTTGGTCAGCAATTTGTGCAAGCATCTTACGATTGAGAAGGATGTTCTTGTCCTTCAAGGTCTTCATAAAGACGCTGTACTTGAGTCCTGCTGCTCGTAGGCCTGCACTGAGTCGTGTAGTCCACATGCGACGGAAATCATTCTTCTTGTCCTTGCGGTGTGCGAATGAGTGAAGGTGTGCGTGATGGATTGCTTCGATAGCCTGTGCAGTCTTTGTTGATCGGCCAAAAATGTATCCTTTTGTTTGTGCGAGGATTTTTTTACGGCGCTTGTTCGCCATTACCCCTCCTTTTACTCGTGACATATAATGAAATTACTAGTTCGTTAAGTGATGTTATGCGTTTGCGAGAAAACGATTCTTTGCGCGTGCTGTCAGAGTGAGTTCTTGTGTACGACGACGCTCTTGACGTGTGCGACCTGATTGCTTCGCGTTGAAGTGGTTGCGTCCCGGCTTACGTGCGATGAGTTTACCACTCTTGGTAACCTTGATTCGCTTTGTGTACGATTTGTTTGTTTTTATCATAAATATTTCTCTAATCAGTGGTATCGCGCTAGGTACTCTTCTGCTTTGCAACTCGTTCAAGTGTGGTCGTAAAGCCTTTGGGACTTTTCTTCATTTCGTCGGCTATTTTATACTCAGTTGGAATGATTTTCAAGAACCGTTCGAGACGTTCCTTAAGGAATCCTTCTTCCATGTATTTGTAGCGTCCCCAGAGAAAAAGGTCAACTTTGACCCGATGTCCTTCCTGAAGCCATTCCGCGGCGCGTTTTGCCTTCAAATTGAGGTCGTTGTCTCCAGTCCCAATCTTTACCTGCACACATTTGGTTTCGGTAACGTGCGATTTTGCTTTCACTTCCTTTGCTTTTTTGTTGATTTCGTATTGGTATTTTCCATAATCCATTATTTTCGCAACAGGGGGTTGCGCGTTTGGGGATATTTCAATAAGGTCGAGATTTGCTTCAACTGCTGCTCTTAGCGCCTCTGGTGTAGGGAGTACACCAAGATTTTCGCCATTCGCACCAATTACACGAAGCTCCTTCGCTCTAATTGATTGGTTAATACGTACGGAATCTGCTTTCAAGGTTATAAAAACAAAGAGAGCATCTGCTCTCTCGGATGACTAAAAATGTACCACAAACCACCACAATACGCAACATCCCTAGGGAGTGAGGAGCGCATTGAGCCAATACAGTCCAATAAAGAGTGCAAGTGCAATAAAAATGGCTTTCATAGGAGAAATTGTATCATATATACATGTGTATATGCGGGCGTCTGTGCTTTGCGAGGTTTGATATAGTGTTATACTAATGTACATATATTGCTATGCCTCGTGTCTCTAAAAAATCTACAGAAGAAGCATCTGTTCGCGCAGAACGTGCACTTACTCCTGCATTCATTGCGGGACTTATCGGGATGGGGGTTTTGGTATTTATCGGTGCAGTGATGATTGGGCGTTCCGATAGTGGGGAGATTAATGTGCCTGCAACCATTACTGAGGCGAATCAACTGCATGCTGAGAATGGTGGTGGTGAACAGGTGAATGTAGCGAATCCTGCATTACAAAATTTACCAAATGGTGGCCTCGTACCGCAGGGGACTCCTCCAGAGCAACCGCCGGTTGTTGAAGAGGTTCAAGGCACTACGACTGATGCAGTGGGAAGTACTACTCCCGAGATGATCGCTTCAGAAGAATCAGCAACAGAAGCAGAAACAACAACAGAAGAATCTCTCCCCCCAACAACAGAAGAATCTTCTTTGTAGTACAAACGTGGATTACACACATATCTCTATATGTGTGTAAGGTATAATGCACGTATATGCATACCCACATTGAGAATTTTTTGCGTGCAGCAAATTATATTTCTGCAGCGCAGATTTATTTAAAAGATAATTTTTTACTCGAAGAACCCCTCCGTCCTGAGCATGTGAAGGAGCGCCTCCTTGGCCATTGGGGTACCTGTCCGGGCATCAACTTTGTCTACGCACATATGAATCGTGCGATTAAAGCACATGACCTCAATATGATGTTTGTGCTCGGTCCCGGACACGGTTTTCCTGCAGTACAAGCCAATCTCTTTTTGGAGGGTACACTCTCAAAGTACTATCCCGAAGTACCACGCAATCGCGACGGTATCAACTACATGGCGAAGCAATTTAGTTGGCCATACGGCTTCCCAAGCCATAGCAACCCTGGTGCACCGGGAGTAATTCTTGAGGGTGGAGAATTGGGATACGCGCTTTCAACTTCGTATGGTGCCGTACTCGACAATCCCGATCTCATTGTGACCTGTCTTGTGGGAGATGGGGAGGCAGAGACTGGTCCCACTGCTACTGCGTGGCACCTCAATAAATTCATCAATCCTGCTACCAGTGGTGCGGTGCTACCCATTCTCCACCTCAATGGCTATAAGATTTCAGGCCCTACTATCCTCGGTCGTATGAGTGATGAGGATTTGGTTACACTATTCCGCGGGTATGGCTACGAACCACATATTGTGGATGCCTATCAGGAGGGGGATGTGCATGAACGTATGATTTCCGTTGTCGATATGGCTATTGAGCATATTCGCGGCATTCAGGCGAGAGCACGTGATGGTGCGATAGAAGAGCCACCACGATTCCCCATGATTATTCTTCGTTCACCAAAAGGGTGGGGAAGTGTCCATGAGATGCACGGCAAGCGCCTCGAAGACAATTGTCTCTCACACCAGGTGATTCTTGAGAATGCACGTATCGATGCGGAAGAACTCGCTGCACTCGAAGGATGGCTTCGTTCATATCGTTTCCATGAACTCTTTGATGGAAAACAATTCCATGCCGATATCACAGGACTTATTCCTTCTGAGCATCGTCGCATGGGTGATAATCCACACACCATGGGCGGCGCACCTTCATATAAGCCACTCGTACTTCCCGATGTTGCACAGTATGCGAATGCACACACCGCCCGCCCTGACGGCGGTGCGTGCGGAGAAGAGAGTAGTATGCAAGCAATTGGGAAGTATGTACGTGACGTAATTGCTCAAAATGAAGGAGCAAAAAACATGCGTATCTTTTCTCCTGATGAAACCTACTCCAATAAAATTGACGCAGTCTTTGAGGTAACAAAACGCTCGTTCATGCTCCCTATCCGCGAATGGGATCGCGACATGGCACGTGATGGACGTGTGATTGAAATGCTTTCTGAGCATAGTCTCCAGGGACTTATGCAGGGGTACATTCTTACCGGCCGTCATGCCATCTTCGCCTCATACGAAGCCTTTATGCAGATTGTGGCAAGCATGGCCGACCAGTATGCAAAGTTTCTCAGTATTGCACGCAAGATTCCATGGCGAGGTGATGTACCATCCTTAAACTACATTCTCACTTCGGGCGCGTGGCGTCAGGAGCACAACGGCTTCTCACACCAAAACCCGGGCTTTATCGATGATATGTTGCAGCGCCAAGGACACTTTGTGAATGTGTATTTTCCTTCAGACATGAATACTGCGCTCAAAGTAATGGAACGTTCATTGGGCTCAAAAAATGAAATGAATATCTTGGTGCTCGAAAAGCGCCCGGTACCATGTTGGCGTACCCTCGATGAGGCGACGCATGACGTTGAAGAGGGTATCTCTATCTGGCACTTTGCGAGTGATAAGGAACCGCACATTGTCTTTGCAGCAGCAGGGGACTATCTCACCAAAGAAACACTCGCTGCCATCACTATTGTGCGCGAGGAGATTCCTGAAATGCGTATGCGTTTTGTGAACATAGTATCACTTTCCGCAAACGGACTGGGTAATACTACTTCACGGGTAGTACCGCACGACATGGACTATTACTTTACCAACGATAAGCATGTGGTCATTAATTTCCACGGCTACCCACAAACTATCAAACAAATTCTCTTTGACTACGGTGCAGAGCCAAAGCGATTCACTGTCCATGGTTATGAGGAACATGGTTCTACCACGACACCATTTGACATGTTTGTACGTAACAAGACCGACCGCTATCATCTTGCCATGAAAGCATTTGAAGTTGCTGAAGAAGAGGGGCTTATTACTGTTCACCAACGCGAGGAGTTGCTTGCAAAGTACGAGGAGAAACTCACCGCACATCGTGCATTCGCTATTGAATACGGTAACGACCCTGAAGATATAACAAATTGGGTATGGACACCACGCTCGTCGTAAATCCAGGGAGTTCATCAAAAAAATACGCGCTGTACCGCGAGGGGCGTGAAGTTTTTTCGGCACTCTTCGAACGTATGGGGGAGGGGTTTGGACGATGTGTTGAAATAAATGGTACTCGTCAAATCTGCGAAGATGCCACAGGAGCCCAGTTTGATGAAGGACTTCATGAGGCACTCAAACTCGCTATTGTGGGTGGAGTACTTACGCAGATAAGCGATATTACTCGTGTGGGTATTCGTATTGTAGCACCGGGAACTTTTTTCACTACACATAGACTTATTGATAGCGGGTATGTGCGCCGATTGAGTGCTCTTGTTGAGGCAGCACCACTCCATATTCCCCATGAACTTTCTGAAATTGCGCGTATTCGTGAAGCACTTCCCGGCGCTCGTTTGGTGGGGGTATCCGATAGTGCATTCCATGCCACCATGCCCCAACATGCACGCCAGTATAGTATCCCGAAAAAAGATTCCATTGCATTTGATTTGTATCGTTTTGGGTATCACGGACTTTCTGTTGCATCAGTGGTGCGCAAAGTTGCTTCACAAAATGAAGGTCGCATACCCGCACGTATGGTGGTATGCCACATAGGGAGTGGCATGAGTGTTACTGCAGTGAAAGAAGGAAAGAGTGTGGAGACCACGATGGGCTTTGCACCGACAAGTGGCCTCATGATGGGTACACGTGCGGGAGAGGTGGATCCTGCGGCACTTATATATCTCTTCAAACAATACGGCAACAATCTTGAAAAAACAGAACTCGCGGTGAGTCAGATGGGTGGCCTGCGGGGAATGCTTGGAAACAATGACCTTCGTGTTGCACTCGATAGATATATAAAAAAAGACCCCGATGCGCTCATTGCAGTAGCAATGTATATGGAAGGGATTCGAAAAGCCATTGGCGCCGCCACCGCAGTCCTTGGAGGAATTGATATGCTTGCACTCACTGGCACTGCACCAGAGCGTAACCCACTGGTGCGCTCATTGATTACCGAACGATTTACATATCTCGGATTGGTTCTTGATGAAAAATTGAACGATGCACAAAGTGGCAGACCAGGTGTCGTAAGTACACCAAAAAGCGCTGCCATTATTCAGGTGATACACACTGAGGAAATTGCCGAAATAGCGCGTATAGCAGCGGTATTTTAAACTTTCTTTTTGCAGGTGCGGCATCGACAGCCGTGTGGCTTGATATATGCCGATACGTAATCTTTTCCATAATCATAGGTTATTTCTTCTCCCGGGAGGATGGTCTTTTTTGCGGAGATACGAATCTTGCCTTCATCCTCATCAGTCTCCGCTTCTGCGTTTGGTTTGCATGAGTGGTTGATGTAGCGCGCAGTATTTTCGCGACCCTTGCCATCGAGTACGATAGAGTCGGAAAGTATAAACAAATATTTTCCACCACGGCGGTCTGATTCTTCGTGAGTGATTGCTTCACCGGTATATTCAATAATAAAATCACCACGTTTAAAAGTGGTGTTGGCAAAAAGCCCAAGTCCGGCACTCGAACGTTTAACGACTACTGATGACTGAGTTTTTTTCATACTGAGAGAGTATAGCAGAGTATATATACTACGCATGTCTTGATATGTGACTAAATAGGTAGAGGTGACCTGTTATGATAGTGATATGCGTACAGAGTACTCAACCACCTCTGCATTAATGACATCGGGTCTGGTTTGTGTGTGTCTGGTGGGAATGGGTTTTGCAGCATGGAAATATATCACCATTCCAACAGCACTTTTCCCGACACTCTTTGTGGGGGCAGCACTTTTTTCTATTGCACTCATTACGGTTGCTGTCTACCAATCACTGCGCATTTATGCGAGTGCGCATTCTATTGCGCGGGGGATTACAAGCGATATGCTTGTGTATTCGCGCGAACTCTTTTCAGAATTGTATCGTAATAGCCCGGTACCCTATCTTCTTATTGATGAGAAGGGAATTATTGAATCAGTCAATTTTTCTGCAGCACGGCTCTTTAGTGTGGAAATGCAAAAATTCGAGGGTGTTGACGTTTTTTCTTTGATAGAGGGTGACGATGAACAGAAGATAGCACTTGTTCCTGAGTATTTTAAGCAAGGGCGTTTTGTAAATGATATCGAAGCACGAATACGTGAAGCCGAGGGAAAGGTACATTGGGTCATGCTTTCGCTTTTTTCATTTAAAGATGCGAACAATGACATGAAAGGTCTTATGACGCTGGTAGACATCACCAAGCAAAAACAAGTTGATAAAGCAAAAACTGAATTCGTTTCACTCGCTTCACACCAGTTGCGTACACCGGTCTCCGCGATGCGTTGGAATCTGGAACTCCTCGCCACTGCTACCGACACCCAACTCACTGAATTGCAGCAATCATACGTACACAAAATCTCCCACGGGCTTGAGCGTATGCAAGCCTTGGTAGATGATTTTCTTAATGTATCAAAATTGGAATTGGGTACACTTGTAATACAGAGAAGTACTTTCGATCTCACCCAATTCTTTGGGATGGTGGTGGATGAGTATCGTGCGTATGCTGCGACGCGTGGTGTAGAAATTGAGACAAATTGGGGAGAAGCGTTCGGTACTTTTTCATCAGATTCACATCTCCTCAATATGGCGGTGAGCAATATTCTTGGAAATGCAATCAAATATACGTCATCAGGAGGAAAAGTTCGTGCATATGCATTTCTGGATGCGAATACGCTCACGATTGCAATTGCTGACACCGGTATCGGTATTCCCGAAGAAGACCAGGAGATGATTTTTTCCAAACTTTTTCGTGCGTCAAATGCTCTTGGGCATGAGCCAGATGGAACGGGATTGGGACTTTATATTGTGAAAGAGGCTATACGTATTTTGGGTGGCACCATTACTTTTGAGTCAAAACAGGGCGTGGGGACTACGTTTACGGTGGTATTGCCCACATAGGGGATTAGCGTACAATTATATGTAGTATACTTAAATTAATACTATGGAAATAGCATCAAAAAGCATTCTGATTGTCGAAGATGAAGCCGACCTTCGTGAAGCCCTGAAGACCGTATTTAGTTATGAAGATTTTACTGTGTACACCGCACCTGATGGAGAAGAGGGAATTAAAATCGCATTTGAGAAAAAGCCAGACATCATTCTCCTTGATGTGCTTATGCCAAAAAAGGATGGCGTGACTGTTCTTAAAGAACTTCGCGCCGATGCATGGGGAAAGAATGTAAAAGTAATTGTACTTACTGCACTTGATGACTTGGAAAAGGTTGCTGAGATTATTGCAGCAGGGGGGGATGACTATATTGTAAAGACCAATATCACCTTGAGTGCTATCGCACAAAAGGTGAAAGAGAAACTCGCGAAATAAGATAGATAACAATATAAAAAAGCGCCGAATTTCTTCGGCGCTTTCTGTGTTCCCTGCAGGTCATACGTGCAACGCAAGTGCATCTACAAAAATCTCCCAAAACGTTTTTTTGCGCTTTGCTCGATGAGTTTCGCATTCCAACATGAGTGCATGAATTACTGCAGTATCAATGGTTCGTCCATGCAAGCGCAACTCACCCTTGAGTTCGTCGACATCGATAGGGATGTGATATTCACGAGCGTATGCGATGAGGGTGTCGAGATCATCTTCCTCCGGCAAACTTTGTGAAATTTCAGTGATCGCAGTTGAGAGGTAATGCATACCGTTGAAATGACGCGCAAGTTCACGCACGTACTCAATGTCCAGAGTATTTGGTGTGCGCTTCCTATCAAAGAGCGAAAGACTTGCGGCAAGGGCTTTTCCTTGATCATCAATACATCGAACTCGACCAAGTAACTGCATTGCCCGCCAAGTTTGGATGAGACAATACTGCTCGTGCTGCACTCCCCAAAACATGTCGGGTTTAGTATTGATATGAATCTGAAAACCGATACCAAGCACCGCATTTGGACTTTTGCCACAAATACCTACATACGGTTGCAGGCGCTTCAGTGTGCTTCCTCCGTCTTCGTCAAAGACCTGATATGGATGCACTTCTCCAAAAAGGATACGTTTCCCGTACTTCATAGAGTGTTCCTCCAATAGGGTGTGTCAAAAAGAATCTGAGAAGAACTCAGTGCTGGGAATGACTATACAATATTTTTCTAATAAGTACAGAGAAACAAAAACGGCACCAGGGATGGTGCCGTATAAGCGAGAGTACATTCAAAACCGAATACCGAGAAAATATGCGAGCATTTTTCCTACACCGAGCCGTGCATCGGGAGGTGGTTTCGGTGGATTGGAGTCAAGTATTTTATGGATGATAGGCCTATTGAGGTTGAGACCTTTTCTCGACATTTCGCGGCAGACAGCGCCGATATCGATGTAGATACCTATCTCAAAGATACGTGATAAGAGCATATCGAGATTGTCGAGGGATGGAGAGGACTCCATGATCTCGTCGTACATCCGCCGTAACCCTTCTTCTCCGTGAAATTGGTGTGCAAGTTCTGTGATGCATGCATCCTCAAACACAGTACGTGCATCAGGATGAAAGAGTGACCAGCATGCCGCAAGTGCGTGTTCACCAGAGGTTTTGGTCATCTCGAATAGTTGCATCGCTCGCCAGACAGTGATTGGGTTGTACTGGCCACGAGAACTATAGAATGGCTCTTTCGTGCTTCCTATTACATGGAGTGCAAGAACGACTCGCGCCTCTCCCTCTGTATTGGTAATGCCAATAAAGGGGTATGCACATTTCATTCCACCATATTCTGGAACACAGCGTATTTTTGTGTTCCCTGATAAACAAGTATGCATCATGGCGTGTCCCTCCTATAGGTAGCCATACAATTTTGAGTGAACTTCAGTCCGGAGTGCATTAGACCATACTTTGTCACAAAAGGCAAAAGCCGCCCGGTCGCTGTGCGACCGAGCGGCTTTTGCCTTTTGTAACGTTATGCTTTGTCTTCCAGTCCATTTTTCCAATCAGGATAGGCCAAGTGTGTTTTCTTTTGTGTATCAAGGAATGTCGTTATGTATTCATAGCGGGCTTTCTCCTCCTCGTCACTCATATCAAATGAATCTTTCATTTGATGGAGTGTATCAGCAATCCAAAGATAGGAAATATAACTATCGACGGCTCCTTGTTTTGCATGAATGGCAAGTACTTTAAGTGTTTGGAGTGGTGTATTTTCGGTTTTGTAGTGACGCATACTGAGGAGTGCATTTTGTACATCGGCAAGATGAATGATATCGGCCAAGTCGACACTCACACGGAGTGTGCCAACGGTAATATTGTACGAACCTTCTCTATTGAAGTGATGAGAGCCCGCAAGTACTGCCTCCACTTCACGTCCAGTACCCAAGAGAATTTCTTTTGAATATCCATCATGGGTACGCATGATATGCAGAAGGGTGTCGTCAAGAGAACAGCCCACATGGGAGAGTTGTTTCTCTACTTCATCTGCTGCTTCAGCACTCATGTCTCCCAAGAGAAGTCGTACCGGTGCGATTGCTTGGGGACGGATATGAAGTGTATCGTGAAGGAAGGTAAGCAACTCTTTTTCAGAGGTAATATTTTCAGGGAGTTCAAAATAGGGGTCTTTGAGATGTGTGCGAAGTGTGGGAAGGAGGACATCCTCGGTATGCTCGAAAAGCAGGTATGCACACTCCTCATCACTCACATTATTGATGACGACTGAGTGTGGCACTTCTACCTTGCCAATATCATGAAGAAGACAGGAGACATAAAAAGTATGCAAGTCTACCTTTTCTTCAGCAAACCAGTCAGCAAGTACAACACCATTAAAAAGGGTGTTTTCTACTTTACTTTTTGCAACTGAGTATGTGTCTACACAGTGGTCTGCAGTTTCTGGATCAAAGAGTTCGAGTATAGTGAGCATTTCCCATACATCTGGTTCGAGACGCTCACCAAATTCACCGAGTTCCGCACCAAAAATCTCTTTTACACGTACAATCTCTGCATCGAGCAGTCCTTCAGTACGGAGTGTGTCGATGATATGGGTAAAGCGTAAGTCGGTGGGATTGATGGATTTATCAATAAGTTCCAAATCACAGACAATACTCCGCGCTCTCTCGGTAGGAGATTCAATAGTTTCGAGTGTGGTGGGTACCGATTCTCGGAAGGGAGGGGTTTCGAGACTCATGGACTAGATGGTGAAGTGTCTGGCGTATTTGCCGATGAGTGGCAATTCCTCTTGTTTCTTATTGAGTACATTCACGATACCGATTATTGAGAGAACGAGCGCACCCAAATTGATGATTGCAAAAATAGGTGAGAGTATGTGTCCCCACATAATTTCACCCCCTACAAATACCGCCCCTTCAATGACGAGGAGTACGAGTCCTTGGCGAATATGGAATTTCACGACAGGATTTTCCTTTGCAGTGAAATACGGCACGAGCACGAGAATGCCAATATAGGCAAGGATGCTCATGAGTGTCGTGTTGTCTTGAGGGGTTTCTGCTGCTGGTGTGACCTCTGGCGTCGCAGGTACCGGTGTTGTTTCGATGTCGTTCATATATATGGTGGTTATGATACTAAATGGATCAACATTACTCCCTATATTGTATGCTCTTTTTACGCTGGTGCAATCATTTTTTTTCTAATATTCCTTGCTCTTTTTTCGTGGATTCTGTATAACAAGCGAGTTCTTTCAACAACAGGAGGACGTCATGTCCATAGCAACAAACTCTCTCAGGGCACTTATGCAACTTGCACAGTATGCGAATGAGAGGAAAAAGGGTAGTTTGAGTGATGATTGTGTACGTGCAAAATTTCTGCTCGATGCCGCACCGTATATTCATGACCTGCTTACGCAATCGCAGGTATCTCTTATCGATGGTTGTGGGCTCGCAATTCGTGAGGGGCGGGAAGTGCCTGCACATGCCCGAGTCACGGAAGTGATCGAAATTATTCATCGCATCGCACGTGATCATGAGATTCTTCGTGACTACCTTGTACATCTTGGTGCAGAAGTAGTCACGGAGGAACCCGTCCCCTCACTTTCGCGTCTTCGTGCCGAGAGGCAGGCAGGCTTTATCAGTGCTCCTGGAATCGGTCATGTAACCAAGTCCTAGACAGCACACCACCGGCTCGCACGCGAGCCGGCTTTTTCGTACTTGTCATTTTATGTACTACTGGTATAACGGAGGAAGATAATTGTATAGAGGAGTACGAAATGACACATGAAAAAACAGTACCCGATTTTTTCGATGTCATCATGAAGTTTATGAAAGAACTCGAAGCACATCCTGAGGATGCTGAACGCATCCGTCAGGAATTCTGGATGTTTGGGGTGGGGGAGGCGTCAGAGATATTGGCTGGGATATATACGCAACTCGCATTCACTATTATCGATGTCACCAATTCATCGGACTTATCGCCAGAACTCAAACTGATGGTGCTTGTGCAGATGAAGGGAGGACTCAGTTACGCCGTTTCGATGGTTGATACTGCTATGGTGCCATTACGGGATGAAGTCTTGAAAGAAAAGCGTATAACCGAAGAACGTGAGATGCGACATAAGATTGCCGCATCAATCGGTGGTATGGGAAAACATCTTGAGCGAAGAAAGAAAAACTGATGTTCGGCGCGACCAAAGGTCGCGCCATTTTCATACGTTGCTATTTTATCCGCGAGTGGTATAACGAGAGTCGTTCTTTGTTATGTGGTGGGGTGGTGCGATGAGTTTGAATCATGATTTGAAGTACAATGGCACGTTTCTTGAGTTTTTCCGCGCGTTTAGCGAGGAACTGCAAAAAAACCCAAATAATGGAATAAATCCGCGAAATGATTTTATTGATGCTGCAACGGAATTGCTTCCAAAAGATATGGAAAATATCTGCAATAATTTTGGATTAGTTATTGCCTTTATTGAGAACGAAAAAAACGTCCCTGCGGATTTGCGCAATTTTGCCATCGTGCAAATCCAGCGGTACATGAATGAACGACTTGTCACAATCCAGACGCGACTCTTTGCTGAGATGGAAGAGCAACGGAAAGCAATTTTCCGTACAGAGTAGCAGTATTCAAAGCCGGCTTGTATATGAGAGCCGGTTTTCATTTGTGTGTCTTGAAAAATAAAACAGGCCGCGAATACTATTCGCGACCCGATGCTGCATTAGGCAACTTTCAGCATGAAGAATTTTTCCTTCCCGCGAGGAATGTTGAGATCCTTGAGGGTAAGTCCACCTACCTGGAGTTCTTGGTGAAGATGCTGAATGAGGAAAGTATTACCCTGCCCATCAGACGTTTTTAACAGGTGGTCAACAATTTGTTGAACAGTGACCTTGCACCCCGGTTTGTAGTGGGGAAGGTAGTCTTTGATAACGAGTTCGACCCGTTTTTTCAAAGCCCCACTTTGTTTGAGGTTTGCAACAGCAAGAATAAAAAAGAAATTGTTGTCATTCGCGCTATTGTGGTCGCCAATACGCTCCAAAAGTGTCAAAGCAGCATCGCGGCATACCATGCGTTGCCAGGTAGAAATTGATTTTACACAGGGATTCATTTTGTAATCCTTTCTGAGTGGTGATAGGAACTGTTGCCGGATACCATCATACGCAAAAAACTTCCATTGTTAAGCATGTTTGTGATTGGTATGAAAAAGCCGCGACATGTCGCGGCTTTTAGTGATTCCCAGAAACCTCTAGTTTTAGTTGGGGGGTGTATCTAAAGGATGTGTCGGGAGTGTAGGAGGAACGAATAACGCGAGTTCATCGATACATGTGCCAATATCGGTTGGGGTTGCTTTTGCTACTCCGAGATTATACAGCACGTAATCCAAATGCACTTCGTCGCATGTACTTTTTCCTGTGCGCAATATGTTAAGGAAATGGCTCGCTATTGCAAGATGCCCATTTTTCCGGTGTTTTTCCATTTCATACGGCGTTGCTTTGATTCCTGGCAATTTTTCGAGGGTTAGATGCCCAGCCGCGAGTGCGTGATTGAGAAGATCAATAAATATGAGGTTATCAGAACCATCATTTTTTTCATCACGAAGAAAGTCGAGACAATATACTGCCATATCCTCGTGCGAGCGTATGTCTTTGAGGGACTTCATGGAAAATCCTTTCAGTGTAAAAACAAGATGTGAGAAGTTCTATCTGCGTACAGTAGACCATATTTTTAGAAAAATGGAAGCACGGTATATTTTAGATAAAAGAAACCACCCCGGAGGGTGGTCAAGGTTGGGTTAAAAAACAATCGAGCGTAAGTCCCATTTTTATCGCTCTTTCTCGCAGTTGACGAGCAGCGCTATTGACGATTTGTCGTGGTCGCTCTCTTGATAAGTCAAAGAGTGGACCAAGCTCATCGAATGTCATTTCTTGAAAACCCTTTAGGCCATAATAACGGCAGAGAATTTCCTTGTTGCGTGGCAGAAGGTTGCTACTATCAATTAATTGAATGAGTAACTTTGTACCAGAACGAAATGACGAGGCATCTTCAGGAGTGGGAGTGTGTGACGCAATAGTATCAACGAATGAATTGTTCTCATTGTCACCTGATTCGTAATCAAGCGAAAGTGGCTCATGCATGAGTTGCAGTAAGGTGGGGTCCTTTGCAATTACTGTTGCGCACGGCAATGCTTGCAACATCACCGTTCGCTTGATGTCGCGGACGAGTGCGCGTAAATCTTGATCCTCATTGCTAAGTACGTAATCGATAGCTGCAACAAGCAAAAGTTCCTCGCATGCATCTTTGAGA
Source organism: uncultured Candidatus Saccharibacteria bacterium (assembly GCA_964570795.1). GTDB lineage: Bacteria > Patescibacteriota > Minisyncoccia > Phycocordibacterales > UBA918 > Damh-18. The sequence continues at coordinate 86,963 of CAZMYZ010000002.1, forward strand.
TTATTCCTAATATCACCGAGGACGCATAGCGTCTTAGGTTTCTTTCGAATCCCTTTTTTGGTACCGGTGGCCATGGTCATTCCTTTCCAATGTGCAAATATCTAAAATGCACTATAGCGCAGGTATATGGAAAGGCAATACAAGACGATCAATTATTATAATCAACATTTAATTGAATCGGTGGGTGTATCGAAGAGGTTTTGACGTCACTTGAGCGCGAGATATAATAGACCGATGATAACGCAACACTATACAATTTCCATCAACGCACCGAAGGAGAAGGTGTGGAATACAATGCTTGGTGAGGATACCTATCGAGAATGGACAAGTACTTTTAATGAGGGTGGACGTTTTGAGGGTGATTGGAGCGAAGGCTCCAAGATGCTCTTCATCGGACTCGACCCAGAGACAGGAAAAGAGGGAGGTATGGTTTCCCATATCAAGGAGAATAGACTCAATGAGTTCATCTCTATCGAGCATCTCGGTATTTTGAAAGATGGTGTCGAAGATACGACAAGCGACATGGCAAAAAAGTTTGCTCCCGCGTTTGAAAACTACACCTTCACTGAAAAGGATGGTGTCACCCTGGTGTCTGTAGATATCGATGTCGCTGAAGAATTTGCCGATTTCTTTACAGAGACATGGCCGAAGGCTATTGCAAAAATTAAAGAAATATCTGAAAGACCTTAGTAGTTATCTCAAAACAAAAACAGTCCGCTCGTGCGGACTGTTTTTTGTTTTGGTGGAGATGGTGGGGTGTTTAACCATCAAGTCACTAAGTATAATTTTCGCCACGCTCAATTGTACTAAGTGCTTGCAGGCCCACCTCGTCTGTTTTCTTTCTGTGAAGAAAGAAAACATGACTCCGGTCGATTCGATTTCACGAAGCATACGCAGGTATGCTTCTCACCATCTCCACTAACAACAAAACCGCCCAAAGGCGGATTGTTGTAAGAGTGGAGATGGGGAGAATTGAACTCCCGTCCGAGAATGACCGAACGTCTGCGTCTACAGTGTGTAGTTTACCTTTCAATTTAAACTGATGATGTAGAAAGCAAACCAAAGCATCAGCAGTCGAGCCTCGAAGAATTTGGTCTCTGCCGGAGGCGAGGGAAGAGACTAGAGTCTAATGTTTATATCACCACGCGTGTCGTATTAGACATAAGATACGGTGACGTCACACGAGCGAGCGAATGGTTACGCGAACGCTGGTGCGAATCCGAATGCGTTAGCATAAGGACTTGGTACGCTTTTCTTAGCACGTACATTTGGTCAAATGTTAGAGAGTTTTGACCAACTCTCACACTGCACAGAACATGCGGGGCAAACCGTCAAAGCCTGTCATCCCCCCTCGAATACTTTTAGAAAGTTTTCTAAAAGTATTCGAGGGCGAAGGGCAGAGTATTTCAGGGACGTATATTATAAAATATTTTAGAAATATGTCAAAATTGGATTATACCCGGTTTCGGGTGTAGGGTACTTGTGGTCACGAATGAAGAGACATATACTCTACATGTGGCGAGTGCCACATTTTTGGAGAATGTCCCCCGACATTCTTTTTTTGTTGCCCATTTTATACATCATAGTTATTACTACTTTATGCAGCAGGTTCATCAGGTACTTCATAGTCACGTTCCACACGCACTCAAGATTATTGCAGCTTTTTGTATACTCACTGCCTGTGGCGTGTACGCAGTATTTTTAAAAACAGATAGTGTTTCTGCCGACGTCACCTCTATTGTTCTTTCGTACCCACTGAGTGAAGGGGTAGGAACAACAACAGTAGACCGAAGTGGGAGTACACATACCGGTACACTTGTGAATGGTCCACTTTGGACAACAGGGAAGTATGGCGCTGGTTTGAGTTTTGACGGGAGTAATGACTATGTGCAGACGCCACATACGACGGCACTCAATATCACCGGAAACCAAATTACGCTTTCCGCATGGGTACGTCCCGCATCACTCTCTTCGACACGCGTGATTGTAGGGAAGCCTTCAAGTGCAACGAAGTACACCTCGCCATATTACGCATATGCACTCACGATGGTGTCGGGAGTACCTCGTCTCCACTTGCGACTCGGTAGTACCACACACACCCTCAATGCTGCATCCGCACTCACTTTGAACACCTGGAAGCATGTCACAGGTACCTATGACGGCACCACCATGCGTATCTATATCGATGGTGTACTCAGTGCATCAAAGGCGGCAACAGGAAATGTGAAATCATATACCACACCAGTACGTGTGGGTGTTAATGGTGCACTGCTTCAGGCGTGGTCGGGAGCAATGGATGATGTACGCATATATAATCGTGCACTCAGTGTTGGAGAGATTCAGTCAGATATGAGTGCGAGTGCAGGGGGAACTCCTGCACCTGATACCACACTTCCTACGGTGAGTATCACTGCACCCGTAGCAAACGCAACAGTGGCGGATACGGTGAATGTTACCGCTTCTGCAAGTGACAACGTGGCAGTACTCGGCGTACAGTTTTTTGTGGATGGTGTTGCGACAGGGGTAGAAGATACTACTGCACCGTACACTGCTTCTTGGAATACACGTACTGCAACGAATGGAGTACATACTCTGAGCGCACAAGCGCGTGACCTTGCCGGCAATACTGCATCGGCAACTATTGCGGTGACTGTTTCTAATGACCTCACCCCTCCGTCAGTTCCGACAAATTTTGAAGCATCAAATATTACCCACAACAGCCTCTCTCTTGCGTGGACTGCGTCTACCGACAATGTGGGTGTGAGCGGATATCGTGTGTACAAAAACGGCACACTCATTACTACAGTGACAAGTACGTCATATGCGGTTTCTGCACTTACTGCGTCAACTGCATACACCTTTGGTGTTGTGGCTATTGATGCTGCAGGGAATACCTCAGGCACCTCAAGTGTGAATGCAACGACAATGCCAGCGCCACAAGGTACGGGTATATTCCCACTTTCCGTTGCGCCTGATAATAAGCACATGCTTGATGCGCAGGGGAACCCTTTCTTTATTAAAGGAGACACTGCATGGTCACTCATTGCGCAGTTGACCCTTCCTGAAGTGCGCTTGTATCTCGACAATCGAAAGGAGAAAGGATTTAACACTATTATGGTGAACTTGGTGGAACACGAATATGCAGACAATCCACCACTCAATGCAAATGGTGATTCACCATTTACAAACACCCACAACATGTCGACGACGAATGAAGCATACTTTGCTTTTGTCGATCAAGTGATGGCGGAGATTGAGGCACGCGACATGCTCGTTCTTCTCTTTCCTGCGTATGTTGGGTGTTGTGGTGGTGATGGATGGCGCCTTGAAATGGGGGAGACCGGTGAAACAAATATGCGCACCTATGGTCGGTACCTCGGTACACGATACGGTGCATATGAAAATATTATTTGGATGATGGGCGGAGATGGCGCACCTGCAGGTACGATTGGTGAAATACGTGCATTGGTGGGTGGTATTGAAGATACTGCAGGACCACAACTCTTTAGTGTCCATAATGGACGCTACCAATCGGGAGTGACTCAGTACCCGGCCAATGAACCGTGGATTGATATCAATACTACCTATTCAGGATGTGATGATTTGTCCTATCTCAAAACCGATGCAGAACGTACACCAACGATGCCATTTTTCTTCATTGAAGGGTGGTATGAAAATGAGGGTGGGGAAGGTCCTATCGGTTGTCAACGAGCACAGGCATATCACCCAATGCTCTCGGGCGCATTCGGTTTTATGTTTGGAAATAATCCAATTTGGAACTTTAAGGGACGCCCTATCACTCCTGTATCGATGTCGTGGCAAGACGCTCTTGATTACCCTGGATCAGTTACCATGACCCATGTCCATAAACTCATTGATTCACGTCCTTGGAGTCTTTTGGAACCAGACTTTGCACATACGGTAGTTACCTCAGGGTACGGAATAATCACTGAGTATGATCATGTGTCCGCAGCACGCGCAAGTGATGGGTCTACCGTTGTGGTATACATCCCCGAAGCACGCACGTTTACGGTAAATATGAGTGCAATCTCAGGTACTCAGGCACGTGCATGGTGGTACAATCCGGACAACGGCACAGCAACCCTCATCGGTTTGTTTGCTACCACAGGAAGTCAGAATTTCACGACACCTTCCTATGGAGAGTCCGTACTTGTACTCGATGATGCAGCACTTGGATATGGTGCACCAGGAACAGATACATCAACGTCAACCCCTACAGCCCCAACCCTTACCTTCTCAGGTACACCAACCTCTATCACTGCCGGTCAATCTGCAACACTCACGTGGAGCAGTACTGATAGCACCAGTTGTACCGCAAGTGGTGCGTGGACCGGTGCGAAAGCAGTTTCGGGTACCACCGTGGTTTCACCAACAAGTACTTCTACCTACTCACTCTTCTGTACCGGTGCCGGTGGCAACTCAACAACCAAGAACGTCACTATCACGGTGACACCAGTTGTTGTTCCTGTTACCCCAACCCTTACCTTCTCAGGTACACCAACCTCTATCACTGCCGGTCAATCTGC
>CAZMYZ010000002.1:91609-101920 GCA_964570795.1 uncultured Candidatus Saccharibacteria bacterium
GCACCAGTTGTACCGCAAGTGGTGCGTGGACCGGTGCGAAAGCAGTTTCGGGTACTTCAGTAGTGTCACCAGCAACAACCGCTACCTATTCGTTGTATTGTTCAGGTGCAGGAGGAAACACAGCAACACAAAATGTGGTAATCACGGTAACTCCGGTGTCTACTACTACACCAACGACAACAGGACTCATTGCTGCATATAATATGAATGAGGGAAGTGGTACGGTACTCACCGACCGAAGTGGTAATGGACGCAACGGTACGCTTGTAGGTACCCCCACATGGGAGGCAGGAAAGAACGGACTCGGCCTCACATTTGGTAGTAGTGATAATGTGAACTTTGGTAGTACACTCCCACTTCAGGGAATCTCAAAGTTCACCCTTTCTGCCTGGGTAAAGCGTGATAGTGCTAATGCAAAGGTAGAAATCGGACGACAGAATACTGCAGGTGGTGATACGGTTGCGATTGAATTGTGGAGTAGTGGATACATCGACTTCGGTGTATCGCCATCGGGTAGTTATACTGCCGGCTCTGCATACTCAAATGACACAAACTGGCACTATGTGACGATGGTCTTCGATGGTACCCAGTCATCGAATGCAAATCGCCTCAAGGGATACATTGATGGCATACAGCAGACACTTTCCTTTGACGGTACGATTCCTGCAGTAACCTCATCAGGCACCACTGCATTTGGTATCGGCTATATGAACGGCTCATACTCTGCAGGAAAGGTGGATGATATGCGTATCTATAACCGCGCACTCACCCAAACAGAAATTCAAGCAGACATGGTGACGCCGGTGCCGTAGAGAGTACCAGCAAAAAAACGCCGCACATACGTGCGGCGTTTTTTGTACTCATTGATATTTAAACTCACGTGCAATATCGCGCTTCACATCACGCTCTTTAATGCTCTCGCGCTTGTCTTGTTTTTTCTTTCCGCGTGCAAGAGCAATCTGGAGCTTTAACTTTGGGCCTGCCGCAAACCACTTTACCGGCACAATAGTAAGTCCTTGTCGCTCACTCCCTTGGTCAAGGATGTGAATTTCTTTTTTATTGAGGAGGAGTTTGCGGGGGCGTTCGGGGTCGTACCCTTTGCCGGCGTTTATTTGTTGAAAGGCAGGAATAGATGCTCCCACAAGAAACGCCTCGCCCCCGCGAATAATCACGTGTGCGCCATCGAGTTTCCCTTGGCCATTTTTGAGTGACTTCACTTCAGTACCAAGCAAGGAAACACCTGCCTCATAGGTCTCGAGAATTTCAAAATCAAAGGTAACGCGTTTGTGTGAAGCAAAATGCATCTCTGTACTATAGACGTATCGCGTGAAGAGGGCAATACAGGACTCGTTTATATAAAATGTGTATACGGCAATTATCTCGCAAAAACGCACAGTATATGTATAATGGGCACCATGACACAGAATCACGAATCACAAAAAAATACGGCACCCGTAGAGGGTGAAAAGGAAATATCTTCCCCTGAAACTATTACGAGTAAACCCAAAAACAAGAAGAAATCCCCGCTTAAAATGCCTGAGCGTATGCCGGTTGGGCCGGGCAATTTCTGGAACAATATTCTCTCGACGGTCCTTTTCCTGATTGCACTCACGTTCCTCTATTCATACGCTACCGATACCACAGGAAAGCCTGAGGAATTCTCTGTTTCGCAGGTTGCAGAACAAATCAAGAATGATGAAATTAAGGAGATTGTCGTAAAGGGTACGGCACTCGAGATTCAGTATAAAGATGAAACACGCACGCAGGGGCTTTCAAAGAAAGAGAATGATGCTGCTATTACCGAAACACTCACCAATCTTGGTGTCAGTGCGGAGCAAATCTCTGGTGTAGCGATTAAGGTACAGAATGAATCCGGATTTAAGTATTGGCTTTCTAATCTTGCACCATTCCTTTTCCCACTCATTCTTCTCGGATTTATCATTTGGTTTTTCACCCGTTCGGTGAAGGGGGCGGGTATGCAGGCACTTAACTTTGGTTCTTCAAAAGCACGCGTGATTTACCCTGACGACACAACGCAGAAGGTGACCTTCAAGGATGTTGCGGGTGCAAAAGAAGCAAAGCAGGAACTCGAAGAAATTGTCGATTTTCTCAAGAACCCAAAGAAGTTTCTTGATATTGGTGCGCAGATTCCCAAAGGCGTCATGATGATGGGCGCACCGGGTACCGGCAAGACACTCCTTGCACGTGCGGTAGCGGGAGAAGCAGGGGTGCCGTTCTTCTCAATCTCAGGAAGTGAATTTGTGGAGATGTTTGTGGGTGTGGGAGCGTCGCGAGTGCGTGACCTTTTCCAGATGGCAAAGAAAGCCGCGCCCGCAATTATCTTTGTTGATGAAATCGATGCAGTGGGTCGTGTGCGTGGCACCGGCGTTGGCGGCGGCAATGATGAGCGTGAACAGACACTCAATCAAATTCTCGTTGAGATGGATGGTTTTGAACCAAATGAAAAAGTAGTTGTAATGGCAGCAACCAATCGTCCTGATGTACTTGACCCAGCACTCTTGCGTCCAGGTCGTTTCGACCGTCGAGTAACCATCGACCTTCCTGACCGCGATGATAGAAAGGCGATTCTTGAGGTACATGCGCGCAAGAAGCCACTCCAAGAGGATGTCAATCTCGAAGTTATTTCCCAGCGCACCCCCGGTTTCTCTGGTGCCGACCTCTACTCGCTTATGAACGAAGGTGCAATTCTTGCTGCACGTGAAAATAGAAAGAAGGTGGGACAGTTTGACCTCATTCGCTCAATTGAAAAGGTAATGCTCGGTCCAGAGCGCAAGAGTCATGTGCTCTCGCGTCGTGAGCGTGAGATTACTGCCTACCATGAAGCAGGGCATGCACTCGTGGCGTCGGTACTTCCGTATGCAGACCCCGTGCAAAAGATTTCTATTATTTCTCGTGGACGTGCTGCGGGGTATACATTGAAACTCCCTGATGAAGATCGCCGTATGCAGTCAAAGAAAGAATTTCTCGATGATATTGCGATGACCTTGGGTGGTTATGTGACTGAGGAAATGATTTTTGATGACCTCACCACCGGCCCATCAAATGACTTGCAGGTAATCGCCAATCTCGCCCGCGATATGGTGACCAAGTACGGTATGAGCGACAAGTTTGGCCCTATTGCACTCGAAGGTACCGGCGGTCGACTTATTGGTGGTGGTATGAGCGAAGACCGTGGCTATTCACTCGAGGTTGCAAAGCATATCGATGAGGAAGTGAATATGATTATTGCTTCAGCACGTATGCGTGCCAAAGACATTCTCGTGCGCCATAGGAAGGCACTCGATGCCGTGGCACACCGCCTCCTTGAGGTAGAAACCCTTGAACGTGAGGAGTATGAAGCGATTCTCAAAGCAGAGGGGGTAAAGATAGAGGATGCATACAAAGCAATGCGCGAAAAAGAAGAACGTCTCGGCGACCCTTCAAAGTCACTCGAGCCCGCAACCGACGTACTCGCAGGGAAATAGGAGAACATGGCCGACGTTGTACGTCGGCCATGTTAAACCCCCGCACCAGTGAAACTGGTGCGGGGGTTTCCCGTGTGCTTGCGTTCTGCGGGATACACGCTACTATAGGCACAGAAGCACCCTTTAGTTCTGATGAATACAGGAGGGCATCATGAAATCGTTCGACGGAGTACCAATTTTAGAGGCGGAAGGGTATTGTCCCTCATGCAGAGAGTGGTTTTCACTTAAACGAAATAATCTTCCCAAGCACATCTGTCGTGACACTGACCATTCGTGCCGGTTCTCGGAAAATAGTCCAACCGAAATTCGGTGTGTAATCAATGATGATGCAGAACGGAAAGATGTTGCAAAGTTTTTGTTGTCGCATCACGAGAGTGATCCATGCCTCATCAATCCGCACACACATCGACATTCCATGGAGTGCAAGGGCGGCAGTATTTGCCGAAAAATGATGATGCGTATACGAAATGCGTACATCGAATACATGGAAAGATCAGTGCATTGATTTTTAAAACCCCGCCACGGCGGGGTTTTCCTATGCACGCATTTCTTCACGCGTTACGCGCCCATCTTCCATATAAATGACGCGATTGCAGTATTTCACATACTCCTCTTCGTGCGTCACCATCACTATAGTCTGTCCATTTTTATTGAGGTCACCGAGGAGATCGATAATGGCATTTCCGGAGATGCTGTCGAGATTGGCAGTCGGTTCATCGGCAAAAATAATCTTTGGATTACCGGCAATGGTGCGCGCAATAGCGACACGCTGCTGCTCTCCCCCCGAGAGTTGAGCAGGGAGGTTGTTGAATTTGTCGGGAAGATCGACTGCAGCAAGTGCTGCTTCTGCATGCTTTTTTGCTTCATCCCAAGACTGGTCTTTCATGAGGAGGGGCACCACAATATTTTCACCCGCATTTAGGTCGGGTACGAGTGCATAGTCTTGGAAAACGTACCCCAAGGTATTAAGGCGAAACATGGTCTGCTCATGTTCGGAAAGTTCGCTCACCGTGACGCCATCTATCGTGAGGGTACCTTCTGTGGGGCGGTCGAGGACGGAGAGTTGATACATGAGTGTTGATTTACCTGCGCCCGACTTTCCCATGATGGCGATAAAGTCACCTTCATGGACCTCAAGGGTAATTCCTTTGAGTACATGGGTCACCAAATCTCCAGTACCAAACGAGCGATGAATGTTGTGGGCAGTAATGAGTGCCATATTATTTTCTTCCAAGGATTGAGTTAAGGGTGTTTTGGCGGGTAATGAGCCATGCAGGCAGGAATCCAGCGATGAGGGTAATGATGAAGAGGGTGAGGAATTTATAGAAGGTGCTGAGTGGGTCTGCAACGAGGACGCCATCGCTGAAAGGGAACTGAATAGGATTACGGTCAAAGAAGGGGACGAGGAAGCCGTAGGTGACGAGCGCGCCGATGAGCGATCCCACAAGTGCGTAAAAGGCAGCCTGGAGCACATACGCGATTTCTATAGCACGCTCCGAGACACCAATGCCTTTCAAGATACCAATGTACCTGCGACGCGAAAGCGCATTGATAAAGATGATGATGAAAATAGTGATGGACGCAACGACAATACCAATAGAGCCGGTGAACGCACCAAGGAGATTGAAGGTGTCTTTCATATCAATGAGGAACTTTGGGAGACTTTCTTCAAAGGTCTGAATCTTTGCATGCTGTTCGATACCGCCGAGAACAAGTGCATTTTTTACCGCCACATTTTGTGCGGGGGAGTCGAGACGCATCACAATCTGGTCGGCATTTTGGTCGAGGTTGCCAAACAGGCGACGGAACTCACGTTCGGGAATGTAGGTGTTGAGACTGATTTCATCTACTTTTGAATTGATAATACCTTTCACTTTCATTTCCTTTGAAATACCATTTACCGAAATACGCACCGTGTCTCCGGGGTGTACATCGGACACACTATCAAATACGTCACCAAATTTTTGTGCATATTCTTTGAGGTAGTACACGCCGATGAGTATGTATCCCTCCTCATCGGGATTGAGGTATTCTCCCTCTACAACATAGTCACTCAAGTGCGTCATCTTATCTTCGTTTTCAGGGTCTATACCGGTGAGAATTACCTGTGCGGTATCGCGTTCGTTACTCAAGTCACGTCGCTCTTTAAAATTAGCCTCAAGGAGTACACTCCCTTTGAGGCGTGCAGAATATGATGCGAGTTCTGGATAGGTGGTGATTTCGCGGATGATATTAGGAGTATTGAGAATTGCTGCCTCACCGGCGAGGGGAGTGATGACGATGTCGCCGATGGATGCTTCACGCACTGCACGTTCTGCTCCGACAATAATACCTACCAAGATGCCTGAAAGTGCAATGAGATTGAGGAAGGTAAACATCATCACAAAGATGATGAGCATTGTTGTCCACGTGCTTGCACGCTGAATCTGTCTGAAGCCGAGAAGTAATCCAATACGAAGACTGCGCATAGAAATTTATGGGGCAACAATGGTGTCGCCGGGGTTCACACCACGTACCTCTACATAGCCATCGTTACCTTCAAAGACAAGAGTGACTGGAACGGACTGTGTTACATTGCCGTTAGGAAAAAGTACGTGGTGGTCAGCACCTTCAGTAACAAGAAAGCGTGAAGGAATACGGGTCACATTTTCGTGGGTGTCGATGATGATATCAATATCGGCATTAAGGCCGCTTTGGAGCCAGGAGGATGGTGTGTCGAGCATGAGTTTTGTTTCAAAATAAGAGACGCCGTCAATCTCGCGGGCGAGCGGAGAAATAAAGATGATGGTTGCGGTAAGGGTCTCATCGACGCGTGCATCAAAGGTGACGCGTGCTTTTTGCCCGGTAGCAATCTTCGTGACGTCAATCTCCGGGACGAGTGCAGTGAGTTCAAAGACATCACGAGAAATCATGGTGACGACAGGTAGAGTACCAACTGTTTCTCCCACAACAGGCTCAATATGGGTGACGGTGCCTGGAAAGGGTGCTACGAGGACGCGGTCTTTAAGATTTGCTTTGATTTTTTGGACACGCGCCTCTGCTTGGAGGACGCGTGCATTTTCTCGCGTGAGTGCTTCTTCGCGTGGTGTGGCGGTATCGAGTGCTGCATTTTGTTCTGCAAGTTTTAGCGCTTGCGCAGCACTCTCTATAGCATTGGCATGCTCGGTCTGCGCAAGGATGTATGCGTTGTTGTTGGTGACGTAGGTACTGCTTTCCGTGTTGGGGATAGTAATAGTCCAATCTTCACTCCCGTAGGATACATCTGTCGCAAATTGTATTAAAAGCCCACATACACCGAGACTCCCAGGAGTTTCGGTGTATGCCGTATAGGTACCACTTTCGAGACCGCTTAAGCGATAGGAGTAGCCCGACTGCGAGCCTGAGCGGAATACGGAAAGCGTATAGGTACCTTCAGTACAGGTGTATGTGCCCGTAATGGTGGGTGCAGTATCGTCATTATCCTTATCAACAGGGCGTGCAACAAGATCGGAAGAAAGAAGAGTGCGGTATGCATTTGCCACTTTGTCGTTTGAGGATTTGGTTACGCGTGCAAGTTCTTCTTTTGCAATGGCGACTTTTGTATCGTTTACCGCGCGCTCTTCAGGGCGGATACCTGTAGTGAGTTCTCTTTGGTCTGCTTGCGCGATGAGGAGTGCTCCGTAGGCATCTTGATACTCTGCCATGAGCGCATCGCGTTCGAGGGTGACGAGTTCGGTGCCTTGTGCGACGACATCCCCTTCATGGACGGCGATTGTTTCTACAATGCCACCTGAAGAGAAGGAGAGGTCAGCACTCTTGGTGGCATTCATGGTACCCGAGACAGAGATGACTTTGCTCACGGTACCTGTTCCCACCGATGCAGTGACCCAGGTGGGCATTTCAGTGCGCTTGCCATACACATACATCCCCACGGCAGTCGCGAGGACAAGGAGAAAAAGGATACGAATCCAATGTGCACGAAAGAACAAAACAATTTTTTGCATAGCGTTATTATAGCGCATTGTGCGCGTGGTGGGAGAGAGAGGGGAGGGGGTAAGAGTGATTTGCGATAGGTGGTTGATTGAGATACAGTATGGGCACGTATTGAATAAGAAAGATACGTATCTACCACTTCCGCCTATAGCTCAGTTGGTAGAGCGCAGAGCTTATACCTCTGTGGTCCTTGGTTCGAGTCCAAGTGGGCGGACAAAACATCGCAAAAACTCCTAGTCATATGACTAGGAGTTTTTGCGATGTTTTGTCCGAGACGTGCGATGTGAGTCGCCCTCAAAAGGCGACGAACCTCGAGCCGGGTTCGCAGATACTTACCAGAATTAGAGCAGAGCGAATAATTATGATTAGTAATCTGTGAAGACAAAATGCAGCAATGAATCTAGTGGAATAATTTACTTAGTAACTCGTGACAACACATAGTAAAAACATCCACTTGCGATACCTCGTGGCAAGCCAACGGGGTACCGCAGGCGGAATCAGGGTGTTTTTTCTAGCAGAAGAAATGGCTCCGCCATTACAACATTTTGTCCATTCATTCACGCCGCAAGCGGACGTGGCATTCTGGACGAACTAGTAAAAGGGCCGGCATTTGCATGCAGGCCCTGATTGTGGAAGGGAATTACTGTGTGAAGCACCGAACGCCGAAGCGTTGGTAGATAGCCGTGAGGCTGGATCACCCCCTTTCGTGTGGAACTATTGCTAGCGTATACCTCGTCTAAAGGGGTGTCAATATTTGTGAGGTGCGTATGTGCATGAGATAAAGAAAAAGGCCAGCCGTATGTTTGGCTAGCCCTAATGGTGGATGGTTGTCTGGGGACTTTGGGTACGGAGTCCATTCCATGCATAGTGCCCGCGAACTATGCTACCCCGCGCTCTTGTGAGCAGATTATCGATTCATTGGAATTCTCCTGAAGATAGAGTTGCCGCGGTTTTTAGACCGCGGCAATTTATGAGAACTTCCTGCCTCAAGGGCATAGACCAGTATTTTGGGGGATGGTCTGCCCCCTCATAATCGAAGTCTACTCATGCCAACTCCTTGGCGGTTTTGGGTCCATGATTTCATGTGCACCTGCGTCGCCTTTCTGGTCGGGGCGACTTCCGTTGTTTGCCGACAGTCGTCGGCGGGTGCCCGGTGCGCGCGCTGTTCAGTGAACGCGCACGCTGTCGACCGGGTTTGCTGCGGCGGCCGAGTTACGTGCCCAGGCCGGTGTCGTCGATGTGGTAAGCAAAAATAATGTTGATACTCTCGAGGCAAACACGCGGCGGATCCATGGGGACCTCCTTGGTAAAGAGCACACTCACATGAGCGTTTTAGTAGTATAGCACTTCTGCAAATATTGTCAATAGGTAGGAAATGGCGTGGAATGTGGATATTTTGAAAACGGCCGTCACACCCTTAGGGTGTGACGGCCGTTTTCATGCGATTACTCCATGTGAAGTGTCTCTTTAATATGTATCACCTTTGCTCGAATGAGTGGCACCGAGTCGAGCGTGGGGTCCTCTGCAACAAGATTTTGTGCCTCAGTACGCGCTGCTTCCACCATTTTGATATTTTTTATTGCTTCCATACCGAGGTCAGTGAGGCCAGACTGCTTTGCGCCATAGAGTTGCCCGCTTCCGCGGAAGGCGAGGTCGTGCTCGGCAAGGTCAAAGCCGCTTTTGGCGGTCGTGAGCGCCGTGAGGCGCTCGCGGGTCTTGTCACTCTTGCTCTCACTCACGAGGAAACAGTAGGGCTGGTAGGTGCCACGAATGACCCGTCCACGGAGTTGGTGCAGTTGGGCAAGGCCAAAACGCTCCGCACCCTCAATGATGATATTGGTCGCATTGGGGACATTTACTCCCACCTCGATCACCGAAGTGGCCACGAGGATGTCGGTCTTGTGCTCCGCAAACTCTTTCATAATTTTTTCCTTTTCCGCAGGCTTCATCTTGCTGTGGAGCACGGCGATACGGTACTTGGGGAACACATCCTTTTTGAGTCGCTTTGCTTCCTCAGTGACTGACTTTGCATTGATAGCAGTTTCTTTGTCGGGGTCGGGTTCGTCAATGCGGGGGCAAATGACATACGCTTGTCGCCCCGAGGCGAGTTCGGTCGCCACATGCTCATACATGGCTTTTGATTTGTCTTTCGTGATTATCTTTGTGATGACGGGTTTGCGGCCACTCGGCATCTGGTCGAGGAGGGTGATGTCGAGGTCGCCATAAATGGTGAGCGCAAGGGTGCGGGGAATAGGGGTGGCAGTCATCGAGAGGAGGTGGGGCATGCGCACGTCCTTTTTTGCGAGTGCTTTGCGCTGGCTGGTACCAAAGCGATGCTGCTCATCAATCACCACGAGTGCGAGGTGCTTAAACTCGACTGATTTATACATAAGCGCATGGGTCCCGATGAGGATAGGTATCTCGCCATTTTTTACCCATTTGAGTAACTGTGCCTTCGAGATACTCGTGGGCTTTTTTGGGTCGGTTTTTGAGGGAAACTTCATACAGCCACTTCCCGTGATGAGACCTATCTGAATGGGGAGGTGATGGAAGTATTCGATGAAAGACTCAAAGTGTTGCTTTGCGAGAATTTCAGTCGGCGCCATATATGCCGTTTGCAGGTTGCCAAAATCCTGCGCATTGCCGCGACTGTCCTTGGGGCGTGAGGTGGCGGTGGCATATGCCACGGTCGCAGCCACTGCGGTCTTGCCACTACCCACATCTCCTTCAAGCAAGCGCGACATTGGGTACTCACCGGTGCAGTCTTTAAAAATATCCGCAATGGCTTTCTTTTGTGCGGGGGTGAGTGCAAAGGGGAAGCGCTCGGTGAACGCTTTTATGTGCGCAGCGTCGG
>CAZMYZ010000003.1:0-41368 GCA_964570795.1 uncultured Candidatus Saccharibacteria bacterium
GACGAGAGTATCATTGGTGGATTTATCGTGAGTGGAAAAGGAAAGCGTATCGACCATAGTTACAAAAGCACATTATTAGACACCTATCACAGACTAGTAGATTAATATGAGCACAATCATTGAGAGAATTAAGAAGGAACTTGAATCAATCAAGCCCGAAGGAGGACTTGAAGAAATGGGTACCGTGGTCGCTGTAGGCGATGGCGTTGCTGAGATTGAGGGCGTGAAAGACGCTCGTATGATGGAAATGGTGCTCTTTGATGACACCGAAGGACGTTCACTCAAAGAGAGTATGGAGCACACCGGAACACTTTTCGGTCTTGTGCTCAACCTCGAGGAAGAGTCTGTGAAAGTGGTGGTGCTTGGTGATGCGTCACGCGTGCACGAAGGTATGCTCGTGCGTCGCACGGGGAAGCTCCTCAGTATTCCCGTTGGAGACGACATTGTCGGTCGTGTGGTAAATCCACTCGGCGAAGTACTTGATGGAAAGGGTGCATACACTAATACTCGTGAGATGGCTATCGAACGTGTCGCGTACGGCGTGATGGATCGTTCTTCGGTAAATGAACCTATTCACACTGGTATCAAAGCGATTGACTCAATGATTCCTATCGGTCGCGGACAGCGCGAACTCATCATTGGTGACCGTGCTACAGGAAAGACTATTGTTGCTATCGACACTATCATCAATCAAAAGTACGAACCGAAGGAAAAGCGTCCTATTTGTATTTACGTTGCTATCGGGCAAAAGGAATCAAAGACCGCGCGTATTGTGCGCACTCTTGAAGAGCAAGGGGCGATGGAATACACCATCGTGGTTTCTACCTCTGCTGCAGATCCTTCACCACTCCAGTTCCTTGCACCATTTGCAGGAGCGGCTATTGGTGAATATTTTATGGAAAAAGGTCAGGATGCACTCATTGTGTATGATGATTTGAGTAAGCATGCCGTGGCATATCGCCAGATGTCACTCCTCCTTCGCCGCCCACCAGGACGCGAAGCGTACCCTGGAGACATCTTTTACTTGCATTCCCGCCTCCTAGAAAGAGCCGCGAAACTTTCAAAGGAACTTGGCGGTGGCTCACTCACTGCGCTTCCTATTATTGAAACACAGGAAGGTGACGTATCTGCATACATTCCTACCAATGTGATTTCTATCACTGACGGTCAGATTTTCCTTGAAACAGACCTCTTCAACAAGGGTATTCGTCCTGCACTCAACGTAGGTATCTCGGTATCACGTGTGGGATCTTCGGCACAGACAAAGGCTATGAAGAAAGTGTCCGGAAAGATTCGCCTTGAACTCGCGCAGTTCCGCGAACTCGAGGCCTTTATGCAATTTGCAGGCGATCTCGACCAAGACACCAAGAATCGTATTGAAAGTGGTCGTCGGTATACGGAATTGCTCAAGCAAGACCAACACCAAACCCAGCCGTTCTATAAGCAGGCAATTTCTATTTTTGCTGCCAACAGCGGTATTCTTGAAGGTGCGTCAGTAACCAACGTACGCATTATTGAAAGTGAATTTCTTGGCATGATAGAGCGCGATAAGCCAGAAGTGATTGAATCTATCAAAAACGAACGCGCAATTTCAGATGATGTTGAGGCTACACTCAAAACAGTAATTGAAGGTTTCAAATCAGCATTTGCTCATCTCTACCAATAATCCCCTATGGCACTCAAGCTGATTAAAAACAAAATAAAATCGACACAGCGCACGAGCAAGGTGACGAAAGCAATGGAAGCAGTTTCTGCGGTGAAGATGCGTAAAAGCCAAGAGCGCGCGCTCAAAGGTCGCTCGTTTGCCGACGCTGCATTACGTATTTTGGAAAACATTTCACACAGCCTTGATGTACAAAATCACTCATTCTTGAAATCAGATTATGGTAGTCATGATTGTCTTGTGGTGATTACTGCCGACAAAGGCCTTGCAGGGAGTCTCAATAGCGCCGTACTCAAAGAGGCAACACAGTACTTGAGCACTCGTGAAAAAGGTGAGGTAGAGCTCGTGTGTTTTGGAAAGAAAGCCTACGAATTTTTCCTTCGTCGTGAATACGTCATCCCAAAGCACTATCTCAACATCAGTGATGAGATAAGTATTGGTGATATGGAAGAAGTGGTGACTTTCCTTACCGCCCAATTTAAAACAGGGAAGTACCGCAACGTACACGTGGTCTACCAAAACTTTAAATCCACGTTTGAGCAGCAGGCTATTGTGCGCCAAGTACTTCCTATCCGTCCTACCGAAGTACACACGATGATTGAGGATATTTTGCCAAAGCATGGCAAGTACAGTGAAGAGAGGGAAGTAAAAAAGAACGCCGTGTACACCATCGAACAAAACTACGAATCGCTCTTTGACTCCATCTTTAGTTCACTCGTAGAGATTATGCTCTACCATGCACTCTTGGAATCAAAAGCGAGTGAGCATTCAGCACGTATGGTTGCCATGAAAAACGCTACCGACAAGGCAAAGGACGTTACCAAGATTCTCACACTCAAATTTAACAAAGAACGACAGAGTGTGATTACCGCAGAAGTTTCAGAGATTACGGGAGGTATCGAAGCAATGAAAACGTAAAAGTTGTTTTTGGCGAATTTCGTCGTCATGTTTGAGAAAAATTTTGTTCATCATAATACACATATGCCTCACAAAATTTTTCTCACATTCCTCGAACTTCGCTCAAAAACAACATTTACGAAAAAGCGCACTTATTATCACATTTACACATAACATCATTAATATGAACACAAAAACCACAGAAGGTACTATCACCCAGATTATCGGTCCAATTATCGACGTCTATTTTGCAGATGGCGTACCTGGCCTTGGTCATGCGCTCAAAGTGCAACTTGAGGATGGAAAAACATTGACTGTCGAAGTGGCACAGCACCTTGGTGGAAACCGTGTTCGTACTATCGCGATGCAGGACACTGCAGGGCTCACCCGTGGACTTGCGGTTGCAAACACCGGTGCTCCTATCAGTGTACCGGTGGGAGAGAAGTCACTCGGCCGCCTCATGAATGTGCTTGGTGAGACACTCGATGGTGCCGGTGAAATCAAAGATTCACCTACGTTGCCTATTCTCCGAAAGGCACCACATTTCACTGAGCAATCGACAAAGACCGAGGTTTTTGAAACAGGTATTAAGTCTATTGACCTCCTCGCACCATTTATCAAAGGAGGAAAGGTGGGTCTTTTCGGAGGGGCAGGAGTAGGAAAGACCGTTATCATTCAGGAATTGATTCGCAACATCGCTACCGAGCACGGAGGATACTCAGTATTTGCTGGAGTAGGAGAGCGTGTGCGTGAAGGTAACGACCTCTATCATGAGATGAAGGAGTCAGGCGTACTCGACAAGACCGCACTCGTCTTTGGACAGATGAATGAAGTACCGGGAGCGCGTGCACGCATCGGCCTCACCGGCCTCACTATGGCAGAATACTTCCGCGATGAGGGAGGAAAGGACGTACTCTTCTTTATGGATAACGTGTTTCGCTTTACACAGGCAGGACAAGAGGTGTCCTCACTCCTCGGACGCGTATCATCTGCAGTGGGTTACCAGCCAACACTCGCTGAGGAAATGGGACAGATGCAGGAGCGTATCACCTCAACCACTAAGGGTTCTATTACATCGGTGCAGGCGGTGTATGTACCTGCCGACGACCTTACCGACCCTGCACCAGCAACCACGTTCTCACACCTTGACTCTACGGTAGTGCTCTCACGCGCACTCGCATCTCTCGGTATTTACCCTGCTATCGACCCACTCGAGAGTAAGTCATCAGCACTCGACCCGCTCGTCGTGGGACGCGAGCACTACGATGTCGCACAGGGAGTAAAACAGGTACTCCAGAGATACAAAGACCTTCAGGATATTATTGCGATTCTCGGTATTGAAGAACTTTCAGACGATGACAAGCAACTCGTGTACCGCGCACGCAAGATTCAGCGTTTCCTCTCACAGCCATTCTTTGTGGGAGAGGTATTCACCGGTACTCCTGGCGCCTATGTGCCACTCAAGGAGACTATCCGTGGTTTCAAAGAGATTCTTGAAGGAAAGCACGATGAAAAACCAGAACAGAATTTTTACATGAAGGGAGGAATTGATGACGTTGCTGCATAAGTATGAAGCAGGAATCCACCTTTACACTCACAATATCGCGCGTTGACGAAATGCTGTTTTCGGGTGCCGCACATTCTATTACGCTTCCCGGTGAAAAGGGACAACTTACCGTACTTGCACAGCATGAGCCTATTATCACCTTGCTCAGAGATGGTATTATTACTGTCCGCACGAGCGACGGAGAACAGACTTTTTCTATCGGAAAAGGTATTTGTGAGGTGAGTAATAACCAAGTCACGATTCTTGTGCAGTTGTAGTTAGTCGTTTAAGTGTATTTGTATGTTTGAAAAAGCAAAAGGTTTTATGATGAAAAAGTTGCTCGAGAAGCAACTCAAGGATGCGCCAGCGGAGCAGCGTGAACTCATCATGACACTCATCGAGAAAGATCCACAACTCTTTGAAAAAATTGCTGCAGAAATGCAGGCAGAAATAAAGGCAGGAAAGACACAAATGGCCGCCGCAATGAAAGTGATGCCAAAGTACCAGGTACAACTCAAAGCACTTATGGGCGACAAGATGCCCGGAGGCGCACAGGGGCCCACCACACAATTCAATCCAAACGGAACGATACACCGTTGACCAGAAATTACAGAGCGAAGCGACAATAATTTCTGAGTGACCTTGAAGTTAAAGAGCATCAGCGACTATAACTTCTGGTCTGTCATAATTTAGTACTCTTAATCAATATTTTGACCAAGGAAAAAAATGGTATTCCTAATCCATTTTCAGACGCATTGCTCCGCTTACTGAGTTAAAGTTACATTTATGAAACTTTGTTCGGAGTACCCACAGTTTTGAATCCCGCGCGCCTATGGCACGCGGGTTTTGTGGTACGATACTCGTAATGAAAAAAATCTTGGTCTTTTTAGGAAACCCCACCAATAGTTCTTTCTCGGGTACGGTGGCAGATACCTATGAGGAGGCTGCGCGTCTTGCGGGACATGATGTTGCACGCATCAATGTAGGTAGTCTTGCCTTTGACCCCGTACTCCATCGTGGATATAAAGAAGTGCAGCAGTTAGAGCCCGACCTCCTCCATGTACAAGAAGCAATCCATTGGGCTGACCATATCGTATTTGTATACCCCAACTGGTGGTGCTCGATGCCGGCACTTATGAAAGGAATGTTTGACCGTATGTGGCTCCCTGGCTTTGCATTTAATTTTGACCCACAAACAAAAGCAGTTACACAGCATTTGAAAGGGAAGACGGCGCGTGTGATTATTGTAAATGGCACCTTTAGCCCCCTTATGACCTGGTGGAAATTTGGTGACTACACCAATGAAATTGCCCATGGTATTTTAGGTTTTGCAGGTATTAGTGCTTCGGTGACTGCATTTGGTCCTGTGGAGCGAGTCGACGATGCTAAGCGCGCATCGTGGCTTAATAGGGTAAAACTCTTTGGCCAGAAGGGAATATAGCAACGTACAAAACCCCCGGCGCCTACAGCATCGGGGGGTTTCTATCCCCAAAATATGTCATTGACATATACTTTTTATCGTGTAGTATAGCCCAGCCAGCAATCGTGCTAGCAATTTGTTCTTCACAGGAGAAAGACCAATGCAGAAACAAGGCGAACACATCACCCTCACCGTCAACGGCAAGAAGATGACTGGTGCCCAAATCCTGTCCGCGTTCAGTGCCAGCGACACCAAGCACGGCACGACCAAGTCCGGCAAGCCGGTAAAGTCGCCCGCCTACAAGCGCTTCGGCAATGACATCGTTATCCTCGGCCAGGCCGGCACCCTCGACAAGGGTATCACCGTCATGACCTCGGACGACTTCTCTGTTCTCGCCGCTCACGCCAGCACCGATTCGGCCTTCGCCGGCGCAACGACCTCGGCCTAATCCGGCCGCCACAACTCCCCCATAAGGGGAGAACAGCACCGCTCACCTTACGCAGGAGAGCAGCCCCCAAAGACTTCGGTCTGCGGGGGCTTTTTATATGCACATACGTAACGCATGTAGTATGCTAGTACCCATGCAACAAAAAAAGGTTCTCGGCGTACTTTTTATGACACTTCTTCTTGATACCGTAGGTATCGGAATGCTCATACCTATTATTCCCTCACTGTTTACCGATCCCACATCTTCCTCATTCCTCCTTGCAGGATACAGTGTATCCTCCCAATACCTCCTTGCAGGTATCCTCACCGCCATCTTTGGCCTTATGCAGTTTTTTGCTTCCCCGGTACTTGGTGAACTTTCGGATATGTATGGCAGAAAGAAAATCCTCACCATTGGAGTAGCAGTACTCGCGCTTTCACAGTTACTCTTCGCATCGGGCATTGCGTTTGCCTCACTTACACTTCTTTTTGTCAGTCGCGCCATAGCGGGTATAGCCGGTGCCAATTTCAGTGTGGCACAAGCAATGATTGCCGATATCACTACGCCTGAGAATAGAGCGCGCAATTTTGGACTTATTGGTGCAGCGTTTGGTCTTGGCTTTATGGTGGGGCCGCTTCTTGGAGGTGTGCTTGTGGGGGTTACTGGTAATGCATCAGTGCCATTTATTCTTGCAGGAGTCCTCGGCGTCATTAATGTACTTTCTGTTACTCTTCTTTTGCCCGAAACACATCACGTCCGTAGTGAGAAAAAGTCAGTTACCGTACTCCGCGCACTGCATCATATTCAGTCGGCATATCAGGATAGAGAATTGCGCCCTGTGTATGCAGCAAGTTTTATGAGTATGCTTGGCTTTACCTTCTACACCACCTTCATCCCGATTCTTCTTTCGGTGCGTTTTAATTATTCAGAAACAATGACGGGTACGTACTTTGGTGTGGTAGGTATATGGATTATTGTGTCGCAGGTACTCGTCGTACGTATCTTGAGCAAACACTATAGCGACTACGCACGCCTCCTCTACGCACTCCCTATAGTAGGGGTATGTATCTTTCTCCAGTCTGTTGTCCCCCATGCATATTATCTCTATATAATCATGCCGCTCTTTAGCGCGGCATTTGCACTCGTCAATACCAGTATCCCTGCGCTTGTCAGTAAAAGTGTTGGGGGAGAGCGCCAAGGAGCAGCACTCGGTATCAACGGCTCTCTTGGTGCACTCTCTATGACTATCGCTCCATTCCTCGCTGGCCTTGCTTCAGGAAACTTGGGTATTTCATCCGCATTTATTATTGGCTCAGTGTGTGTCTTTTGTGCACTGTACATCGTCCGCTTTCGCATTTCTCCAAAAACTCATTCCTCGCACTAATCAACGGGATACCTCAAATGAAAAACCCCGTTATTCACGGGGTTAATGGAGCAATGACTTGTATTTTTGTCTAAGGAACTCAGTAAGTTCCTTAAGTTCGTCTATAGATAGTTCATTTACATGCTCTTTCCCATGCGTTGCAAGAAATGCTCTTGTGTGCGGGCAAAGGGAACTGAGTTCGGCAAGGTTATTCCGGAGTTCTTGAAATAGCATTTTTGCAGCAGCAAGAAAAACTCTATCGTCGTTCATTTCATACTCCTGATAAGAACTATAATAATTGATTAAAACACACTTTATTTATTTTGTACATTCAGGCTGCCTGAATCGTCACCCTAATTGCATAGACGGAAACCTAATACATGCAAAGAACCAAATGGTCACGCATTAAAAAATAACCCGAGGCATGGTGCCAGGGGTTATTTGGGGTTGGTGCGATGGGTCAGCGCACAAAGGTGACTCGCACCGGTGACTCTCCCGTGCTCATTGCAACGAGCGTGGGGCACACGTCATTCGGAATGCGTATACATCCGGCAGACCGCTTCTGGCCAAGGTCTTGGTCTTTTGCATTGCCGTGCACCCGCACATGTTGCAACGCAGGATCATCACTATCAAAACGGATGGTTAGTTTGCAGTGACCCATAGCATTGCCGTTTTCATACGGTGCGTAGTAGCCCTTGTATTTCCCAGGCTTGTTGCGATGCATTGTTGGTGTAGGGGTCCATGAGGGACCCATCTCTGCACGTACCACCATGCCTGCTGCAGGGAGGCTATAGAAGTTTGACTTGGGTAATACCACAGGTGTCTCGAGTATAGGCTCTACTTTGTTGTCTACAACGACAAGCTTTGCCGTTGTGAAGCTCACCCGTATCTCACGTTCAGCATAAACTGGAAGCGAGATCAATGTCCCGAGTATAGGGAGGAGAAGGAACATATGCTTGGCTTTCATGAAGGAACTCCTTTCGGGTTGTGTCTACTTTTATGCTAGCACACTTTCTTTCGGTGTGTAATTTATTTTCAAAAAGGGAAAAATCTGATACGCTAGCGTTCTATGTCACTATCAGTCGGAATTGTGGGTCTTCCCAACGTCGGTAAATCGACGCTCTTTAATGCACTCACGAAGAACGCAGTACCTGCAGAAAATTATCCGTTTTGTACCATTGACCCCTCCGTGGGTGTGGTGGCGGTGCCCGACCATCGTCTTGAAACTCTTTCCAATATCTCAGGCTCGCAGAAAATCATCCCCGCGATTATTGAGTTTGTCGATATTGCGGGTCTCGTAAAGGGAGCGTCTTCTGGTGAAGGTCTTGGTAACAAATTCCTTGCCAATATCCGTGAGACCGACATGATTGCGGAGGTTGTACGTATCTTTGAAGATCAGGATATTATTCATGTGAATGGCGCAGTAGACCCCATGAGTGATATTGAGGTGATTAATCTCGAACTCGTGATGGCTGACACCGAAACGGTTTCAAAGCGCCTTGGTAATGTGGAAAAAGACGCACGCCGCGGCGACAAGGATGCACAAAAGGAAAAAGATGTACTTGAGCGACTCATTCATCACCTTGAGGCAGGGCAACTAGCACGCTCATTTGATTTTGCTGATGGGGAAATGCAAGCAATACAACACCTTCATCTCCTCACCATGAAGCATATTCTCTATGTACTCAATAAAATGCATGGCGCATACAACTTTGATGAGACCAACGATGATAGATGGAAGGAACTCATGGACTTTATGGAAAGTACTGGTTCAGAATACGTACTTATCGACGCTGGGGTGGAACATGAGTTGAAGGATTTGGAAGAAGAGGAGAAGACTGAATTCCGTCGCGAATACGCAACTCTCGATTCCGGTATTGATTCACTTATTCGTGCCTGCTACCACCGCCTCGGGCTTATGTCGTACTTTACCACCGGAGAAAAAGAGACACATGCATGGACAGTGAAGCAGGGTGCTACCGGCCCCGAGGCAGGTGCGGCTATTCATACTGATTTCAAGACGCGATACATCCGCGCACAGGTGGTCGCCTTTGAAGACCTTGTCACCTGTGGTTCACTCGCAAAAGCACGCGAGCAGGGAAAACTCCGCACCGAAGGGAAGGAGTATATTCTGAAGGATGGCGACGTAATCGAGTTCATGATTGGGTAATGTGGTGTGTATACATGATTCGCTGCAGTGACGCGTCACTCTATACTGGTGCAACGACTGATGTTGAGCGTCGCTTTAAGGAACACAAGGAGGGGAAAGTGGGTGCAAAGTACACAAAGGCAAAAATTCCGATAAGTGTGGTGTATGTAGAGTCGTGTGACTCACGGAGTGCAGCACAGATACGTGAAGCCCAAATCAAAAAACTCACCAAACCTGAGAAAGAACTTCTTGTGAAATCACAGAAAAAGTTGACGAAACGGTAATTTTTAAGTACTCTATGACCACCTCGCGCCCGTAGTAGGCGCATTTTATTTTTATGCAAGCAAAAGAAACAAGAAATATCGCGATTATCGCGCACGTAGACCACGGCAAGACCACCCTTACCGACGCTATAATGCGTCAGACAGGTGCAGTGACCGACACCTCAGTAACCATGGACTCCAACTCACTCGAGCAGGAACGTGGTATTACCATTTATGCAAAAAATGCCTCTATTGAGTACAAAGGCACCAAAATCAATATCGTGGACACTCCTGGCCACGCTGACTTTGGCTCTGAGGTAGAACGTGTACTTCGTTCCATCGACTCAGTACTTCTTGTGGTAGATGCACAGGAAGGCCCTATGCCGCAGACACGTTTTGTGCTCAAAAAGTCTCTCGAACTTGGTCTCAAGCCAATTGTTATTATCAATAAGATAGATAAGCCTGCCGCAGACCCACACAAGGCAGAGGAACTCGTGCTTGAACTTTTCCTTGAACTGGGTGCTAACGACGAGCAAGCAAACTTCACCACCGTCTATGCTATCGGACGCCAAGGGATTGCGAAGCGTAAACTTGAGGATGAATCCACCGACCTTACTCCGCTCCTCGACACTATTCTTGAAAAGGTAGCGCCTGCAAAAGGGTACTCAGAGGGTGAGGTGCTTCGCGCACAGGTATTCAACCTCGGGTACGACAACTTCCTCGGACGTCTTGCGATTGCACGTATCTACGAAGGTGAATTGAAAAGTAATCAAAATGTATTTATCTTGCACAATGGTCAAGAACCACGTAAAGGGAAAGTGACTAAACTTTTTACCTTTAAAGGTATTGAGCGTGTTGAGTCTGATACCGCATATGCGGGAGATATTGTTATTGTTGCTGGTTTCCCCGATATCAATATCGGAGAGACATTGAGCGATATCGACAAAGCACAACCACTTGATGCAATTGCAGTTGATCAACCCACTATCGCACTTGATTTTGTGGTTAACAACTCACCGTTTGCTGGACGCGAAGGAAAGTATGTCACTACCCGTCAGATTCGTGAACGCCTTGAAAAAGAACTTGAAGTAAACGTAGGACTCAAAGTAGATTTTAATGGAAGTGGTGATTCATGCAAAGTGTATGGTCGTGGTGAAATGCATATTTCAATTCTTCTTGAAAACATGCGCCGAGAGGGATATGAACTCCAGGTATCACAGCCACAGGCTATTATTGAGGAGCGTGAGGATGGCAAGTATGAGCCATTTGAGGAAGTGACAGTCGATATTCCAAGCGAATATCAAGGTGCCGTAATTGAAAAACTCGGTCGCCGTGCATTCATCATGCAGGACATGATTATGCATGAGAATCAGGTACGTCTTATCCTCGAAGGACCAACACGTGGACTTCTCGGATACAAGGGGCAATTCATTATTGATACCCGTGGAGAGGGGATACTCTGTTCACGTGTTATTGGCTTCCGCCCGTACGCAGGTGAGATTAAAAAGCGTCAGGCAGGCTCTATGGTCTCCATGGCAGCAGGAAAGGCCCTTGGCTTCTCACTCTGGAATCTGCAAGACCGTGGCCAACTCTATATAGGTCCTGCAGTAGAAGTGTATGAGGGTATGGTGATTGGAAATACCTCAAAGGGTGAAGAGATGATGGTAAACCCTACTAAGGGCAAGCAACTTTCAAACGTTCGCTCTTCAGGTACAGATGAGGCACTCACCCTCACCCCACACCGAGAACTTTCTATTGAACTTGGACTCGAGATTATGTCGGATGATGAGTATCTCGAAGTCACTCCAAAATCAACACGCTTGCGCAAGCAGGTGCTTAAGGAAGCAGATAGAGTAAAGGCTCGACGATAAACTGGAAACACAAGTCTCATACTAAAAAAATGAGTGACATCGTAAGTCGCTCATTTTTTATGTTCGATGTCGGACGTCGAACATATGTGAATTTTCGCTTTTATCTTTGAATTGGTATACTACGTACTATGAAATCTACATATATATACGGCGCACTCGTAGTGGTGCTCATTGTGGGACTTGTGCTTGCACGAAATATGGTTGAGCCAAAGGAAGAAACTGCAGCTGCTACTTCAGTCTATGATTCTTTTGCACAGTGTATCTCTGATGCAGGAGCAAAGTTTTACGGCACATTTTGGTGTCCACATTGTAAGTCACAAAAAGAACTTTTTAAAAACTCAAAGAAATTGCCGTACACTGAGTGCTCTACTCCTAACGGCCAGGCACAGTTGCCGGTATGTCTCGATGCAGGAATTAAGAGTTATCCAACATGGATATTTGCAGATGGCTCACAACTGGGAGGTGAACAGTCCTTTGAAACACTTGCTGAGAAAACGAGTTGCCCGCTACCACAACAGTAAAGAAAAATCCCCGACGCCTAAGTGCCGGGGATTTTTTAACTCATCTGATTTGGTGGAATGACGTTTTGTACAGGACTTACGATATTGGGGTTCCATTCTGCCTTTATGTCACCATGCGCTTTTTCAAACTGCGCTATCTCATGGGTGAGATATTGTTGCAAACGCTTCGCATGTGCCGGAGTGAGTGAGTAAATGGATGATTGTGAGCCTGAACTGAGACCTATAACAAAATATTCTGGAGTAAAGCCAATTTTAATATTTTCGCAAAACATTTTTGGCGCTTTCTGCAAATCTTCTGATTTCATATATGTAGTGATTAGAAGGAGAGTATAGCATATATATTTAACACTTTACTTTTACCAAAATAAGTACACAATTTATATATTATGGAAAACACTGCAAAAAACTTTGCCCTTCAATTGGGCTCGTTGGTTTCTTTATACGTAACTATTATTGGCCTTATAATGCTCATGTTTAGCGTTATTACTGCACAGTATCCAGATGCAGCACAGGGGTACTGGGAAGTAGAAAACGCTGCTTCCATGCTTCGCTTTAGCATAGCGATGCTCATTGTCTTTTTTCCCGTGTATCTCGTACTTACTCGACTTGTGAATAACGTTCGTCGAAACGAACATGGTGTATATCTTGTCCTCACTAAGTGGCTCATTTATCTTTCACTCCTAATAGGAGGTGCGGCAATTCTCGGCGATCTCGTTGGGGTAATTAATGGCTTTCTTAATGGTGAACTCACGATTCGTTTTGCACTCAAGGCACTTTCGTTTTTTGTTGTGATAGCAACCGCATTTGTGTATTACCTCTTTGACGCAAAGGGATATTGGCAAACACATGAACGTGAATCCATTTGGTATGGTGCGGGTGCAACACTATTAGTGATTGGCGCACTTGGGCTTGGCTTTATGAATACACTCACTCCAAGTGAAGTGCGCGAATATCGTCTCGACACCACACAGACAAATGATCTCTCTCTCATACAATCAAATATTGAATCCTATACGAACACCGCGGGTATACTTCCGGAAACACTCGATGCGGCATTCGCTGGTGTAGAAATACCCGTAGCGCCCGAGGGACGTCCATCATATGAATACCGCGTCACAGGCCCTGCAGCCTACGAACTCTGCGCAACGTTTGCACATGAATCGACAAGAGCAGAGCAACAACAATTTGCTGAGCCTATGTATGTAGATGATACATACATGAAGGGAAATATGAATTGGACTCACGGAGCAGGGGAATGGTGCTTTGCCCGCAATGTGGCACCTCTCGGCATAAAACCCTTAATGCAATAACTGGACATATTCCGTTTTAACGGCATAATTGGGAACATATTAAAAGTTGCTTGTTTTGTGTATGCATAAAAAGTTCAATCACGAGGAAATAGAACAGAAGTGGCAAGAATCCTGGAAAGAATCAGGAATCTACAACCTCGGAGAACGCGACACAAGCAAAGAAAAAGAATATGTACTCGTGGAGTGGCCATACCCTTCGGGGAATCTCCACATTGGTCATTGGTTTGCATTTGCAGTAGTAGATATCTACGTGCGTGCTCGGCGTATGCAGGGAAAACAGGTGCTTTTCCCGATTGGCTTTGATGCATTTGGGCTTCCTGCTGAAAATGCTGCTATTAAGCACGGTCTCGACCCAAAAGCCTGGACTGAATCCAATATTGCCTACATGAAAAAGCAACTTGAAAGTATGGGTAATGCTTTTTCATGGGATGTGTCAACAAGTTCTACCGATCCCGAGTATTTCAAAATGACGCAGTGGATGTTTACACAGTTTTTTGAAAAGGGAATTGCATATCGCGGTATCGGCGTCGTGAACTGGTGTCCTAGTTGCCATACGGTGATTGCAAATGAGCAAGTCACCAGCACAGGTACCTGCGAGCGCTGTGGAAGCGTTATTGAAAAGAAAGACATGGCACAGTGGATGCTTAAAATTACTGACTATGCAGATAGACTCATCGACGATCTCGACGCACTTGCGTGGCCTGAGTACATAAAGGAAGCACAACGACAGTGGATTGGTCGCTCCAAGGGAGCAAAGATACCTTTTACACTTTCTACCGGAGACACCTTTGATATTTTCACGACACGCCCTGACACGCTCTATGGAGCCACCTACGTGGTGCTTGCTCCTGAGCATGACCTCGTACTCAAAAACAAAGAACTCATTCAAAATTGGGCAGAAGTAGAAGCCTACATCAAAGAAGCGTCGCAAAAAGATGAGATGCTTCGTACCAAAGTAGAAAAAGAGAAAACGGGTGTATGTCTCCTTGGTATTACCACCACCAATCCCGCTACTGGTGAAAGTATTCCGGTGTTTGTTGCAGACTACGTCCTTAAGGGCTACGGTACCGGCGCCATCATGGCAGTACCTGCACACGACGAGCGAGATTTTGCTTTTGCGAAGAAATTTGGACTTCCAATTTCATATGTTGTGAAGCCAAAGGGAGATATTCTACAAATTAGTGAGACATTGAATGGGCTAAGAAAAGATATAATTTTTTCAGGTAATGGGGAACTAATCTGTTCGGGAGAATTTTCAGGCATGGACTCAGAGGAAGCAAAAGTTGCCATCACTGAAAAGGTGGGTGGGGAACTCGCAAATACCTATCGTCTCCGCGACTGGTCTATAGGCCGTCAGCGTTATTGGGGAGTACCAATTCCTATCGTGTATGACCCTGAGGGGAAGCCGCACCCAATTCCCAAAGAACATCTCCCATGGCACCTACCTACCGATGTCGACTTTACCCCCACCGGTGAACCACCACTCAAGAAAAGTGCTGAACTGCGTGAGCGTGTCACGCGTATCTTTGGTGAAGGGTGGACTCCTGAAGTAGAGACCATGGACACCTTTGTGGATTCTTCGTGGTATTTCCTTCGTTATCTCGACATCCATAATAGTGATGTACCTGCTTCTCTCGAAGCACAAAACACCTGGATGCCAATAGATGTGTATTTTGGTGGCTCTGAGCACACTACTATGCATGTACTCTATTCACGCTTCTGGCAAAAGGCTCTCTTTGACCTTGGTTTGGTTACTTCTTCAGAACCGTACACGGTACGCATCAATCGTGGACTCGTCCTTGGTCCTGATGGCAACAAAATGAGTAAGTCAAAAGGCAACGTTATCGACCCCGATGAGCAGGTAAAAATCCTTGGTGCCGACACCGTAAAAATGTATCTTGCCTTTATGGGTCCTTATGGTGAATATGCCAACTATCCGTGGGACCTAGGTGGTATTGCAGGTCTTCGCCGCTTCCTTGAACGTGTATATGGCCTTGCTGATCATATAGTTGAGACTGAATCATCCGAAACAACAACACTACTTCATAAAACCATTGAAAAAGTGAGTGCTGATATCGCGCTCTACAAGTTCAATACCGCTATTAGTGCACTCATGATTTTCATTAATCATGCAGAGAAGGTAGGACTAACGCATGATTCCTACCTCATATTCCTGCGTTTACTTGCACCTTTTGCGCCACATCTTGCAGAAGAACTTTGGCAGAGTGTAGGGAATAGTGATTCAATTCACTCGAGTGCGTGGCCTGCCGCAGACCCTGCATACTTGATTGAAAGTAGTATTACTTTGAGTGTGCAAGTAAATGGAAAGATGCGTGGCACTATCACCATTCCACGAGATTCAGATGAATCTGAGGTGCTTTCCTTGCTCAAAGCAGATGAGACACTCGCACCAAAACTACCGGTAGAAATCAGTCGGGTCGTCTATATCAAAAACAAGATTATTAACCTCGTAGGAAAGGCTTGACTCATTCTCTTTATCGTGATAAAAATAGGAACACACATTTGAGGAGAGTACCACTAATTAGACCATAACATGATAACTTTCAAGCCAAAACAAGTAACAAAGAAACTCCTTTCAGTACTTCCCGAGCGTGCTCGTGATGTACTTGAAAAGCGCTACGGACTCGGTAGTAGTGCAGAAACCTGTACACTTGAGTCTATTGGTCAGACATACAACATCACTCGTGAGCGTGTACGTCAGATTGAGAATTACGGCATCCAATCTATCCAAAAGTCCCCTGTATACAAGGAATTTCAGGATGTATTTGATGAACTTCAAACAGCGCTTCATGCACTTGGTGGTGTTATTAGTGAAGAAGAACTCCTTACTGAACTCTCCAAAGATCAATCGCTTCGCAATCATATCTATTTCCTCCTCGTGATTGGCGATCCATTCAAGCGAATAAAGGAAAATAATGCATTTGCACACCGTTGGTATATTGAAAAGAAAATTGCAGAGACTGTTGAAAATGCATTGGTAAATATTTTTAATTCTCTTGAGGAAGATGAACTGGTCGCTGAGGACGAAATTATTGCTCGCCTCAAAGAGCATTTGGGTGAAATCGAGGAGCAATACCGTGACGAGAAAATTCTTAAGCGATGGCTTTCTATTTCAAAGCAAATCGACCGTAATCCACTCGGTGAATGGGGACATGCAACAAGCCCTAATGTTCGTGCGAAGGGAATTCGCGACTACGCATACCTTGCGGTAAAGCGCCATGGTTCACCAATGCACTTCAAAGAAGTTGCAGACGCTATCAAGGAACTCTTTGATAAGAGCGCACACGTTGCAACAACACACAACGAACTCATCAAGGATCGCCGCTTTGTACTCGTCGGACGTGGGCTCTATGCTCTTTCAGAGTGGGGGTACTCAACCGGCGTAGTAAAAGATGTGCTTCGCGACATCCTCACGACACACGGCCCTCTTACTCGCGAGGAAATCATCGACAAGGTACGCAAGGAGCGCTATGTAAAAGACAACACCATTATCGTCAACCTTCAGGACACATCACTCTTCAAGAAACTTCCCGACGGTAACTACGTCCTCGCAGAATAATCTCGTACACAGAAACCCCCGGAAAGACGCAGTCTTTCCGGGGGTTTTGTTGTACAATAATGAACATGATTGGTCTGCTCGAAGGTCCAGTAAAGACGCTTGAAAAATTTGGTGCAAATACCGCCTGGTTTTTGGTGGGGATTGGTCTTCTCATTGCTATATTTGCCTTTCGTTCACTCGATATTGATTCTAATATCGTATATGAAATCATGGTTGCTTCGTTTCCTATTTGGCTTCCGGTAGTAACCTATGCTCTATTTTTTGAATACTGGCTCTATTTCGTACGAAAAGAATTTGATATAAATCAGGGACGGGTGACACTTGAAATTAAACTTCCTCAGGAAATTCTTAAGTCACCTGAAGCGATGGAATTGGTTCTCACTCAAATGCATCAGACCGCCTCTCCCGACAATCATATCCAGACATACTGGGATGGAAAGCATCCGCCACAATACGCACTTGAATTAGTCTCTCGCGGTGGTGATGTGCGTTTTTACATCAGTACACCAAAAAAGAAATTCAAAAATATCATAGAAACGCAGTTATACGCGCAGTACCCTGGTATCGAAGTACATGAACTTGATATCGACTACACCGCAGAGATTCCGTGGGATCCATCGCGTTTTGCGTATTTTAGTATTCACTTTGGCCCAAAAAAGGCGGACGCATTTCCTATAAAGACCTACATGGAGTATGGGCTTCAGAACATGCCCAAGGAAGAAGAAAAAATTGACCCCATCACTTCAATGCTCGAGGCACTCGGGAGTATTGGCCCTGGAGAATATATGTGGGTACAAATCCTCATTGACGCCAACAGAGAAGCTACTTTTAAAGAGGGTTCAATGCACCTTTCACCTGACTGGAAAGGAGCAGCGAGAGCAGAAATGAAAAGTATTATTGAAATGGCCGTAAAAGAGCGCGGCGGGGAAGAGATGAAGGGGAATGTGATGATGCTTCTTACCGATACCGAAAAGGATACTCTAAAAGCAATCGAGCGTAGTCTCGGTAAAAATGCATTCAATGTGGCAATTCGCGGTATGTATATTGGTAAACTGGAAAACTTTAATCCTGGTGAACGTATTGGGGCGCTTATCACCGGATGGCGCTCATACGATGATTTGAATAGAAATGCTATTGGTGTGAAGTGGCGCACCGACTTCGATTGGAATTGGTGGCAGGACCCTTCAGGAAAGAAAAAAGAAGCACTCAAAAAGAAAGAACTTGATGAGTATAAACGACGTACATACACTAACCACAACAAGGGAGACAAAAAGAAGGTTATGACTACTGAAGAACTCGCAACCATTTTCCATATCCCTGGGAAGGTGGCCTCTACACCAACCCTTGCCCGCATCCCTTCAAAGCGGGCAGAACCTCCATCAAATTTGCCTGTTGGATAGCATATGGATATTCAGGAATATTACAAAGAGCGCACGCGCCGTCGATTGTCTACGCCCATACTCTTTCTCGCCGCTTTTTTGATAGTTGCCATAGCCTCACTTGCTTTTGCTTATCGCTTTTACAACACCCCACCACCCCTCTTTCCAATTACTATTGATATTACTATCGATGAAGGACTTACGGTGAGTGACATTACTGAAGTACTTAAAGCACAAAATGTTGTGCGTTCTTCACTCTATCTCTATATGGTGCTGCTCTATGAGCACAAGGAAGCCTACGTGCAAGCAGGGACATACACATTTGATATGCCGCTTTCTACTCGAGAAGTTGCCGAAGCGATTACCTCGGGGGAACATCGCTCCCCACTCGTGAGTATTACCTTGCCAGAGGGGTTTAAGGCGAGTGATATCAATACCTATCTCGCAGATGCTTTTAATACAATCGATACTGCATCATTTCTCCCCTATGAGGGGTATCTTTTCCCTGATACCTATTTTATCTCTACGAGTACCACCGGTGATGAACTACGGCTTCTTCTCACAAATACATCTGCATCGCGCCTTGAAGCATATAATGAAGCAATTGCTGCATCTCATTTTACAAAAAATGAAGTAATTGTGCTTGCATCAATCATCGAGCGTGAAGCAAAAGACAAGGATTCAAAGCATATGGTCTCAGGTATTCTGCAAAACAGACTTGCCGCAGGCATGCCACTCCAGGTAGACGCGGTCTTCGATTACATCCTTGGGAAAACAAGTAGCGAACTCACTTTGGATGATTTGGCAACTGATTCCCCATACAACACCTATACCCACACCGGTCTCCCCCCTACACCGATTGCAAATCCAGGGGTTGAGTCTATCGAAGCCGTGTTGTATCCAGAAAAGTCAGACTATTTGTACTATCTCACGGCACCTGACGGCACCTTTCACTACGCGAAAACCTTCGAGGAGCATAAAATTAATAAAGCGCGCTATCTACGATAGTATTTTGAGCACTCCTATGCTACTTTGATGCACATCATCATGAAAGAAAATGTATTTGTAGGAGTATCGGGAGGAGTGGATTCGAGCGTTGCGCTTTTGCGTGTACTTCAGGCAGGACACGAAGCTACTGCAGTCTTTATTAAGACCTGGCAGCCCGACTTCATCACCTGCAACTGGGAAAAAGAACGCCTTGATGCGATGCGTGTGGCAGCACACCTCGAAGTACCCTTTATTACTTTTGATGGGGAACAGGCGTACAAAGACGAGGTGGCCGACTACATGATTCGCGAATACACCCTTGGTCGCACACCGAATCCTGACGTCATGTGCAATCAGCATGTAAAGTTTGGCGCATTCTTACGTTTTGCACGCGCACAAGGGGCGACAAAAGTTGCTACCGGCCACTACGCGCAAGTAGAGAAGAAGGATGGGCGCTATTCACTACTCCGCGGTGTCGACCCTGAAAAAGACCAAAGTTACTTCCTATGGACACTTACTCAGGAGCAACTTTCTTATACGCTTTTCCCTGTAGGTGACACCGTAAAGCCTGAGATTAGAAGGGAAGCAGAGAAGGCGACTCTACCCACTTTTGCAAAGCATGATAGTCAGGGGATTTGTTTCCTTGGTCCTGTCGATATCAAAGATTTTTTGTCACACTACGTAACGGTGGGGCAAGGAAACGTTCTCAATGAAGAGGGAAGTGTAATAGGTACCCACGATGGTGCACTTTATTACACCCTTGGACAACGCCACGGTTTTTCTATTCTTCCGTCACAAGATGCATCATTACCGTATTACATCGTAGAAAAAGATACAAACTCAAACACACTTACTGTTTCTGCCAAACCACGCGTATGCACCAATACACATATAGTACTTTCGAACATCAATCTAATTGCATCCACACTCCCCGCTACTTGTGAGGCCCAATTCCGTTATCGTCAGAAGCCTTTCAAGGTTTCACTAGAAATGACCGAGGATGGCCGTGGTATGCTTACGATACTTGATGCGCATGTCGACATGCCGTCGGTAGGGCAGTCTTGTGTACTCTATGCAGGCGCGGAGTGCTTTGGGGGAGGGATAATTAATGACATTGTATGATAATCACAAAAGCAGACGGCGGTACTGAGGAATTTAAATCGCAAAAACTCGTTGCGTCACTAAAGAAAGCAGGTGCTCGACCGGAGGAAATTATGCGTATTCTCCAGGACATCGAACAATCACTTCATGACGGAATGCAGACGCAAAAAATTTACCAACGCGCCTTTCAATTACTCCGCGAAAGTGCTGACCCTGCTGCTGCAAAGTATTCACTCCGTCGTGCTGTCTTTAATTTA
The DNA here is from genome assembly GCA_964570795.1 of uncultured Candidatus Saccharibacteria bacterium. Taxonomy (GTDB): domain Bacteria; phylum Patescibacteriota; class Minisyncoccia; order Phycocordibacterales; family UBA918; genus Damh-18. The sequence continues at coordinate 20,735 of CAZMYZ010000003.1, forward strand.
GGCCCAACCGGATTTCCATTTGAAGATTTCCTTGGGAAAATATTCGAAGCAGAGGGATATACCACAAAACGACGCCTCACTTTGCGTGGAAAATGTGCAGTACACGAAGTAGACCTCGCAGCCTATTCACCTGCAGAGACTTTTATTGCTGAAGCAAAGTTTCATGCAAAACCAGGTATCAAATCAGATTTGCAAGTAGCAATGTATTCATATGCACGATATCTTGATTTGCAATCAACGCGTATCGGAAAAAAAGACACCAGTGGTGTAGTCTCACTCTACCTCATTACGAATACAAAGTTCACTACTGCTGCAATCAAGTATGCACAGTGCAGTGGGATTAAATTACTCAGTTGGGATTATCCAAAGCGCGATTCACTCCATGACAAAATTGAGCGTCTCGGTACGTACCCTATCACGGTACTTACACATCTAAGCACAGGACAGAAGCAATACCTGCTCCAGCATGGATTCATCTTGTGTTCCGATATCAGCAAAAACCCTTCAGTATTGCATGAACTTGGATTGCCAAAACAAAAATTCGATGCTGTGCTCCAAGAGGCTTCATCACTCTGTGGCTCAAAATAAGTTTTTTTGACAAGCCGTTTTCTAATTTGTGGAATAATGTGGCTCACTTCCTCATTATTTATACATGGTATAATCATCGACATCATTATTAAGCGTTATAGTCATTCGTACGAATATGTCAGAAGTTGAAAAGCAGGAGAGTCAGAAGACCGTTGTAGCGTTCATTACTGGTTTGCTTATTGGAGGTTTGCTTGTGTGGGTATTTTCATCAACACCAGAAGCGAAACAAACTCCTGAAGAAAAAACTACTGATACTGAGCAAGTAACAGAAGGAGATACAGAAAAATCTGAAGAAGCAAAAACAGAGTCACAGGAGGAAGTAGTAGCATCTGATGAGGTTATTGGGAAGGGCGTACTAACCGTTGCCGACCAAGCAGCAGGAAAAACAGTTGCTCTAGGAAAAATTGAATTCCCTACAAAGAACGGCTGGGTAGTCGTACGTGAATTTATGGATGGTACTCCTGGCAATGTACTGGGTGCAGCACGATATAGTGCAGCAGAAGGTCTTGTACCCGCATCGGTAGAACTTATGCGTGAGACCGTAAAGGATAGTTCATACCAAGTGGTATTTTTCACCAACAAGGGCGACGCCGGATTCTCACTTGCTGAGGATAAGCCAATCGCAGGAGGAGAAGTCACTTTTAAGGCCAACTAAGACTTTAATTGCTCAACGCACAAAAAATCCCGCAAAGCGGGATTTTTTGCACCTTCACACAAGATGCTATACTTATCGCCATGGGAACATTTGTGAAAAAGTACAATCCAAACAGAAGTGCTGATTGGAATTATGGAGGAGCAAAGTGGCGACTTTCACGCTCAAAAATTGATTTATTTGTAGAATGCCCACGGTGCTTTTATATCGACAACAAACTCGGTACTGCGCGTCCACGCGGTCCTGCATTCACCCTCAACGTTGCAGTAGACGCACTTTTTAAAAAGGAGTTTGATGTGTATCGTGCGTCGCAGACTGCACACCCGCTTATGGAAAAGTATCACATTGATGCAGTACCGTTTGCGCACAAGCACATGGATGTATGGCGCGACAACTTTGAAGGTATTGAGTATGTTGACCCAAAAACACGACTCACTATTTCAGGTGCTGTAGATGACATCTGGCTTAGGCGTGATGGTAAACTCATTGTCGTTGACTACAAAGCCACTGCGAAAGACGGCACTATTGAGACACTCGCCGATTCTTCATGGGAAGCGCAGTACAAAAGGCAAATAGGGGTGTATCAGTGGCTCCTCACTAAAAATGGCTTTGAGGTGGATGAAACGGGTTACTTTGTGTATGCCAACGGACAGAGCGATGGGGATGGCTTTCATGACACACTTCACTTTGAGACAACGCTTGTACCCTGCGAAGGTGAAAATGAATGGCTCGAGCCAACATTGGTACAGATTAAAGAATGCCTAGACTCTGACATGTTCCCAAAACCTGGAGACGCCTGCGAATTTTGCCCGTACCGGGAGGCATGTGGCCGTAAATTGCAGGAAATTCACAAAAATGCCCAAAAATAGTACCTTTAGTGAAATGGTGAAGGAAGTGGTGCGGAAGATTCCGAGAGGGAGTACCCTGAGTTACAATGAGGTGGCTACACGAGCAGGGAATCCGCGTGCAGCACGTGCAGTAGCACGCATCATGAGTGCAAACCATGACTTAGAAATACCTTGTCACCGAGTCATCTGTGCAAATGGTACACTTGGTGGGTATAATGGACTAAGAAAGCCTAAGGGACTTTCAAAAATGATTATCGAAGATTTCGACCAAGGAAGTGAATTAAAGAAAAAACTATTACAAGAAGAATCTCAATAATTAGAAATATATTATGGACGCTGCAACAGAACTTAGACAAATTAACGCAGACACGCTTAAACTTGAAGCAACTCAGAGAGCAGTTGCATCAAAGTTACAACAAGTAGAAGCGCGTTGGAAAACAAAAGATGCTGAGTTGAAAAAAGTTGAAGCAGAACTTCTTAAGATTGAACGTGAAGTGACTGAAGTACGTGTCGAAAACGCAAAACTTGCAACACAACATTCAGACCTTGCAAAAAAACTTGCTGATGCGTCGGCACGTGCTGACAAGGAAAAGCAAGCGAAGCTTGACGAAAAAAACAAGAAATAATCACTGTGGCCTACTCGTACGCAATAGAACAAGCAATTAAGGCTGCCTCGGTTCTCCATAAAGACCAGGTGCGCAAGGGAAGTGTGCCGTATCCATACGTCACGCATCTTTTTGCTGTGGCTACTATTGTGGCGGACTATACCAATGACGAGGACACTATTGTGGCCGCGCTGCTTCACGACACCCTCGAGGACACCGATTACACCGAACGGGAACTCGAGGATGATTTTGGCGGTGCGGTGCGCGACATCGTGGTAGCACTTACGGAACCTGCTATACCTGAGTACAACAGGCAAAATGTTACCATGCAGAAACGGCAATACGTAAAGCAAATCAAGGATGCATCAGAGCGTGCGCTTATTGTCGTTGCTGCGGATAAAATCCATAATATGCGCTCCATTGTTGAAGAATATTATGAAGACCACTCTGCTTTCTTATCGCATTTTGGTACTCATATCGAGGATAGACTTCTCGCATACCAAGAAATCAGCAATGTCCTCAATCGCCGTTTAAAAAATCAGATTCTTTCAGAGTTCAATAGCGTATTTACTGAATATAAAAATTTCTTACACGATGTCGAAAAAAAGCGTACTGAATACTAATATCCAGCCAGATCCAAAAAACTTACCTGTAAAGACACTCGTGCCTGCTGATTTTGCGTGGGTGAGTTGGACTCACAAGGATTTCAAGAATTTTCCATCAAAAGCAATAATTGAGCTGCAAAACGACTACGCTGAAATAAAAAAAATTCCGTTATCTGAACGAACATTTGCAAATACAGTGTACGCACTCGAGAAAAGTGGACGTGTGCATGGACAAAAAATGCAGTATGTAGGTTTTTTATCTGAGGTTGCACCGCAAAAATCAGTGCGGGAAGCGGCACACAAGGTCATAGAGGAGTATTCAAATAGGATTGTCGATGTTATCTATGATGAAGGTATCTACCGTGCACTCTGTGAATACGCAGAGAAAAAAGAAAAACTACACGGTGAAGACAAAATACTTTTTGATGACACCATGCGAAGTTATCGTCGCATGGGCTTCGGTTTACCCAGAAAAAAGCAAGAACTCTTAAAAAAGAATCTAAAGGAATTATCAAAACTTTCTATTGCTTTTAAAAAGAATATAAACGACTACAAAGACTTTATCACCCTCACCAAGGAAGAGGCAGTTGGGCTTTCAGAGAGATACCTTTCTGGTCTCAAAAGAGATAAGGCGGGGAGATATATGGTCACGCTTGAGTATCCAGATATTGGGCCGTTCTTGGAAAATTCACCAAATGATGCAAAGCGTAAGGAGATTGTTGATAAAAATGCATGCAAAGGAGGCAAAGAAAATATTGTACTTTTGAAGCAAATCATCAAACTCAGTCAAAAGAACGCAAATATACTTGGGTATAAAACTTTTGCACATTACGTAATCGAAGACCGTATGGCTAAAAATCCAGAAACGGTTATGAAATTTCTCAATGGCATTGTGAAAAAGGTTGAAAAAGGGGCAAAAAAAGATAAGGAGGACCTTCTCGCTTTCAAACGTACATTCACCAAAAACAGTAGTGCCGCTATTGAGTACTATGATTCATACTATGTGAATCAACTTCAAAAACAAAAACATGCAGTCGATACCGAAGCTATTCGAGAATATTTTCCCTTTGAACGTGTACGCAAGGGTGTTTTTGAAACATACCAGACTTTGCTTGGGGTGACCTTTAAAAAGATGACCGATTACCCACTATGGCATCCTGACGTCGAACTCTATGCAATACAGGACAATAAAAAAACCATCGCGTATTTCACCATGGACCTCTTTCCTCGCGATGGAAAATATGGCCATGCAGCTGCTTTTGATCTCATTGACGGGAGAGTCGAGGATGAGCACTATGTAGCCCCTCTTGCGTCACTGGTATGTAATTTCCAAAAACCATCGAAAGAAACTCCGTCATTACTATCTCATGACGAGGTGGAGACTTTCTTCCATGAGTTTGGACACATCATGCATGACGTTCTCACCAAAGCACGCTACGCATCACAAGCAGGCTTCCATGTGGCATGGGACTATGTGGAAATGCCCTCTCAAATGCTTGAAAATTGGGCGTGGGATAAAGAAATTCTCAAAAAGATATCAGGCCATTATAAAACGAACAAAAAATTACCTGACTCACTTATAGAAAAAATGTTAGGTGCACAAAAATTCAGAATATCAACAATGTACTTGCGTCAAATGCTCCTCGCTCTTTTTGATATGAAACTACACTATGAAGGAGCTACCGGTGCACCAAATGAAATCTACCGTACCATGGTACAAGAAATGACTGGCCACACAATACCAAAAACTCAATTGTTTCCTGCGAGTTTCGGACATATTGTAGGCGGATATGCAGCTGGATACTACTCATACGCATGGGCGAGAGTATATGCACAAGATATGTTTACTCGTTTTGAAGAAGAAGGTCTCCTCAATCAAAAAACAGGCCGTGACTATCGTGAATGGATTTTGGAAAAGGGTGGCTCAATGGAGGAAATGGAACTGATTAAAAGATTTCTTGGTCGAGCACCAAATAGCAAAGCATTCTTCAAATACATCAGTCTATAGAATAGTGCGACATAAATTCCCCCTGTACCATAGAAAAAGCGACCTTAAGGTCGCTTTTGTGAAGGATAACTTTTAGCCATCACCATTCGGTATTTCAAGTTCCATGATGTTCTCCTTGTGAACAGAGCGCACATGCGCTGTATTTCTAGTGCACCACACAAGTTCTAGAAAAAACTCCATAAATCTTGTATAGTGTCCTCACTATGTCTGGAAATGAAATTAGAGCAAAATATCTTGCGTATATGGAGAAGCGGGGGCATGCGATTATTCCTTCGTCAGCACTTATTCCTGCAAACGACCCCACCACTCTTTTTACTGGTAGCGGGATGCAGCCCCTGGTGCCTTATCTTATGGGTGAAGCCCATCCTATGGGTACACGCCTTGCTGACTCACAAAAATGCTTCCGTGCTGAAGATATCGAGGAAGTGGGCGACAATCGCCACACCACTTTTTTTGAAATGCTTGGGAACTGGTCTCTCGGCGACTATTTCAAAAACGAACAAATCCCATGGATTTATGGCTTCCTTGTAGAGGAAATCAAACTTAATCCCGAAAATATCTATGTCACCGTTTTTGCCGGAGACGAGACCAACAGCGTACCTCGTGACACCGTAGCGGCTGAACTCTGGCAAGGGCTCTTTGTAGAGCAGGGTGTCTCAAATGGTATTGCATATATGGGTTCAGAAAAAGAGGGCGGTGAGCGCGGTATGGAGGCGGGTGAACGCATCTTCTACTACGACGCATCAAAAAACTGGTGGAGCCGCGCAGGAAAGCCTGAAAAGATGCCTGTAGGTGAGATTGGTGGCCCTGATACCGAAATGTTCTATGATTTTGGTACACCTCATGATGAAAAGTTTGGTCCACACTGCCATCCCAACTGTGATTGTGGGCGATTCCTTGAGATTGGTAACTCGGTCTTCATTGAATACATAAAGGCAGAAGACGGCACATTCCAAAAACTTCCCAAGCAAAATGTCGACTTTGGCGGCGGACTTGAGCGTATGGCAGCGGCAGCAAATGGAAATGGGGATGTGTTCACTATCGACCTCCTCCAGAATGTAATCACGAAGATTGAGGAACTCTCTGGAAAGAAATATGTTGAACACCAATTAGCATTTCGTATCATTACCGACCATATCCGTGGTGCAGTGTTTATGATTAGCGAAGCAATCTATCCTGCCAATTCAGAACAAGGCTACTTCACCCGTCGTCTACTTCGTCGTGCAGTACGCTATGCGGATATTGTTGGTATTCCTCATGGCGAATTAAAACTGCTTGCAAAGAGTGTTATTGATACCTACAAAGAACACTATACAAAAATTGCTGAGCATGAGGCTGACATTATCGACACCATCCATGGCGAGGAAGTGCAATTCCGCAAGACGCTAGAAAATGGTCTTAAAGAATTCAACAAAATTGCCCTCAAAATAACGCTTCCGGTAAAACGCGAAGAGGGGAAAGTTGTGGTGGATAAAACACAAAAAATCACTCCCCAAAAGTTCATTACTGGTGAGAATGCGTTTAATCTTTTCACCACCTATGGTTTCCCCATTGAACTCACTGAAGAAATCGCAAAAGAGCGTGGCATGACCGTCGCGATGGATGAATTCAAGAAACTCATGGAGGAACACCGTGAACTTTCGCGCGCAGGTGCTGAGCAGAAGTTCAAAGGCGGACTTGCCGACCATTCTGAAAAGGTGGTGATGTATCACACCGCTACACACTTACTCCTTGCAGGTCTCAGAAATGAACTTGGTACTGGCGTACACCAAGCCGGCTCAAATATTACCGGTGAACGCCTTCGTTTTGACTTTACCTACGACGAAAAGGTGCCTGATGACGTCCTCCGTCGGGTAGAAGCATTTGTTAACGACGCAATTGCGCACAATGCGCAGGTGACCGTCGATACGCTTTCGAAAGTAGATGCAGAAAATGACCCTACTATCGAAGGAAGTTTCTGGGATAAATATCCCGACCAAGTAAAAGTGTATTCAATCAAAGGTGATACGGGGGTAGTATATTCTCGTGAACTCTGTGGTGGCCCTCATGTGGAAACGACTGGCGCAATTACGGGCACTTTCAGGATTCAAAAGGAAGAATCGTCATCTCGCGGTGTACGCCGCATTAAGGCGGTGTTGGAATAAATTTTACAAAGCATAAAAGACCTAAACTAAATTCTTTGAATTTAGTTTAGGTCTTTTGTATATCAGCACACACCTGTAGATTACTCACACCTTTCCACTACAACACACGGTATACTATTGGTACATGTTTAACTTTCGCCACAACGACAGCGATACTGTGTATGGTGTGCTCATTGATATTAGTTCCGGTACCGTCGGTGTGGCTATTGTAGCGTCTCCGCAGGGTGAAAAACTTCCAAAACTCATCTACACGCATCGCAACACCATGCGTATAACGAAGCATGGTGCAGAAAAGTCAGAAAATATTCGCCGTGTCCGTGAAGCACTCTTTTCTGCATCACTCATTCTCTCTCAGGAGGGGAAGCAAATGCTCGCTGAGCATGACCCTGATGCCGTTATTACAAAAATGTACGTAACATGCTCCTCGCCATGGTCATATACCGTCGCGCGTACCGTGCATTATGAGGATGACGCTCCTTTTAAAATCACCCACGCCGTCATAGACGACCTCATTCAAAGTGCTGAATCAGAAATCCTCAATCATATCCGCGGAATAGAGCATGTCACCGATAATGGCTTTAGTATTGTCGAGCGTGCTACCGTTGATATTACTGTCAATGATTATTCTGTTGTGCATCCACTCAACCTAAAAGGCACCGTTCTTGGTCTTTCTCATATTGCCGGACTTGTTCCTCAAGAGATTCTTGATGCAGTTAATGAAGTACAAGAGAAATTATTTCCTGAGACCGAACTGCGCACACACACATATATGCTCATTATGTATTGTGTATTGCGCGATATTTTCCCTCGCTTGAACACTTTGTGTATCGTCGATATCACCGGTGAAGCAACCGAATTTGCTATTGTCGAAAACGGCCTTTTAATTGAAAACACCTCAGTTCCCATGGGGAGCAACACGTTCATTCGTGAAATCATGGAAAATACAGGGAAACCTGCTGCTGACATACAGTCACATATGAGTCTTGCAGGGAAAGAATCACACCTCAACAGCGCTGAATTTGAACCTCACATCGATGTGTACAAAAAGCAAATCACTGAGACCATCTCAGCACTCTTGGAACATCGCACCATTCCTGCTGACATTATTATTACTGCACATAGACCTTTTGAACAGTTTTTTGCACCCATCATTGAAGGAGCGTTTAAAGAGACTCTTCATAATGAGCCACACGTCCTTTCAATTCGACAAAATATTATTGATGAAATATCACAAGGGGCAGGGGACGATGTCTATTTAGCGCTTGGGGCACGGTTTTTCCACAAACTGCACGGTTGCGGTGAACTTCATTACGAATAAAGGTATATACTTATTACAATGGCTCAAAAATGGAATCTTCAGGATATTAAACCCGCAGGTGGAAGAGCACCAAAGGCATCTTCGGTGCGTGAAGCAGGAGTACAGTCACCAATACCAGAGCGTCGCCCACGTACCGACATCGCCCCACGTATACAAAGACCAGAACCTATCGAACCACAGTTTGATGACTCAGACCTTTCCACTATCGACATCATTGATGGTAATTCTGAAAAGCGCCATCGCGTTGTAGTAACTTCTGTTGTATCTGTACTCATCATTGTATGTGCATTTGTGGTTAATATTTTTCTTGGAGGTGCAGAGGTTACCGTACATCCAAAAGTAAAAAGTATTGCTGTGCAGTCCAATTTTCTTGTACACACAGCACCAAAGGCGGGTGAACTCGGCTATGAATTACTCAGTCTTGAGGCAGTAGGTGAGCGGCAAGTAAAGGCGAGTGGTAAAGAACAAGTATCACTACGTGCAGAAGGAAAAATTTTCGTATACAACAAGAGCACGAGCCTTCAGCGTCTTATCAAAAATACACGCTTTGAAAGCCCTGACGGTCTTATATACCGCATCAAGGAGTCAATCGAGGTACCCGCATCCACTAAAGACGCAAAGGGTGTTGTGGTCCCCGGAAGTGTTGTAGCAGACGTGTTTGCTGACAGTACGGGGGAAAAGTTTAATATCAAACCCACAAAGTTTACTGTTCCTGGCCTGAAAGGAAGTGACCAATTCGATAATGTCTACGGCGAATCAACCGTTGCCTTTTCTGGTGGTTTTGAGGGTGAAAAGTATATTCTCGACGAACAAGAACTCAATACTGCGCAACAGGCACTCCATGTAGAACTTAGGGATAAATTACTTAAGCGTCTTGAGGAAGAAAAGCCAGCAGGATTTGTGGTGTATAAAGACGCCGTTACTTTTGTGTACGAAACACTTCCGTCGACCGAATATGGTGACTCACTTGCGACCATTAAGGAACAAGCGCGTCTCCAAGTACCTATTTTCAAGGAACCTGAATTAGCCTCATATCTCGCTGAAAAGTCTGTTCCAGACTACAATACTGAGCCAGTTACCCTTTCAGACCCCTATACACTCACATTCTCATACACTGATGCAGCCACTGGGATAAGCGATATTAAGAACAGTCAGTCACTCGACATTACCCTGAAGGGTAATACGCAGGTAGTATGGAAGTTTGATGAAGAAGTTTTGAAGAATGAACTTGTTGGGAAGAAGAAGACTGAGGCTGATTTAGTCCTTGGTAAATACAGTAGTTCTATCTCGAAAGCGCAGTCCGAAGTACGTCCTTTCTGGGCAAATTCTTTCCCTAAATCTCCCAAAGACATCACTGTTACGACTGTTCTCGGAGAATAATAGATACATAAATACCACACGGGGATATAAGTAGTTGACTCTTTTAGTATAGTTTGTTAAAATCACGGTCGTTTGATGCAAGAAAAATCAGACAAAGAACAACTCGTCTATGGAACTGTAGAGGAGGCGCTCCCTAATGCGCTTTTTCGAGTTTTGTTGGATGGAGCTGAAACACCAATAATTGCGTACCTTGCAGGGAAAATGCGAAAATTTAAAATTCGCGTTCTCGTTGGAGATAGGGTAGCAGTGGTTCCTGAACCTTATGGTGGAAAAGCACGAATCTCTAAACGCCTTTAATTATGAAAGTTCGATCATCAGTCAAAAAAATTAGTCCAGACGACAAAATTGTCCGCCGACGCGGTCATGTGTATGTTATTAACAAGAAGAAACCTCGTAATAAGCAACGACAAGGATAAGTATGAGAATTTCAGGTATTACAATTCCAGACGCAAAGCATCTTGAATTCGGTTTGACCGCCGTTTATGGTATTGGTCATTCGAGAGCAATTTCTATACTCAAGGAATTACACATCGACCTATACAAGACGACAGCAGACCTCACCACCGAAGAAGAGAATGCAATTCGTGAAAAGGTTGAGTCATTTTCTATCGAGGGTGAGTTGAAGCGTGAGGTAAGCAGCAACATCAAGCGCCTCAAGGATATCCAATCATACCGCGGTAGCCGCCACGCAAAGCGCCTGCCTGCACGTGGACAGCGCACAAAGACCAATGCCCGTACACTGAAGGGTGTTAAGAAGACTATGGGATCTGGTCGCCGTAAGCTCGAAAAGACTTAATTTGACTTGATTATTTATACTAACGATTGACCTATGGGTAAGAAACGAATTATCAAAAAAGGGGGAAATGATTCAAGTGCGTCATCACGCGCACTTGCTCGTATTCCAAAAAAGAAAGTGGCTATTGGCACACTGAATATTCTTGCAACGTTCAACAACACACTCCTCACACTTTGTGACAACAAGGGCAATGCGCTCATTGCAGCATCAAGTGGAGCACTTGGCTTCAAGGGTTCACGAAAGAGCACACCTTTTGCTGCGGCAAAGGTAGGTGAGATTCTTGGAGAAAAGGCATCACAAATGGGTATGAAGGAAGCAGGTGTCGTCATCCGTGGTATTGGCGCAGGTCGTGAGTCAGCACTTCGTGGTTTTTCAAGTAAAGGCATTTCTATTACCAGCATCGTTGATCAGACACCGGTACCACACAACGGTCCGCGTCCACCTAAGCCACGACGAATCTAATTGAACGAATATGATAATCGGACCTAAATACAAAATTGCAAAGCGTCTCGGAGCACCAATCTTCGAAAAGACACAGACTCAAAAGTTTGCACTTTCTGAGGCTCGTTCTGCACGCAACAAGACACGCCGCCCTGGCATGATGTCTGACTACAAGAAGCAACTTATTGAAAAGCAAAAAATGCGTTTCAGTTATGGTATTTCTGAGAAGCAACTTTCTGGCTATGTACGTGAAGCAGTAGAACAGAGCAACCAGCCTATTGGTGCACTCATTGCACGTCTCGAATCTCGTCTCGATAACGTTGTGTATCGTCTTGGTTTTGCAAAGACACGACGTCTTGCACGTCAAATTGTTTCTCACGGCCACATCCTCGTCAATGGACGTCGCCTCAACATTCCCTCACACAAGGTAAGTATTGGCAGTGTCATTTCAGTTCGTGAGCAAAGCAAACAATCTCCACTGTTTGTTGTCCTTGGTGAGGCGCTCGCGTCACAAACCGCACCACACTGGCTTACCCTTGATGCAAAGAAATTGTCAGGAGAAAAGAAGGCGGAACCAACCTATGAACCTTCAGAAACACAGTTTGATCCTCAGCAAGTCCTTGAGTATTACAGTCGTTAATAATTAATACCATAAGTAACGTACTATGCTTGAAACCAACGTAGCATTGCCATCAAAGCCGCGAGTAATTAAAGAGGAGGAATTCTCGGGTGTTTTTGAGATTGATGGTCTTTACCCTGGGTACGGCCACACCATCGGGAACTCACTTCGCCGCATCATCCTATCATCACTTCCCGGTGCTGCTATTACACAAGTTAAAATAGATGGTGTAGACCATGAGTTTTCTACCATCGCAGGTGTAAAGGAAGACGTTGTGACGATTCTTTTGAATCTCAAGCGTGTACGCCTCCTTATGCATAGCGATACACCACTCACCATTTCTCTCAAGGCATCAGGTGCACAGGTGGTTACGGCTGCACAAATTACGACTCCAAGTCAGATTACTATTCTCAACCCCGAGCAAAAGATTGCAGAGATTACTGACAAGGGAACTACCCTCAACATTGAAGTAACTGTTGAGCATGGACTTGGCTACGTACCACGTGAAGTACATCAAAAAGAGAAGGTTGACATTGGTACTATTGCACTTGATGCAGTATTCACCCCGATTCGTCGTGTGAACTACGAGGTGGAGAATATGCGCGTTGGTGATCGTACTGATTACAACCGTCTTCGTGTCTTTATTGAGACCGACGGTACTTTGACTCCACGTCAAGCACTTGAAAACTCAATCGAGATTATGGTGCACCAGTTGAAAGCTATTATTGGCTTCCAAGACAGCGTTCAACGTCCTTCAGAAACAGCGATCACTGAAGCGGAGGAGGTGGAAGACGAAGCGGGGGAAGTTGATGCTGATGTGCTCAAGACACGCATCGAAACACTTGATTTTTCAACGCGCACATTGGGTGCACTTGAAAATGCAAATATCAGAACGCTTGGCGGACTTGTGCGTAAGAAAAAAGATGATATTCTAGCGCTCGATGGCATCGGACCAAAGGGAGTAGAGGAACTTGAGGCTATTCTCGCCAAGATGAATTTAGGTTTTAAAGAATAACATGCGACACCACAACCAAAACAGAACATTCGGACGATCACGCAGTCAGCGCACAGCGCTTCTTCGTGGTCTCGCACTTTCCCTCATTGAACACGGAAAGATACACACCACTGAGGCAAAAGCAAAGGAACTGCGCCCGTATGTCGAGAAACTTATCACAAAAGGTAAGGACGACACCGTCGCATCTCGTCGCCTCGTGATGAGTCTCTTGGGAGAACCACACACCGATGTGGTATCAAAACTGTTTAGTGATGTGGCGAAGCGATACACTGAGCGAAACGGCGGATATACGCGTATTATTAAGTTAGGTGAAACAAAAGCAGGGCGCACGGAGGCGTACATTGAGCTTGTATAACGATATGGAAAAGAAAGAATTTATCATTGATGCAACAGGAAAGCGACTTGGTCGCCTTGCAACTGAAATTGCATCAATCTTGCTTGGAAAGAACACTACACATGTCGCAAAGAATCTCGTAGAGCCTGTTACTGTAAAGGTAACCAACGCGTCTAAACTTGATATTTCGGAAAAGCGTGGAAAGCATGAATTCCAGAGTTATTCAGGTCACCCAGGAGGACGTCGCGTAGAGACACTTGATCATCTTGCAAAGCGACTAGGCTACAGTGAGGTCGTAAAGCGCGTGGTAAAGGGTATGCTCCCAAAAAACAAACTACAGACGCCGCGTCTCCATAATCTTGAAGTAACTGAATAATGACTATGGCAACGAAACAATATACAGAAGGAATTGGACGACGCAAGACTGCAACTGCGCGCGTACGTATTACCAAAGCAAATGAAACACGTGTACTCGTGAACGAAAAAGCGATTGGTGAATACTTCAGCGCTGCTACTTTGCAAAAGAATTTGCTTTCAGTGCTCGAGACTGCAGACGCAGGAATCGAAAACTACGAAATCAGCGCACATGTGCAGGGTGGTGGGCTTAGTTCACAATCAGATGCTATTCGACTCGGTATCGCACGTGCACTCTTGAAGGAAAAAGCGGAGCGCCGCATTCCACTCAAGAAAGCTGGTTTCCTCAAGCGCGACCCTCGCGCCGTAGAACGAAAGAAATTTGGTCTCAAGAAAGCGAGAAAGCGACCTCAATGGTCAAAACGATAATCAAAAGCCCGGCCTGCGCCGGGCTTTATCGTTTCGACGACCGGAACATTACAAACCCAACAGACTATAGACAATAATAAATATCTATGACATAATCTCGAAAGATATTATTGAGGAGGTACCGATGAAAAAGAGACCGAGATTAACACCAGGTCAAAGCAGTGCAATTCTGGCACAGAAGTTACACGGAGTAGCGGACCAAATGCTTCACCATGTTGTTGAGAACTTTGTTCCGATACCGCGCGCATCATGTGCGTGTGGTAAGTCAATCATTTTCTCTGCAACAAAACCGCAGTACACCTGCACTCGGTGCAACGCAACATATCAACTCGTCGTAGAAGTAAAAAAAGTTGTCGAATAGACAACATCTGAAAACCGCCAACTTATCGGCGGTTTTACTTTTATATACAAAATATTCTCGCCTCATATTCGTTTTTGACACCATTAAAATTCGCAGTTATAATGCTCGCACTATGGTTGATTCACATGATATACATGAAGAAGATGAGATTGTTACTGAAGACGCCATCCTACCCGAGGACACTGAAATTGATTTAGAAGATGAGGAGGAGCAACTCGGTGACAAACTAAAAAACCTCCGCAAAAAACTTGCGGAGTGTGAAGAAGAAAAACAAAATCATTTAGCAGACTTACAAAGAACACGCGCTGATTTCCTCAATAGCAAACGACGGCTCGAGGAACAAGTCGCCCGCGACAAGGAGCGCGCAACCGACAAGATACTCGTTGAGTTACTCACTCTTGCAGACAGTTTTGATATTGCAATGAGCGACAAGGATTGGGCGTCCGTCGACCCCAAATGGCGTGGAGGCGTAGAGGCCATCCAGTCCACACTCGCGTCGCTTCTCAGGCAGTATCAGGTAGCGCCCCAAGACCCGGTAGGCGCACCATTTAATCCCGAAGAACACGAAGCAGTTTCAAATACACCCGTCACCGACAGTGCCCAGGTAGACACCGTCATAGCCGTACTCCAAAAAGGGTACAAACGCGGCGACCACATCATTCGGCCTGCGCGCGTCGTTGTCGGCACTGAATAATTATTCACATTCACTATTAGTTAGTTTTTAAGAAAATACATTATGGCAAAAATTCTTGGTATTGACCTAGGCACAACCAACTCAGCAATGGCGATTATCGAAGGCGGTGAGCCAACGATTATTGAAAACGCGGAGGGCAACCGCACAACACCATCCATTGTTGCTATTTCAAAAACAGGGGAGCGTCTCGTGGGGCAAATCGCGAAGCGACAGGCAGTGACCAACCCGAAAAATACTATCTACGGTATCAAGCGCTTCATGGGACACAACTTCAGCGAGTCTGCAGTCCAGAGTGACAAAGGCATTGTGCCGTACGAGGTAAAGGAGGGAAGTGATAATGGTGTCATTGTGCACATGGGAGAAAAGGATTATCGTCCTGAGGAAGTGTCTGCAATGATTCTCTCAAAGATGAAGGCTGATGCAGAGGCAAAGCTTGGTGAAAAAATCACTGAGGCGGTTATTACCGTACCCGCATACTTTAATGACGCACAGCGTAAGGCAACACAGGATGCAGGAAAGATTGCCGGCCTCGATGTGAAGCGTATCATCAATGAGCCTACCGCCGCAGCCCTCGCATACGGTTTCAATAAAAAGAAAGAGGAGAAGATTGTCGTATATGACTTTGGAGGTGGTACATTCGACGTCACCGTGCTTGAAGTGGGTGATGATGTGATTGAAGTACAGTCTACTGACGGCGACGCACACATGGGCGGCCGCGACATAGACCAAAAGATTGTTCGACACCTCATTGCAGAGTTTAAGAGTCTTGAAGGTATTGACCTCGGCAAGGATGCACTTGCCCTCCAGCGTCTCGATGAAGCCGCAGAAAAGGCAAAGCATGAACTCTCAACCACTGGTGAGGCGGAAATCAACATCCCCTTCATCACCTCAGATGCCAATGGTCCAAAGCATCTTCTTTTGAAACTCACTCGTGCAAAACTCGAAGAAATCGCACACGAGTACATCGATCGCTCAATTGAGATTACGAAGCGTGCACTCGAGGCATCAGGACTCAAGAAAGAGGAGATTGATGAAATCATTCTTGTAGGAGGTCAAACTCGTATGCCTCGTATTGTGGAGCGCGTAAAAGAACTCTTTGGAAAAGAGCCTAATAAAACAGTGAATCCCGATGAAGTAGTAGCACTCGGTGCGGCTATTCAAGCAGGTATCTTCCAGGGAGATGTCCACGACATTACCCTTGTCGATGTAATTCCACTTTCACTTGGTATCGAGACTATGGGAGGTGTCTCCACAAAACTCGTGGAAAAGAACACCCACATTCCTACCAAGCGTGAGCAAATCTTTTCTACTGCTGCAGACAATCAGACATCCGTAGAGATTCACATCACCCAAGGTGAACGCCCTATGGCAGCAGACAATAAGTCTCTTGGTCGTTTTATCCTCGATGGCATTCCTCCTGCACCACGCGGTATGCCACAGGTGGAGGTTATCTTTGATGTCGACGCAAACGGCGTGCTCAATGTAATCGCAAAGGACAAATCAACTGGCAAGGAGCAAAAGATTCGTATCGAAGCAAACTCAGGCCTTACCCCCGACGACATCGAGCGCATGAAGCAGGAGGCTGAGGCACATGCAGGTGAAGATGAGAAGAAGAAGCAACTCATTGAGTCTCGCAACATGGCTGACCAAATGATATATACTGCGGAGAAGTCGCTCACCGATCACAAGGATGCTATCACTCCCGAACTCAAAGCAGGTGTCGAGGAGAAAGTAAAAGCACTTCGTGAGGTGAAGGACAAGGACGATAATGAAGCAATAAAAACAAAGACTCAAGAACTTTCAACGGAGATGCAAAAAATTGGTGAAGCGATGCAGAAGCAAGCACCACAGGAAGGTGCAGCACAGCCGGAAACAAAGCCTGGCGAAGGCAACATCCGCGACGCAGAGACAGGAGAGAATCCCACTAACTAGTATCCTATGAAAAATTATTACGAAATACTCGGTATCGAAAAAAGCGCCTCAAAAGATGAGGTGAAGAAGGCATTTCGTAAACTTGCCGCAAAGTACCACCCTGACAAAAAAACGGGTGATGAGGCAAAGTTCAAGGAAATCAGTGAGGCCTATGCAACACTCGGTGACGACCAAAAGCGTGCTGCCTACGACAATCACGGACAATCCTTTGGTGGCAATGGCGGTTTTGGTGGTCAGTGGGGTGGCTTCCAAGGAGGGTTTGGTGGCGCAGGAGTAGAGTTTGACATGAATGATATCTTCCAAGGATTTGGTGATATGTTTGGTGGCGGAGGTGGGCAGCGTCGCGCACGTGGCAACGACATCTCTGTTGATATTGAACTCACCTTCAAGGAATCAATCTTTGGTACCAAGCGCACACTGAAACTCGCAAAGAATAATACCTGCACTACCTGTAGCGGCACCGGCGCCAAGCCAAAGAGCGAGATGATTACCTGTACCACCTGTAACGGAAACGGTCGCGTGCGTGAGACACGTCAGAGTATCTTAGGGCAGTTTGCTACCGTCCGTGAATGTACCGACTGTAACGGTACCGGCAAGATGGCAAAGGAAAAGTGTACCGACTGCGCAGGAGCAGGTGTACGCCGCTCTGAGGATGTCATTGATATCAATGTCCCCGCAGGTATTGAGCCTGGCGAGATGATTCGCATGACGGGTCGTGGTGAGGGAGTAAAGGGCGGCACTTCGGGTGACCTCTATATCAAAGTACACGTACAGCGACACCAGAGCATCCACCGTAGTGACAGCACCCTCGAGAGCACCTTGAAGGTGAAACTCACTGATGCACTTCTTGGCGCAACCTATGGCGTGGAGACACTCGATGGCACCATCCAGATTAAGATTCCTGAGGGAGTAAAGCACGGCGAGATTCTCAGAATAAAAGGGAAGGGTGTGCCAGTCGGCTCATCACGTGGCGACTTCCATGTAAAAATCTCCATCGAGATTCCCGATAAACTTTCCCGCACCGCCCGCAAACTCGTAGAGGAATTGAAGAAAGAAGGCATATAACGTTAAGAAAAACTGTCCCCTACGGACAGTTTTTTAGTTATATGAATCGGAACGATAGTTTTACTACTCATAATGAAAAACTAAGTGAGATGGGACAGCAGATACTTGTGAACAGGGTGAATTAGTAATCTGCGTTAGGGCGTTAAGAAAAACTGTCCTCTGCGGACAATACTAAACCCCGCGCCGTAGGCGCGGGGTTTAGTATTGTCGATATGTCTTTTCACTCATTCTCCCAATATCTAGGATATCTATCTTTGAATCAACCTTCTTGAAAATAATACGTATCGTACCGACTCTCATACGAAAGATATCAGTGTGTGCAGTAAGTTTTTTGACGTCATATCCTTCTAGAGTATTGTTTTTCAAATCAATAAGAGCATCCTCAATGAGAAGAGTATCTTTTCTATTTAATTTTCGAAGAAACTTTACGAGCTTATCCATTTATCTTTCTGAGTGCTTTAAGTACATCCTCTGCAGGTACACCATGTGGATTAATCTCGGTGAAATCGATAATACTTTCCCAACCAAGTTCCTCTTCATCAATAGGGGAGAGACGAAAAATAGGCTTATTGCGGCGAAGAACCGTAATAGACTCGCCTTTATCTACACGCGCAATATATGTCTCCATATTTTCGCGAAGTTCCTTCAGGCCAATGATATTTTTAACTTTAGTATTCATATATATAAGTTTATCTTAAGATTATCTTAAGATTATCTTTAGTCAAGTTCTTTAGCATACCTATTCCTCGAGATTTAAACACCACGCACAAAAAAGCATCTCAAAACGCAGTATAATAAAGCCAATGAATCCCGAAGACATTATTACACTCCTCAAGGAATCTGTTTTCTTGATTTCAGTCTTTGGTGTGCTTCTTTTCTATGCAATGGCAAAAGGGCGCTATGCGCTCATCAATGTCATACTCGCACTCTATCTCGCACTCCTTATTTCCATAAAGTTCCCATACTACGCACAGGTAGCGCAGGGCGGGGGAGATGGCGCAGCAATAGCAAAAATCCTTATCTTTCTTGCGTTTGTCGTCGTGGGTACACTCCTCTTCCGCCGCCATATTCCTGGTGATGATTATGAGCCAGCTTTCCATCGCTTTGGGAAAAAGATACTCCTCGCCTCTATGGGAACAATTCTCATTATGATATTCAGTTTCCACGCACTCCCTGTAACCGAAATCATCACCCCCGGCACCCCCATCCAATCCCTCTTCGCCCCCACCGAAAACTTCTTTTGGTGGCTTATTTTGCCCCTTATTACCTTGTTTTTTGTGTAATACAGGAAGTGGATTCCTCTTGGTATTAATAGTCCTCTATGCGAACACTGAGTAATTAAAATATGATACAGTGGACATATCATGAAAAAATTACCGAAACTACAAAAGGGAGATCGGGTTGCAATAGTGTCACCAAGTTTTGCTGCCTCTGCAGTCTGGCCCCATGTGCATGAACTAGGTCTAAAACGCATACGTGAGGTGTTTGGGCTTGAGCCGGTAGTATATCCTGCAACTGCAAAACTCGATGCTACCCTCGGTGAAAAATCTGCCGATTTAGTTGCAGCCTTTTCTGATACAGACATCAAGGCAGTGATTTCAACCCTCGGGGGAGATATTCAGGTTACCTATATTAAAAATCTCCCGAATGAACCATTTGCAATGCATCCAAAGCCATTCTTTGGATACAGCGATAATTCCCATTTTTGCAATTTTCTTTTCCTTAATGGTATTCCCTCATTCTATGGTGCAGCACTTTTTACCCAATTTGCTCATCAAAAGGAAATGAACCCATACACCATCAAATACATCAAGCATGCACTTTTTGATGAGGGTGAGATTGAATTGGTACCAAGCACATCATTCAATGATTTAGGATTAGATTGGAGCGACCCAGCACTCCTTATTCATGAACGTGAATACGAGACAAATGAAGGATGGGTGTGGGATGGTGTTAGAGGTGGCGAAGGTCTCCTTTGGGGCGGCTGTATAGAATCAGTGGATGAAATGCTACGACATGGAGTTCCTATTCCATCACTCACACAATTTGAAAATATGGTCCTCATGATGGAGACTTCGGAGGAGATACCTGAGGCTGACTACATTATGCGCGTGCTTCGGGCACTGGGTGAACGTGGCATATTGGAGAGAGTGCAGGGGGTGTGTGTCGGGAGAGCAAAGGCACGTGAGTTTGGCAAACTTCGAAATCCAGAAGAGCGCGCTACATACAGAAAAGAGCAGCAAAAGACAATTACGGAAACAGTTCGCATGTATAACAAAGAGATTCCAATTATACAAAACATGGACTTTGGCCATACTGAGCCACAAATACCCATGCCTTATGGCGGCAAAGTACGCATAGATACAACACAGAAACGAATATTTGCCACATTTTAATGTGTATTGTCCTGTACAACGAATTTGAATTAGACAAACATAGACAAACT
>CAZMYZ010000003.1:41468-43199 GCA_964570795.1 uncultured Candidatus Saccharibacteria bacterium
CAGTCTATCTTTGTATTTTTGATAGCGATTGCTTTGGTACTCATATGGCCAAGGTTTGCTACAGAAGACATTGAGCGTCGTCATGTGCCAAAGAAGGTACTTGCCATCATTATTACCGGCATCGGCACCTACATCCTCCTCACAAACGGGGTGTAGCAGTTCTCCCTTCAACACGCACCCTCAGGGCGCGTGTTTTTCTTATTAACACCTTTGTTTGCAAAACTATTTACTTTTAAATATACTATGTTATAATATTTTTATGAAAAATCACAATACTGAACAATTTGGTATCCACTTTATGCTTGATGGATATTGTGCTTCTCGTGAAAAACTTGAAGATAAGGTTAAACTACGTGAAATACTTGAAAATATTCCAAAAGAAATGGGAATGCATATAATTTCAGATCCTGTTGTGGTTGAAGTTGGTTCTAATAACAAGAAAGACCCTGGGGGTGTTAGTGGTTTTGTACTAATTGCAGAAAGCCACATTAGTTTTCACACTTTTCCAAAACGCGGTTTTGTAACAATTGATGTGTACACATGTCAAGATATCCTTGATACAGATAAATTACTTTCACTTTTCACAACTGAATTTGAACTCAAAGAGACAGATACCTACATACAAAGAAGGGGGATTAAGTATCCATCAGAAAATATTTATTAATTGCATGATTCCAATTTTTCCACATTTCAAAGTTATTGACATAGAGGATAAAAACGATATTGAAATATATACACTTGCCAATAAACCGTATTCTGATTTCAACTTCATAAGTTTGTGGTCATGGGATGTCAACATTAAAAGAGAAGTTTCATTACTTAATGGCAACCTTGTAGTTATATTTACAGATTATGTTACGGACGAAAAATTTCTTTCATTTTTAGGAACGGAAAAACCAGTCTCGACATGTATTGAATTAATTAATTATGCTTCAACGCATAATATTACACCGATACTCTATTTTATAAGTGAAGAACTAACGTCAAAAATTTCTTCAAAATTTTTGCAAATTGAGGAAGACAAGAAAAATTTTGATTATATATTTTCAACTTCTGAATTAGCAAAACTTGAAGGTTCAAGATTTAAAAGCAAACGAATGCTTGCTAATAGTTTTTTTAAAAAATACCCCGAAGCTATTTTTAATGTCCAGACACCTAAGAGTAAGCACATAAACGCCGTGCTTGAAGTTTTGCAAAAATGGGAAAGAAGAAAACGAGATGATAATAAAGAATACGACTCAGCACATGAAAGGATTGCCATCCAAAAAATATTTGAAATGCAAAAATTTGATAGATTATTACTGTCTACAACCACGATTAGCGATGAAATTTGTGCGTTTAGTATTGATGAAATACTTCCACAGGGATATGCTATGTCACATTTTTTTAAAGCAGATTACTCATTCAAAGGTATCAGTGAGTACATGAATATGCATATGGCAATTCATTTAAAAAAAAGTGGTGTTCAATTTTGGAACTGGGAACAAGATTTAGACATTGTTGGGTTAAAAACAATGAAAATGAGTTATCATCCAACTTTTTTTTTAAAAAAATTTACAGTATCCAAAATTAATTCAATGATATGAGTTGGTTTTTCCTTGCACTCATCGGACCACTTTTGTACGCGATCACAAATCATATAGACAAGGTACTTCTTGAACGTTATTTCAAAGTTAGCGGTGTGGGGTCACTCATGCTCTACTCATCACTTCTCTCAGCGCTTGCACTCCC
>CAZMYZ010000003.1:43299-45704 GCA_964570795.1 uncultured Candidatus Saccharibacteria bacterium
GCGGTGTGGGGTCACTCATGCTCTACTCATCACTTCTCTCAGCGCTTGCACTCCCATTCATTTTTTTGATGGACCCACATGTTTTTGACGTCGGTGTTTTTAATATCGCAGTTCTCGTTTGCGTCGGTACGCTTAATGTTCTTGTTCTTCTTTGTTATCTACTTGCACTCCGAGACGATGAGGCATCTATTGTTATTGTCTTCTACCAGCTCGTACCAGTATTTGCCTACGCACTCGGTTTTCTTATTCTCGATGAGTCTCTCACTGTACTTCAACTCATTGCAATGGCAATTATTATTCTCGGAACTACTATTATTTCTTTCGAAGTAGACGTTGATAACAAATTTATCCTTCGGAAAAAGACAGTCGGACTTATGCTTGGTGCCTCTTTCTTTTGGGCACTTGGTTCGGTTATTTTTAAGGCAGTCGCACTCGAAGAGAATGTGTGGCGCTCGCTCTTTTGGGAACACGTTGTTCTCACACTAATTGGCGTTGGTATTCTTGTATCTATAAGAAAAACGAGAAAGCAATTTCTTCTTACTTTTAAAAAGAACTCCGCTGGGATTATTTCACTCAACGTTCTTAATGAGGTTATCTACATGATAGGGAATGCTATTTTTGCTTATGCATACCTCCTCGCCCCCATATCACTCATTCTTCTCACTAACTCATTCCAACCTATTTTTGTCCTTGCTATTGGTATACTTCTCACAATTTTTTTCCCAAAAATTACCGTTGAAAAAATAAAGGCAAAACATCTATGGCAAAAACTTCTCGCCATCCTCATTACTGGGGTAGGAACGTATCTCCTCTTGGTTTCATCATAATAAAGGTGTATATCAAGCGACAAAAAATTAATTGAGTTATGATATTATTTAGTCATGGATTCGCGATCAAAAATTCTTTTTGTTATTTTTGTAGTGTTTGTAATTTTGTCCAGTTCTACATCGTACTATCGTTTTGTAGTTCTTGATGATTACCTTGTTTCATATGAAGGTGAATGTGATCCCTATGAGCAAATCTGTTTTATCGGATGTGAGGATGATGAGTGTACTTCTGAGTACTATTACTCTCAGGTGGAGAAATACGCACCAAATGTTTTTGAGCAGTGTGGTGAGGATATTACTGATTGTGAGAATGCGTATGTATGTCTTCCTGAAGATGATGAGAAGTGCAATATCACTTTCTGTAACCCAGAGTTTAATGATGATGCCTGTGAAAAACTAACTGGAGAAGATTATATTGTGAAGAAGGATGATTCTGGTAAATATTCAAATACTGCTTCAGATGACGAGGGAACACAAGATACTGGGGAAGATACTATTGAAACTGAAGGTCTGAATATTGATGAGCCTAATGAAGTTATTGAAAGTATATGATTTGCAATTTTTTTACAGAACCATCATTTTTCTTTTTTTCATCTGACGTTCCAGATTTATTATATTATTCTCATCTTCCATCTGCAGTAATTGCTCTTCTTATTGGTTTTTTTGTATACTTTAATTCGAGACATCAATTGTTAAATATACTGCTTTTTGCAATATCAATTTGTTTTTCGCTTTGGGTACTTGTGAGTCTTATTGCTTGGACAAATATACATAGTGACTTTTTGCTTTTTGCTTGGTCTTTTTATGGAATTTTATCAAGCATAATCTCAGTTCTTAGTATTTATTTTGTTAGTGTTTTTCTTAATAAAAGAGATGTTTCAGTATCAATAAAAACTTTATTTTTATTGATACTACTTCCAGTTTTTTTGTTTGCCGCCTCAAATTCCAGTTTAAGTGGATTTAATATTTCAGACTGCGACGCTTTTATGTATGAAGGTTTTTGGTTTAAAGCCTATCACACGTCAATTGGTGTTTTGGCGATGTTTTGGATATTACTTTTACTAGTTAAAAAATATTCTATTGAACAAAGTGATTTTAAACGTCAAATTCTTCTTCTTGGGTTTGGTATCGAGTTCTTTCTATTTGCTTTTTTTACAACAGTTTTTTTAGGAACATACCTAACTACAATAGGTTTATTTAGTGATTCTCGAATTGAACTTTACGGTCTGTTCGGTATGGATATTTTTATGGTCTTTATTGCATTCCTTATTGTCAAATTCAAAGCATTTAATGCAAAACTCATTGCTGCGCAGGCGCTTGTAGTGGCGTTATGGTTCCTTGTTGGCTCGCTTATTTTTATCGTCGATAGAAAGCCTGAATTTGTAATTTCGATAGCGACACTTATTTTGATTTCTGTATTCGGCTATTTCCTCATCCGTAGTGTAAAAAGGGAGGTGAAACAACGTGAGGAACTCGAAATACTCACGCTGCAACTTGGAAAAGCAAGCGAACGACTTCAGATACTCGACAAGATGAAGTCGGAGTTTGTCTCTATTGCGTCACACCAGCTTCGTAGCC
>CAZMYZ010000003.1:45804-47087 GCA_964570795.1 uncultured Candidatus Saccharibacteria bacterium
CTCGACAAGATGAAGTCGGAGTTTGTCTCTATTGCGTCACACCAGCTTCGTAGCCCACTTACCTCTATTCGTGGCTATGCATCAATGCTTGCAGAGGGCTCATACGGCAAACTTCCCGAGAAGGCGCAGGAGGCGGTGCGTAATATCGCTGACTCGAGCATGTACATGGTGCGCTCGGTGGAGGACTATCTCAGTGTCTCACGCATCGAGGCAGGGAACATGAAGTATGAGATGAGTGACTTTAGTCTCAAGGATACTGCGGAAAAAATTGTAGATGAGATGCGCTCGGTCGCGCTCAAGAAAGGGCTCGTGCTCGTATTCCGTTCAGACTGCACGAGTGCAGGAATGATTTATGCCGATGTAGGGAAAACACGCCAAGTCATCCAAAACATTCTCGACAACTCTATGAAGTACACCCCCTCAGGCAGTATCAAAGTACTCGCACATGATGATGTGAAGAAAAAGAAAATGACTATTACCATTCAGGATACCGGTATTGGTATGAGCAAAGAAACACAAGAAGAAGTCTTTGATAAATTTGTCCGTGCAAAGAATGCAAACAGTGTAAACGTAACCGGCACTGGCCTTGGGCTCTATGTAGCAAAAAAAATGGTCATCGAGATGAAGGGAAAAATATGGGCCGTGAGCGAAGGCGAAGGGCAGGGTAGTACTTTCCACATTGAGTTTCCACTCGTGACAGGGAGGTAACTAATTCCAGTGTATGAATGAGTTTGATAACTGGAATGAAATTAAAAAGAAGGTAGACGCAAATAGTGACGTCCTTAACAAGTTTCCAAAGGAAGGAGAGGTGTGGATGTGCGTTGTTGGAAAAAATATTGGCTACGAACAAAATGGAAGTGGTGAAAGGTTTTCACGTCCTGTGCTTGTTATAAGGAAGTTTAATAACCACATGTTTTGGGTTGTGCCCCTTTCTACAAAACAAAAGGCTTTTGATTTTTACTATAATTACACTGACCCTGAACATCAAAATGTTTCGGCTATCATTGCCCAACTAAAATTAATTAGTATCAAGCGATTTAATAGAAAAATCTATGAACTTAACAGTAATCAGGTTTCAGAAATTAAATCAAGACTGAAATTATTGATATAGAAATCGAAACCCCGCCAAATGGCGGGGTTTCTCGGAGCCTTTCGGCACTTTGTACAGATATAGTAACATCACGCATTAATAAGTCAACTCTTTCCAAAACACTAACGTTTCGAACAACTATTTTACACAGCAAGGAAATCAAGGGGAGAATATGGGCCGTGAGCGAAGGTGA
>CAZMYZ010000003.1:47187-51101 GCA_964570795.1 uncultured Candidatus Saccharibacteria bacterium
ACATTCAGTTTCCACTCGTGGCAGGGAGGTAAATAGTAGGGCTACGATATTTTTCTTGCAATAAATCCAAACATCGTTTTATATGAATTTTCACCGAAGAGAATAGGGTAAAAATTTTCTGGTGCAAGTAGGTTGTCTTTGTGTCGATGAGTACCCACTACCGCACCTTTTCTAACAAGTGAAAAATTTTTAATTTTCTTGTGTACTGAGTATCCTTTTGGTTTTGCAAATGTCGCATATGCATCGAAAAACATGACTTCCGTTGAGGCTTGTTTTATTCTCCTATCTTGTAACATTCCAAGATGTGCCAAAGCCCTCTTAATACCTCTGACAGTCTCAGTATATGTGCGTTGGTCCCCATCTTTACCATATTCAAAAGCAATACCATGTTTTGCGTGGGATATAAGCGAGTTTGACTTTGTTGCAGACATACACACAGCATATTTTGGGCCGATTGCCCGAATAATTTGATTGAGAATATTAGAACTCTCTACAGTAATAATTGTCGAGCGCATTCCGGAATTAGTTGAGTGAATATCAATAACCAAATCAAATGAACTGATGGATGGGGTAATCTCATACGCAAGTCGCTCTTCGTAGTCACCATTCTTCTTACCCGGAAAAACCCTGTTGAGGTCACTATCAATAAAGCGCTTGCGCGCTTTAACGGCTTTCATATTAGCAATATGTACTTGAAGTATTCCGTGCGTGACCTTAAGGTGGGAAAAGTACTCTGCAACCTTAAGCCCAACACGTTCATTACCATGCGTACAAACATTAAGAAGTATTTTAGGCGCTTGTGGGAACTTTGATGCCGTCATGTATTTCAGTATAACAAATCAGAATTATTTCATTAATAAACTTGTCCAGTCTAAACAAAATATTTGAATTGACTATGCTACTATTTCATACATGGAAGTAACATTTCGTGTACCCACGGGGACAGATGTTGATGCAGTGTATGCGGTGTATCATCACACCTGGCTTGCTACGTATCCGAATGAAGTACTTGGAATTACGCTTAATGATATTCACGCATACATACCGGAAAAGATAAGCGATGAGCAGCGATCGAAGCAGGCTGCTGTGTATACTCATGTACCTGAAGACACTTTTATTATGATTGCATTGGTAAATGGAAATGTAGTGGGCGTCTGTAACGGTAAAAGGAGTGAAGAAAGTACGCACCTTAAGTCACTCTATATACTCCCTGAATATCAAGGGAAGGGAATTGGCTCAGCGCTTTGGGATCAATTTAAGACATGGGCGGGGACTGAAAATAAAATCACTGTCCATGTGGCCACATACAACACAAACGCAATCAATTTTTACACATCAGTTGGCTTTGTAGATACTGGCAAGCGCTTTGTGGAGGAGCGCTTTATCTTTAAAAGCGGTGCGCAAATGCCCGAGATGGAGATGGCACTGGGGAAATAACCGTGAAAATCCAAACTGTCGGTAAAAGTAATTTGTGTGTAAAACCTGTACGCATATGCATACCTGTGGTATAATACACGAATGAAAAACACTCTTTCTTCAGTCCTTTGGGATGTGCGTGAAGCAGAAATTCCATCACTTCCACGTGATTTTGTGATTCAACGCGTACTCACTTACGGAACCATTGGCTTTATAATTGAAGTAATGGGGACATACGGAGCAGAGGTTGTTCGTGATGTATTTCTTTCACTTAAACCAACCACGTTTCCTCATAAAAAATATCTGTATCTTCGAAATTATCTTTTTTCATAATGCTCCACTACAATACAATCACAGAAGGGATGCAGTCTGTCTCAAGAATAATTTTTGATACTTTTGGTGATGAGTACTATCTTGCTGGTGGTACCGCACTTGCACTACTTATTGGCCACAGAACAAGCATTGATCTTGATTACTTTTCAAAGGGTCCGATCAACACAACCTTGCTTAAAGAACGTTTGAACTCACTTTTCTCTACACACATCATCCAGATTGTGTACGAAGATGTAAATACTCTGTGGTGTTCTATTGATGGAATCAAAGTATCATTTATTTCTCGAAAAGATACCTTATTGAAACCATGCACAACTGAGGACTCGTTTATTCTTGTTTCAATAGAAGACCTTACCATTATGAAACTATCTGCTATTTGTGGTCGTGACGAATATAAGGATTATTTTGATTTGGCTTGTATCTCAACAATAACTGATGTGCGCTCATGGCCTACATGGTGGAATGAAGTGTACCCACAGGCAGACATGACGAGTTGGCTTATTGCACTTGGCTCAAGCGAGATAGTTCACAAAATTCCTCTTGTCACTCATGGTGCTTTTAAAGATATCGTTGTTGAAAATCAACTTAGGCGCGTTACCACAGAGATAACAAAATTCATTCGATAAATTTAATCAGTAAAATTGCATGTCTTCAAAAGCACCATCACTCGATATCCAATACTCAAAAGAATTTGAGTATGAGCGCGTGCGTGGTGTATATCAGGAAGAGGCGTGGTACCGGGAGCATGGGTACAATGTGCGACTACCGGAAGAGCGTCGGCTACTTGATCTCCGTGAATTACCACCTCTCGCTGAAATGCTTAAGGAAGTAGATATTGAGTATGATGAGGGGTCGTATAAAGAGATGCTGAGCGCAATGCACGAGGGGTGGAAGCGTGTTCAGGAACTATGGCCACAGGAGGCTATTGATGTCACCACACTCGTATTCGAGCCCACATACACCATTCACCTTACCAAGTAAGGTGTGGGTGGCTCATACGATATTCCAAATATCATTGTGCTCAATATTGCTTCAAAAAATATTGAACTTCTTCCCAAGATTATCTGCCACGAAATGATACATCTCTGTATCGAGCCACTTGTGCAAAAGTACACTACACCACATTGGTACAAAGAGCGTATTGTCGACCTCACTTTCAGGCGACTTTTTCCCGAAATGGCATTTGAGCAAAATCTTCCAAATGAAGTGCTTGTCATCGACCCAATTTTCAATCAATACTACGGTGACTTTGAGACGATTCTCCAGAATATCCCTCAAGAATCATAGGTTTTAAATAATAGACACTTATCATTTTGCATGTTATAATCCTTCCAGTTTGATTTTTCCATTTTGTAGTCCGACTTCGGACAAAGGAGGTTGTTGTGAAAAATACTTTCGTACTACTTTTTACACTATGGGTACCGTGGGTAATGGCGTTTGATACCGGTCTTGCAAGCCCGCCGTCACTTTCGATGAGTGATGTAGCACTCGCGGAAAAAGAAATGCTTCCG
This sequence comes from uncultured Candidatus Saccharibacteria bacterium, assembly GCA_964570795.1. Taxonomy (GTDB): domain Bacteria; phylum Patescibacteriota; class Minisyncoccia; order Phycocordibacterales; family UBA918; genus Damh-18. Next base: position 50,448 of record CAZMYZ010000003.1, read on the forward strand.
GAGAATGTTTCTCTCACACACACCGTGTATGCGAGCAGTCACGAAGAGGAGAGCAAATGGGTGTATGCAGAAGTGCATATCACCACGCGTGCCGGCAGAAAAAGTGCCGACGGATATACGTCGGGATCAGTCTATGTCGAAGTACCTCTCTCTGGTGAAAACAATATTTCACTTTGGGGTACCGCGTACTACGACCCGTCGTTTCAGGGTGTGTATGCTGGCCTTGCCAAGCACTTTGGCAATCTCCAAGTAGCACTCGGTATGGGCTCCGCATGGTATGACAGTACACGATACAATGTCATCAACCCGTGGATTTTCTATTCTTCCGATGAATACGAATCGTTCATAACGGCAGAGCACTACTTTCGCGACACTGCTGAACCGTGGTACTACAAAGGGTATGTCCAGCGGAAAATCGGGGCGGACTGGCTCATTGGCATCTACGCCGAAAAGGATTTTGGCGTTGGGCCAATGGCGACTTGGAGCGTGTCGAAAAATATACGGCTCTGGGGAGCAATCCCTGTAGCGTACACGCCGGAAGAAGAAAAGATGCGCTTTATCTTTGGCATCAAACTCGTATTTGAGTGAGGTGTCGAAATGAAGTGGGGTGGGGCGAGAGCGAATGCTTGAGCCCCTTTTTTTATACAATACAGC
>CAZMYZ010000003.1:51201-79925 GCA_964570795.1 uncultured Candidatus Saccharibacteria bacterium
CCTTTATAAAAAAGGCGTAATTTGGTACTATTTCTTTATTATGAAAAAACGACTTCTTACCGGACTACAATCTTCAGGAACACTCCATATTGGTAATTATTTTGGTGCACTCAAACCTTTTGTCGATGTATGTAGCGAGTACGAAAGCCACCTCATGATTGCCGACCTTCATTCACTCACCACCGTACGTGATGCCGGAGTACTCCGACAAAATATTCTGAATACAGTACGTGACTACATCGCAGTGGGAGTTAATCCTCATGATGTGGTACTTTTCAAGCAATCCGATGTACCCGAACACACCGAACTCGCATGGATGTTTGAATGTCTCGTCACCGTGCCGTTCCTTATGCAAGCACATGCGTATAAAGATAAAGTAGCGAAAGGTATTGAGGCGAACGCAGGACTTTTCAATTACCCTATGCTCATGGCGGCAGACATTCTCCTCTATGATGCTGATGTCGTGCCCGTAGGGGAGGACCAGCGTCAACATATCGAGTATGCGCGTGAAGCCGCAACAAAGTTCAACAACGCCTACGGCGAAACCTTCACCCCGCCAAAGGAAATGATTTTGAAAAGTGTCGGTATCGTGCCGGGCACTGATGGGCAAAAGATGAGTAAGAGTTACAAAAACACCATCCCACTCTTTGGTACCAAAGATGAAATAGCAAAAGCAGTGATGAGTATTGTGACCGACTCTTCCGGAGATCGTCCTCAAAATGTGTATGCAATTCACACACTCTTTAGAACAGGGGAAGAACTTGAAGCACTCTATACCGAGCATGCTGGGAAGTATAAAAACCTCAAAGAAGCCCTCATTGAAGACATTGAAGCAATGGTCGCCCCCATGCGCGAGAAGCGCGCAACACTAAGTGACGCTGATGTGAAGAATGTACTCCAGGCTGGCGCCACACGAGCCCGCACTCTTGCTTCAGCAAAGATGCAAACCATTCGTCAAAGAGTAGGTATCGCACTCTAAGATATGAAAAAGCCCCGGGTTTCCCTCGGGGCTTTTGGTGCATTACTTAGGACATTAGGTACTCATACAACTTTTGGAATACCCACACTGACACAATACTGATAGTGATTGTGGGAATGAAATCAAAGTTTACCTGCGCAATATACACAGTACTTGTAAACAAAAACAGACTGATAAGTCGCGCAAAGAACTTCTTGACTGGATTTACATGAGTGGACATCATCTTCCTCCAAACAGGTCTGAGAATGCGGGTACATAAAACGCCGCGGGGAATGTGTATTCAGCATGCACTGCTACTGAATGCATGTCACGCGTAGGCTTTTCAGCATAGGTGATTGTGAGTAGTACCACACTTGCCACCACCATAACTGCCGCAAGTATGAGGAGTATCGTGAGCCACATCTGCACACGTTCATCCTTGTATGTCGACAATTTCATTTTTTCCTCCTTGAACAAATCGACTAATATTAGACCATAGATATTCACAATATGCAATAAAAAGACCCCGGTATTCTGGGGTCTTACAACAAGAGTCTCGTCAGAGCTCAAAGCGTTTTGCGGCGAGCACTACTGCCTCACCGAGTGAACGAATGAACTCGGGTTTACTATCAGGAATATCGCTCGCAAGTTGCTTCAACTTGTCACTATACTGAGAAGGCACGACACAGGCATCGATATGAATATCGCCACCATCAAGTGCGAAAAATGCGCGCCACTCAGGGGTATGAGTATCCCAGACCGTACAGAGCGACACGAGACGCAACGCAGCATCTGAGTAGTTTCTCTGCCACTCGGCTTTGTTTTGCATCGTGAATTTCTTCAAACTCAAAATAAATCGCCGATACATCTTTTTGTCATCTACTTCAATGAGTAGATGAAGATTGTACCCACCCTGCTTATTTTTCCGTTTGCCATACAAGGCTACTTGGAGTATTTCCGGGCGTTTGATGAGCCCTTGTGCAATCTCTTTTGCGGTACGCAGTACCGCAGATTCGTGTGCAGTGGTCGAAGTGACTTTACGTGTTTCAGCGCTAATACGCTGACCCTCAATAACCTTAGGCATGATTTCTCCAAAGAACAGGCAACAGTGCCAACTCGCGTTTTGTAACACGAATTTTCATAATTTTCAAGTTATATAAAGGAAACCCCGCTCAATTGCGGGGTTTTGTCACCTGATGTGACTAATCAAGCAGATACTATCAAGAGATCAGTGAGCATGAAGTTCTTGCTGAGTTCAGGGAGACGGTCCTGCCAGTTGAACGGTACGACGGTGATGTCGAGATGTGTCGCATCGATATCGTGTTCGTCGTACACATCCCAATGTGGCCAGCGGTCGCCCCAGAGCAGTTGTGCTGCATCAAACTTTGCAGCAAGTTCTGTCGTGTCATCGCCATACAACTCAAGGATTTCCTTCATTTTCAGTACAAAGGATTGATAGAACTCTTCTTCCTCTGCCACAAGCAAGAATTGAATCAGTTCGCTTGGTGTACCTTTGGCGATGTCGCCATACATAACTACTTCTGATACACCATGCAATTTTGCATGAATTGCTGCGATGCGCTCGGCATGCGCTTTCGTGTATTGCCGTTTCGTACGAGTGGGCATGATGCCTCCTGTGTGAGTGAACGAAGTTACCGGTGCATTTATATAATGCATTTGCGATTACGTCAACCCACAGGCCGCGCTTTGCGCGGCCTGTGGGTTGACGTACCCCTAGACACACGGTACGCTATCTACACCAATGACGCGGCTGACACCCGCTGAGGTGCACACAATTATATATAACGAGAGCCCTGTCTCCCGCGCGCCTACGGCGCGCGGGAGACAGGGAAGTAGGGTGGCACCGCGGAAGTACTCACTATGTTCGACGTCCGACGTCGAACATATAGGAAACCGCCCCTATAGATACATTAATCACTTAATATATCTGTAGAGGCGGTTTTTTAATTTCCTCTACCGACACACACATATGACACGTACACTTATTGCAGACCTTAAAAAGAGTCTCGAACAGGAAGTTACCATTCAGGTATCGGTAAACGTTATTCGCAACCAAGGAAAGGTGGCTTTCTTTGATTTTCGTGACCGCACGGGCGTGGTACAGGGAGTAATCTTTGGAAAACCAGAGTTGCTCGCTTCTGTTCAAGAGGTAAAGCCTGAGTATGCACTCGAAGTCTCTGGCATCGTGCATGCACGTCCGGAAAAAATGGTAAACGAGAAAGTACAAAACGGTGACATCGAACTCGAGATTACCGGCGTCACTATTCTTGGTGTAGCACAGGCACTTCCTTTTGACCTCGACACCGAACTCAATCTCGACACCCTTCTCGACTACCGACCCATCACCCTTCGTCGTCCACGCGAGCGTGCTATTTTCAAAGTACAACACACCATCATCAATGCGTATCGCGCATTTCTCATAGGTGAAGGCTTCACCGAATTCCAAGCACCAAAACTCGTAGGCGGTGACGCAGAAGGGGGTGCAGAAGTATTCCAAGTCGACTACTTCAACAATCAGCGGGCATACCTCGCCACGAGCCCTCAGTTGTACAAGCAAATGATGGTGGGTGTCTTTGAGCGTGTCTTCACGTCAGGTACTATGTTCCGTGCTGAAAAGAGTGCGACTACCCGTCACTTGAGTGAAATCTCCATGCTCGACCTCGAGATGGGATTCATTAAGGATCATATGGATGTTATTCATATGGTAACAAAGCTTTCACGCGCTATTACCGAAGCAGTGGCGACTCAATGTACTGCCGAACTCGCACTCCTCGGTATGCCGGTACCCCTTGCTCCCGAAGCATTTCCGGTGATGACGCTTCGTGAAGCACAGGAACTCATCAAAAAAGAAACGGGTGTCGACAAAACAAAAGAACCCGACCTCGAGCCGGAGGATGAGCGATTCCTCTGCGACTACGCGCATACACATCTCGGTTCCGACTTTGTCTTTGTGACCCACTTTCCCACAAAGAAGCGCCCCTTCTATACCCATGTAGAGCCAGAAAATCCAGAATTCACTCGCAGTTTCGACATGCTCTTCCGCGGACTCGAGATGTGTTCTGGTGGACAGCGTGTCCATGACTACAACACCCTCATCGAGCGTATAAAAGAAAAAGGTCTCGACCCAGAGAAGTTTGAATTCTATCTCCAGGCCTTCAAGCATGGTATGCCCCCACACGGCGGTATCGGCCTCGGTCTCGAACGTCTCACGGCAAAGTTCTGTGGCGTAGGGAATGTAAAAGAAGCAACGCTCTTCCCACGCGACATCAACCGCATCGACACACTCCTTTCTAAGCCACAGGACCATGCAGATTAAGGTTGCTGAAAAAGTACCGAAGGGGTACACCGAAGTGCGACTCGTGCTTAAAGGCACTGAACGCTTCACGTATCAAGTCGATGCCTTGATACTTGAAGTTGTTGCAGGAAAACTTGAGAAGATTACCCCCCGAACATTGCGAACACTTATTCGTAATGTTGTGCAAACAGCGAAAAAATTCAAAATTGAAAAGGTTGCACTCTCTCTTGCGTATGCAGATTTTCCTAAGTGCCACACCTATGGCGAAGCGTGGTTTTGGAGTGCTGTTGCTGAAAACCTGATTCTTGCAGAGTACGAGTACACCACATACAAGAGCAAACAACCAACGTATTCACTTACAGAGGTACTGTTGTGTGTTCATAAAGCAAAAACCGTGCGCGACCTTGTCGCGCACGGTGCCACCCTCGCCACCTATACAAATATATGTAGAGATATCGCCAACACTCCAGGAAGCGATATGACCCCAGTACTGCTTGCAGGGAAAACGAAAGAAATTCTGAAGGACACTAAAGCAAAGGTAACCATTCTCGATGAGAAGCAGATTGCGAAACTTGGCATGGGTGGTGTTATAGGGGTAGGGAAAGGTTCAAAGCACAAGCCGCGTTTCATTATTATTGAATACTTTGGCAGCAAGAAAGCAGAAAAACCGATTGTATTCGTAGGGAAGGGTGTCACCTTCGATACCGGAGGTCTCCAAATAAAACCTGGTATGGCAATGTACGAAATGCATATGGATATGTCGGGCGGCGCATCAGTCATTGCGGCTATAGCAGCAATTGCAAAGTTTGGACTCAAGAAAAATGTGGTCGGACTTATTCCTGCAGTAGAAAACAATGTCGGCGATGATGCTATACGCCCCGGCGATGTACTCACCATGATGTCGGGAAAGACTGTCGATGTACTTCATACCGATGCGGAAGGACGACTCATTCTCGCTGATGCACTTCACTACGCACGTAAGTATGAGCCAAAGTTGGTTGTAGATGTTGCCACCCTCACCGGCGCATCACTCGTCGCAGTAGGGCAACATGCACACGTCATTATGACAAAAGACCGCACACTCGAGGATACATTCCGTGATCTCGGCGAGGAGAGTGGCGATTATACCTTCCCCCTTCCGCTCTGGGACGAATACACACAGTATACAAAAGGAGTACATGGCGATATCGCAAACATTCCTTCAGGAGAGAGCCGCTATGGTGGCACTATCACTGCTGGAGCATTTCTTGCGCACTTCACCAAAAAAATGAAGTGGGTACACATCGACATGGCACCGCGTATGACTTCAGTAGCAAGTGACAAACTTGCCAAGGGAGCAACAGGGGAGCCGACACGACTCCTCATAAAAATCGCAGAAAAGATGTAGTAACGCATTTGGGCACGCCACGTGACAGATTCATACATACAAACAATCACAACCTAAAAGGCTGTGATTGTTTGTATGTGGTGGAAAGGTGCGCGCGGCTTCGCCGCGCGCATGGTAAAATATTGAGGTGAACGAACAAAATGCTCCGCACACAAACGGGAATTTTCATATTCAAACCGACGCCTATTCGGGACCTTTGGATTTGCTTATTGACCTCATTGAAAAGCGAAAGTTTCTCGTCAACGACATTTCTCTCGCCGCAGTGACCGACGACTACATGGCCTATGTAGCCCAGTTTGAAAAAAATCCCCTTCGAGAAATGGCGGACTTCATTGTGCTTGCGGCAACCCTCCTTCTCCTCAAATCAAAATCTCTCCTCCCGGTACTCGAGCTCACTGAAGTCGAGGAGGAAACCATCGAATCACTCGAAAGACGCCTGCGCTACTATCAGATTTTCCGCACTGCAGGAAAACTCATTGAAACCACCTTTGGAAGGAGAGTTCTTCATGAACGTCCTTTTGTACCTGACAAAAATCCACTCTTTCTACCTGACAAATACGCAACATCGAGCATTCTTCATGCTGCCATAGGGGACGTGCTCCGCAATCTCCCAAAAAAAGTAGAGAAACCAAAAGTCCAAGTACGTACCGTAGTCTCGCTTGAAGCAATGATAGACAAACTCACCGAGCGCATTGAGCGACAGTTTTCGTGCAAATTCAGAGATTTTACCGGCAATACACAGGAACGCTCAACTATTATTGTAGGTTTTCTTGCGGTGCTTGAGATGGTAAAACAGGGAAGGGTGATGGTGCGACAAAGTGCGCACTTTCTTGAAATAGAAATAGAACAAGAACGCAGTACTACACCACGCTATCAATAAATTGCAACCCATTTTATGCCCAGATATACATGCTGAGGGCTGAAAATATGGCTATAAATTGATATACTACACAGAATGGAACTTGATGCACGCATTGAGGCGATTTTGTTTTACAAAACTGAGCCAGTGTCTATAAAGACACTTGCTGATTTTTTGAATGTGTCCCTCGAGGAAGTATCAGGTGCACTCACAGCACTCTCACAGAAACTTCAAAACCGTGGTGTACGCCTTCTTACCACCGACACCCATGTACAACTCATTACTGCACCAGAGGCAAGCGAACTTATCGAGCAACTGCGCAAAGACGAACTCAGTACCGACATCGGCAAAGCGGGTGCAGAAACACTTGCTATCGTGCTCTATCGTGGTCCTCTGTCACGTGTCGAGATAGATCGTATTCGTGGTGTGAACTCCGCATTTATTCTCCGCAACCTGCTCATTCGCGGCCTTGTCGAGCGACGCACTCACCCCACTGATTCTCGCTCATTTACCTATGCAGTGACACCATCACTCTTACAGCATCTTGGTATTACTGCTCGCGAAGAACTGCACGATTTTGCTGAGGTTATGAATGCGATTGATGTCTTTGAAAAACAATCTGCTGCTGAAGATACACCTTCTAATCCACTCACTGAATAACTCATGGCTGACTACGAGAAAAAACACACGACATCGATACTCGAGGATCCGGAGGTTTTTCTTCGTGATTTGGAAGCACAAAATGAAGAACCGGAAACATCACCCATTCCCGTTGTCCCGCAACTTTCGGTAGCACTTGGACTTTTGGTGTTTGTATTTGGGGTTACCTACATCGGTGCATCAACCGCACTCACTAAGGAAAAGTCTCTTGATGTCGCCGTAGACACAATGCCTTCAGTAGAAGAAACAGCAGCAACGCGCCATGCCAATGCTTTTGCCGAAACATCACTCGAGGCGCGGAGTGCTTTTGTGTGGGATGTATCTGCACAGCGTATTCTTTTTAATAAAAATGCTGATGATGTGCGGCCACTTGCTTCTATAACAAAACTCATGACTGCACTCGTCACCTACGAACTTCTCGACCCTGAGGACCGTGTATCTATTACTAAAAATGCACTTCGCGTCGAAGGGGATAGTGGTCTCAGTGAGGGTGAACGTTTCTCTGTGGAGGACCTCGTTGATCTCACCCTCATTTCTTCTTCGAATGATGGTGCGACAGCGCTTGGTGCTCGTGCAGGGCAAGTGATTGATGCGAACGAAGACCCGAACGCTCTTTTTGTCCACGCAATGAATGTGAAGGCGAAGGAACTTGGTATGTCTAAAACACGCTTTGAAAATGCCACAGGCCTTGATGTGAGCGAAACGGAAGCCGGTGCATACGGCAGTGCGCGTGATGTGGCTATGCTCATGGAGTATGTGATAACCCACATCACTGACGCCGTCGCGCTCACCACCCTCGACCTCACCACGGTGCGTAATCTAAATGGTGATGCACACACAACCAAAAACACCAATACATACACGGAAGATATGGAGGGACTTATCGCCTCAAAAACGGGCTACACCACGCTCTCTGGAGGGAATCTCGTTGTCGCGGTAAATGTCGGACTCAATCATCCTGTCGTGGTAGTTGTGCTTGGTTCTTCACAAGAGGGAAGATTTAGAGATACTATCGACCTCGTCGAACGTGCACGTGTACATATTGCAAATCAAACTGAATAACTATACATATATGGAAACCACAATCATCAAAGTCCTCGCACCAACTGCAATAGCCTTCGTCATTGGTATTCTCATTACACCACTCATTACACATTATCTCTACAAGTATGAGATGTGGAAGAAAAAGTCAGGGAAGGGTGCAGGGTACGGTGGCGGTGAGACACCTCTCTTTGATGCACTCCATCAAAAGCGTGATACCAACACGCCGCGCATGGGCGGTATCGTCATCTGGGCGAGTGTCCTCCTTACTATTTTTTCTATTTGGATTCTCCAGTTTGTTTGTCCCGAATCTATTTTTGGCTCTCTTGATTTCCTCAGCCGTTCACAAACATGGCTACCACTTTTTGCACTTCTTGTCGGTGCGGCGGTAGGATTCCTTGATGACCTGCTCGTGGTGCGTGGTACGGGGACACACTTTGCTGGTGGCCTTCCGCTCTCACAAAGACTTATTGTCGTGAGCCTTACCGCGCTTTTTGCGGGCTGGTGGTTTTATGAAAAACTAGATGTGAGTACGCTAGAACTCATCGGCTACGGTCCTCTCGACCTCGGCATGCTCTTTATTCCATTCTTTGTCGTGGTCGCAATTGCTATTTATGCGTCGAGCGTCATCGATGGTATCGACGGCCTCTCGGGTGGTACGTTCATGTTTATCTTCACTGCATATGCCGGTATTGCAGTCTATCAAGGTCAAATTGACCTTGCTGCATACTGTGCCACACTCGTTGGAGGTATTCTTGCATTCCTTTGGTTCAATGTCCCTCCCGCACGCTTTTACATGACGGAAACAGGCGTTATGGCACTCACGATGTCACTTACCATAGTTGCCTTTATGACTGACTCCATTGGTGGCGGGGAGGGTGTATCGATACTTCCCATCATTGGTATTCTTCTGGTACTCACGGTACTCTCAGACGTACTGCAGTTACTTTCAAAGAAAATTCGCAAGAAGAAACTCTTCCTTATCGCACCACTCCATCATCATTTTGAGGCTATCGGCTGGCCTGCTGAAAAGGTCACTATGCGGTATTGGATTCTCGGATTTGTCTTTGCCATTATTGGTACGCTGCTTGCTATAGCACTGTAATCATGCAGCACACGCTCGATAGAACACTCCTGTTACTCACCTATACACTTGTGGTGATTGGGTTTTCTATTTTTTCTTCTGCCTCACTAGGTCTCCTTGCACGTGAGGGTGCACGCTTTTCTTCGGTAGCACTCGGGCAAATTGTTTTTGGTATCATCGGCGGAAGTATTGCATTGTTTCTTGCGAGTATGGTGCACTATCGATGGTGGCGTCAATACGCATTTTATATTTTCCTTGCCACACTCCTCCTTACCGCGCTTGTCTTTGTACCAAAACTCGGTTCTTCACACGGCGGCGCTACACGTTGGCTCGAGATAGGTGGATTTAGTATGCAGCCTGCCGAGTTTTTAAAAATTGGTTTTGTGATTTACATCGCCACCTGGCTTTCGGGTATGAAGGCTCAAATGCGCAGTTTTACCAAAGGTACACTACCATTTATTGGACTTATTGCTCTCGCGGGTGTGCCACTCCTCATGCAGCCCGACACCGATACCTTCCTTATGATGGTAGCCGCTGCACTCGCTATGTTTATCACCGCGGGCGGGCGCTATCGTGACGTACTTTGTATGGTTCTTGGTGGTGTACTCCTGATTGCAGTCCTTGCATTCACACGCCCCTACATTAAAGATCGTATCGAGATTTTTATGAATCCGTCACTTGATCCCCAAGGCTCCGGGTACCAAATCAAACAATCACTTATTGCAGTCGGCTCAGGTGGACTCATGGGGCGTGGATTTGGACAAAGTATCCAGAAGTTTGAATACCTTCCCGAGCCCATCGGTGACTCTATCTTTGCAGTATACGCAGAGGAATTTGGCTTTATTGGTTCCACAATCCTTGTGCTTCTATTTTCAGGTTTTGCGCTTCGTGGCTATCGTATCGCTACCCATGCATCAGACCTTTTTGGCATGCTTCTTGTTGTCGGTATTATTACCGTTATTCTTGCGCAAGTATTTCTCAATATTGCCGCCATGGTGGCACTTGCGCCACTTTCAGGATTACCGCTTCCGTTCATTAGTCACGGCGGTACCGCACTCCTCGTAACCCTTGGCGCCGTGGGAATTGTACTCAGTGTGTCTAAATACCGCCGTCCGTCTCAGGGGTAGCATGCTATAATCAAAAGTACTTCACTATGTTTAAAGGCTCGCACATTGATTCGCATCGTAAAGTATTGCTCGTTGGTGGTGGTACCGGGGGTCATTTTTATCCACTCATTGCTATAGCAGAACAATTCAATACTGCGGAAAGTCGCCCCGAACTCTACTACGCTGGCCCCGATGAATACGACCCTGAAGCACTCCGGAATGAAGGTATTGAGTATATATCGGTGGGTGCAGGGAAGCAGCGACGCTACGCATCTATTCTCAATTTCCTTGATTTCTTTAAAGCGATTTTTGGCTCATTCACCGCACTCATCAAACTTTTTATTCTTTATCCCGATGTAGTGGTAAGTAAAGGTGGTTACACCAGTGTACCGGTGGTACTTGCAGCAGGTTTCTTGCGAATTCCTATTATTGTGCATGAATCAGATGCGGTGGTGGGAAAGGCAAATCGTCTTGGACTCCGCTTTGCGCGTCATGTAGTGACTGCGTACGACAACGTACCTCTCCCAAAAACAAAAGCAGAGCAACACGTCCTTGGTATTCCTATTCGTCAAGTATTTCTTAATCCGCCTACCGCAAACGCCATTGCATCACTCGGCATTGATCCCGAACGCCCCGTCATACTCATTATTGGTGGTTCACAGGGTGCGGAGCGTATTAATGCCATGGTCCTTGATTCGCTTGATGAACTTCTCCCCGATTGCACCGTCATCCACCAAACCGGAAATCTGCACTACGACACCTGTACACAGTCTGCCGATGCGCTCATTCCTGACCCCGAGTTGCGCAAGCACTATCACCCTATAGCATTTTTAAATGGTGTGATGCTCAACGATGCATACCACGCTGCCTCGCTCGTTATTTCGCGCGCAGGAAGTACCTCTATTTACGAAATCGCACTTCACGGGAAACCTTCTATCATCATTCCTATTCCCGAGAATATTAGCCACGATCAGCGCTCAAATGCATATGCGTATGCACGCTCGGGAGCAGCACTTGTTATGGAAGAAAAGAACCTTTCCGACAACTTGCTTCGCGCAGAAATAGAACGTATTATGCAAAACGGTGAGACCTACGATGCCATGGCTGCTGCAGCGCTAGGGTTTGCTAAAAAGGACGCAGCGCTTCATATCACCAATCTCATCACCAAGGTTTCAATAGAACACTAAATACAATTATGTCATTATTTCAGAACAAGACTGTGGTCACGCGCATGGCGCCAAGCCCCACAGGACATTTGCATATCGGGACCGCACGCACGGCGCTTTTTAATTACCTCTTTGCGAAAAAGCATAAGGGTACCTTTATTATGCGTATTGAAGACACCGATAAGGAGCGGAGCAAAAAAGAATACGAGGAGGAAATTCTTGAGGGGCTTGCGTGGCTCGGTATGTCATGGGATGCACTCTATCGCCAGTCTGAGCGTACCGCAGTATATCGCGGGTACCTGGAGCGCGCTATCCAAAAAGGTCATGCATATATAAGCAAGGAAGAAAGTAAAATGCGTCCCGGTGAATTTGTCGAAGTTGTTCGACTCAAAAACCCCAACACCACCATTACCTTTGCGGATGAGGTGCGTGGTGAAATTACGTTTGACACCACTGAACTCGGTGACTTCGTGATTGCACGCTCTATTGATGATGCACTCTATCACTTCACCGTAGTTGTCGATGACCACGAGATGGGGGTGACGCATGTTATTCGTGGTGAAGACCATATCTCGAACACCCCACGTCAAATTCTTATCCAGGAAGCGATTGGTGCAGAACGCCCTATCTATGCACACCTTCCGCTTATTCTTGCTCCCGACAGGTCAAAACTTTCAAAACGTCATGGTGCGGTGATGTTGAGCGAATACGAGCGACAGGGTTTTATAAAGGAATCTCTCATCAACTATCTCGCACTCCTCGGATGGAATCCAGGCACCGATCAAGAAATGTACACTCTAGAGCAACTTGCTCAAGCATTTGATATTTCGGGTATTCAAAAAAGTGGTGCAGTTTTCAATATCGACAAACTAAAATGGTTTAACAAGGAATATCTTGCAACCTACACCCTTGAAGAGTTTGGTGCATACATTGAGCCTGTTCTCCCCGAGGCACTTTTTACATTACCCCAGTTTAGTCCTGAACGACTTCGCAAAATAATTCCCACCATCAAGGAGCGTAGTAGTACACGTGACGAAGTTTTGTCCGACTGCGAGGCAGGGGAGTATGATTTTGCATTCAAAGCACCTGAGCATAATCCCGATCTTATCAAATGGAAAAATGACGCAACCCCACGCGAATCACTCTCACGTCTCCAAAAACTCGCTGAACTGATCGCACAAATGCCTGAGGAACTTTCTGCCGAAGAGGCAAAGTCATTTATTTGGGAATATGCAGTAGAAACAGGGAAGGGTGAGGTACTGTGGCCACTCCGCGTTGCACTTACTGGCCGTGAACGATCTCCGGACCCATTTTCTGTTATACATATCCTCGGCTCTGCAGAATCATACAAAAGAGTCATAACTGCGTGTGATACAATTCTAAGAGCATCATAGACCTTCTATGATGCATAGAATCTATGCGCAAACATTCTTTTTCTGTATATGGTAATTCTTTTTGTACGCACGTTCTTATAGTGAGCATGCTTTTTTCTGTGGCATTACCACTTCCAATTACCACACATGCCGCGACCGAGGCTGAGGTACTCCAAACAGAAATCAATGAACGTAATGCACGTCTTAAAGAGATTGAGCAAGAAATTGCGGGATATCAAAGCGATTTAAAAAAAGTAGGTGGGGAAAAAAACACACTTCAGAAGGCCATTTCTTCACTCGAACTTGAGCGCAAAAAAGTGCAGTCTGATATCAAATACACGCAAAATAAAATCGGTGCTACCGACCTCGAGATTGATAAACTTGAAATTGAAATAGATGATACTGAAGCAAGTATTTCACTCAATCAACACGCAATTAGCGAAACCATCCAAGCACTCCATGAGACCGATGACCAATCTTTCATTGAGGTGCTTTTACAATACGACAATGTCTCAGAGTTTTGGGGACGCATCGATGAACTCGAGCAAATGCGCCTTGTGATGCGTGAAAAACTTGCCGACCTCAGTGCTGAAAAAGAATTACTTGGAAGCCAATACACCTCAAAGACACACAAACGCGAGGAACTCGTTGGTCTTAAAGAAGAATACAGCGACCAAAACGAGGTACTTGTCGGCAACACTGCCGAAAAATCAAAATTGCTTTCTGCAACCAAAAATAAAGAGGCGGAGTACCAAAAACTTTTAAAAGCAAAGAAGACCGAGTATGAGGTAGTACTCAAGGAAATGCGTGATTTCGAATCAAAGTTACAATTTATTCTTGACCCCAACACCATTCCTGCACGAGGTACTCAGGTCTTTAATTGGCCTGTATCAAATGTCATTATTACGCAACTCTTTGGTGGTACGGAGTTTGCAAAGCAAAATGCATCAGTCTATGGTGGTCGGGCATACCACCCGGGCGTCGACTTTGGTGTGCCTACAGGAACAAAGATTCTTGCGCCACTTGCGGGTACTGTGCGTGCTACGGGAAATACTGACGCAGTACCTGGCTGCTACTCATGGGGTAAGTGGACACTTATCGATCATGCTAACGGACTTTCTACACTCTACGCACACCAAAGTGTTATTAGTGTGGTGCCTGGCCAGCAAGTCGCTACCGGGGAAGTCATAGGCTACTCGGGCAACACCGGCTACTCCACCGGCCCTCATCTCCACTTTACTGTATACGCAAAGGCTGGTGTCTCCGTACGCAAATTCAATGAAATTAAAGCCGTCACGAGTTGTGGTGCTGCTACCACACCTGTTGCCGCATCCGATGCCTACATCGACCCGATGGTATACCTTCCACAATAGTTTTGCTATTTTGTCAAGTTTTGTGCGTGTGGCATTTGTATACCTTGAGTAACTATGCTTTCATTATAGATATGAAGCGATTACTTATTGCGCTTATACTCATGGGTGTAGTATATGTGCTCGGGCAGATGGTCGTGTCTGGAATCAAAACATACACACAGGGTGCGTCACTTATATTGAGCGGCATGAGCAGAGATGCGATTCATGACGTCGTCCGCACGCACTATAATGAGCACGTTTTAACTAATGGCACCGCATTGCCGGAAGACTCCGTTTTTTTACTTACTCCCGTACACCTCAACAGTGATCGCGACCTCGATGTCATTGCGCGTGTTGAGTCCGCCGCCACCTGCGGTGGCGGCGGTTGCATCACCACACTTTTTTTACGTACCGAAGACGGACTCCTTGAAGCATTATCATTTGCATACGCCGTAAAGGAAATTGAGGTGCTTGAAAGCGTCACTCTTGGCATGCACGATATTCGACTCAATGGGAATATCGACTCGACCATGATCTGGGACGGGAATCAGTATTCGACCAACACTTTTTAAAATTTATTTTTGATTTAATAATTGCGACACACGATACATGCCTCGTGTGTCATTTTATTTTTTCACTCCCAAAGGGAAGAGGGTGCACGATTATAGTCTTATGGAGGACAACAGATTCACACATGATGAAATACATGCACATAAACTAGTGAACGCCTCAAAACGCATTATAGGCGTATGTGTATATATGACACAACGTATATATACTATACGTCGTAAAAGATATATTGTGCGACGCTTACCATATCCTGATATGAGGTATTCCCTATGTATGTTGGCACCCTACAATTATGAATTATAAAAACGGCATTTCTTTTCTGCACTCTATCTACCCCATCTAAAATACCTCCAGAAATATTTCTGGAGGTTTAGTCTGTCCTGAGGAATGATTTTTTGATTGTCTCAAAGTGTGTACTTTCAGCACTAAGGTGTATCACTACACTTCCCTCTTCTCCGAGCCTCGATTCAATCTCTGGATGGCGAGCAAGATACTCCTCTAATTTTTTTGGAATAATTTCATCTTGTGAAATAACCGTGAGGTGCGGGTGACTGACACGGAGACATTCCTTGATAACTGTGTAGTGTGTACATCCAAGTACCACTGCATCAAATGGTTCGTCGGTGGAGTCGATAACACGTTGCGCCTCTCGACAAGCGTTCTGATAGTCACCTGCTTCTATCTGAGGTACAAGCATCGGCGTTGCTCGAGCCACGAGCGTGTGAAGGTTGGATTTTTTCTTGAGTTCGATTTCATACTTTTTTGACTCCACCGTGCGAACAGTACCAATAAGTAATGCATGATGTGGGTCACGAGCGAGGAGTGTCTCAATAGTAGGAATGATAACACCGAGTAGTTTTCGATCGGGATACTCATGTGGTATGAAGTCATCTTGGAGTTTGCGCACTGATGCAGCAGAGGCCGTGTTGCAGGCCACAATGACGAGAAGTGCCCCTTCCTCAAAAAGTCTTCGCACGCCTGCATGAGTCAGTGTGTATACCTCTTCTTCACTTTTGTTGCCATAGGGAAGATTTACCGTATCACCAAAGTACACGTAGTCATACTGGGGTAAGTACTCACGCACTGCTTTAAGTATTGTGAGTCCACCAAGTCCAGAATCAAAAAAACCTATTTTCATATTTTTACGCAATAGGTGTAAAGCGTTGTACAACAGAACCGTCAGGAAGCGTCACCGTACTTTCAAATGAATCAATATGACGAATCCATATCACATTCTTTCCAAAATTTGGTGCATCATACTCTGCACGATACACCACAGAAATACGCTCAGGATTATCTTCATGACGAGCGAGCGCAAGCACAGTATATTCTTTTCCTTTATAGTGACGGTAACGTGTACCTACGGTTACTTTCATATATGTGTAGATGCTCTCATTGTACAAATACGTTCAAAATGCTTTTTATCTACCGGTTGTACTGAAAGCCGCATACCCCGCTGCACTACCGTCATCGTACTGAAGAATGGGTCGTTTTTGATCTCTGCAAGCGTCATAGGTTCACTAAACTTCTCTACAAACTTAAGATCAACCGCAGACCACCGAGGATTCTCTTTTGTAGACTTTGCATCAAATTTATATGATGCTGCATCAAATTGTGTTGGATCAGGATATGCTTCCTTGTGTACCGAAGCCAAACCCACCACACCTATAGGATGTGTCGTCGAATGATAAAAAAGTACCATATCACCCTTCTTCATGCTGCGCATAAAATTCCGTGCCTGATAGTTGCGCACATCGTCCCACATACCCACTTTGTCACGCTTAAGGTCATCAATGGAGTAGCATGAGGGTTCGCTTTTCATAAGCCAATACTGCATATCAGCCCATTATACGCCGTACGCAGATACAGGTAAACCAATCAATACTCAAAACTGCAATACAATTTTTAACCACAGCACTGAACAAAACATGGTCGACGTCGGACGTCGACCATGTGGACAAACAAATATATGACTTACGATGTCACACATTCTGCTTTTGTGCTTGAATAAGAAAAACTCCCGTTTGGGGAGTTTTTCTGTTAACGCATTGCAATGGTACTCGACCAACATGCTGCGGATGCAGCCCATGGTCGCGTACCCTGCCGTTCATAGAGATCACGAGCATACGCCATATTGTCGTACATGTCCTCGAGATTTAGGCCAAGTTCTCGTGCCTTTTCACCGTGATATCGCAAATTGATTTGCATTACCCCAGTGTCAGCAGAATCTACCTTTCCTCTAAGAACAGTACCGTCAGCGAGCGTTTGTCTGAATTGTGATTCACACCGCGCTATTTGTATCATGACGGGAATATCACTGAAGTAGGAACGAACTGCCGTTTCTGTGTCCGCTCCAACCAGCCGTACTTCAGCGACTTGATCTTCATTTGTTGCAATGTGCCCATATGCAGTATCGGAAACCGGTACTACTCCTATGTTCGATACAGCGAATATTGCTGTAAGTAAACTAGATAATATAAGCCATTAGTCTTAACGAATACATTTTGTATGCCCCGCCGGAGGCAAGACAAACAAAAAGACAGCCACAGGCCGTCCAACAATGATTATACCACTTTCAAGGTAAAAATCAAATTACATAACTATAAATATAGACTGTCAAATATTTGGCAGTCTATATTTATAGCCGTATTTTGAGTAAAAAACATTGACAAATACTACTTTTTGTTGTCTTGTTTTTCTTTGATGAGTGCCATTGCCCCATAGAGCCCTCCCTCGTCTTTCAGGGTTGCATCGACTATTTTAGGACATGGAAGGAGCCCTCCAAGCACCTCCTCGGTATGGCGAATGATATCGGCAAGCAGGATGCGTGGATCACCAATAACCATTGAACCGCCAAGTACGATGACGTCGGGAGACCAATACACGATAGTGTTTTTGAGTCCAAAGGCGAGTACTCCTGCCAACTCATCCCACACATGGTCGTCTTGAGAAATTTCATACGGCTTCATCCCCCTTCTCTTTTCAAGTGCAGTCCCTGAAACCATATTTTCAAGAGTTGGTGCCACATGACTCCCAAGTACGGTACGGTCGATATCCAAAATCTGGTGTCCCGGCTCAAAGCCAACACTTACAACATCAAGATGGCCGTGTACATAGCGTGCACCCCCCACTCCTGTACTAACGGTATGATATGCCACTATGTCTGCCCCTTTCCCTGCACCATAATGAACTTCACCCAAGCCCACGATAGCGGTATCGTTTTCAAGATATACCGGCACATGGTACTTTGCATTGAGGTCGCCGGTAATAGAACGCCCCACCCAGTCGACAAGAACTTTTTCACTGACAATTCCTGTTTTTTCATGATTGAGTGGCCCACGAATACCTCCTGCTATTGCGGTCACACTTTCTCCGCCACGCACCGTTTCTATTGCCGCCATAATTGCCGCCATTCCCTCAGCATACGAAAGCGGTGTGTTGAATTTCTCTACACGCAGAATTGTTTCTAGGTCGTTCGTTGCTGCAACACGTGTTTTGGTACCACCGATATCAAAAAGAATATACATACTAACTCAATTCTGCTCTTACATATTTTTTATAAAATTCTACACTCGGCTGGTCGAAGGTGTCGATATTAAAGAGGTAGCCAAGGTACATCACCTCTGCCATAAGTGATGCAAGGAGAAATCCTACTTCATACTCAGTACATTTATCCATTTTGGTATAGCGATACGGGAGCATTTGGTCGTTATAGGCATGGAGTACTCCCTCGGTAATAATATCCTTTACTCCTGCAGCTTTTTTACTCTTGAGGATCGGCATGTGTTCGAGCATCCAGTGTGCTTGTGGCATACGTGTACTCGTGCGCTCGGTATAGTAAATAAAGTGTGTATAGATACCTGCATAGCCACCAAGATATAATTCTGCACTCGAGTGCAGATCGGCGCTTGTGGATACAATAGGAAGCAACTGATGCGTAAATGGCGTCTCGCCTTTTGTGGTGTTCTTTCCAATACTTTCTGCGAGTAACTGGCGGTACCAAAGTCCGCACGAACGCAGACGACGATTGAACGAAAAGAAATTAACGGTATGCACTCCCGAATATGCATGGAGTGCAAGTGTTACAGCACTCTCCTCGATCTGAATGAGTGATTCCTTTTTTACTGCATCAAGTGCACCTTTGAGAAGTTGTGGAATATTAATACCAAGAAGTGTAAGCGGCACAATACCCACTGCTGAAAAAACAGAGAATCTACCACCGATGGAGTGCGGGAGTGTAAAACACAGTATGTCTTTTTTAGCACCTGCTTCGAGGAAGGGCGTGCCTTCATTCCCAATAAAAATAACTTGTTTCAAAAAAGCTTCACCAAATTTCTTTTCCCAAAGCGCAATGATATGAAGTGCGTTAAGCATCGTCTCAGTCGTACTTCCCGACTTACTCGCTACCACGAGCACAATATCACGTGCATCATTAGTTGCACTGATGATGCGTTCCATGTCCTCCATATACTTTTCCTCGATACTATCGACTATATTAAAACGAGGAATGTCCTTATGAACACATGCATCATACACCGCCTGTGCACCCTGCATCGAGCCGCCAATAGCCACCAAAATAACGTGCTTGGTGCGGGTAAAGCGCGCAAGTTTCTTTTTAATATCCTTCTGATATGCCACATCACCCGCAATACAGAGTGATGATTCAGAACGCTCAAAAATACCACTCGCTTGCACTTTTTCAATTTTACCCGTATATACACGAGCCTTCTTAGTCACTTCTTTTACTAAATCCTTCGGGAATGTGCTGTTGTGGAATGTAGACTGCATACAGAAAATAGATTAAACCTGGCGGGGTGCCTTTGGATCGACATGCGCGACGATGTACTCATACGCTTCATCGACTGAATCAACGATATGAAAAAGATCAATATCTTCTTTACTAATAGTCTTATACTGTTTAAGTAATACTTTTTCAAAGTACGCAAAGAGTGGCTCCCAAAAATCCTTTCCATAGAGCACTACGGGGATTTTGGTGATTTTCTCAGTCTGGATGAGGGTAATGATTTCAAAAAGTTCATCGAGCGTACCAAAACCACCAGGGAAATATACGTATACTTCCGATGCAAATGAAAGCATTACCTTGCGTGAGAAGAAAAAGTGAAAACTCTCTGACTCAGTGACATAGGGATTAAGTTTCTGCTCCATAGGGAGTTGAATATTGAGTCCAATAGATTTTCCCCCCACTTTAAAAGCACCAACGTTTGCCGCCTCCATAATACCTGGGCCACCACCAGTAATAATAGTAAATCCTTTCTTGGCAAGTTTTGAAGCCAAGAGTTCTGCGGCTTTGTATGCCGGCTCCTGTGGAGAGAGGCGTGCACTCCCAAAGAAAGTTGCTGCGGTGCTGTATTTACGCAGAATGTCGAATCCATTCACGAATTCCGACATAATGCGGAAAATACGCCACGACTGTACCGCACTATCGGTCTCAAAGAGATCGGTCATAATACGACAGTGCATATCGCGATTATCAGTTTTAATTACAAACTTTTTTGCAGCAGTAGTGCTTTTTTTTCTAAATGCCATGCTGCAATTGTATCATGTGCCTAAAGCCATGGAATCTCATACTGTTCAAACTCGGGGAGAAGTTTCTTGCTATACAAAAGGCGTGAAATAACCTCAGCATGTGAAAGTGCCCCGGTAAGTGCATTGTGAGGCTCAGGCTCGTCAGGGATACCGCAATAGTTCATCACCGCATCAAGATTGAGTGCGGTGCGCCGATGCTCTACATCGAGGGGTGGCGTGACACCGTGGGTCACCATATGCATGTAGCAAAGAGAGTGTGTGTCGATGGTGCGGTGTGCTATATCCCACGGTAAATCAGCACGATCACATGCCGCACGGAGGAAATCCCTATCAAACGACACGTTCTGGCCTGCAAGGGTCCGGTCACTTATATGCTCTGACCACTCAAGAAACATACGTGCCACTTCCCCTTCACTTTTTTTGGTAGGGTCAGTAATCTGTGCTTCAGTAAAACCGTTCACCGCAAGGGCCTCTTCCATAATATGTGCATTATCCCAAATGCGACACTCTTCGTAAAAACGATTTTCTGGATGATTAAAATCGAGCGCACCTATAGAGACTATTGAGTGTTTTGCCCATTCAGTACCTGACGCTTCAATATCTATAACTATCATACAAGTAGCATATCATACTGGGCTTTGTCGTTTTATCCCAGAGCAACTAATTTGAGTTATACTATATTTGATGCACACCCAGATAGAACCATCATGGAAAGAGGCACTCAAAGATGAGTTTGAGAAGCCGTATTTTAAAAAACTCGCCACCACGGTACGCTTCGCGTACCGTGGTGGCGAGCCTATCTACCCTCCTCCTCAATTCATTTTCAATGCATTCACCCTTTGCCCTTTTGGTGCAGTGAAAGTCGTCGTTCTTGGCCAAGACCCCTATCATGGTGCTGGCCAAGCGCACGGTCTTTGCTTCTCTGTGCAGGACGGCGTCCGCACGCCACCATCGCTCCAAAATATCTACAAAGAACTCGAGAGCGATCTTGGTATTCCTATTCATTCCAGTGGCAATCTCACTCACTGGGCAAAGCAAGGGATACTCCTCCTCAATACCACACTCACCGTACGCGAAGGAATACCCAACTCACACCAAGGACTTGGGTGGGAGACTTTCACCGATGCAGTTATTCAAAAAATTTCTGATGAAAAAGAGCATGTCGTGTTTTTGCTCTGGGGAAACTATGCGCAGAAAAAGGGTACTCATATCAACACCAAAAAACATCTTGTGCTCACCGCACCACACCCATCTCCTTTTTCTGCGCATACTGGCTTCTTCGGATGCAAGCACTTCAGTAAAACAAATACCTATCTCAAAACACACGGAAAAACACCAATAGACTGGTGACTATTTCTCGCCATACATGATGTGGTGGACGAAGTTGTCGAGCATGTGTGCCGCATGTGGCGACTCACGTACCGCATTTTCTACGGTGCTTCCCTGTGGTAAATACGCAGGGTTTTTAGCACAGCGAGAGCGCACGTCGTCAGCAGTGAGTTCAGGGTGAAACTGAAGACTGTAACGCTTTGGACCGAGACGGAGTGCGCTGTACCGACACTGTTCACCAAATGCAAGAAGTGTTGCGCGTGGTGGCAATGCAGAGAGTGAGTCTTTATGCCCATACTGCACGGTGAATGATGAGGGAAGTCCGGCAAAAAGCGGGTCATTTCTTCCCTCTTCTGTAAGTACAATTTCATGTGAACCTACCTTTGCCTGAAGTGTGTCGTTCTCTACGCGCACGCCTGCAGCGTGCGCGAGTATTTGATGTCCAAAGCAAATACCAAGAAGCGGTGTACCCGTCATAGCAATATACTCAAAAAGCGGTGCATGCATACGCGCAAAATTACACGAACACTCCACTGCCTCATGTGTAGCATCAAGCCCACCATCAAAAAACAAATCTCCGGAGCCACCCAAGACTATTGCATCAGCACCATCAGAGAGCAGTGCAGGATTTCCCCAGTCGAGTGCATCATGAAATACATTTTTAAAGGTAAGGGTCACCGGCAGGTGTCCGAATGCGCGTGTGTATACACCCACTTCATCTGCTATTTGCTCAGCATGCTTCCTGAACTGTAAAACAAGCATATTTTTCATGGGTTTTAAAGTGCATATCATAATATCTTGCCTCGACTTCGTCCAGAAGTGATATACTGATACGCATATGGCACAAAAAATTCTTGTCGTTGATGATGACGCAGCACTTCGTGAAGCATTACACACGGCGCTTACAAGCGCCGGCTACGCGGCACTTGAGGCAAAGGATGGTAGTGAAGGCCTCCTCATAGCAGAAAAGGAAAAGCCAAACCTCATTCTTCTCGATATTATGATGCCTAATACCAACGGACATGAGATGCTTAATGCACTCAGGAAAACACCCTGGGGCAAAGACATGCATGTACTCCTTCTCACCAACGCTGATGACGCTACCAACATCGCACACGGAGTAAGTCTTCGCTCAGACGATTACATTATTAAATCAAATACGAGTCTCGAGGAAATATTGAAGCGTGTAAAACAACACCTCGCCGGGTATTTTGATTAGAAGAAAATGGGGTTAGTGGATGAGACTCTTAGATTCCTTTGCAGTTTGAGGCGGGTGTATATCCCGCCTTTTCTGCGTCTGCTTTTGTCGCAAACCAGACCTTGTTTTCCTCTTTTATTTGCTTTGCTCCCGGACACCACGGGAGGTGGTATTTGGTACCACTTTTTGATGCCACGTAGGTCTCCGTAGCTACTTTTTTCTCCACAACCGGTGTGGTAGTACTTAAAATATCCTTATTTTGAGCGGCTTTTGATTCGATTACGGTTGCTTTCATAGGTACTGTAAGAACCTCGTTTCTTCCCTCACCTACCGAAACACGGCCGAGGTAAAATGATACGAGTGACACCACAATTATGAGCAATGCAAGGAGATATTCAGTATTCGAGAAAAAGGCCTTGAATTTTAGTGATAATTCTTGTATACTCATGCCCATTATTATACATGACCAATGCGGGTACTTCCGCATAGCATTTTAGAAAATTAGAAACCATGGCAACTAAAAAGGCTGGCGGTACCGCCAAAAACCTGACCGATTCGAACCCACAGTACCTCGGCGTAAAGCGTGGTGACGGACAGGCAGTAAAACTCGGAGAAATACTCGTGCGTCAGCGCGGTACAAAGATTGAAGCGGGTAAGAATGTGCGTGTTGGAAAAGACCACACACTCTATGCAGGAAAGGCTGGCAAAGTTTCTTTTGGAAACATGCGCAAGGTAAAGTTTGATGGCCGCGTCGTTTCAAAGAAGCGCGTTGCAATCATCGAAGCATAAAACAAAAAGAAAACCATCCCTGTGGATGGTTTTCTTGTTTTATGAACCGGAGCGATGTGGCCAGAAAATAACGTGGGCAAGCGACTATATTTTTCTGAGTCTGTCTTAAAATTCTTCCAAAATGGATTTTAAAACGAGGCTATTCATAATGGCAAAACCGCGAGGTCGGGCAGGAGGTTGTTAGGAGCGTAGCGAGTTACAAACCTGACGCTCTAAGCACAACAAAAAACTCCCGATGCTTTGCACCGGGAGTTTTTTGTTGTCTCTACTCTGCTGCTTTAATTTCCAATGTTTCGATTACTACTGGCTCTACCGGCAAATCACGCTGCCCTACCTCTACTGCAGAAATTGCATCGACAATATCGAGCCCCTTGATTACCCGTCCGAATACAGGATGCTTCGAGGAGAACGGTTCCTTATCAAAGTCGAGACCGAGATTATCAACGGTATTGATAAAGAATTGGCTTCCTCCTGAATTTGGCTGACCAGTGTTTGCCATAGCAATGGTGCCACGGACATTACTGAGAAGTGGGTCTGCTACAAACTCATCCTGTACGGTGTATCCAGGACCACCCGTGCCGTATGAGAGTACATTGTCACCCTTTGTGTTTGGGTCACCTGCTTGAATCATAAATCCATCAATGACACGGTGGAACTTGATACCATCATAGAAATGTTCTTCGGCAAGTTTAATAAAGTTTCCGGTGGTAATAGGCATCTTATCTTCGAAAAGTTCTATTTCGATAACTCCCTTGTTGGTATTAAATACAGCGATGCGATTCATGGTGTTTGTTATGTCTGGGTTACTAATTTTTAATTCTTCGGGAGTCAGTGGTCCTTCGAGTTGTTCGTCAACATCAAGGAGTAATGATGGTGGCTCGTTATTTCTATCAACCCACCAGCCAATAAGTGCTACAAGTGCGATAGAAATTCCAAGAACAAATGCTATTTGTTTAATACTTGCCATACTACTTTTTCACTACTACTAATGTACATACTCCTGAAAGTCCTGCAAAGGAAATAGGAATAGGGTGTACCCCTAATTCCTTAATAGGGTGTGTAAGGTGCACACTCTGCTTCAGAAGCGTAATGCCCTCAGTTGCAATAAGATGCGCAACAATATCATCAACACTAATTCCTTTGAAGAGATGTCCTTTTTCGTTGGCATCCACCGCATATGAAATCTGCTTTTCCGCAAGTGTCGCGCATGCAGCCTTGAATGCCTCATGTGCTGCTTCTTTCTGTGCATCGTGTTGCTTTGCCTCCTCGCCAACACGACGCAACTGCTCAGGTGTTGCAATAACTGCCAATTTTCGTGGAATAAGAAAGTTGAGCGCGTGTCCATCGGGTACATCTTTTACTTCAGATTTCCTTCCAAGGCGCGCTACATCTTTAATGAGAATTACCTTCATATCGTATCAATACTGGTCAGTTAATTACCGTATAATGCGTCACATCATAGCAGATTTTAGCCTGCTCACACACTAGACTAGTGTGTGAAAATGGGTACTTATTTTGCAAGAAATTCAAGTGCAGCGTCCATTTGTGGGTCTTTTTCTGCAGTTCTATCCTCCGCAGTGCGTTCTACCACAACATCAGGAGTAAGCCCACCTTCAGAAATTGAAATGCCATTCGGGGTAAGCCAGCGTGCAACAGTCACCTTGAGTGAAGAGCCGTCATTAAGTGAGACAAGTTCTTGGACTGATCCCTTTCCAAACGACTGTGCCCCCACAAGTGTCGCAACGCCATGTTCCTGGAGGGCCCCCGCAAGAATCTCTGATGCAGAAGCTGAGCCGCCATCAATTAGCACCACCATTTTTTCGGGAGCATAGGTACCGAGTTCACGGCCAGAACTACGGTACACTTCCTCTTCGCCAGCACCACTAAAACTTTCACGTACAATTGGCTTTCCTACAGGGAGGAAATAACTGCCAATCGATACAGCACTTTGCAAGTAGCCGCCGGGGTTCCCGCGGAGGTCAAGTATCATTTTTTTCTTGCCACTCTGTACGTATTCACGAAGTGCTTTTTGCATTTCGAGTTCTGCAATAGCGTTAAAACTGTAGAGGGCAATTATGAAGGTATCACCTCGAACCTCAGTCTTACTTGTTGGAATAGTAATGGTATCGCGCACTACGGTAATATCACGAAATTCCTCTTCACCATTGCGGAAAATAGTAAATTTGACCTCAGTTCCCTTTTCTCCACGAATACGTCGCACTGCTTCATCAACACCAATACCTTCGGTCGATTCTTCATTGATACGCACAATGGCATCGCCTGCCATAAGCCCCGCTTTTTCGGCAGGACTATCGGGAAGTGGTGCAATTACGGTGATAATCTCTTCACGCATACCCACCTCCATACCCACACCGCTGAAGTTACCACTGATGTCTTCTTCAAACATCGCTGCGTCTTCTGGTGGGAAATACATGGTGTACGGGTCACCATACGAACGCACAAGACCCTCTATAGCACCCTGTACCTTTTCAATATCTGAGACTGGAGTAGATGTTGCAGAGGTCACAAACTTTTCATCAAGCAAATTCCACACATGCCAAAATTCACTGAGATCAATTGAGTCATCTGCTTTTGTTTCATTGCTACTGAGGAATGAAAATATATTTGCCTCGAGTTGTGTGTCATTACCAATGTGGAGACCAGAAAAAAAAGTCGCTGTCGCAAGAAGTACTGCAAGACCAATACCTAAAAGTGGTTGCGTGCGTTTTTCTGTCACATCATCTTCATACGCCACAGGAATATGTGTCCCATTCCCCATGGAATCATTCTGCTCTTCGTTGTGTATCATTCGAGTATTATCGCACTCTTCCCCACTTATACAAAACAAGTGCATTGGTATTAGTGCTGGTATGGTAACATTACACTATGATAGAACGTTTTAGACAAGGGAAACTCCTCTGGGTAAATCTCAAAAACCCATCTGCAGACGAAGTGCAGAAGGTACTCCGTGATATGGATATTCCACCAACTCTCATGACCGACCTTACTGCCGTAGTACCCAAAAACACCGTTCAACGTGCAGAAGACACCATTAAAGTCACACTCGACTTCCCCACAATCAAAAATCTCGATGTGGAGCACCAATTTGAAGTAAAATTTCTTATTTCTAAAAAGAGTTTACTCACCGTGCAGTATGAAGAAATGGAGGGCATCGACCGCTTTAAACGGCAATTCGAAGTGGCTACCACCCTCCGCAAAACTCAGCGAGGTCTCACCGGGGTACATCTTTTTGTATCACTTTTCAGTAATCTCTATGATACTACCCACTCCAAACTCGACTACATCGAATCAAAACTTTCTGAAATAGAATCAGAGATTTTCAAAAACAATGAAAAACGTATGGTGTTTGAGATTTCCTCAATCAGTAAGCGTCTTATTGCATTCCGCCATATCATTCGCGGACACGAGGATGTGCTTCTCGACTTATCACAGCACCTTGAAGATATTTACAGTGAACAGTTTACTCGTGAAATGCGCACCATTCACAACCAATACACCCTCCTCAAACATAAGTCGAATACACAGTACGAGACTCTTTCTGCCCTCCGTGAAACCAATAGCGCTATGCTTACCACCAAGCAGAACGAGATTATTAAAAAACTAACCATTATGGCCTTTGTCACCTTCCCTCTTGCTTTGTTTAGTTCAATGTTTGGAATGAACACCCAAAACACCCCCCTCATCGGCCATCCTGCTGACTTTTGGATTATTGTGGGGATTATGATAACTGTAACCGTTGGTTTCTTTACCTTCTTCAAGCGAAACGGCTGGCTATAGCATGCGAAAGGTATAAGTTTTTGCTACACTATACGTATTCATAATTAGTACGATATATGGGTTTTTTTGATTTTCTTTCTTCCACACAAGCCACCGAAACACATCCTCCACTCTATTTTTATAATTCAGCTACCGGGAAAAAAGAACTCTTCACATCACTTAAGCCGGGCGTGGTAACTATGTATTCTTGTGGGCCGACGGTCTATGACCATATTCATATTGGCAATCTGCGCTCTTTTTTGCTTGCCGACCTCATTAAACGTGTCTGTATCTATAATGGCTACAAAGTAAAAAACGTCATCAACTTCACTGACTTTGGACATCTCACCGACGATGCTGATGCGGGCGAAGACAAAATGATGAAAGCCCTCAAGCGCGACGGCAAACCAATCTCACTCACTGCCATGCGTGAAGTGGCAGAGACATACATGCAGTCATTCAAGGATGATAACGATGCGTTCCGCAATCTCCGCCCTACCAAGTACACTCCCGCAAGTGAATATGTGAGCGAACAGATTCGACTCATTCAGACACTCTACGAAAAGGGTTATGCGTACGAAACATCTGATGGTGTGTATTTTGATATCACCAAGTTCCCCACGTACGGTGTTCTCGGAAAAATCAACATTGCTGATTTGCAGAGTGGCGCTCGTGTAGCAATCAATTCTGAAAAAAGGCATCCTGCTGACTTTGCACTTTGGAAAAAAGGACTCCTCGGATGGGAGAGCGCCTGGGGTAAGGGATTCCCTGGCTGGCATATTGAGTGTACCGCGATGATTTTTAGCACGCTTGGAAAGCAAATCGACATTCACACCGGTGGTGAAGACCTTATGTACACCCACCACAATGGTGAAATAGCGCAGGCAGAGTCGGTCACCGGCAAGCCCTACGTAGCATACTGGCTTCATAATGCACACCTCAAAATCAACGACACAAAAATCGCCAAATCCATTGGCAATGGCATCCGTCTTTCCGGACTCATCGACCACGGATACTCGCCGCTTGTATATCGCTACTGGCTCCTCACCGGACACTATCGCTCAGCGATGAATTTCACCTTTGAAGCACTCGATGCCACAAAGCAGGCGCTCTTCCGCTTGCGTCGCTTTGTTTTTGAGGAGAGCAAAAATATCTCAGGCACCGTGAATGAATCGTATCGTACACGCTTTCACGAGGCTATTAATGACGACC
>CAZMYZ010000004.1:0-32837 GCA_964570795.1 uncultured Candidatus Saccharibacteria bacterium
TCACCCCAACAAGGGTTTCGAGTTTGGTGAGACTTGCATCGATATTTTGTGGGTCAGTCATGGGCGTAGGGTATCAGAAATATATAAAAAAAGAAATAGTCACTATCGTCTATAGTATATTCAATATTTTCTATTTTATATTCTATTTCCTGCTCACGAGTACTGTCACTGCCTTGGTAACAATAGGCAAAATGTCTTCGTAGAAATTGAGTTCGAGAATATCGGCCACCTTAAACCATTGTGCGGCATCGAGCCCTCCCTTTTGCTCGAGTTCGAGATTTTCGTACGGCGCGCGTGCGAGGTAGTACACTACTTGCTTGCGCACCTTTCCCTTTTCAGGATGTGAAGCCACGTACTCATTTTTGCCGAGCTCTGTTTCGAGTTCAATGGTAAGCCCAATCTCATCTTTAATCGCGCGCATTGCACCTGCATCCATTTCTTCTCCTTCGACAATTTTCCCTTTTGAAAGGGTCCAGTGGCCAAAGATGTCGTGGACGAGGGCGAGATACATCATACCCTCATGAATAGCGTACACCACTGCTCCCGCAAGACGCTCAATCTCCATTTGCTCAAAGGGAATGTCACGCTTCTTTTTAATCTTAGAACTTTCTTCTTTTCCTGGCTCGCCAATTTCTTTATACACGGCGCCGAGCACCCCGTTTACAAAACGACTAGAGTTTTCCCCACCAAACTGCTTTGCAAGTTCAATGGCTTCATTGATGGCAACTTTTGCTGGTACTTCACTACGGTCAGAGAAAAGAAGTTCATAAAGACCGAGACGGAGGATGTTGCGGTCTACCGGAGCAATTCTATCAATAGGCCACTCAGGAGCAGCCTTTTCAATAATGAGGTCGAGTTCCGACTGTTTTTGCAATACACCATCAAGAAGCTTCTCCATGAATGGAGTATCAGATTTATTGGGTGCGAATTCTTCTACGTTGCGCATAAGGGTCTCCACCATTGCGCTTTTTTCAATACTATTTAAATCCCACTCAAAGAGTGATTGGAGAACGATTGATCTTGAAAGGTGCCGATTTGCCATAAAAAATAATGAACTAGTACTACCCATTAGTGTATCAGACTTTGATACCGAAACGTCCCCATTTCTGGGGACGTTGTGGATTCTTTCTGACGGGGATTATTTCTCTTTTGAAGGAGTTTCTGTGGTCTCAACTACAGGAGTAGGTACTTCAGGTGATACACCGAGTTCATTCTTGATGCGCTCCTCCTTTGCCTTGATGCGTGCATCGCGCTTTGCCTTTTCTCCTGCAAGATCAATAACTTGTCGGCCATTATAGTAACCACACTCGAGACACATGTGATGTGGACGGCGTGAAGCACCACAGTGAGTACACTTTGAAAGAGTCTCCGCTTTAATCGCGTGGTGTGAACGACGGTTCCCGGTATGGGCCCGTGTATGTCGCATTCGTATAACCATAGTGGGAGAACTATAGCAGATATACTTGGAAATGCAATAGAAAAGGCCATCTTGGGTGAGGATGGCCTTTGTTAGGCTTTCATAGCCTTAGAGATGGTTATTCCACCAACAGTCGCTGTTCAATCTTCCAGACGTACGTGTGCGCTTCATCTGCAATGCGATTGCGCGTGCAAATACGCATATTTTCCCACTTGTACGGCTCAAGGATGTCTCGCACACACTGCTTTGTGCTAGACTCCTGCATAACCTCGCGGATACGCTCCTTTTCAGTCTTCAAAAAGGTCTTATGCAGACCTCCCTCACGAGTGAAGTGTACTTCGAGCATTGTTGGTACAAGTTTTTTTGTACTGCCGTTCATGTACCGCGGCTCAACAGTCACTTTTACCAACGAAGGCATGAGACTTTGCAAAAAGAACTGTAGTTCCTTTGCGTGAAGACAATCTGATGTTGTAGACAATTATGTCTCCTTTCTGTGAACAATTTCAGTGAGTGACTATACCATGCAAATGAATGAGTGTCTACCAATGAAAAAGCCGAGCATGGTAACTCGGCTTTCTTTCTGTGTCCTCTATGCAAGCGCGCCGGCGTTTAGAACATTGTCCTTATAAAACCGGGCATCGCAATGTTTCTTTACAAGATAGTGACGCATACGTCGGCACCCCCCCGGTGCATCTACAAAAATAGGGCGCACCAATGTGTGGCCGAAACGTACAGCATAGCATTTCACATATATTCTCGGTGTGTCTAAAAAAGAGTGCGGTACTGCAATACCGCGGAGCATTGAACACCCATC
Source organism: uncultured Candidatus Saccharibacteria bacterium (assembly GCA_964570795.1). Classification (GTDB taxonomy): domain Bacteria; phylum Patescibacteriota; class Minisyncoccia; order Phycocordibacterales; family UBA918; genus Damh-18. The sequence continues at coordinate 2,232 of CAZMYZ010000004.1, forward strand.
GCAGATGCCAATACACTTTTTAAATTCATCATGATTTCCCGTCATGATATTTTCTCCCGAATGCGAAGAACAAAAGCACCTCTCAAAAGAGAGGAGAATAACGATCGTCATCTCGATACGTTCTGAATAATATTATACGATACAAATTGCGAGTACGCAAATAACCTACAGTGGATTATTTTTGAAATCGCTTGATAAATGAACGGCGATGGATGGGAGACAGGCCATGAGTGCGTATCGCTTCAATGTGCTTTTTCGTACCGTAGCCTTTATGGATGTCGAAAAGGTACTCGGGGTAGTCACGCGCGCTACGCACCATGTGCGCATCGCGCGTGACTTTCGCACAAATGGAGGCAAGGCCTATCGCCTTCTCTTTTGCATCGCCTTTGGTAATTGTTTCCTGGTGTGTGTATTCTTCTGGTGCGTGGAGAAGCCCATCAAGGAGAATCATGGTGGTCTCTGGGTGCGGAGCAATTTTCGAAAGACACTTTTGAATCCCCTTTTGTACTGCCTGTGTAATACCAATTTTGTCGATAGTGGAAGCGGGTATGAGTGCGGTAGCGAAATTGAGTACACCCTCTTTGCGAAGGCGAGTGGCGAATCGGAAAATCGCTTCGCGTTTTTCCGCCGAGACTTTCTTCGAATCCCCCACCCCGGGAATGAGGTCCCAGTCAAAATCCACGGGTACGAGCGCAGCACCCACCGCAACAGGGCCAGCGAGTGGGCCTCTACCGGCTTCATCGATACCCACAATATTTATGATTCGCTTTTTCACTCTTCTACTATACAATAGTCCAACCATATGGAAGAAAAAGAGACTCAAAAAGCCGAATTTATTCACCTCCATGTGCATTCGCACTATTCCCTCCTCAATGCCCTTCCAACCCCAAAAGAACTCGCTCAACGTGCCGAGCGTGACGGCATGCATGCCCTTGCCCTCACGGATGCAGGTGCACTCTACGGCGCGGTTAATTTCTATAAAGCCTGCACCAAGGAAGGCATCAAGCCCATCATCGGTCTCGATGCATATCTCGCTCCCCGAACGCGTTTTGATAAAGATGCCGGCATCGACAAGCCGCGCGGACGGGTAGTCTTTCTCGCAAAGAATAACAATGGCTACACCAACCTCATCAAGATGGTGACGGAGTCCTACGTACACGGTTTCTACTACAAGCCCCGTCTCGACCACGCACTCATCGAAGAATTTCATGAAGATCTCATTTGTATTATCCCTTCGTTCAGTGGCGAGCCGGTACTCGCACTCAAAGATAGTTTTACCGAGCAAGCAGAGGCGTCGCTTGATTGGTATAAGAGTGTCTTTGGTAACGACTGCTATTTAGAAATCACCCACCATCCTGAAATAGACGGCCACGAAGCACTTCAGAAAAATATTCTGGCGCTTGCAGCAAAGACCAATACTCCGCTCGTGGCAGCGCACGATGTGTATTACCTCGAACAACGCGACTACCTCGCACGCGAAACCATGATAAAGATTCAGAGCGGTGGCGTCGTGGAGACGCAAGATAAAGAAGGTGAACTTGCTCCGAACTTCTCTTTTATTTCGCAAGAACGTGCAAAGGAATTGTTTGTAAGTGATGCAGAAAAACAGGCGCTTGCGAACACCGTGAAAATCGCCGATGAATGTAACGTCACTATGACGCCGGGTGCAACTTGGTACTTTCCTGACTACAAAATCGAGAGCGGCAAAGAGCCCGATGTTGAACTTCACGATATGGCGTATGCTGGCGTCGTGTGGCGTGGACTTTCACTTGAAGATACTGCGGTAATGGAGCGTCTCAACTATGAACTCGGTGTCATTAAAATGAAGGGCTACGCAAAGTACTTCCTCGTGGTGGGAGACCTCCTTCGTGAAGCACGCAAGCGCAAAATCCTCACTACCATTCGAGGCTCCGTGGCAGGCTCGCTCACCACGTATGTACTCGGGATTACCAATGTAAATCCGCTTGAGTACAAACTCCCTTTTGAACGTTTCCTCAATCCTGAACGTCCCTCGGCGCCAGATATCGACATGGACTACGCCGACAATAGGCGTGACGAGATTATCGGCTATGCACGCGAAAAGTATGGCGAAGGGAACGTCGCGCAGATTGGTACCTTTGGCACCATGATGGCGCGTGCTGCGGTGCGTGACGTAGCGCGTGCGCTTGGTCACCCATACGCCATCGGCGACCGTATTGCCAAACTTATCCCTATGGGAAGCCAGGGCTTCCCAATGACTATCGAAAAGGCTATGGAGGTAGAGCCTGACCTCAAGACCCTTTATGCAAAAGACCCCGACACGAAAGAGGTGATTGATTTGGCAAAGCAAATTGAGGGGCGTGTACGCCAACTCGGTGTCCACGCTGCCGGTGTGGTGATTGCCCCTGCACCACTTACCGAATTTGTACCCGTGCAGCCCGACCCAAAGACCGGCAAACTCATCACGCAATATGAAATGCATTCCGTAGGTGAAGACGGTGTCGGCCTTCTCAAGTTTGACTTCCTTGGCATCAAAAACCTATCCATACTTGCAGATGCCGTGAAGCGTGTAGAGAAAATTCGTGGTATAGAAGTGGATATTGAAAATATCCCCGTCGACGACACAAAAACCTTTGAGATGCTCGCGCGCGGTGAGACCATGGGACTATTCCAACTGAACGGAAGTGGTATGACTGCCTTCTTAAAACAACTCCGTCCTTCCACTATTCATGATATCAATGCAATGGTGGCACTCTATCGCCCCGGACCAATGGAGTCTATCCCGCAATATATCGAGCGCAAACATGATGCACACCTTGTTTCCTATCTTGACCCACGCTTGGAAAAAATACTTGACCGCTCCTATGGCGTTATCACCTATCAAGACGACGTGATGATGATTGCACGCGAACTCGCCGGATACTCGTGGCTCGATGCAGACAAACTGCGTAAAGCGATGGGAAAAAAGATTCCTGAGGTTATGGAGGCCGAAAAGGATAAACTCCTCAAGGGTTTTGTGGAATACGGAAAATTGAGTGCATCTCTCGCGGACAAACTCTGGAAACTCATCGAGCCTTTTGCTGCGTACGGATTCAACAAAGCTCATGCAGCGAGTTATGGTCGCGTGGCGTACCAAACTGCATACATGAAGGCTAACTACCCTGAAGAATACATGGCTGCCGTGCTCACCGCCGACGCTGGCGATACCGAGAAAATCTCTGAGATTATTGCAGAGTGTGTACGTATGGGTATTGAGGTGCTCCCACCCGATATCAATGAAAGTTTTGGCCCATTCTCCGTTGTTCCTGCAAAAAATGGCGTGCCTGCGAAGATTCGTTTCGGGCTCACGACTATAAAAAACTTCGGCGAAGGCATTGCTGAGTCCATTATCGAAGAACGCAAAGCACATGGCCTCTACACTTCCCTGCAAGACTTTCTTACTCGCGTCACATCTAGAAATCTCAATAAAAAATCACTTGAGGCACTTATCATGTCGGGCTCCTTCGACCGTTTTGATGAACGTGGTGTACTTCTTCATAACGTAGAAACGATGCTTGCGTACCATAAAGAGCATAGTAGTCATAAAGAATCTGCGCAGGAGTCGCTCTTTGGCGCCTTTGGTACCGCAGACATACATGCCCTTGTACTCGCTCCTGCGGAGCCTGCAGGTAAAAGTGAAAAACTCGTCTGGGAAAAGGAATTGCTTGGTGTATATGTCTCCGGACACCCCCTCGACGCATACAAAGAAGAATTGGCAAAACGTCCAAAGATTGGCGCCATCAAAAAGGAGACGCGTAACGGCATACCGGTAGTGACCGCAGGTATGGTGGAAAACGTCCATGAAATACTCACGAAAAAGGGTGACAAGATGGGCTTTATTTTAGTCGGCGACGGGAGCGAAACTATCGAACTTGTTGCCTTCCCTGAGACATACAAAACGCACCACGACCTTTTCGTTGTCGGCTCCTGTGTAGCAGTCTCCGGCAAACTCTCCATGCGAAACGAAGAGCCGACCGTGGTAATCGACCGCATCAAAGCCCTTGGCACTACCAGCACACCTTCAACTCAACCAACACCAGGAATCGCCTAACACCACCTTCTCATCCCGCCTCAAAAAATCAAGCAGATATCATTGCCGACATCGTAAGTCGGCAATAATTATTTCAATTCATCGACTCAGTATACTGAAGCAGTACATGGATGTCATATGTTCTTTCTTTAGGAATTTTGTACAAATTGCACAAAATGGAAATATGTGATACGCTCCATACATGAATATAATCTCCACCAGCAAGGCACGCACCCTCCTTCCGCAGTTTATTGCGGCACTCAAGGAGCACGACACCGCATTTATCATTGGACGCCGAAATAATCCTGAAGCAGTTCTCATAAAGTTCCCCAGTCATTACCGAAACAATATTTCAGACATCACCAATGTAAATGCATATTCATCGAGTTTTGATTTTCTCACTGAAGAACCAGAGTTATATTCGCCGGCTGACGTTATTCGTAAGTAACGGATTACATGAAACAAAAACGAGTATCCGTTTCGAAAGGCGAAATTCATTTAATTCCCTTCCCGTTTACCGATATCACAAGCAGCAAACTGCGCCCTTGTGTAGTGATTGGCTGTGACCGTATTGATGCAATAGTAGTATTTATAACGAGTATCAAACCCAAAGATACTGAGTATCTTGAAGTACCTGCCTCAAAAGAAAATAGGCTTAAGGTTACTTCATATATTCGCTATACCAAAATCGCCACCCTTGATACCGCAATGTCACTCGGGCACATAGGTACCCTTGAAGCGTCTACATACCAAAAACTTACCAAAGCAATCACGGGTTTTATCTCCTAAAGCACATGCATCATTGCCGACATCGTAAGTCGGCAATTTTCTTATACACACAAAACGCGCAACCAAAGGTCGCGCGTTTTGTGTGATTTAAGATTTATGTTAGGACATCGGATGTCCTAACTTTTGTTATGATCTGTCTTCCCTCCTATAATGCACCCCCGCCACCTCCACCACCACCGCCTGATGACTGGTGATATACCTTTGTCTGTATTGCATCTACCGAAAGTGTATTTGAGGATGTATTACCTACGATCTCAATCGCAAAACTACCGTTCCCAAATTCTGAAGCAGTCCATGAGCGACCCCAGGTGTCGGCCGGACCTCCAAGGAGGAATACAGCGTCGGTAAGGCCAAGGGTACTTGTGGTTTTGAGTGAAGTAAGGCTCGCACCATTATTCCACGAGAGACCTACCGAAATAGTGCCGGCCGCGGTACTGCCCGACGCCTCCACTTTCACCTCGACACCTACAATCGTATTCCCTACCGGTACATCGAATCCGAAGGTGTTATACGTGTGGCGTGCACCGTTACCACTTGTGGTTGTATATGCCCCGTTTGAAGTATATGCATTCGTACCACTCGTCCATGCGCCCTGAGGGCTACCCTGCCCAGCCGGTGCATTAAAGCCCGGCTCAGAGCCTATTGGTGTGCCGCTGTCAGGGTCGATACCGCCGCCACCGCCACTGCCTCCACCGCCTCGTACACCATCGCCCGATGGTGGCGCATCACCAATGGCCGCATGTGACCCACCAGCACTACCCCCGCCGCCGCCCTTCATGTGTTGCACACGAGTAAGTGAACTCGTTTGCGTCATAAGTCCCGAAGTCGCACCCGACATCGTAATATCTGCAGCACTGAGACTGAGGGTAAATCCTTCCGTTACTCGCACATTATCTACCGAGCCCACGAGCACGTAATTCTTTGCGGTAGAAGTGGAAGTAAACGATGTACTAAAGGTTACGGTACCTGTTTCTCCGGTAAGTGAAAGTACTGGCGTGCCACCCACTGCAGTGTCTCCTGCCTCGTACGTGCCATTGCTATTGTTATCGCGATAGAGTGCAAAGCCGGAAAGGTCACTGTCGGTTACACCATTTGCTCCCGTAAAGCGAAGGGTGAGTGAAGAGATGGTGCCGTTTTCACCCACCGTACCCATATTGAAGGCATAGAGTGGAATACCCACTTCCGTCGTGGAAGTGATATTATCACTCACTTGGCCCGCTGTGTGATCGATAAGTGTCGTGAGACCACTGATACTTATCGTCTTATCATCCGCATCATCACTCACCGCATCACTCGCACCACCAAGGTACATATTGAGTCCCACCGTTGCAGCATTTACCCCAAGGAATTGGGAGAAGGAAACTCCATCAATCGTGAGTGTTTCTCCCGCTGCAAAATCATTGGAGACAGGGATGACGAGCGTAGTGCCGTTGTTTTCATAGGAGACAGGGTTTGCTACCTTGCCCGAAGCAGTACCACCAAAGGTAGCAGTAGTGTCAGTCGTGTCCCACTTCATATTCACCGTGGTAGACGCAATACGAATACGAATATCGTTGGCTGCGGTCACCGGTGCACCACCTATATTGGTGACGGTCATTGTGCTTGCTGTAGTGGTGGCTTGGGTGTAGTAGAAACCTTGATTCGATGCAGAGGAGAGTGACGCCGATGCTTCCACGACATCCATAGGCGCAATGGAGATGGCAACAAGTGATGGATAGTCTCCGTATGCAGTTATAGTGGTAGTAGGAGTATCAGTGGTATTTTCTTGTACTAAGTCAACCGCTTCTTGTTTTACATAATAATCATCAATACCAAACAAAATAGATTGATCGTCCTGTGCTCCATCTGGAGCATCTCCTGGATTTTTAAAACTCTGTATAACACCCAAAACAAGATGATTACTTGTAGGAGAGGATACTTGAACACTTTGTGTCGTGTAATTAATATCCCATGAGTCACCCGCGCTATCGGTGTATGGGGTTGTTGCCGACACATCCTTGATAAAGGCGACCACAATAGGTGCCCCTTCAGCCGGTGCAACGTCCATCGTCCACCCGAGGTTAAACGACCCTGACCCCTTCGTCCACACACGAGAACCAACTGCATAACTTGAGTCTAAACCTGTATGAGTATAGTTTTCATGGAGCGTAAATGCATCACCATCAAGCGTGATACTACTGAGTGTCACATAGCTAGCATCATATGCACTCCAAAACGCTACCACATAGGTAGTACCCACGGGCACAGTAACTGCTTTCGACGCCGATGTAGTAGTAGCATCTACCACTACTGCACTAATCACACTTGGCTTTGTGGTGCTTCCTGCTGCACCCGACGCAAACGTCCACCTGTTGTTGTTCCCCGAATCCACTGACGAAGTTGCTGTAATATTACCCGCAGTCGATGAGCCATTACCATCCTTCACATCCGCATACGAAATATTGTATGCACCACTAATAGCGAGGCCCCAGCGTGTCCCTGAGGTGGTTGAACGCATATGTACTTCATTTCCCGAAGTACCGCCAATAGTTGCTGTCGTGAGTGTCGTGGTGGCATTCTTAGGGAATGCAAGGTAGGTATTTGCTGCAGTTGCTTTGAAGTGCCCAGTAGCCGTAAATGGCGCATTGAAGGTGGTGGTAGCGGAGTTATTGGTTACCTCCACATGCTTGAATGCACTGGTACCCGTCATAGTACCCGTAGCACTTTGAAGTCCTGTCCCATTAAATGTCGTGGTACCACTGCCTGCAGTGAAGGTGCCGGCGTTGTTGTAATCACCCGCAATAGAGAGAAGCGTTGGTGCCACCATAGTCGTACCCGCACCAATACTGAGGTTGCTTGTCGATGCATTGCTACTAAACGTCTTCGTGCTCGCTCCATTGAGCCCCACATGCTTAAACGCACTCGTACCCGTCATCGTGCCAGCAATAGTCTGTGCGGTAGTACTACTAAATGTAGTAGTACCGCTTCCCGCAGTGAAGGTACCGGCGTTGTTGTAGTGACCAGTTATCGTGAGGTATGCTGGTGCAACAAATGTTGCACCAGTGTTTACGGTGAAATTACTGGTACTTGCATTACTTACAAACGTCTTTGTTCCCGCACCATTGAGCCCAATATGCCCCAAAGAACTCGAGGCAGTGAGGCGACCACTGATATTTTGCGCTGAGGTACTACTAAAGACGGTGGTACTCGTGCCTGCGGTATAGTACGTACCGGCATTGTTGTCAAAATGCCCCTGAATAGTTGTTGTTGCTCCCGTAATGAGTTGCGATGAAGTAGCAATATGGAGATTCCCCGTAAGCGTGCTTGTGGCCGCCATGGTAAGTTGCTTCCCTGTCCATATATACAACTCCTGTCCTCCGAGTACTCTAAAGGTATCTGCAGTTGATGATGCATTGTATTGAATATCACTATCATCATCGGAATCATAGAAACCAAGGTCTGCGACTGTCGTCGAAGTGCTCGTCGTCGCCCCTTCGTGACTCACAATCACCCTATTTTGATACAGTGGCAAACTTGCGATATTCGCAGTACTGCTTGAGGACTTTGTAAAGAGTGCAGCACGGGTGGTGGCATCTGCATCCACCCAGAACGAGAGTCGGGTCGATGTTGCCAAAGACGCTACCGTAAACGACCATACCCCTGAGCCGTTGTTGGTGGTCGAATAGATAGTAGCGGGTGTCGAAGTACCTACCGCCATCTTAATGGTTTTTGCAGAGGTGATTACCGTTACCCCTTCATCACTATAAAGGGTGCCTGAGATAGTGAGTGATGGCCCAGCCGAGCCGAAAGACCAGCGATTGTTGTTTCCTGAATCAATAGATGACGTAACAGAAATATCACCCACTGACGATGAACCATTACCATCTTTCACATCAACATACGAAATTGTATACGCACCCGAGATAGCAAGACCCCAACGCGCAGTTCCTGTAGTAGTTGCAGCACGAAGGTGTATTTCATTACCTGCTGTACCTTGGATAGTTGCAGTGGTGAGCGTGGTGGTTGCGTTTCGGGTAAAAGCAATAGAAGCATTTGCATCAGTTGCTTTAAAGTGCCCTGTGGCGGTTAATGGCGCATTGAAGGTGGTGGTGGCAGTACCTCCCGTTATCTCAAGATTTTTAAATGCGCTTGTACCCGACATGGTGCCCGTAGCAGTTGCACCTGCGGTGAGTGTGGTGGTACCGCTGCCGGCGGTGAAGGTACCGGCATTATTGTAGTTACCATTAATACCAAGTAGTGTCGGTGCGACCACGGTTGCACCAGTGTTAATAGTGAAGTTGGTGGTGCTTGCGTTGTTTGCAAGTGTCTTGGTGCCTGAGCCTGTAAAGACGACAGTACCCAGCGAGGAAGTACCAGTGAGAGTACCACTAATGCTTTGTGCGGTGGTACTGCTAAATGTAGTTGTGCCTGTGCCCGCAGAATAGACACCTGCATTATTATCAAAATGACCGAGTATGGTACTTGTGCCTTGGTTTGCAAGGATTGAGGTAGTAGCGATATACACACTACCGGTCAAAGTACTGCTTCCCGTGAAGGTGAACTTCTTCCCATCGAATATATACAATTTTTGACCATTGAATACGGTAAACTCCCCTGTGCTTGAAGTGGCGCTATACTGAATATCAGTGTCGTCACTGTTGTCATAAAACGCGAGGTCGGTAACACTCGTACTCGTACTTGTCGTCGCTCCCTCATGAGAGACAATCACCCTATCTTTAAATAGTGAAACACCAGTGACTGTGCTCGTGGCTGCGGTGGTTTTTGTAAAGAGAGCAGCGCGGACTGAGGTGGATGCATTCACCCACATAGCAATGCGTGCGTTTGCAGTGAGTTGTCCCACGTTGAATGACCATACACCCGACGCATTCGTGCTTGTGGAATAAATAACAGGAGTGGTAGAGGTGCTGATGGCAATATTGATAGTAGTTGAGGCAGTGTAAGGGGTAATTCCTTCATTAGTGTAGAGAACACCTGAGATAGTGGTGGATGCGGCACCACCGCCAGTGAATGTCCAACACAATGTGTTGCCACTATTCACGCCGCCGGTAGTCACGGTGATGGTAGTAGGGCACGCACTACTATCTTTTACATCCACGTATGTAGCGAGTTTCACGGTACCTGGTACATAAAAGGCAAAGCGCGTGCCTGCAGATGATGAACGTAAGTAAATAAGTTGCCCTGCGCCACCAGGAAGCGACACATTTTGGAAAGTAGATGTGGAGTTTGCCAAAAATTGTGCCGAAGTAGCAGGACTCATGGAGAATGTGTCGGTAGTGCTCGCTGGAGCAGCAAAAATGACTGACTGCGATGCATCCCCTGCACCACTGGTATTGGTAATAGCGAGATTTTTGAAAGCACTTGCGCCCGTGAGATTACCCGAGAGGGTTTGCTGGCTGGTGCCATTAAAGGTGGTAGTACCTGAAGTACTTGCTACAAAACGCCCTGAGTTTGAGTAATTTCCCGCAATAGTGAGAAGCGATGGTGCAAGGAGCGTGGTGCTCGCATTGGTAATAAAGAGATTGGAGGTAGACGCATTGTTCCCCGAAAAAGTGGTAGTACCGTAGCCCTGGAGGACCACATGGCTAAATGCACTAGTGCCCGAGGTGGCGCCACTAATAGTGGTAGTGGCAGGGGAAGATTCTATCTTAGCAAAAGTAGTGGTACCAGTTCCCGCGGTAAAGGTGCCGCTATTGGTATAGTCTCCCGTGATAGAGAGTTGCGCCGGTGCGACCACCGTCGCGCCGGAGTTTATAGTGAAATTCGTCGTCGACGCATTATTAGAAAATGTCTTAGTGCTTGCACCATTAAAGCCAATAGTACCGAGGGACGACGTGCCGGTGAGGGTACCCGAAATACTCTGTGCCGTAGTGCTGCTAAAGGTAACCAAGGATTTTGAATACATAGACCATGCTCCTGACGTAGGACAATAATCACCGACTACAGCATATATACCATTACCGTAGGTGATACCATTCCAATAGCAACCAACTGGCGATACTTTCGGTGACCATGCTATACCGTCAGGAGAAGTCATAACGACTATTTCACCAACATACCTTGGCTGCCCTACTGCCACAAAAATGCCATCATTATACGTAATGTCTGTCCATTCAGTAATATCATCCGCACCAAATTGCTCCGTCCACGTTACACCATCAGGAGAAGTCGCCACTGATCCATACCATCCATCTACAGTACTTCGCAATGCCACAAACTTTCCGTTGCCGTAGGTAATAGAATCCCAGTCACAAGTTCCACCACAACTAGCGGATGCCGTACTCTGATCGGTCCATGTTGCACCGTCATTAACCGAAGTCATCACTACGCCACCATATCCCACCGCAACAAATCTTCCATTGCCGTACGCTACATCACGCCATGCTTCATTACTTGGAATCGAGCGCGCGGTCCAATTGATGCCATTTGGCGAAGTCATGACTTGATTACATCCACTACACCATCCCAAGGCAACAAAGGTACCATTACCGTAGGTAACTGCAGATAAGTCCGCTGTAAGCGCACTCGATTGTGAAGCCCAACTTACACCATTATTTGAAGTCATAACACCTCCACCACTGGACGAAACAGCGACAAAGGTACCGTTACCGTAGGCAATGTCATTCCAAGAATCATCAATTGCATTATTTGGAGTCCAATTCACACCATCGGTAGAAACTGCAGCACGAGAAAAGAGTGTATCGTGGTCACCTATAGCGACAAATCTTCCATTACCATACGCGACAGAATTCCACCAAATATCAGCCAAGCCAGAACCATACGCCCAATGTGCACTCACACCATCGTCGTACGTACCATTATTAGTAAAGTTACCTGCAATAGTAAGTTTTTCAGGTGCAATAAGCGTCGCTGCAGTACCGATGGTAAGATTAGTCGTCGATGCACTATTACGAAATCTTGCAGTTCCTGTGCCTGTTACCGTAATGTTATTGAGAAGACTGGTGCCGGTGAGCGTGCCGCTTGCTATTGCGCTATCGCTCATAAATATAGTCCCTGCATTGTGAGTAAAGGTACCACTATTTGAAAAAGTACCGTTAAGCCCAAGTTGTGCCGGCGCGACTACCGTCGCTCCTGGATTAATAGTGAAGTTGGTAGTACTTGCATTATGTGCAAAAGTCTTTGTACCTGTACCTACAAAAGTCACATTGGTGAGTGTGCTCGTGCTCGTCATCGTGCCTTGGAGCGTTTGGGCTGAAGTGCTACTCATGAAGAGTTTGGCATCGGCTACCATGATTGTATTTGTTTCACTTGAGTTGTATGCCACCGCGACGAATTTTCCATTACCATAGGTGACCCCATCCCAAACATCATTTTTGGGAGTTGTCTGCACCTTCCAAGTAATACCATCTAATGAAGACATGACGCACGCCGATGCACTACACACATCCGCGGTTGCAACAAATACTCCGTTGCCGTAGGTGACGGAAAACCAATCACTATCAACAGGACTTGTGCGGGTGGTCCACGTGGTACCGTTTGACGAGGTCATAATACGATTACCACTACCCGTTATCGACACTGCCACAAAGAGGCCGTTGCCGTAGGTAACGGAAAGCCAGTAATTATTTGCTGCTGAGGTCTGAGTGCTCCATGAAATACCATTGGATGAGGTCATAACACGATTGCCTGCAGTACCGTTACACACCACCCCACTCACACCACACGCCACCGCCACAAAGAGGCCGTTGCCGTAGGTGACGGACTCCCATGCATTGTCTGCGGCTGAGGTTTGTGAAGTCCATGTAATACCATCAGGAGATGTCATAACGCGATTGTTAGTACCTGTATCAGATACCGCCACAAAGAGGCCGTTGCCGTAGGTAACCGACTGCCAATCATTATCGGCAGCAGCATTGCGGGCAGTCCATCCATACCCGTCAGAAGAGGTCATGACACGATTACCAGTACCTGATTCCGCGACCGCCACAAAGAGGCCGTTGCCGTAGGTGATAGACTCCCACTCATTACGACCACCACTATCCATATGAGTAGTCCAAGTAACTCCATCAAGAGAGGTCATCACACAATACGCTCTGGCAAGAGTACATCCGTCTGATACCGCCACAAAAATACCATTACCATATGCAACGGAGCTCCATGTATGAGCTTCATCCGTACTCCCAAGTACCCACACACTTGCACCATTTTCAGTAAAAGTACCATGATTAGTGAAATGTCCTTGTATGGTAGTCGTCGCTCCACCCACAAGCCGCGAAGAAGTAGCAATGTGTACATCGCCGGTGAGGGTACTACTCCCCGAGAGTTCCATCACCTTACCTGTCCATACATGAAGTTCCTGACCGCCGAAGATGGTAAATTCTCCGGTGCTTGAGGTGGCACTATATTGAATATCAGTGTCGTTGCTATTATCGTAGAAAGCGAGGTTGGCGATGGTGGTCGAGGTACTTGTCGTGGCTTCATGACTCACGATTACTCTGTTTTGATACAGTGGGAGTCCTGAGATATTTGCTGTTGAAGAAGCAGACTTTGTAAAAATAGCGGCGCGTATTGAGGAAGTTCCACTTACCCATACCAAGAGCGGTGTCGACGTAGAAATACCAGAAATAGAAAACGACCAATTACCTGATGGGTCTGTGGTGGTGGAATATACCGTTGCTGGTGTGCTTGTACCCACAGCAAGTTTAATGGTTTTTGTTGAAGTGATAGCAGACACACCTTCATTGGAAAAAAGTGTACCAGAAACAGTAATCGATGGGAGAGGTATAGTATAGGTAATCTTTACCGCGCCAACGGCACCAGCAGCACCAGCACGTGATGTTGTTGTCGTACGATAACCACCGCTACCACCACCACCATATGTTGACCCAGCAATTCCGGCTGCTCCTGTGGTTCTTCCATTACCGCCAGCACCGCCACTAGCAGTACCTCCAACACCTCCAGTTACTGCTGTCGTACTCGCATTACCACCGTGACCAGTATCACCTGCACCTCCTCCGCCACCTCCCGAACGAGTCGCTGCGACCCCTGGCGCACCAATGCCGCCAAAGTAAATAGTTGTCGCAACATCACCCGTTGACGTTGCGCCCGCAGCACCTGCAGGTCCCACAGTCCCTCCATTACCACCCTTAGCAAGAAAAGTTGAACTTGCTGAAAACATAGAATCACCCCCCTTACCACCCGATCCAGTGGTTGCACCTGCAGCACCAACACTACCCACTACCACCGTATACGAATTGCCTGGGGTAACGCTAATTACTTTGAGACCATAATTACCGCCTGCACCACCTCCGCCGCCTGAACTATTTGTTGCGGATGATCCACCACCGCCGCCGCCTGCACCCCAAGCCTCTACCGTAACTGAAGTCACACCAGCGGGAGCTACCCATGTGGTACCGCCTGCAGTTGTAAAAGTATCTGTAGTAGCAAATACAGACGGTGTAGCAAAAAAATATACACACATAAATACACTCACAAAAAAACCAATTCTTTTCAAAAAGAACATGTTGCGCGAGGTACTCACTGTGGCATCACACTGTTGCATGTACGTATACATATATTGTATCGAGAAAGTTGCACATCATAGAGAGATGCAGCGTGGATAACTTCACAAAATTTCACAGCAAATCACACAGAGAAAATTAGGACATCGGATGTCCTAATTTTGGAAACAAAATTTCATGAGGATGTTTTTGGGAGAGAAGAAATAATTGAACACGGCCACAGCAAATACAAAGCGCTACATTCAAATCTGAACAGAAAAAACTAGTCTGCAGAAGGTATCAAAATCGTGCATTTTAAAATGATGCAAACTGAAACTAGGTTCTTAAAATAGGTGATAGTGACACATCTAAAGTGATTCCCAAACTCAAACTGTGTTTTATTATATAGATATCTCGGCTAATCGAGAAAGCAAAATACCTACTTCGGTTCTGAAGTAGGTATTAAAATTTGTTGTCTGCATTGGTATTTGAACATTACCCTAAGTTGATGCATCTTCATGTGCATCCTCTCCTGAACAGCATCTTAGTGGCATGCGTGTAGTACAAGCATAGTACACCGTACCGCCTGCAATACCAGTTCCCCTACACTCTTCCCTATGCTCCAATTTGACTTTGAGTACAGACACGCTACCATGGTGAATCGGAAGTTGTGGCGACTACCAACCGCCAGTCACCTGTGACGCATTCATATACGAGTGCCTAATCTGAAAAGTAAGTGTCGGGACTCAAGAATGAGTTTCCGGAAACTCGGTGGGACCGCGGTTTGCAGCAATGCAAAAATCGTCCGAGTAAGGCTGCGACATGCGTCGTATCTTTACTCGGACTATTTTTATTTATGAGTATTAATTATTAAAATTATGGAACCACTTTTAGAGAAGAAGCGACACACTCTTGCCCACCTCCTTGCCACTGCGGTGCGGAAAGAATTTCCTCACGCAAAACCAACCATCGGCCCTGCTATCGAGACGGGATTTTACTATGACTTCGACTTCACTGGAGGACCAGCTCCAAAGGATGAGGATCTAAAAAATATCGAGCGTCACATGAAAAAAATGCTCGCCACCTGGAAAGCATTTTCACACGCAGTGGTGACCCCCGAACTCGCACGCGACACTTTCAAAAACAATCCATACAAAACTGAACTCATCAACGACCTCGAAAAAAATGGTGAGACCATCACACTCTACACAGTGGGTGAAGACAGTAGCGAGTTCACCGACCTCTGTCGTGGTGGACACTGTGAATCTCCTGCAAAAGATATCGATGTCGACTCCTTCAAACTCACTTCGGTAGCCGGTGCATACTGGCGTGGGGACGAAAAAAATGCGATGCTCACACGCATTTATGGTCTTGCTTTTGACACGAAAGACGATTTAGTCAAGTACCTTGCCGATGTCGAAGAAGCGAAGAAGCGTGACCATAGAAAGCTCGGTAAGGAACTCGACCTCTTCACCTTCTCTGAATTAGTAGGCTCTGGGCTTCCCCTCTATACACCTAAAGGTACCATTTTGCGCGATGAATTGGGAAAATTCTCTGAATCACTCCAAGCACGTGCTGGCTTTGAAAAGGTATGGATTCCCCACATTACGAAGATTGATTTATACAAAAAATCAGGACACTGGGACAAGTTTGGTCATGAACTCTTCCTTGTGAAGAGTCAGGAGTCGAGTGACGAGTTTGCACTCAAACCAATGAACTGTCCGCACCATACGCAGATATATGCATCACGTCCGCGTAGTTATCGCGACCTCCCTGTACGCTATATGGAGACCACCACCTGCTACCGTGATGAGAAAACGGGTGAACTCGGAGGACTCACGCGCGTACGCTCACTCACTCAGGACGATGCGCACGTCTTTTGTCGCCCCGACCAAATTGAGCAGGAGTTTGAAAGTATCATGCAAATGATTAAGTCACTTTACCGAGCACTCGGTATGGAGTTTAAGGCGCGACTCTCTTTCCATGACCCTGACCACAAAGAAAATTATCTTGGTGATTCTGAACTTTGGAAAAGTGCAGAAGAAAAGATTGAGGCGGTCGCGAAGAAACTTGGTCTCGACTACCACGTTGCTACCGGTGAAGCAGCATTCTATGGTCCGAAGATTGACATCATGGTTATTGATGCACTTGGACGTCAATGGCAATGCGCGACGCAACAACTCGACTTCGTACAACCCGGTCGTTTTGGCCTAGAATACACTGATAAGGACGGGACGAAGAAAGTACCCGTAATGATCCATAAAGCCCTCCTAGGCACCATAGATCGCTTTCTAGGGGTATATATAGAGCATACTGCGGGTAACTTCCCTCTTTGGCTTGCTCCGGAACAAATACGTATTATCCCCGTGGCGGATGCGCATCATGCATACGCAAAGCATGTATATGAGGAACTCAAAGCAGTGGGTGTCCGTGTGGCACTCGACGACACCAATGAATCCCTTGGGAAGCGCATCCGCGCCGCAAAGACCGACCGACTTCCCTACTTTGCTGTGGTGGGTGATGCAGAGATTGCTGACAAGAATGTAACCCTCGAATCACGCAAGGGTGAGACAAAGCAAATCACTCTCGACAAACTAGGCAACCATCTCCTCGCCGAAATTGAAGCAAAGGTGTTATAGAAACACACATGCGGACGTACTAGAATTCACAAAACCCCGCGGCCGTAGGCCGCGGGGTTTTGTGTGATGCTGATATGTACAACTACACGTTCTTCTGGATGAGTGAGGTGATGAATGTCTGGTACGAAAGTCCCTCACGAGCGGCTGCTGCTTTTACACGAAGAAGGTTACGTTCAGAAATGCGCAACGTAATCATCTTATTTCGAGCAAAGGTATTCTGTGCAATTTGTGCATATCGCTTTTTCTCCTCATCCAAATTTGAAACGGAAGAATACAATCCGTGCTCAAACGCATTTTCAATTTCCTTCTCTTCTTTTGTTAATGCAAATGGATCTTTTTTCATAATTTATTTGTTTATGTATTTCTTTGTTTCTTTTCTGCTTGGATATGCTGTTTTGAGAATGACTTTTTCATCATCTTCTACAAACGGCACGCGATATATGTATTCATCAATAGCAACAATAAATACTCGTTGATGTTCATACGGTGGATGATTTTCGACAATATCTAAGCACTCCCCACTCTGGATAATTTCTACGAGCAACTCAAAAGAAATGCCACGATTTTCAATAAGCCACACGTTCTTTGTTTCATCCCAGTCAAAGTACTTCATTAATTCGTATGATATACAATGTATGTCATCCTGTCAATGCGTTATATACACAAAACCGCCGCGACATTTTGTCGCGGCGGTTTTCGTATTTCTCTTCCCTGCTTATGCAAGGAGTGTCATGACACGCTCTTTGTTGAGTACAGTCCATTCATTTTCACTTGGGTATTTTGTCTTTGCGCGAGCAATGACTTTGTCCAAGAGTTCCATCTGTTCAGTACGGGTACCATGATTCGCAATGAGACGAAGTGCGTCACTCGAGATGAGTGTTGCATGTACATGTGCATGCGTTTCAAGGGCTTTGAGCGCATCTATTTCATCCTCCACCATTTCTTCTGGCATGACCGGAAGATTCGCGGGAACTTCTGCGATAGCCGCCCCCGCAACAACTTCCTCCTCACCAGTTACTTTGAAAGAGTCTGGGAGTGCTTTTTTTTTAGGACGAGCGCGTAGGCGAGTACAAGACCCCAGAGGACAATTGCAGCATAGAAGATTGCGGTAAGCATTGGTCCTGCTTCAAATCCTGTATACGGAACCTGTGAAAGTGAGATACCTTGTACCATACCTTTCTTTCCTACTTCAACATTGAGTACGCAGGTTTCTTTCTTGTTACCATCGTAGACATCGAGTGTGTACTTGGTGGTCTTTGCAGGCTTTACGGTAAGGACATCTACATCCTCGTCGATATCATTATCCTTCTTTGAGTCTGCAAGTGTCTTGCCGTTATTGTCCTTGAGTACAAGACGATCAGCGGCGGTGTTAATCCAAGAGAGGATAGTGCTTTCACCGGTTCCAATAGAACTGTCTGAAACACTGAATTCGCAACGGAGTTCATCGTCATCATTGTCCTCATCCTCGTCCACCTTTACACTGACGCGGCAAGTATCTTTATCAGAACCATCACGTGCAGTAAGGGTGAAGGTAGTGTCCTTCTTTACCGTTACTGTTTCGCTTCCGTCATCATCTACATCGCCAACACCTTGGTTGATGTCAACATCCGTAGCATCAGTAGTCTTCCATCGGAGGGTTACTTCATCCCCTTCCTCAACACGTGAGTCACTTACCGTGAACGAGTCACAGCTCACATCATCATCGTTGTTTCGGCTACTGCCACCGCTGTATGAATTGTAATTATAGTTGTAGTTGTTGTTCACATTCGTGAAGGTAGTAGTCCCTGTAGTAGTCTGTTCATCCTCGTCAGCAATAACGCCTACCGTATCAGAACAGGTAACTACTCCACCTTCGCCAGTCGCCGTGAGTGTGTAAGTTTGTGTACCCATTGGAGAGACGCCCTCCTCACCATCAAGAGATGCTGCACCTACACCGCCAGAGATTGAGACGGATGTTGCTCCATCAGTATTCCAGTAGAGCACTGCCTCATCACCCTGAGTAATGGTGCTTGGGTAGACATCCAACGTACAGGTAGGTGCTGGAGTTTCTTCTTCCTCTTCGCAGCCCCATGTACATTCGTGATGGTCGTCACAGTCGTGATCATCGCACCAGTTGTACTCGTGATCATGATCACAATCGGTGTCGCATGCGTCACCATGTGCACACTCTTCATCCTCTTCTTCATCATCAGAGTGGTCAGTACAATCGTGATCATCACACCAATTATACTCATGGTCGTAATCGTGATCCTCTTCCTCTTCTTCCTCATAGTTGTGACCACAGGTGCTTGTGTGTACATGTGCAGATGCATATGCGCTGCCTGTATTCCAAGCGTAGGCACCTCCTCCGGTCACTCCTGATTCATCTTCGTGAGTCCATGAGTATGCATGACCTTCAGCATCAGCATCTGCCTCTGCTTCAGCGTCATTACCCCATGACCATGCGTGCGCAAATGCATCAGAGTCAGATTCTGCCTCTGCACCTGCATTGTTGCCCCATGACCATGCGCTTGCGCTTGCCTCTGCATTGGCCTCTGCCTCAGCAAAAGATGATTGCGCAGTATCTGCTCCGCCCCAGTTGAATGCATTTGTTGTTGCAACCGCTGGCACAATGAACAAAAGCGCTACAGGAAGTGCGATGACCGCACTGATGTATGCAATTGTGTATTTGTTCTTCATATAATGAGTTCGTTAAAAAAATTAAGTAATACCTTTATACCTCTAAATATGCTCACCTACGCGTGTACGTAAACATATTGAAAGTATGAATGGCAGTAAAGACCATTCTGGAGCATAGAGTGAATGTACTAAGCAAAATAAGTATATTTTGCAGCGACGCATGCGCATCAGCGCATGAAGAACAGAGGAGAACTATATGCTCGTATTGTACATCACAACCTCTTTTTTGTCAAAAAGCCCCGAGGCTAAGGTCAATACACTAGTCTTCAAGTGGGTATGAATCTACCAGTGTAGCTTCCACCACAAAACGATCATCTTTGCTCGCAAAGGTGTTACAGGTAGCGAGGACCAATTTCGCTACATCATATTGCATAGGCACTTCGGCGTTTGAAGCCTTTGCCTCATATACCCTATCCACGGTGTATACATATTCAGTGTCCGCAGACTGCAAACGAATCGTGTCTCCCCATTTCAATTTCTGAATACCATTGAATGCTTGAAAGTTTTTATTCATGACATTGGGAAGATAACTGGAATGCCCCAAAAGGAATATAGTTCCTTTCTGTGCAAAATCGGCTGAATCGGGATGACGCACCACACCTGAAAGGAGGGCGGCATCAAGCGCTTCTACGGTAGATGATTCTGGATTCAAAACACGCACCTTTTTGTCATCGAGCGCATCAAGGATGATAGCAACTGGAAGTGCTGCACCTTCACTCACCACTGCGGTGGTAGGGCGAGTCTCATTCTCTGGCTTTGTAGATTCTTCGCCATTCAAGGTGACTTCCTCAGTCTCAGAGAGGGTGACTTGCTCTTCCTCGGTATGTACTGGTTCTTCAGTAACCTCAGTCTTTGCTTCAGGAAGAAAATCAACAACATAAAAAACACCGTATGTAAGCGCTACAATACCTACTGTCACAAAGAAAAATACAAGGCGCTGTTCGCGCTTTGATGCGTAAGGTGCATAGGGATTTGCTTGAGACATATGTTCAAAAAGAATTGATTTAGATGTTTACTATAGTACATCATTTATAATTTTTGTCAATATGCTCATTTTGGGCGGTTCTAGGTATGTTGACATCCTTGTAATATCGTGGTAACATATAAGCATATGAATGAAACACAAACTCTTAAGAGTGCTGTCGTGAAGACACTCGCGATTGTTGGCTTTCTCGTCACCATCGCCTTTTTCGTCTACATCACCGTAGAGGGTAGCAAACGCGCGCCGGAGGGATTCTCTTCCCTTGCGTCTATCGCAGAGACTATTAATCTCTATCGACCTGCAAAAGAATTAACCATAGCAACTGAAAAAATTGTCGTAAATTCTGCTGAGTCATTCCAAATTTCTTGGACTGATTTTCGTACTGAGGGTGAATATACCTTTAACTATGCATGTGTCCCTGGAGTACGGCTTGAGGTACGCAGTGGTGACGGCACATTCATGCCTATGGCATGTACCGATACTCTCACCCTCCCTACTGATGTACACGGACTTTTCCTCACTGCACTTTCAGATGACCTTCGTTTCACCGATGTACCCCTTACACTTGCATTTACAAACAGCAAGACGAACGCTACCTTGGAACACACCACGAAGATCACGGTGGTAAATGCGACAATCCCCGTGCGTGAGGTGGCACAGAGAGAAATGGCAACAACTACAGAAGTAGCGAAGGCCGATACCGAAAAGAAGCCTGTTGAAGCAAGGCCTGTAGTGGAGGAGGTTGAAGAACCGGTTGCAAAACCAACCACTCCCACAGCACCCGCACAAGAAACATACACTGACCTCAGCGTGCAGATTCTCGGTGCCGGTGTGCTTGAGGGTGATGCTTTCGAATACACAAAGACATTCAGTACTGATGCACACAACGCAATTCGCTTTGATGTGGGAAATCTTGGTACCAAAACTTCTGGTACCTGGTCATTCACCACCATCTTGCCTACCGGCGAAGTGTATACCTCGCCCGTACAGGCACCACTCGCGCCACAAGCACATGTAGTATTCACGCTTGGATTCTATCTCGATGCATCTACGGGTAAGATGGTCACCTTCACCAATACACTCTCCGTAGCGGGTGACACGAAGACTGCAAACAACTCTGCTTCGCTCAGTGTGGTGGTGGAGTAATTGAAGCAATAAAATAAGCACATTGTCGGCGCCCCTTGGGGCGCCGACAATTTTATATACCTACCGAGGTAAGAGGTAAGGATACTCACATGACGGACATCCGATGTCCGTCATTAATTTAAAAACTACCAAAGGCAAGGCCTCGGGTATTTTCATCTAACGTTCATTCTTGAGTAAAGTACACGAGGATATACAGAACTATTTAGCTTTGTTTTTAGATGAAGCGCAAGGAACATAAAAAACCCTACGTGAGGCGTACATAGACGTACGGTGAACGTAGGGTTTTTTACATGTGACGCAGCGATTCGCTAAAAACAAAGGCTAAACATCAAGGTTGGCCATGTGGGCGTTAGACTGTATAAACGACTTCCGACTCGAAACATCGGTACCCATGAGAATATCGAACACTTTATCGGCTTCGAGTGCATCAACAATCGACACTTGTTTCAAAACGCGATTATCAGGATTCATCGTTGTTTCCCAAAGTTCCTCTGCATTCATTTCTCCGAGGCCTTTGTAACGCTGGATGCGAATCTTTGTAGACTTAGTAACTGCTTCCACTTCCTCCTCTACAGGCTCTGCGATTTCCTCTCCTTCTTCTACTTCAGAGACTACCGCGTCTTCCCCCAGAATTGTCATCTTTTCTTCATCATTGTATGCATACACTACTTCTTTACCTCGCTGAATCTTGTAGAGTGGTGGCTGTGCAATGTAGACATACCCACCATCAATCACAGGCCGGAAGTAGCGGTAAAAGAGTGTGAGGAGGAGCGTACGAATATGCGCCCCGTCCACGTCGGCGTCAGTTGCAATGATGATTTTATGGTAGCGGAGTTTTGAAAGATCAAACACATCCCCAATGGCGGTACCGAGTGCCACCACAAGATTTTTCACCTGCTCTGAGGCAAGCATTTTATCAAGACGTGCACGCTCCACGTTGAGAATCTTTCCGCGAAGCGGAAGAATCGCCTGTGTGCGGCGGTCACGACCCATCTTTGCAGAACCTCCCGCTGAGTCTCCCTCCACAATAAAGAGTTCTGATTCTTCAGCGCTCTTTGTCTGACAGTCGGCGAGTTTCCCGGGAAGGGTCATGCCTTCAAGTGCGCCTTTACGGAGCACAGAATCCTTTGCCGCTTTTGCCGCCTTACGCGCCTTCACCGCAATAACCACCTTGTTGATGATTGCTTTTGCGTCATCGGGATTCTCCTCGAGGAATTCATTGAACGCATCACCAAAGACTGTTTCCACGGCACCACGTGCCTCTACCGAGCCCAATTTTGCCTTGGTTTGCCCTTCAAACTGAATCTCCGGCATCTTTACCGATACCACCGCAGTAATACCCTCGAGTACATCATCTCCAGTAAACGCACCGTCTTTCTCTTTAAAGAAATTATTTTTCTTTGCGTAGTTGTTGAGGGTGCGGGTAAGCGCAGTTTTAAAACCAGTCACATGAGTACCATGCTCAGGGTTGAAAATATTGTTCGCAAACGCACTGATGCGTGGACTAATATCATCCACGTACTGGAGCGCCACCTCTACCGACATCACCGCAGGGTCTACATTCTGCTTTTCTACATAAAAGATATTTTTATGTACCGGAGTCTGGTAGTGATTGTTGAATGCTACGAGTGAACGAAGTCCTCCTTCGAAGAAGAAGTGCTCATGCGGTACTTCGAAGTGTGCATCAGAAAGATAGATGTCTCCTAAAATGCCTGCCATGAACTTCTGAATATCCTTCTCGCTCATGTCCTTTGCTTCCTCCTCGGTAGGACGTGCATCAATCACGCTAATACGCATACTTTTCACCAAGTATGCCTGCTGACGCAAGTGCGACACAATACGCTTAAAGTCGTATTTTACTTCAGGGAAGATAGAACCGTCAGCGCGGAAGGTAATGATGGTACCCTGGAACTTTGAAGGACCTACTTTCTTTACCTTCGCTTTTGGTTTACCGATGTTGTATTCCTGAATGTAGTAGCCACCATCACGATGTACTTCGGCAATCATATGTGTGGAAAGTGCATTTACCACTGAGGCACCCACTCCGTGAAGACCTCCCGATACTTTGTATCCGCCATCTTCCCCACCGAACTTACCTCCCGCGTGGAGGGTGGTGAGAATCGTCTCGAGTGCTGAGACTTTTGTTTGCTTGTGGGTATCAACAGGAATACCGCGACCGTTATCAACGACGCGAATGTAGTTGCCCGGAAGAAGCGCAACTTCAATACGATTGGCAAAGCCACCCATGGCTTCGTCACGTGAGTTGTCGAAAATCTCCCAAATGAGGTGATGGAGACCATCGGGACCGGTAGTACCGATGTACATGCCTGGGCGCTTGCGCACCGGCTCAAGACCTTCAAGAATCTGAATTGAATCAGCACTGTATGAACTTTGTTTACTCACGTTTTTGTCGTTTTACGAATACCCAATAATAGGCAAAAGTATAGCAAATTTAAGCCATTTTGTCCCACTTCCTCCTGTGGCAAAAATAGGAGAAAAATGAGTACGCATATTCGACAAATACAATGAAATTGGTACTATTGCCAATGGGTATATTTGTGGAGGAATACTATTATGCATCCCCAGACATTGAAGTTCTTCTCGTTATTCAACGTGTAGCAGACGGATGTGTACTCTGTGCAAGCGGCATATCAGACGCAGAGGATGAGGACGAGACCATCAATAATCCAAGATGGCTCAATTTCGCTCACATCCCCGATGGGTATGATTTTTTTGCAATACCTATCGAATACATATACGACGAGGGGCCGCTGAGTACTGATGAACAAAGCGAGCTACTGCTCAGATTGGTGACACAGTACACCGATGAACAATACGAGATTGGGCAATTGCGATTCTTGATGCTTTCCGGAGACACCCCTATCGTACTTCCCACGATGCTGCAGTAAGTGCTGCCTCGATACCCTTCATACACTCGCCGATTTCATCATCGGTGAGTGTTTTTTCATATGACTGAAAAATAAGGCGGAATGCATAGGAAACTCTTCCCTCTTTTGCAAATGAATCAAAGAGTGTCACACGAGTAAGGAGTGCGCCTGCGTGTGCTCGAATCACCTCTTCAATCGTTTCTGCGGTCACTGCCTCGGGTACCCAGAGTGCGATGTCGCGTGAAATAAATGGATACGTTGAAAATGGTTTAAACATAACAGGCTCTTTTGGTGTATACACATCGTATGCCTGTGGTGCCTGGAGTATGTTGAGCACTTCGGTGAGATTACACTCATAGACACCTTTGTCACTAGTACCCTGAAGTGAGACACCAAGAGTCTCCTCTATCTGCGCCACAAGCGTAGCGAGTGGCGCATCGTCTTTTGGTGTATACCCCTGCTGCTTGGTACGAACACCAATAGCAAGTGCAATATGCTCCGTTACATCATCACCTGCGGGTGTTTTGCTAAAGACCGTTCCAATCTCAAAAAGTGAAAGCGTGGTGAGTCCGAGAAGGTCAACATTCGGCATATTTCTATCGAGTGCTTCGCGGATATTATGGGAGAGCGTACTGCGCAAAGAGCCTTTATCACTCGCAAGTGCATTCTGAAGGGTGATGACATCTTTTTTACGGAATGAAGACGTAATCACCTCGGAACACCCTGCTGCAATAAGTGTCTGGCGAATTTTCTCACTGTAGTATTGGCGTGCATTACGCTCAGCAAGCGGTACAGGGGTAGGAAGTACTGAAGCGACATGCTCGTAGCCATATACGCGACCAATATCTGCAATGACGTCCGCGGGGATAGTGACGTCGGTACGACCCCATGGTGCCGTAACCGTCCACACATTTCCCTCTTTCGTAAATACAAAGCCAAGACGGGTAAGAATATCTTCAACAAGACCCTCTGTAAGAGACATGCCGAGAAGTGCGTTTACTTGAGAAAGCGAGACTGTAACCGGTGCATTCTTGAGCGGTGTTGGATATACATCGGTATACCCTTCCAATGTTCCCCCTGCGATTTCAGTAATAAGGCGTACTACCTCAGTGAGTGCATACGGTACAAGTTCAGGTGAAAGATTGTTTTCAAAACGCTTTGATGCATCAGTTTGCAGTTTCAAAAATTGTGCGGCCTTGCGTGTAATCTGTGGTGCAAAGTTTGCTGCTTCAAGGATGATGCTTGTGGTCGATGCATCTATCTCGGCAAGTTTTCCACCCTTAATACCTGCAATACCTGCAGGTGCGCCGCTTTCTGCATCAGTGATAAGTTGCACTATTGGAGTAAGCGTGTACGTGTCGCCGGTGAGTGTGGTGACTTCCTCCCCTTCCGTCGCCATACGTACCCCAAAGTGCCAGCCCTGCGCACCTTTCGGGAACTTTGCTGCATCATATGCATGGAGTGGCTGCCCAAGACCGAGCATCACATAGTTGGTCGCATCGACCACATTATTGATAGAGCGCTGCCCGAGTGCGTGAAGGCGCACCTTGAGCCATTCCGGTGATTCTGCGATAGTGACACCGGTCATGAGTGCTGCACCAAAACGTCGACATGCCTGTGTGTCTTCGATAGTTACCTTGATGGTGTCGACAGACGGGGTGAGGGTTATTTCTTCGCGTAATGGGTCATGCACAAGCGAAGTACCCATGAGCGCGGCGAGTTCGTGCGCAATACCACGATGTGAAAGACAGTCACTCGAGCGATCGGGCAAAACTTTGATGTCGAGCACGTCCTTTCCTTCGACCACCTCGACCCCATCCACTTCAAATGCATGGAACGTAAAAAGATTTTCGCAGGTTGCAACATCAGGCATCGAATCCCCCACATACTCCTTGAGCCATTCGTGAACTACTTTCATATTAGAATTGATTTACAAACCTAAGATCACCACTATAGAGTGTGCGTACGTCATCGAACTCATACTTCATAAAACCAAGACGATCGAGCCCCATACCAAAAGCAAAGCCCGAGTATATCTCTGGATCGATACCAGAGTCGCGAAGTACATTGGGGTGAATCATACCGGCACCCATAATCTCAATCCACTTCCCTACAAGTTTTGAATTACCTGAGTTGAGGCGCATGTCCACTTCTACTCCTGGCTCCACAAATCCAAAAAAACTCGGACGAAAACGCACTTCCACATCGCCTTTAAAAAACTTCCCGAAGAAATATTCAAGCGTGCCTTTCAAGTGTCCAAGATGTACACCTTTATCAACATAAAAACCTTCAAACTGATAGAACTGTGCTTCATGGGTTACATCCGTCGCCTCGTTACGAAATACTTTCCCGAGTGCAATAGCGCGCATGGGTGGTGTGTGTGCCTCCATAAAGCGCCCCTGCACTGCTGAGGTGTGGGTACGGAGTACCGTGGGTTCAAGTACGTCGCCGCGACGAAACCAAAATGTATCCTGCATGTCGCGTGAGGGATGATCTTTCGGAACATTAAGTCTATCGAAGTTGTAGTGCTCACGCTCCGCTTCAGGCCCCTCCGCAAACACAAAACCGATCTCCGCAAAAATGCTATTTATTTCCGCAATCATTTGCGTGAGTGGGTGTTGATGCCCTTTCATCGGTGTCATAGAGATTATTCTGTTTGCAATAATACTTGATAAATAAGTGCGCCATCATATACGTATATTAAACCGTTTTCAATATGAAATGCGAGGTCAGTACCCATGATGAGTGGTTGCACATTCTGCCATGAGCGGTCGTCTACCTCTACCACATAGATACCGTCTTTGAGTGCTACCACCACAAAGTCGATACTCCCGGGGAAGAAATCAAAATCACTCACGTCTTGCCATTTTCTATCAATACGAATACGGGCATCACACACCGTATCTTCGGGAATAGTTTGTACTGGACCCATAATACCTTCCTCAGGAATCACTTCTTCCTCTTCGGGGGTCGGAATAACTTCACCCGGAAGTATGTCGGCGGGCGATGAAGTGCTGTATGCAGGGAAATCGGGAGCACAGTAGTAGTACGGCATCTGCTCAAACGAGCCGACCCATGTAGCAAATACCTCAGACCCCGCACGCGCAAGTTCGACACCATTATAGACAATAGTCGACGTTGAT
Source organism: uncultured Candidatus Saccharibacteria bacterium (assembly GCA_964570795.1). Taxonomy (GTDB): domain Bacteria; phylum Patescibacteriota; class Minisyncoccia; order Phycocordibacterales; family UBA918; genus Damh-18. Next base: position 30,004 of record CAZMYZ010000004.1, read on the forward strand.
TCTGCTACTGCTGCTTCGGTGGTTGTGCTCGTTGTGAAGATATCTTTAATCTGTTCCTTGGTACTCTCTTTTACCTCGGTCGATGTCGCAATAAAGTTTTCAATCAGGCGTGTATACTCAAGGTTTTTGGTAAACGTAGACGTAGCGGTGGTAGTTGTTGCAAGCACCATTTCGGATGTAGATGCAGTGAGAAGCGGCGTACGTACAACCGGTGTACCGGTAGCAGACACAAAAGGAGCGATGACACGCACTTGTGGCACAAGAGGGAGATTAAATGCCTCTGCTTCAGTAACAAGACGCTTAGATACGGGGAGTTCCTTTACCCATGTATGGTATCCATCTTTTTGCACATGTACACGGTGTGTACCCGCATCAAGTCTCTGCGCATAAAAAGCTTTGCGAAACGTACGTGTCTCCCGCACCAATTCCCCATCGATGAATATATCTGCACCTGCAATATCTACCGCAACATAGATACCACCCGTACTGATGAGGTTTGTCGGCTTCTGAAAATCAAAGCGATACCCTGTAGCGTAAAGGTACAAAAACGGGAGAGATACAACAAATACAAGCACGAGCAACAAAAATGTCCTCTGACGAGTTTGGTGAGAAAGTGGCTGTACCTCGATTTGTGGCCGCATAGTACGTGTAGGGTACCACGAAATAGAGCCATTTTCAAAACCATAAACCACCCTTCTATAGCAAGGCGTACTTATCACCAGATACATTTAATTACTCAAGATACGAGCATTCTATCTCGGTGAGTTATTGGACATCGAGTGCAAGGCGTACAAGAAACGTAAAGCGAGGCGTACTTAAACGTACGGTGAGGATTACGTTATTCCGTGGGTCGAATTTTCTTCCATGGGGAAGAAAATTCGACAGACTCAGAAAATATATTCGCTACGCTCATTATTTTCTGGCCACGCAGCAATCGAGTTCAATTACTCACCGAGACTTGGGGGTGACCCAAAAGCCCATATACTTCCCCAGCATAAGTCGCGTCTGCGCATCAAGCCCTGGAATTGCGCTAAAGATAACCATCGTAATCGGCACGAGAATCCACTGGAGCGCCATCACAATATAGAGGAAACGACTCTTTCCTTCGGGGCGCTTTGGAATCAGTGTGAGTGAAATCATCGAAGAAATCACGAGCCCAAACATCGCAAGGATGAGGAGGTCTCGTACGACAATAGGAAGATTGTATGAGAGTACTGTCTCGTGAAAGACACGTCCACCAAAAAAGATTGGTGCCCATCCGAGAATAATGAGCATGATGGGGTTCGTCACCATAGACCAATATCCTTCTGCTTGCTGCAAAGCAATTTTAATGCGACGACCACGGGGAATATTTTTGTTCTTCGTGAAGTGGTACACAATGTATACAAAGTTCTCGACACCATAGGTCCACCTACGATGTTGCTTGTAGATATTTTTAATTGTGCCGAAGAAGGTTGGTGCGGCATTGGCGTCCATAGAGACCGGGTACGAAAGAGGAATTACGTCATACTCACCATCATTCGCAAGGAGGAGATTCCAGTAAATGCGAGAGTCCTCGGAAACCATGTTGGTCTGCCAGTACCCTATTTCATACAGTGCCTGGAATGAAACCGAGTGCGAAGAAAAGGTCGCCATACGCTCGGGGCGCTCTTGCTGCACCATTTCCCAAAATGTTGAAGACATTGCCACCACACGTGCGAGCGAAGACGCCTCCCACATATTGTTATTGAAGATCGGCACCGGCTGAAATGAACTCTTAAGAGGGCGTTCTGCGGTCATGAAGTGCCACACAAGACAGTTGAAATAGTCGGGGTACACCACCGTGTCGATATCGAAGATTGATACGAGGGTATGATTGTAGCGAATACCATGAGGATCGAGCACCTTTTTGCGTACATCTTCTGCGGCCCAGGTGGCATTAGAGCCCTTGCCTGCCATCTCGCCCGGAATATCAGCAGGATGTGCGGAAATATGAAAACTACCAAAGGTATTCCCCCACTTTTCTTTCATGCGCTCCGCTGCAAGCGTAGCCCCTTCACCAGCACGCTCCTCACGTGCAAGCACAACAATCATACTCTTCTTGTCGTAGCGTGCTTGTGCGAGCGACGCGAGCGATGCATCAATCACCTCCTCCGGCTCATTGTAGTACGGGAGAATAATGAGTTGATACAGATGCTCATATTCAAAACGCTCTGCCATTGTCTTCCAATCCACGTCCATGTGGTGGCGGAGACGTTTCCAATTATGACGAAGATGATATGAGAGGAAGGCAGTCTTAAGAACCCAAAATACAGAAAATGCGATGATGAAGTACGCTGCAAAAAAAGGTGTATAGATAGACATGAGCACCATACCCACAAGTGCCGACCACGAAGCTGCGCCAGGGAGAATCTCAAGGAAACGATACAATACTCGGTCTTTACCGATGAGTTCTGGTGCGCGTCCGACTTTAAAATCAGGTCGATTTGCGTACGGGAGCAGATGCGAATGTTTTGCCATGTAGATTGGAGTATAGCGCATTTTAGGGATAAAAAAAGCCCCGACAGTTTTGCTGTCGGGGCTTTTTTAAAAGTAGTCACTATTCATTTTTGAGAGCCGTCTCTCGGGCTTGAACCGAGGTGAGAAAGTCCGGGGGACTTTCGCAAGACCTTGAGCAGTTGCTGCGAAAGGTGTACAGCGTCTGTAAGACGATACGGTTTACAAAACTTTGTGACAGTTCCCCGAACTGTCACAACTCTCCCACCTTCGCTAAGACTAGCCTCACTTATTTCTTTTCTTTGAGCCGTCTCTCGGGCTTGAACCGAGGTGAGAAAGTCCGGGGGACTTTCGCAAGA
>CAZMYZ010000004.1:32937-67860 GCA_964570795.1 uncultured Candidatus Saccharibacteria bacterium
GCCTCACTTATTTCTTTTCTTTGAGCCGTCTCTCGGGCTTGAACCGAGGACCTACGGTTTACAAAACCGTTGCTCTACCAACTGAGCTAAGACGGCTCAAAGAAAACAAAACTTCTACTTTTCTATACTTCCTTCTCCGTACAAAAAATGCGCATATGCGCACGGGTTGTATTATGGAAGAAATCTTCCAAAAATGCAACCTAGTGATGCGGATGGCCGCGCAACTCCTTTTCCCTCCGCACACGCTTCTCATCCTCGGTAAGTGCAGTCTCTACCTTGTGAAGTGCAATCTCTTCGAGTTTGGTACGGGTAGTACTTTCGCGTTCGGCACGCTTTGCGAGCGTTTTGTTGATACGCATCACATTCCGCAAGCCTTTCTCTGCACGTTTCGTACACTCAAGTACGCTGCGCAAAATTGTATGGAAGAGATAATGCGCCACCTGGCGAATGAAATCACGCCCGGTGTAATTGAGCGCCGTATGCAGATATTTTGTTGCCTTGAGGACCACAAAGTCAGTCCGAATACGAAGATGTTCGCCAAAGCGCTTGCCGCGCTTTCCCTCAATACGAAAGAGTATCGTGAGGAAAAGCACAGACAAAACACTTACCAAAAATACTATCAGAAGAGTACTCATTACCCTATTTTACTGAAAGTCGTGAGATTGCGCTAATGACAACGTTTTCACCAAACTTTTGAATTGCATTACTAACCAAGGTACCAATGGTGGTATCAGGGTTCTTAATGAATGGCTGCTCCATAAGGATACGATCCTTGAAGTATGCATCGAGTTTTCCTGCGAGAATTTTCTCCTGCATCTCTGCTGGCTTGTCCTTTACTTCTTCAATGAAGACTTCCTTTGCTTTTGCGAGTACCTCATCGGTTACTTCAGCGCGCGTAATGTAGAGTGGGTTTTGTGCAGCAACATGCATCGCAATCTCACGTGCAAGTGCGCTAAATTCTACATTCTTTGCAACAAAGTCTGTCTCACAAGAAAGTTGTACCAATGCTGCAACTTCGTGTGTTGCATGTACATAACTCCCAATCGCACCAGCACCGAGTTCACGATCTGATTTCTTGAGCGCAATTTCCCCTCCCTTCTTTTGAAGGATAATCTTAGCTTTCTCCATATCACCTCCTGCTTCCTCGAGTGCCTTCTTGCACTGCATGACAGAGATGCCGGTCAAATCTCGTAATTCCTTAAGTTGTGCTGATGTGATTTCCATAAATAAAAGAGCAAATTAAATAATAGAATACAAAAGGCCACTTAATAGTGGCTTTTTATATTAACGACGTACTTCTTCGCGACGTGTTACAGGTGCGGGAGTAAACTGCGCAACACCACTCGTGTATGCGGTTACCAATTCATCAAGGATAAATGAAACACTTGATTGGAGTGCATCGTTTGCAACGATTGGATAGGTAATGGGTCGAAGATTCGTGTCTGAACTTGCAACAGCGATAATAGGGATATTGAGATCTGAAGCTTCTTCTACTGCGATAGAATCGTGACGTGGGTCAACAATAATAAGTGCGTATGGAAGACGGTCCATGTGCTGAATACCTGAAAAGTTGTGCGTAAGTTTGTCGAGTTCGCGACCAATAACGACACGCTCCTTCTTAGTATACTTACGCTCAAGTTCTCCTGATTCTCCTTGTGCTACCAAATCCTTGAGGCGTTGTATACGCTTCTTGATTTCAGAAAAGTTAGTAAGCATACCACCTACCCAGCGGTTAACGACGAATGGCATCTTTGCATGTTCTGCGTGTGCCTTTACCGTTGCGGTGATTTCTTCCTTTGTACCTACAAAAAGAATAGTCTTTCCTGCCTTACCCGCTTCGAGACAGAAGTTCTTTGCATTCTCGAGTGCAAGGGCAGTTTGTTCAAGATCAATAATGTCGGTTCCCTGCTTGTTCCCAAAAATAAATGAGGTAGCAGTTGGGTGACGACGTGACTTTGTAAAGCCAAAGTGTGCACCAACGTCAAAAAGACGCTCGATAAGTGATTTCTCCGATGTGTGATTTATATTCATAATTAAAAATACGCCCATTAAAAGAGCAGTCGGATAGTACCACGGTACCCCCTATTCCGCAATGGCGTCGCCCCCTTCCCCCGCTTCGGCCTGCTGCAAGGATTCCACCACATCAGCAAGATTCCCTGCGAGGATTTCGTGGATATTGTGCCATGAAACTTTGATACGATGGTCGGTGATACGGTTTTGAGGCACATTATAGGTGCGGATTTTTTCTGAGCGATCACCGGTACCTATCTGGGACTTCCTCGTAGCGGCATGCTTTTTTGATTCTTCTTCCTCATGCACCATTTCCAATTTTGCAATGAGCATTGCCATCGCCTTTTCACGATTTTTCAACTGACTGCGCTCTGACTGGCAACGCACATCGATACCTGTAGGGCGATGAATGAGACGCACGGCGGTTTCCACTTTATTAACGTTCTGTCCTCCCGCTCCTCCTGAGCGAGAAAACTCCATATCGAAGTCACTCGGGTTCACCTCAATGGTAGGCTTCCTGCGCATAGGGAGAATCACGACAGATGCAGTGGAGGTATGAATACGCCCCATTTTCTCCGTCACAGGGATACGCTGCACACGATGCACGCCCGTTTCGTAGCGGAGCGCATCATAGACGTCGTTACCCAGTATTTCAAAAGTCGCTTCTTTAAAGCCTCCCTGCGATGCACGTGACTCCGATGCCGTAGTAGTTTGCCAACCCTTCATCTCGGCGTACTTAAGATACATATAGGCGAGTTCTTCCGCAAAGAGGGCTGCCTCCTCTCCCCCGGCACCAGCACGCACTTCAAGGAGTACGCCGTACGGCTTTGCTTCCTCGACTTTTGAGTCCTCAATAATGCGCTCCATTTCAGTATAGAGATGGGCCGTTTGTTCATCGAGGGAGGCAATTTCTTCCTGCACCAATTCTGCCATGGTGGGGTCAGTAGCAAGTTCTTCCGCCTCAAGGCGTTTTACACGAAGCGCATCAAACTGCCCACAGAGAAACTGCGTCTTGTGATTTTCCCGAAAGAGGGCAAGTTGTTCGTCTTTAAATTCCATATTTCTACTATAACATTTTCCAAAGTATTAGTTTGGCAAATTTCAGGCAGCAAAAAGCCGGGTGTGCGCGAAGCGCACACCCGGCTTTTTCCTTACGCCTTCTTTCCCTTTGCCTTTGACTTCTCGACGCGAGCCTTGAAGCGCTCTACGCGTCCTGCAGTGTCCATCACCTTTTCCTGTCCGGTATAGAATGGGTGTGATGCACTTGAAACGTCTACAAACGCAATCGGATATTCGTTGCCGTCTGTCCACTTTTCAGTCTTATCGGTGTGAATAGTAGAACCCACGAGAAATCGCTCGCCACTTGAGTTGTCGTGGAAAATAACGGTTCGGTAGTTCTTTGGATGTATATCTGCTTTCATAGTCGTGACACTATACCAGAATTGCTTTATTTGGCAACCTATAACGACCCGATGCGAGTAGACTGTAGCAAAAAAATATAAAGAGTGTGTTTCAAAAACCTCACAGACGAGGCGCACAAGCGAGAAAATGCGAGGCGTATTTAATATACGATGAGTGTTTTCGAGCGTAGTGCAACGCTGTATGTGGGGTTTTTGGACATACTCTACTGATTATTCAAGAAATCGATATTATCTTGATACACCTCAGCATGACCAAGTACGCTTGCCGCATAGCCGAGGCCGTATGTAGCCCAGTTTCCTCCTGCATAATAGCGACCTGCTGCCTCACGCTCTGCGGAATATCCGCCACGCGCTGCACCCAAGTCCTGCAAGAAGAGCGCCGTAGCCATAATCGCGTGCTGCGGATTCCATGGGTCGCCTACAGGAACACCAAATGCAGTAGCAATACGTCCCTCGTACCCTTTCCATGTTGATGGAATAAACTGCGTTGGACCCATCGCGCCACCATACCCTACTGATTGCGGACATGAAACAGGAGTAAGGTATGGGTCACGTCCCAAACGCTTCATCATATCCATAAAGTACGGCACATCGCGGTCAGGTTTCATGACGTTTGCAAAAGGTGTGCCAGTGTTTTTCCCTTTTCCTGCCCCCGTTGTTGCATCAACAAGCAGACACTGCCCCACATTTACACCGAGATTTGATTCCTGACGCAAAATACCAAGAATAAATGCGGCACGCACACCGGTGTAGCGTGACGCCTCCTGTGCATAGGCGAGTGCATCCTTGAATGGAATACCACCACCGTCAACACCACGCAAACGGAAGAGTGCTGCATTGATTTGATTTGCCTTTGCTTGCCTATCAGCCACTATTTGCTCGTATGACTTTGCTTCTTGCTTCGTCGCGGCGAGTAATTCCTTCTTTTCTTGCTCCGTCTTTGCAATCGTCTTCTTTTTTGTTTCTACATCATACTTTGCGTCGAGTTCCTGATCTTGAATTTCACCAAGTCGCTCACGTTCCTCCTCAGTCTCTGCAATAGTTTCTCGCACCGTATAAAAATGATCTTCAAGCCCTTTCTGGATAGCAAGGAATGAATCGAGATCGACAAAAAACTCAGAGAGATTTTTACTGTCGAGAATCACCTCTGCAAGTGAGTAATCATCGAGTTCATTGGTGCGGCGAATGAGTTGTGCGAGGGACTCCTTGCCTTCGTCGATAAGCACCTCAAGATCATCGATTTTCCGACTCCGCACATTGATGTCTTTGGTGAGTTGTGAGATGGCGATATTTTTTGATTTAATCGTTGCTTCTGCTGCTTTGATTTTTGCGGTAAGTGCCTTCACATCACCGTCGATAGTGCTTACCTTGTCGCGTGTGCCGGTGAGAATCCCCTGCCATTTTGCAATTTCAGCATTACAAAGGGCAAGGTCAATTTTGAGTTGCTCTTCTGTCTTCCCGGTCACATCGTCATTACAAATTGCCGGTGCCTGACCCTGCACAAAAGAGGGCAGAAAAAAACTGCCACTAACAAAAATCGCTATAAGTACCAAAATCCTGATATACATACGTCTTCCCAATAGTATAGCAATTTGAGTCACAGGTATCTACTTTCTCACCCACAGGAAAAAGCCCCGGGAACGCTTTGCGTTCCCGGGGCTTTTTCTCCAGTCCTGATACTACTCAACTTCTTCAGTCTTTCCTTTCTTTTCTACTTCAATAGCACTAAGGTCTGCTACCACAGGAGCTTCTGCTTCTTCAGTTACCGCCTGTACGAGTGCTACCACCTCATCTGCATCGTTTTCGAGCGTCACGTTTGCAGGAATGGTGAGATCACGTACATGAATCTGTTTTTCAAAATCATCAAGTCCGGATACATCAACGAGAATCTCCTTCGGGAGATTTGCAGGCATACAGGTGATTGATACTTCATGAAGTACCTTCGTAAGCGTACCGCCCTGCTTTACCGCTGGGGCCTCACCAACGAACTCGAGTGGTACATCGACGGTAATTTCCTTTCCAGCCTCAACTGCATAGAAATCAACATGAATCACTCCACCACGACGTGCATCAAAAGAAACATCGTTGACGAGTACTTCCTTTGGAGTCTTGAGACCGGTAAGCGTAATCACGCTTGATTCTCCAGCCTGCTTGAAGAGTTTCTCAAACTCAACTCGGTCAATCGTCAAAGCAGTTGCTTCTTCCTTTGGACCATACATAATTGCAGGAAGTTTTCCTGCATCGCGCAACTTCTCGAGTTTCTTTCCTCGCTCGGTACGCGCCTCAACGGTAAGTGAAAATGTCATAATGTAATGCTTAATTGTGCCGATTACCATACCATACGTACACAAAACTTCAACCAGTGCGCATGGCTGGGTATTTTATTTGCTCGTATAGCAAGGCGTCGCCTTGCTATCAAGACTCCTTATTCTAAGGCCACTTGATTCTCGGGCGTTTCCCCTGCAAGAAAATCAATCACATTCTGTGCGGCCATGACTGACATCTTTCCACGAGTCTCATCAGAGGCTGAGGCGGTGTGGGGGGTGATCACCACATTTGAGAGTGCAGCAAGACCTTTGGCGAGTGCGGGCTCATGCTCGTATACGTCGAGTCCCGCTCCACGAATGACACCTGTCTGGAGTGCAACAACAAGTGCATCCTCGTCCACTACTGGCCCACGAGACGTATTGAGAAGATATGCCGACGGTTTCATGAGCGCGAGGCGCTCTGCGTTGATGAGATGCTCGGTGGTAGGCAGAAGCGGAACATGAATGGACACCACATCAGCCGAAGCAAGAAGCGCTTCAGGCGAATCCATGAATGTTGCTTTGCAATCCTTTTCAAGTACCGGCATAGGTGCCACATCGTAATATGCAATCTGCATACCAAGGCCGTGGTGCGCACGGAGCGCCACCTCATAGCCAATGCGCCCCGCACCAAGAATGCCGAGAGTCTTCCCCTTCACATCAGTGCCCAGAAGTAACTCTGGCCCCCACCCCACATACTTCCCTGCACGAGTAAATACATCTGACTCAGGAATACGGTGCACCACCGCAAGCATGAGTGCAATGGTAAATTCTGCGACAGTGTCGGTAAGGACTCCAGGGGTGTTGGTAATCGTCACTCCGGCCGCCTTTGCATCTTCGAGGTTGATATTGTTGTACCCTACCGCGTAATTCGCAAATACCTTTGCTGTCGGTACCGCATCAAAGACTTCTTTATTAATAGTATCGGTAAGAAGACAAATGACCGCATCGTACTGCTTTGTACTCACCGCACTCACAAGTTCTTTTGGAGTAAGGACGCCATCCTTGGTACTCACGTCCACTGTGTGTCCTGCAGCGCGAAGGAGATTGATACCTATTTCGGGAATATGACGTGTAATGTAAATGAGTGCCATAGTAAATTGTATTGTTACTCTGTCTAATAGTCCCACCCACTATACCATGATGCGAAGTGGAGGATGGTACAATGCTGTCATTATGGATCAACAATATGATTTCGTTGCCATCGGCGACACAACCGTAGACGCTTTTATTGAATTATCACAAGAAGATGCAAAAGTAACTGTCGACGAAAAGACTGGCCGCAAAAAACTTGAAATGGCTTTCGGTGGCAAACTCCCCTACAAAGATGTTGTGGTGGTAAACGCCGTAGGTAATTCAGCGAATGCTTCCGTGGCAGCACACCGTCTTGGCCTCCGCGCAGCACTCGTTTCAAGCCTCGGACATGACCGTAACGGAAGTGACTGCCTCGACACCTTACGCAAAGAAGGTATTGATACCGACTATGTAAAAATTCACGAAGGCAAAAAAACCAATTATCACTATATTCTCCGCTACGGTGCAGAGCGCACTATTCTTATCAAGCACGAGGAGTTCCCCTACCAACTTCCAGACTTCCCCACACCACCTCGTTTCCTCTATTTCTCCTCGATTGGCGAAAACGGTGTTGCCTTCCACCATGAAGTAGCAAAATATGTTGCAGCACACCCTGAAACAAAACTTGCCTTTCAGCCAGGCACCTTCCAGATTCGCCTCGGCTACGAAGAACTCAAGGATCTCTATGCGGTGACTGAAGTCTTTTTCTGCAACAAAGAAGAGGCGCAGGAAATTCTTAAAACTGAAGAACAGAGCATCCCTGCCCTCCTCCGTATGATGAAAGCGCTCGGACCAAAGATTCCGGTGATTACCGATGGTCCAAATGGCGCATTCGCACTCGAGGGTGACACTGCATGGTATATGCCTATGTACCCAGACCCCAAAGAGCCAGTCTCCCGCACTGGTGCCGGCGACTCGTTCTCCTCTACCTTTGTGAGCGCACTTATTCTCGGACACGATGTGAAAACCGCACTCGCATGGGGACCTATTAACTCCATGTCAGTGGTGCAGTATATTGGTGCACAAAACGGGCTCCTCACTAAAGAAAAGATTCAAGAATATCTAAAGACTGCCCCTGCAAACTACGTTGCAAAGATAGTGTAAGAACACAACGATAAATCCCCCGGGCGCCGCAGGCGCCCGGGGGATTTTCCATGTATATTTTCTACCCCACAAACTTCTCTGCTTCGCGTGCGATAGACGCACTGTCAATGCCATAGCATGCAAAGAGTTCTTCGGGAGTACCCGACTGTCCAAAGACATCATTCACACCGAGACGCAAAATCTTTGTAGGACGCACGAGACTCAAGTGCTCTGCAATAGCGCTCCCCAAGCCCCCAACACGCTGGTGCTCTTCTACCGTGACAAGCACGTCATGTGTCTCGCTAAAGCGCTCCACTGCTTCAGTATCAAGTGGCTTTATGGTGGCTACATGGAGTACCGACGCACCAATACCGCGTTCATTGAGCATCTTTGCCGCAACGAGTGCCTGGTAGGTCATAATACCAGTTGAAATAATACCTACTGTTTTTGTATGTGCGGGTGATTTCGTGTAAAAGACCTCTGCCTTTCCAATAGCAAATGGAGTGCCTGAAGTGGTAATACGCGGACTTGCCTCACGCGCAAGACGCATATATGCAGGGCCAACATACTTTGCCATAGCGAGTGTTGCCTTCTTTGCTTCATCATAGTCACACGGAGCAATCACGACCATACGCGGAATGATGCGCATGGTTGCCAAATCTTCCACTGCTTGATGCGTCGCACCATCAGGCCCCACTGAGACGCCAGCGTGTGCACCAATAATTTTGACGTTCGCGCCATTATAGGCAATTGTCGTACGAATTTGCTCCCAGTTACGTCCTGGTGAAAATGCTGCGTATGATGCAAAAAATGGAATCTTCCCCATTGCTGCCATGCCCGCCGCCACTGAAGCGAGATTTTGTTCTGCAATCCCTATCTGCACAAATCGCTTTGGAAATGCTTCTGCAAACACATTCGTCTTTGTGGAAGAGGTGAGGTCTGCAGAAAGCGCGACAATACGTACGTCCGCCTCCCCCGCTTCTTTGAGCCCATCACCGTAGCCATTACGATTCGGTGCTGTTTCAACATTCGCGTTGAAGATATTTGGATTCAGATGTGATGCGATATTATTCCCCATATTCATGCATGTGAAGGTGACCATTAAGAGTACGTAGTTTCTTGAGTGCGACACTGGCCTGTTCGCTCTTTACCACCTTATCCTCGGGGCCGAGGCCAGGAGGATTACCGTGCCACCTAAAATCGCGTTCAAAAACATCCACCCCTTTTGAAGGAATCGTATGCGCAATAATGATGGAAGGCTGTCCATACACCGCATGTGCCTTCCCGATAGCATCGTTCACGGCACGGATATTGTGCCCATCAACTTCCTGCACATCCCAATTGAATGATTCAAACTTTTCACGAAGTGGCTCAAGCGGCATGACGTCTTTGGTAAAGCCATCAATCTGAATACCATTTCTGTCTACAATCGCCACTACATTATTGAGTCCTTCCTTCCCTGCAAGCATCATCGCTTCCCATATCTGTCCGCAATCGAGTTCGCCATCCCCCATGATGCAATAGAAAAACTTTGAAGAGTAGGGATTGTCGATACGCTCTGCAAGTGCCATTCCGACTGCTTGTGAAAGCCCTGAGCCAAGCGGCCCTGAACTCGTTTCGATACCGGGAAGTATTTCCGTATGCGGATGCCCCTGAAGGCGTGAGCCAAACTTGCGCAATGTAAGCAGTTCTTCTACCGGAAAGTACCCTGCATGTGCCATCGTGGCATAGAGCCCTGGGCAAATGTGCCCATTTGAAAGAATCACTCTGTCGCGATCTGCCCAATAGGGATCCTTTGGATTATGCTTCAGCACCTCAAAGTAGAGGAGTGTAAAAATATCGGCCATCCCAAGTGGGCCTGCGGTGTGCCCACTCTTCGCTTCAACGAGCATCTCGATAATGCTTTGTCGAATTTCATTCGCTTTTATTTCAAGCTCGTGAACTTCTGTATCAGAAAGATAATGCATATAGCGCTAGTATACCGTGTATACATGCATGTGCGGAGTGATGTGTGTTAATTACCAATTAGTCTTGATAATGCATGATGCTTCAAAAATTCTTTTTCAGCACGAACTTGAAAAAACCACGCATAAGACTAAAAATCTCAATCCGAAGGATTGAGATTTTTAGTCTTTGCTATGCTCGCGCTGTGTGCGCTTGCGCAATGCTTTTTTAAAGTTGTGCTTTAACGAATTTTTATATGACCCATTTAAGAACTTTTTGACGTACTGCTTTTACGCGGCAATTGCAAAAAGTGCGGCGAGTGTATTGTATGCTTCCTCGGGATTTTCTTGTTTCAAAATTGCTGAACCTGAGACGCATCTATTTGCACCCGCATGAGCAAGCCTTCCTACTGTCTCCGCATTTACACTTCCATCAATACTAATGAGGAGTGTGGGGTACGCGGCGCGGAGTGTCACAATGCGCGTGAGTACGCGCTCATCAAATGGCTGCCCTTGTGAGCCTATATGTGCAATACCCATAAGTTGTACATAATCTGCATGAGCAATGACATCGGTAAGTGTCTCAAGGGGTGTGTCGTTATTAATTGAAAATCCTAATTTGAAATCGAGTTCTTTTTTGAGTACGAGTATCTTTTCAAAGTCGTGCACACTTTCGAGATGCACCACCACACGTCGTGCCCCTGCCTGTACGTACTCCCTGAGCACTGCCTCAGGCTCCACAAGCATTAAATCCACCTCCACCAAGGTCTCCGAGGTTATAGGCGCAAGGTCCGCAATCGGTGCACCTTCAACATATGGCCATGAGGTAAAGGGCACAAAAACGCCATCGACAATATCTACTTGTACCTCGTGAGTGAAAGGGGCGACAATACCTATCGACTCTTTAAGGTGTTCGAGTGATGTGGGGATGATGGCAGGGACAATAGGTGACATAGAATATTAGTTATCAATCTGTGCGATGCGACGTACATGACGTTCATCCTGGGTAAAGGGTGTACTAAGCCACAGCGCAACTGCCTCCTTTGCTTCTTCGACACTCACAAAACGACCACCAAAGGAAAGAATATTTGCATCATTATGCTCGCGCGAGAGACGAATAATTTCAGGTTGTCCACCGTAGTATACGACTGCACGTACATGCGGAAAGCGATTAGCGACAATCGCTTCCCCCTGTCCTGAACCACCAAAGATAATCGCTTTTGCATCAGTAGGATTTAGAGAAACTGCGCGTGCAGCCGCCTGCATAAATGCAGGATAGTCATCATTGGGGTCGAGTGTCTCAGCACCACAATCCACCACCTCGTACCCGAGTTCTTCCCGGACATACGGAATGATTTGTTCTTTAAGCGGAAAGCCGGCATGGTCGGTAGCAATATAAATTTTCATACGGAAAGAGAATTATGATTTCGAGAGTAATGTGGCGATGTGCGCAACGTGATTAATAAGGGTGCTCGTGTACCCTGTTTCATTATCGTACCATGCGAGTACTTTGACGAGGTTACCGCCTACCACACGGGTAAAGGTGAGATCGGCGATAGACGCCACCTCTGCTCCAATAATGTCAGAGGATACAATAGGCGCAGTCGTCACCGCAAACTTCCCTTGCCATGGTGCTTGCCCTGCTGCTTTCGTGAGTACTTCATTTACCTCTGCCACCGTGGTGTCGCGCTTCGCAATAAAGGTGAAGTCGACAATGGAGCCCACCTGTACCGGTACACGAATAGAGATACCATCAAACTTGTCTTTGAGTGCTGTATGGACAAGTGTCGTGGCGATGGCTGCACCGGTAGACGACGGCACGATGTTTTGTGCTGCCGAACGTCCTTCACGAAAGTCCTTTTTGCTCGGGCCATCCACAAGCGCCTGGGAAGCGGTGTACGCGTGCACCGTATTCAAGATTGCTTTCTCAATACCAATTGCCTCCTCCAAAATTGCTACGAGCGGGCTTGTTGCATTTGTGGTACACGATGCATTTGAAGACACTGTGCATCTAGCGAGTACGTCTTCATTCATACCCATAAGCACGGTCTGTGCGAGCGCGCTATCAACTCCCTCATCCTTAAGTGGTGCGGTCACCACGACACGCTTCGCACCCGCATCGATATGCACCTTTGCTTTTTCGTATGAGGTAAACACGCCAGTGGATTCTACGACAATATCTATATTCTCTTCGCCCCATGGCAGATTCACAAGTTCGCGTTCACTTGTATACAAAATCTTTTTTCCATCTACGATAAGTGCTCCGTCAGCCACCGCGACAGTATAGGGTACGCGACCGTAGGCGGTGTCGTATTCAAGCAAGTAGGCAAGATTTTTAATATCACCTAAATCATTCACCATCACCACCTCAAAATCGGGGTGCTCGTACGCCATACGAAAAAAGGTACGTCCAATGCGTCCAAATCCATTTATTGCTACACGAATTTTCTTCATACAAAATATAAAATTAGTGTATTCAGTATAGCATCGTGTATCCCTCGACTCTTCAAAATTACAAACACAAATATACACAGCAACCCTAAAGCCATTCAAGGCCGGACCTTGTACAGATGTATAGGTGAATGTGTGACATCGTAAGTCACACATTCTGTATGGATTTTTATGGCCGACGTCCGACGTCGGCCATATGCAGGGATCCCTATTCCTCCCTTCTGCGTACGAGTCGCCAGCCGAGAAGGGTTAGGGTAATGAGAAGCAAGATAAACCAAATCAAGTACGAAGTGAAGATAGTCCAAAGATACTGTACAAAACTCACCTGCTCAGGTACATGTGCAAGGGTGGTGATATGCGCATCGAGCGTACCACCCGCATACCCTATTTGTGCGGTCGTGAAATCAAACACCGACACTGATACCGGAAACTTTCCACTTACCCCTAGTGGGGCTAGTGTACTCGTGTACAGAGTACGTTCTTTGTTGACTCTGAGTAAAAACTGAAATGTACGCTCATGATCGGTACTGTCGCCCAAGACAACCAAAATAGTCTTGAGATGCTCCGGCATGAGTGTATAGGGAACTGCAATTGTAAGTTGCTTCGCACCATCAATATCTACAACTCCATCCTCCACTCGGAGCGTCACTCCTTCTTGAATAAAGAGAATGTCCTCAAACGAAAGTTGTATCTCGTTTTGTGCGGGGTTTACCATACCCGGTTCTCCCGGGGGCGTCGTAGACGCCCCCGGGATTGTAGGTATACCAGAAGCACCAAAACGTATCGCCACTACCGCACCTGAGGAAATGTTCCCCAAAGCATCATAACTAAATACCGTATAGAACTGTCGCTCTCCTACCACAGCACCCTCATCACGAAAGCCATTAGCAAGTCCTTCATACACCACCCACCCATCAGCAATATCACTTGGGTAAAAGCGGTCATTCCGCACCACACGGACATACGCAAGGTCGGGGTCTTGGGGTAATTGCCACGAAAGTACCACATCATCTCCCTCGCGCATAGCAGTGAGGTTGGTCACGTTCCCAGGTGGAAAAATATCATCGGGTTGGAGTGTGGTAAATGTCCCCTCATGAAGGACTCCCTCTCGTCCAAATTTGTCTTTTCCTTCTATTACAAAATAATACAAGGTTCCTGGAGTGAGTCCTGCAATCTGTGTTTCATGTCGTTTTACGAGTGCTTGCTCTGCAAGAGAACCAAGTTCATATGAGGTGGTCTTTCCCCACTTAATCACCGACTGAATATGCATATTCGTCACATACCGAATGATGACTGAATCCTTCTGCGGCAAAATCTCGAGCGAAAGAATAATTTCATCAAGTGGCGTCAGACGAAATCCATAATTATTCCCTGAAGAACTTGGTGGTGGTACCGGAACACTCAGTGTCGTCGTAGATACCGGTGTGGAAGATGCGGACTCATTGGCAAAATGATCGTATGCGGTAATGAAGTACGAATAGGTGGTACTCGCTGTAAGGCCAGTGTCTGAATATACAAGCGCAGTAGTGGTGGCTATCTGCACATTATCCCGCCACACATGATATCCCATGAGTTCATAATCATCAGTAGAAGGAAGCCATGTAAGGTCAATCTGTGATGAAGCAACCGGTGTCGCAGTAAGACCTGTTGGTGCAGTAGGGGGCGTAGTGTCCTCCCCCACAAAGGTGCGAATACTAAAATCGTCGGTAATGGCCTGCACTACCACCGTCGGAAATATCATACCCAGTATGAGAATGGCGAGTATCCCTGTGTGAAAAAAAGTACGCATAGCACTATTATAATGCAATCGCGGTGAGGGTAGTGGTAGCAATATACGTACCACCCGTCTGTACCACGGAGCCACCTATCCCTACACGAAAGTTCACCGTCGTGGTGGAACCGTTTGGTGTGTTTGCCGACATGCGACGCACGATTTCTACATTACTCGTACTGAGTCCGTCCCAGCACGCTAAATCAGTCTCCTGTGTACCACCGGTACCACAAGCAGAGCCATTGTCTTTAAAGCGCGACGTCACATCAACACCCGACGGAGAGTAACCGAGATGGGCATCAGCAGCATTAGTAACAAACGTAAAATCAGGATTTCCTACTGGTGTATAGTCAGGAATAGTGTCGCTTCCCTTTCGCATTGCAGGACTCTCTGATGCTGCAATGGTTATTTGATATCCTGCTGCACTGTCCGTGGTTACCGTCACCGTGGTAGAACCATTTGCAACACCTCCTGATATACCCGGAATAGACGGAGTCATCAGTACTGCAGAGGCAGCAGTCATTGAAATGAAGGTGGTGAGCATCTGCTGATACCCTGCCTTAAGGTTATAACTCGCGCTCGTGCCATCGCCTGTTGCAATCTCACCCGCAGTAGACTCGAGTGCGTAATTAGTTGATGAAGAAAACCCCCCACCAAAATTCACCGAGTCGCTTTGAATACGGTAATTAGTACTCTGCATCACCTGTGCGCTCGTAAGTGAGACACACAAAAGGACTATAGGTGTAAAAATAAGAGCAGTTACTGCGGTGATAAGCGTATCACGGAGACTCATACGCTTTTCTATTTACGCTTAAACTCAAACTTTTTGAAGAATGTACGAATAAGGAAGAGTACGAAAAATACTACTGCAAACCCTCCAGCAAGTGGCTTCCAAGGTAATACCCAGAATGAATAACTCATTGTATCGACAGTATCATCATAACTACGGTTTATATGTATTGTTGCGGTATAGCGACCAAAAAGGAAATCGCGATCCCATGCCACTTCACGAAGACGAAGCGATTGAGGAAGTACAAACCACGGTTCAAGTTCCAAAAACCCCATCTCATCACCAAACATATTCGTAATACGCAACTCTCCATATGGCGCTAGGTGAATGGAACCTTTGTTTTCAAACAAGATACCAAAATTAATTGGACTATCCTGGTAAAACATCTGTTTTGGGGATGTACTAAAATCAATGAGTCCTCCTTCTTTTTCTACCGTACCAGGAATAGTTACAAAGAAGAGTGTGCCAATACGCGCAATAATTGCAGACTGTGGCACGGTACCCACATCATCACCAGTTACCGCATCGAGTGCAACTGTATTTACAAGCACGCTACCATAGAGCCCTCCTGGCTCTGCATTTGCAGGGACGGAGATGGTTACTGGGATACGCGCACGTTGATTTTGATCAAGTTCAAAACTATAGTGATCCACCGTGAGATAATCCTTGATTGAATATGGTCCTCTATCATCACCAAGAAGTACAATTGAAGTATTTGGATCCTTTGATCCCTCTGCGTCTTCGATATTAATATTGAAAATACGACGTTCACCCGTACGATTAGTGATCGTCATTTCTACCACCTTTGTTTCACCAGGCTTTACAGTGGCATCCACCTTACCGGGGCCAACAACAAAGTCACCAATAACTGAACCACCGCCAGGCACCCCCTCAGTAGTATAGGGAGCAGGTTCTGCAATAAGTATTGGTTCTGGCGTGGCGACTTCTGCTACTGGAGTAGGTATTTCCTCTTGCGAGCGCACTACCGAAGGTAATGCGCTCAGAAAGAAGAGTGCACAAATCGCAAGCGCGAAAAGAGTTGTTTTGTGCACGATAGCAAACATAAGTAATCCGAAGTGTACTATGGATTAGTGACTGCGGTCAACGTACCCGTTGCTACATAGTAGCCTGAAGGAAGGGCTGGTGATGGTGCATTTGGTACTGCCACCTTGAATTTAAGGGTAGTCGTTGAACTACCATTTGGTGCTGATGAGTTAATGATTACCTGTGGGGTAGTGGTTGGATTGAGCCAACAATGATCAACCGATGGTGAACCAGCAGACTGATTACATGAAGAACCGTTGTTTTTAAAGGCTTGTGCCACTTCTGCCGACGTAGAGGCATTAACTGAATATCCAAACTCAGCTGACTGACCTGAGGTATTATCTGCCCAGTTGTAGTCAGGTACGCCCACGCCTCCAGCTTGGGTGTAGTTAGCGATGTATGCTGATGATGCATCAGTAGAACTTGCCACCATGGCGTGAGGACGAGAGTTAGTAGCAAAGTGCAATGTCATATTGTACCCCGTGGTGTTGTTGGTATTGACCGACACTACAGTAGTACCTGTCGCATATCCTCCTGTGAGACCTGCAATAGAACCAACCATGGTCACATTTGATGGTTGTACCAAGAATGAAATTTCATTGGTTATCTGCTGTGTAACCGTGAAGTTGTTACTAGTGATTGCCTGCCCCACCGATGGTTCAAAGGCAAAAAAACTGAACATACCCAACGCAAAGATAAGCGCGGTCGCAACCAATGCGTTCTTTGCTGAGTATAATAAATGTGTGCTATTCATACTAAAAATTTACGACTAATTAATGTTTGCTACCAATAGTTTTGGTATTCATTCTATTGTACTTAATTTGTGCTTATTTTTCTGCACTATATATATATGTATGTGCATAACTTCTTCCCTGTTTTAAGCCATTTTGGCTTTATTTTATTTTTACATATTCTTAATTTAGATTAATAAACTTTCTTATACTGGGGACTCGCTTGGTTCGGGTTGTGGCTCTGGTGCAGGTTCTGACGGTGTTTCTGGTTCTGCAGGTGTTTCAGGTGTTGGTTCCTCGACTACGGGAGGTTCCGGGGTAGGTGCAGGCGCGGGCTCCACGGGAGTCTCTGCTCCTCCGGTACTACCTGCACTTGTATCACCTCCTCCTGAAGAGTCGCCAACACCACTCTCACTCCCTGTACCACTGTCGCCACCCGTTACTTCCCCACCTCCTGTCTCGTTGCTATTCGTTTCATTACTTCCTCCTGTATCACCACTTGTTTCATTTCCGCCGCGTGTACTTTGGAGAATCGCGCGAAGGTCGTCTGCGGTGACACACACGCCATCGACACAGAGTTCATTCTTTACCTCTACCCTGTCTGCTTTGAGGCCGGTGACGCTGAGTACTCCATCTACAAAACTTGAAGCAAGAGCCTTGATATTATCCCAAAGTGTCACCTCACTTCCCTCAAAGAGTGGTGTGGTGGTGGCAAGTTCGCTGAGCACCATGCGTTCGCGGTCTCCCTGGTACCAAGCAAGTTCGATAAACATAATTACCTGTCCCACCGCATAGGTCTCACCATCCCCTGCAGCCATCTGCTCTGGTGCAGTATTGCGCAATTCAGCAAGCATCTGAGCGCGCGTCTCTTCAGGATTTTCATTGATGACTGTTGTCGTTGCTACCATCTGCGCAACACATGGGTTTTCACCAAGTGCGTTACCACCACCGTTGTAGCAACCGTCCTGTGAATGTGGGTCGAGTACGGTCTTTACGGTGACACGCTCCTTGAGCATATCGTCACCGAATTGATTGAGGAAGCCAGAACTGTATGCCTTGGTACCGTTATAATCCTCAAGTGCAATACCCACAACACGATCCCCCTCCTTTGCCTTCATACCAACACCAGGAATAGAGGAGAGTGCAATACGATCACCCTTCTGAATTTCGCCATTTTCTGTACTGAGGCGAATTGGCACACGTCCCTTGAGTCCTATAGGGAATCCTGTTTCACCGAGAGCGAGCGACGAGTCGTCAAATCCGAGTGTCATACCAGGCTTCGTAGAAACTACGCCGATAATATCCTTCTCGGTACTTTCGCTCGCGCGTTTCACTGAAAGCCCACCGGAGAGCGATACGATTTCACCCGTCCTCAAAGACTGATTTGAGAAGTACATTTCGGCAAGGTCAGAGTTGCCGAGCGCTGAGGTGACTGAACGTATCTGGCCAGTGGTGGTCGAGACGCAGGAACCGTCATTATCGACACAGATACCGCCGTATGGAATACGGAGTCCTGCACTCACCGTGCCGTCACCAATAGTCGTTGAGCCATTTGCTGCAACATAGAATTTCGAAGTACCTCCCACCTTGAAGTCGAGGAACTTTGCGCTCGATGTTGCAGCAAATGAGCCACCCGCATTACCAAAGTCCATCTTGAGTCCCGTGCCAGTGAAGTTGCTCGTATCCTGGAAGAAGTACACGAGATTTTCTGAAGTAATAGTACCTGAGTACGCACGAAGTGCATTACCTTGTGTCGTACCTTCTGTTTCTGCAAAGATACCTGCAGGGAGATAGGTACTTCCCGCATCACCCATGGTCGAACCACGTACACCGAAGGTACGACCGAAGCCTGCAATACCGGTATTCTCACCCTTCGTATTGGTACCCCGATGTGCCTGCACCTCAAGACCACGTATGGTGTTTCCAAGTGCACTCGTATCTGCAATACGAATCATCTTACCCACGAGTGTCGAAGTTGCAGTGGGGACATTGGTGATATATGTCTCATCACCATAGTACAGCGCACTCAAAGTGGAGTTGGTAAAGCCAAGATACTGCTTGATACCTGCAACACCTGAACCAGTGAATCCCGCTTTATCAATAGTGAGACGGGCTGGCTGTACTGCAGGAGTACTGGTAGCAATACCCATATTGATTCCAATGTCTACATTACCTACATCGGTCACGTATATAGGTGTTGGTGAACTGTTTGCAAGACCTGCTTCAAGCGCAATATAGTTCGTGGCACTTGTATTATCTCGTATCGTAAAGAGTCCACTTACTGAATTGTTAATTCCCCATGTATAACCACTAAATGAATCAAAATCAAGATAAGAATCCCCCCATGTTGATTCAATAGTGGCACCTGTATCCGTCACCGATGAATAGAGGTGTAATTGACTATATGGCGTTGGAGTACCAACACCGACATAATCTCCAAAATATGCTACGCCCGTCGTCGTCGCACCACCATTAATAGTGAGTCCTGTAGTGTCTGTGCCACCACCTATGGTTGATGATGCACTGGAACGGAATCCTGAGAGAAGTGGGTTGGTACCAAACACTGCAATACCAGTACCCGTCTCATCACTGAGAGAGTCAATGAGGTACTGCGAGGTACCTGTAGTGGTAAAGAGATTATCCGCACCAGTGAAGAGCGCACGCGCAGGGGTGAGACCGGTTACTTTGAGGTTAGTAGTAGTGGCGGTGCCGTTGATGGTAAGCCCCGTCGCACCGGTACCACCACCAATAGTGGAGGAACCCGTAACCGAGAGGTTGGTGATGCCAGTGAATGCACCTGAGGTCACATCCCATGAACTCGTGTTGAAGTTCACGATATCACCATTGTCGCCAATAGTGAGTGTACCGGTGGTGGTGAGGGTACCGCTGATGTTGTTTGATCCGATGGTACCTCCCGAGAGTGTGAGGGCATCGGTGATGTATGCATCACCCACAGTAGTACTTGCAGATACAAGGCCGGTGCTGTTGGTGGTGAGGACACCTGCTGAGGAACCGATGGTTGCATTCGTGAAGCGACCGTTGGTTGCAAATAGGTTGGTACTGGTGGCATTGGTGGTCGTGCCATTGGTTGCAGTATATGCAGTGAGGTTTGCAAGGGTGTCGATTGCAGACTCGATAGTAGTCTCGGTAGTGCTGTCGATAGTCGCAACACCATTAAGGGTATTGATGTATGCATTCCCTGATACGGTGAGTGCGGTACTTGATGCATAGCCGAGGGTTGAGGAAGCAGATGCAGTGATACCATTGAATTGTGCAGTACCGGTGAAGACTGGGGACGCACTGAAGACGACGTTCCCTGTTCCTGTTTCATCAGTGAGCATTGAGATGAGGTTTGCTGAAGTGATGTCACTTGCAGTCACGGTCACGACATCGAGTGCACCGAGTGCAGTTTCGAGTTCTGCTTCGGTATCGATGTCGGTCATGGTGCCTGAGTTAAGACCAAAGAGACCGTTGGTGTATCCCGATACGTCAGTACCCATACCACCGTATTGGAGACCAATCGCGGTACCGTTCCAGGTACCTGCAGACACCGTACCGAGATAAGTATTTCCTGAAACAGTAAGTGCCGTAGAAGATGCATATCCTAAGGTAGATGACGCTGATGCTCGGATACCTGAAAATTGTGCACCACCGGTGAAGACGGGTGAACCTGAGAAGACAAGTGAGCCACTTCCCGTCTCGTCGGTGAGTGCTGCAGCAAGGTTTGCGCTTGAAGGGGTACCAAGGAAGGTAGCGACGTTAGTACCAAGTCCTGAGACACCGGTACTGATAGGTAGACCTGTTGAGGTGGTGAGTGTGAGCGAGTCACTGATGTATGCATCCCCGATAGTAGTCGATGCTGATACTAGACCAGTACTGTTTGTGGTGAGGACACCTGCTGAGGAACCGATGGTTGCATTCGTGAAGCGACCGTTGGTTGCAAATAGGTTGGTACTTGAGGCATTGGTGGTGGTACCACTGTTTGCCGTATAGGTATTGAGGTATGCATTCCCTGATACGGTGAGTGCGGTACTTGATGCATAGCCGAGGGTTGAGGAAGCAGATGCAGTGATACCATTGAATTGTGCAGTACCGGTGAAGACTGGGGACGCACTGAAGACGACGTTCCCTGTTCCTGTTTCATCAGTGAGCATTGAGATGAGGTTTGCTGAAGTGATGTCACTTGCAGTCACGGTCACGACATCGAGTGCACCGAGTGCAGTTTCGAGTTCTGCTTCGGTATCGATGTCGGTCATGGTGCCTGAGTTAAGACCAAAGAGACCGTTGGTGTATCCCGATACGTCAGTACCCATACCACCGTATTGGAGACCAATCGCGGTACCGTTCCAGGTACCTGCAGCCACCGTACCGAGTGCGGAAGTACCGGATACACGGAGGTTTGTCGTGGTGGCATTCGTGGTCGTGCTGTTGATCATCGTGAGGTTTTGCGCGGTAGAAGAGCCACTGAGGGAGATGCCGTCGGTTGCGGTGAGTGGGGTGAGGTATGCTCCCTGGTCTGTCCAGTTGCTCAATCCTGATGCATTCAAAACACCGTTTGTAATAGAGAGACCAGAACCGGTGATGTCGGTGATATAGTCTGAGCCGATGCCGAGAGTGACGGTACGGAAGGATGTTGACGATGCGTTTGTCGTGGTACCACTGTTTGCCGTATAGGTATTGAGGTATGCGTTATTTGCAACGGTGAGTGCGGTACTTGATGCGTAGCCGAGGGTTGAGGTTGCAGTGACGTTGATGCCACTGAAGGTTGCACCACCGGTGAAGACGGGTGAACCGGAGAAGACGAGGAATCCACTTCCCGTCTCATCATCCATGAGGGCAGCAAGTTCACTTGAGGCATCGATGTCGTTTTCAATAAGGATGTTTGCGACACTCGTGAGGGTCTCAATCTCTGCGAGTGAGTCAATCGATGAAGATGCCACCTTGCCCATGAAGGTTGTCCAGTCAGCACCCGTGAGACATCCCTGGGTGCTGCCGTTTGCGGTATCACAGTTCAAGGTATTTGCTGACCAGGTAAGGCCAGTACCGTCGGTGATACGGGTTGATGGGGTGTTATAGAAACCAAAGAGGGTGGTCGATGCTGAGGTAAGGAGTCCTTCGTATCCTGCAGCGTATGAGAGTGCGAGAGTACCGGTTGTAGTGACGGGTGAACCACCAACGGAGAAGCCGGTAGGTGCAGTAAGACCGACGGAGGTAACGGAACCAAGACCAAGGGTTGAGGTTGCGACCCAGGTAGATACGGTGCCATTCGTTTGGAGCACCATGCCGTTGGTACCGAGTGAGTTTGCAGAGTCACGGAGTGCAGAGACACGGAGGTTCGTCACTGCAAGGTTGGTTGAGGTAGCGTTCGTCGTCGTACCATTGGTTGCAGTATATGCAGTGAGGTTTGCAAGCGTATCGATTGCAGACTCGATAGTAGTCTCGGTAGTGCTGTCGATAGTCGCAACACCATTAAGGGTATTGATGTATGCATTCCCTGATACGGTGAGTGCGGTACTTGATGCATAGCCGAGGGTTGAGGAAGCAGATGCAGTGATACCATTGAATTGTGCAGTACCGGTGAAGACTGGGGACGCACTGAAGACGACGTTCCCTGTTCCTGTTTCATCAGTGAGCATTGAGATGAGGTTTGCTGAAGTGATGTCACTTGCAGTCACGGTCACGATGTCGACACCGGTAAGGGTTTCGAGTTCTGCTTCAGAATTGATAGAAGATGAAGAAACTTTGTCGTTGAATGATTGCCAGTCAGTACTGGTAATACACCCCTGGGTGCTGCCGTTTGCGGTATCACAGTTCAAGGTATTCGATGACCAGGTAAGGCCAGTACCGTCGGTGATACGGGTTGATGGGGTGTTATAGAAAGTATTCCAGTTTGTGGAAGATGCGCTGCGGAGTCCTTCGTATCCTGCAGCGTACGTGAGTGCGAGAGTACCCGAAGTAGTGATTGGGTTTCCAGAGATTGAGAAGCCGGTAGGGACAGACATGTCAACGCTTGATACGGAACCACTACCGGTACCCACAGGGACACCGTTCACGAGGATGGTCGTTGCATTAATAGTACCGTTCACGTCGAGTTTGTAGTTTGGTGAGGTGGAACCGATGCCGACGTTGCCGGCAAAATACATATTCCCTGTCGTCGTCGCACCACCATTAATAGTGAGTCCCGTAGCACCGGTACCGCCACCAATGGTAGAGGAACCAGTCACGGAGAGGTTGGTGATACCGGTGAAGGCACCTGAGGTCACATCCCATGAACTCGTGTTGAAGTTCACGATATCACCATTGTCGCCAATAGTAAGTGTACCGGTGGTGGTGAGGGTACCAGCAATATTGTTTGAACCAATAGCACCTCCTCCAAGCGTAAGGGCGTCAGTAATGTATGAGTCACCGATGGTAGTCGATGCTGATACTAGACCAGTACTGTTTGTGGTGAGGACACCTGCTGAGGAACCGATGGTTGCATTCGTGAAGCGACCGTTGGTTGCAAATAGGTTGGTACTTGAGGCATTGGTGGTGGTACCACTGTTTGCCGTATAGGTATTGAGGTATGCGTTATTTGCAACGGTGAGTGCGGTACTTGATGCGTAGCCGAGGGTTGAGGTTGCAGTGACGTTGATGCCACTGAAGGTTGCACCACCGGTGAAGACGGGTGAACCGGAGAAGACGAGGAATCCACTTCCCGTCTCATCATCCATGAGGGCAGCAAGTTCACTTGAGGCATCGATGTCGTTTTCAATAAGGATGTTTGCGACACTCGTGAGGGTCTCAATCTCTGCGAGTGAGTCAATCGATGAAGATGCCACCTTGCCCATGAAGGTTGTCCAGTCAGCACCCGTGAGACATCCCTGGGTGCTGCCGTTTGCGGTGAGACAGGTGAGCACATTTGCGGAGTTGGTGAAGCCGGTGCCGAGGAGACTGGTGAACTGCCCTGCACCGAGGGTGAAGAGACCAGAGACACGAAGGTTGGTACTTGTGGCATTGGTCGTTGTCCCATTTGTAGCAATAAAATCGCCAAATGTAGCAAGTCCTGAAACGGTGAGTGTGCCTGTAGCAGTCATGTTGCCGCCGAGCCAGAAGTCTCCCCCTTGCATCGTGAAGAGTCGTGAGGGTGAAGTGGTACCCAACCCCATACGTCCGCCGTCAGTCATAGTAAATACCTCGGTAGTACCATCAAACAAATTGAAAATATCTCCCACGCCACTCTGGGTGAGTGTGAGAAGGGTGTTTACACTTGAGGTGGCGATAGTACTTGTGGCGTCGGTACGAACAAACTGTGTAGAATCGAGTCCATCGAGTTTGTTTGCTTCAAATGCTGCAGGCACGGTACCAAGGACCTTACGTGGGCTCATTTCACCATCCCACGCAGGAGTCGACGTACCACCGATTTCTACACCAAGGTAGAGAGTTTGATTGAAATCAACTCCTGTGAGTGGTGACGTGCTTCCGAGCATCACACTGAAGAGGCCGTTGGTGACTTGCACTTTGCTCGTACCAGTAAGTGACTCAGTCCATACCGCACTCGTCGTCGCGATTGAAGGGGTTGTGAGGAGCCAGAAGCGCATGTTGTACGTACCGTCTGCAACCGCGACGTTTGCTGCATTGGTGAGCTTGCCTTGGTAATTCATCTGGTAGTTCGGCGCAGCATCGGTAGTGCGAATCAATGCAAACAAAGACACAAGCACAATGCCCACGAGAGTCGTGAGTGTGAGGAATGTATGCTGTTGTGCATGAGTAATACGCATAAGTGTTTATGTGGTCGTGGCAGGCTTCGTAACCGGTACCAAGAGGAAACGATACTCCTCACCCTTCTCACCATCTTTGAAGACAGGAATGATGATGCCAGTGTTTGGATTCTCAGGATCTACCTCTACCGTGACGGGGTCTGAGAATGAATCCTGAATTGACTCGATGGTGGTTGCGGTAAAGAGTTCATCAGGGGCAACGACGATCGAGGTGTACGTGGTAGTGCCCACATGTGCGCTCACAGCAGTTTTTTCCATAGGCACTGAGGTGGTTGCCGGATGAGCAACCTCTACCATTACGGTGTGCGATGGCATCACAAAGTCATATACAGCACGAGCAATATTTTCAAAAAATCCGACACCTTCGCGTACTGCAGCTTGTTGCTGCGGCACCCCTGACACACTTGCGGCACTGATTGAAAACGCAATCACCATCACAGCGAGTGCACCAAGCGCAAGCGATGAGTGGTGTGAAGAGGTTTTCTTCGCAACTTTTCCCGTAACTTTGTTTGCGTGCGCGTATGAACGAAGTTCTGCTTTTCGTTCACGACTGATTTCTTTTTTGCGAATTTCGCGTTTTGCTTTCGCAACACGAAAATGCTTTTCAGCAGAAGGAATATTTACATACCACTTGTTCCCAATTTTTTGACCCTCAATGTGACCCTGCTTGATGAGCATCAAGAGGTAATCTTTCGTGTACCCGAAGTGCTTTCCCGCGATAATCGCTGGCACGTATTCTTTCCCTTCAATGGTAAGTACACTCGTCATGAACAAAAACTAAAATGTACTTATATTTTAAATGTTTTTCACTTCATTTAGAACGAAAAAGGTGGGTATAACTTTCAACAAAAATAAGTCGAAACGAGAAAACTTTTCCAATGATTTTGAAATTATTTTCTCATCAAATATTTTCAAATTTTGAATGAATTTTGTAACAAAAGTTTATGGAGTTTTAGAGTAAATAAATCGTTTTAAAATTGGAACAAAAGCATAAAGCGGTCTATTGCGTTAAAACTGTGGCTGGGACTGATTTAAAAACAACGTTTTGTGCTTAAGTCTTATTCTAAAACAGACACTAAAACACCCACACGGGATGGTGTGGGTGTTTGATGTATAGCAAGATATATTGACCTTGGATATCCGAGATGTTTATATTTTACTTGATATTATCGAGATTGTTTTGTCGATGGAGAATGTATAAGATACCTCCGCTACTACAGCACTCCCATCAAGTGGTGTGTAGTTAATGCACTTCTGAATTGATAGTGTCGCAAGTGAAGCGAGTGATACGAGTAATATAATTGCGACGCAGGCAAGAATTGATATCTGCGGCCGCACCTCACTCACTGCTGGTATTGGTGTGACTTCTGGTATGCTCTGTATTGCTTCTGTGGTAGGTATTGATGCCTTTACTGCTGCAACAGATACATTTGATTCCTCAAGCCGTTCGGTGAATGATTTACGCTCTATTACAGGGGCAACCACCACGCGAGGGAGCACCTTTCGTTGCAACGGCACATTTTCCTTTTCAGTATTAGCAACTTCGGATGCGTGAATGCTCGATGGATGAAGCACTACAGTATCGTCATCTAGAGGACCATCAGTGACATCTACCACATTGAGGGTTCCGGACATACTCACGGTCTCTCCTTTATTTTCAAAACTAAGGTCATCTCCTTTTTCAACTTCACGTAGCGCACGACGAACCGGTGTTGTTTCGATCTTCAATTTTTTAGTCTCGGGTAACAGAGACTCGTCATCACGTTCATACCGAATCGCTATATGTGTATAGGGATTCGTAGTTTCGGCATTTTTCTTTCGATGTTCCTCGATGGTGCGTTTTGCATATTCACGTGCCTTTGCTTTTGAGGTGCGTTTCTTCTCTACTTTGTGAGTACTGAGGTTGTCTTGATTAACGTACCACGTACGCCCTATGAGATGCGCATCCACCTGCCCGCCACGACACAACTGCCCTACATAGTCAGTGGCATAGCCAAGTTCCTTTGCGGCCTTTGATGCCTTTACATAACTCTTTCCATCAAGAACTAGAACCTCCATATACTTGCTAGTATACACACATACACGGCTGCTTGCATAGCAAGCAGCCGTGTATATCGTCTACGCGAGTTGTGACTAGGAGAGATGTTTTTTAAAGAGTTCTAGAAGTACCTTTGGGTTCGCAGATCCCTTTGAAAGTTTCATGCCTTGTCCCACAAGGAACTGCACCGACGCCTCCTTTCCAGCCTTATAATCGGCAACCACGGTTGGATTTGCATCTATGACGGCAGTAATTACCTCGACAAGACCCTCTTCTGAATTGTTTTGAAGGAGGCCCCGCTCGGTAGCAAGCGCTACTGGATCATTCCCCTCAATTACCACCTCGAGTAATATATCTTTTGCAACACGTGAGGTAATCTTTCCATCCTTAAGCATCTGCATAAGCGATGCAAAGTACTCGGCATGTGCAGACACAAGCACGTCTATAGACGAAACACGTGGAAGTAAATCAGTAATAAGATAGTTGGCTGCAAGGCGTGATATTTCCATATCACTTTGTGCAGATTCAACTATACGAGAAAAGAAATTATCAATCGGTGACTGTGCTATTACAATCTCAGTCTGTTCTATCGTCAAACCAAGATTCCTATATTTTTCACGCTTTTCTGTGGGTAATAACGGCATAGTCTCTTGTATCCGAGATACTGAAAGACGCTCTGATTTTGTTAAATCGAGCTTTGGAAGATCGGGGTCTGGGAAGTAGCGATAATCATTTGCAGACTCCTTCACGCGTTGTGAAAAAGTCTTCCCCTTTGCTTCATCCCAACCACGCGTTTCTTGGACAAGTTTTTCACCTCGTTCAAGCGCATCTATCTGGCGCTTTATTTCAAAAGCAATTGCACCTTCTACAGACTTAAATGAATTGAGGTTTTTTACCTCTACTTTGGTACCAAACTTTTCCGTGTCGCTCACGGAAATATTAGCCTCCACACGCATCTCCCCTTTTTCCATGTTTGCGTCAGACACACCTAGTGTACGCAAAAGAAGTTGAAGTTCACGTGCAAAGTCACCTGCGGTTTTTGCATCATGTATCACCGGCTCGGTCACCAGTTCCATGAGTGGCACCCCGGCACGGTTGTAGTCCACGATACTTCCGGAACCCTGATCATGCAGTGAACGCGCAGTGTCTTCCTCAAGATGCACACGAGTGATGGCGACACCATTTAGGGTACCTCCTTTTACGAGTGGGTAGAGGTACTGACTAATTTGATACCCCTTCGGAATGTCCGGGTAAAAATAATTTTTTCTATCGAACTCTGTATACGTAGCGAGTTCAGATTTTAGTGCAGTACCCACCTTAAGCACATGTTCAACTGCGGTCATATTAATAACAGGAAGTGTTCCCGGGTGCCCCATACATATAGGACAGATGTGCGCATTCGGTTCACCGTAATGCGGATCATTTTTGGAATCACAAAACATCTTTGTTTCCGTCTTGAGTTCAGCATGAACCTCGAGTCCAATGGTTGGTGTGTACGTTTTCATAACACCATATAGTACCTAAAGCAACACGTAACGACAAGTACTCCCTTCTCGTGACTGCTGTACTCATGCAATACTGAACAATATAAAGACACGAAATACAATTTTGTAAAATTATGTAGGTAAAATTTATTTGAAAACATACTTAGTTTTGTGTGAGTAAATTAAGCCTTTATATACAACATATTTTAACATTCAGTTGCATTGACATATTTGTGTTTCGTGTTTTTATGCATTCAAATAATACTATAGAAATACCCTTCTCCGTGCAGAGAAGGGTATTTCTATAGGGGTGAGTATCCGGTCTTTTGCTACTCTTCTTCGTTTGGGAGTTGGGAAGTAGTGGGTTCCTCGGGAATATTCTTTTCCCGGAGATGCGCTACGAGTGCGTCACTGAGTTCCTTTACACCATCCATGAGGATTCCGGAAACAGGATACACGTGGGTGATACCTTCTTTCTTAAACTGTGCTATCACCTTAGCACATTTTTTTTCATCAAGTGCATCTGTCTTGGTGAGGAGTACCCATTCTTCTTTCTTGAGTAACTCAGGATCAAACTTTTCAAGTTCATTGCGAATTGCTTTATACATCATGAGTGGGTCTTCGTTTTCAAGTGAAACGCAGTGGAGAATCATCTTTGTGCGTGCTACATGCTTAAGAAATTTATGACCAAGCCCTCTACCTTCCGATGCTCCTTCGATGAGCCCTGGTATATCCGCAAGGATGAATCCATAGAGTTCTCCCAAGTGAGGCTCGACCGTAGTAAAGGGATATGAACCCACCTTTGCTTTTGTGTTGGTAAGGGCATTAAGCATCGTGGTCTTACCAGCATTCGGAAAGCCCACAAAACCAATATCGACGATAAGCGAGAGTACAATGGTAAAGGTGCCCGTCTCGCCTCGCTTGCCCAAGGTAGATTCTTCAGGGGCACGATTGGTGGCAGACTTGAAATGCTCGTTGCCCAAGCCCCCACGGCCTCCCTTGAGGATTTTGTGTACTTCCCCTTCATGGGTGAAGGTATAGACGCGTTCACGCTCTATTTCAGTCACGGTAGCCCCTACAGGCACGTCTATATACAAGTCTTCGCCGTTGTAGCCGTACTTACTACGCTTTTCACCAGGAGTGCCTGACTGTGCGCTAAACTCTTTAAAACCGGTGTATTTAGAAAGCAGACTCAAATCACGAACCGCGCGCATATACACGTCGCCACCCCTGCCGCCATTACCTCCTGAAGGACCACCTTCGGGAACTGACTTTTCACGGCGCCAGCGCACGACTCCGTCGCCGCCTCGCCCTGCATTTGCTGTTATGGTGAGTTCATCGATAAACATAATACCTGCCATAAGAACACAAAATCACCGCCATTGCAAGCGGTGATTTTCCTAAAGTAGCAAGGCGACGCCTTTCTACGTGCTAGGCTATCTACTTTCTATTCGCAAAAGTACTAATAATACTTATGAGGATAGAGCCGAGGAGCGCGCTCCAGAAACTCTGTATCTGCACGCCGTGCACAAACGATGCCACGAAGAAAAGGATGCTTGCATTGATGACCAGGAGAAAAAGTCCTAATGTCACAATGGTGATTGGAAGAGTAAGGATAATAAGTATCGGACGGACGATGGTATTAAGGATAATCAAAAACAGTGCCACGACCACCGCAGGAATCCATCCCGTTACAGTGATACCTGGTACCACATACGAAACAATAAGGAATGCTGCAGAGGTGATGGCAAGACGAATTAAAAAATGCATATAGAAGATAGTGTATCACGGGGAGAAAATAGCAAAACCCACAAGGAAACTTTCTGCCTCCTGCGTACGTATTAAGGCGTTAGCTTGCGGCTTCCATTGCCGACATACGATGTCGGCAATGGAAATGTTGAAGTAAAGTAAAAACATCCGCCTTCGCTATCCCCGTGGCAAGCCAACGGGGCATTACGCGGGTAGTTGAAACACTCTGAGAGATTGTTTCAAGGGTGTTTTTTCTAGCAACAGTTTCGGCTCCGCCGAAGAATATATTTGTCCATTCATCCTGCGGGGCACAGCGGACATGGTATTCTGGACGAACTAGAAAAGTCCCCGCGCATTGCGCGGGGACTTTTCTTTGCTCAATAGCATTATTTAGAAATCTTTGACGACTTCCCTTGTTTACTAAATACAAAGGATTCAAGTGAGACGAGTCGTGATTCAAGTTTATTGAATTCACTGCGACTTACCTTTTCATTCATACCCACTTTAATCTCTTCAACATCAATCATAAGACGACCTATCATTTCCGTGTGTGTATCAAGTTTGTCATTAATGCGAGATATTTCTGTGGTATGGGTATCAAGTTTGTCATTAATGCGAGATATTTCTGTGGTATGGGTATCAAGTTTGTCATGCAAACTAGAAAACTGTTCTGCTATTGCAGAAACGCGGTGTTGAAAATCCTCGGTCACTGCCCCAATATAGCGTTTAATGTCAGCATTGTGTTGCTCCAGCGTAATTACATTTGGAGAAACTGCTTTTTTTGTTTTTGGAGAAGTATTTTTCATTGGGAAATTATAGCACTCAAGAAATAATGTACAAATTTCCCCAACACTACGAAGTACTTCACCTTTACCAAGCGGAGTATTGCCGACTTACGATGTCGGCAATACTCCAATAAAACCCGCGGGCACCTTCGGTGCCCGCGGGTTTTATTCAATCGGATGCGAACAAACCTCAAGGCGTCGCCTTGAGGTTTGTTCTATTTCTCTACTACCTTCCATTCCCCACTTGCCAAAAGTGGCTCTGCCTTTTTGAACTTCATAGTTTCAGTGTCGGTGCCATTGGTAATAGTGACGAATTCATTGCGTCCTATCTTTTCCTCCCTATGAATCGGTGTGTGTGCAATCTCTTGTGCCACACGCGCCACCTCACTACTACCACCAGCGAGCGCGATACGTGCTTGTGCCTTCTTGAGAGCCTCTTCTTCGCGTTCTACAGCCTCAGTACGTACAGTAGGTATCAATTCTGCAATACGATGGAATGAGGCCTCCTGCATCTCTCTGAAGAGCCTAAGACCCTCTTTACGGTACTCAATGAGTGGATCCTGCTGTCCGTATGCACGGAGCCCCACACTTGAGCGCGTATGCTGCATCACCTCGAGATGCTCTACCCAAAGTACGTCATTTACCTGGAGCATCAACTTACGCATAACTTCATACCATGCTTCCTCACCATACTCTGCTACACGGAGTGCAATCTGTTCTTCAACTTCGGGAATAAAGGCAACGAGTTCTTGCGCAAGTTCCTGCACATCGGCAATAGTGCCAAGAAGCAGTTTGCGACGCTTTTCGTAGATAATCACACGCTGCTGATTAAGCACGTTATCATACGCAAGCACATGCTTACGTGAATCAAAGTGGAATCCTTCAATTTTCTTTTGTGCTGACTCAAGTGAGCGCGTTATCATCCCATTTTCTACCGGTTGATCTTCGGGGATACCAAAGCGCCCCATCATGCTTTTTACTGCATCCCCTGCAAAGACACGCATAAGTGAATCATCCATCGATACGTAAAACTGCGTCGCTCCCGGGTCACCCTGACGTCCCGCACGTCCACGCAACTGATTATCAATACGACGCGCCTCATGACGCTCTGTACCCAAGACAAAAAGCCCACCAAGTGTCTTGATAGCCTCTGATTCTTCCTTAGTGGCCTTTGTACCGCCAAGTTTGATGTCGACACCACGGCCAGCCATATTGGTAGCAAGTGTTACTTTCCCTTTCTTCCCTGCATCGGCAATAATCTCGCCTTCACGTTCATGATTCTTCGCATTAAGCATTTCGTGTACGACACCCGCCTGCGTCAATGCTGCACTAAGCATTTCGTTTTTATCAATCGACGCCGTACCGATAAGAATAGGCTGCCCTGTTTCATGTACCTCTTTTACTTTGCGAATAATGGCGGCGATTTTTCCTTTCTCAGTTTGAAAGATAAGGTCATTGTGATCGATACGTTGAATAGGATGGTGTGTCGGTACAGGAATCACGTCGAGTTTGTATACCGAATAAAACTCTTCTTGCGAGGTGAGTGCAGTACCGGTCATACCCGAGAGTTTTTCATACATGCGGAAGTAGTTTTGGAAAGTAATCGACGCATACGTGCGCGACTCCTGCTGGATGGTCACACCTTCTTTTGCCTCGATTGCCTGATGGAGACCATCCGACCAACGACGTCCTGGCTGCAAGCGGCCTGTGAACTCGTCTACAATTACCACTTCGTTATCTTTCACCACATACTCCTTGTCGCGCATATACAGTGCGCGCGCACGTACCGCAGTCTCGAGGTGGTGTACATACTTGATACCCTTATCAGTGTAGATGTTGCCAATACCAAGCATTTTCTCTGCAGCTTCAATACCACTATCGGTAAGTGTTGCACTCTTTAGTTTTTCATCGATAGTGTAGTCGGCATCAGGATTGAGACGCGCTGCAATCTGCGAAAAGATAGTGTATAGATTTTCTGAATCTTGTGCCGGCGCAGAAATAATAAGCGGTGTACGCGCCTCATCAATAAGAATAGAGTCCACTTCGTCAATGATAGCGTACGCATGTTCGCGCTGGCGCAAGTTTTTCACCTCAAATTCAATATTGTCACGAAGGTAATCGAAACCGTATTCATTGTTAGTGCCGTAGGTGATGTCTGCATCATATGCTTCTTTGCGTGAACATGGTCGCAAGAAGTCATACATAATTTTATACGCACCTTGACTATCACGCGTCGCATCACTCTCAACATGTTGTGAATCATAGAGATACGAACCTGTTTGATTGATGACACCCACGGAGAGTCCGAGGTGCGCATACACTTGCCCCATCCACACCGCATCACGTCGTGCAAGATAATCATTCACCGTGATAACGTGCACACCTTTTCCACAGAGTGCATTCAAGTATGCAGGCAGTGTACCTACAAGTGTCTTTCCTTCACCCGTGCGCATCTCGGTTATTTTTCCGCGATGTAAAATAACACCACCAATAAGTTGCTCATCATAGTGTCGTTGACCTAAGGTACGCTTTGCAGCTTCACGCACAAGTGCAAAAGCTTGTGGCAATGCGTCATCAAGAGACTTACCATTCACCACCTCGTTTCTGAGGGCGTCAGAAGCGGCCTGCAATTCGGTATCAGAAAGTACGGTAAGGGATGACTCAAGCGCGTTGATTTCCTTAATTATAGGGCTTATTTGCTTGAGTTCTTTCTCGTATGTGGGTCCAAAAAATGTATCTAAAAATGACATAATATAAGGTTAGAATCCGGATAGCATACCATGAATCCGTCGCTCCAGCACCGCCTACTGAGATAGCAGACAAACAAAAACACCTTCCCGGAGGGAACGTGTTTTTGTGTGCTGTGCGGAAATATTATTTTCGCTTCGCAACCTTCTTTGCTGCCTTCTTTGGAGCAGCCTTCTTTACTACCTTCTTTGCGGCCTTCTTTGGAGCAGCCTTCTTTGCAACTTTCTTGACTACTTTCTTAGCAGCCTTCTTTGCAACTTTCTTTTTTGCTGGCATGATATAAATTTTAGAAATTTTACTCATTAACGTTTCGACCGCATCGTTCCCTTTTCAAAGAGCATTGTGCAAAGAGAATGTTTGCTTACATGTAATTATCATGCATAAAAAAATTTGCACAAGAAAAAAAATAAAAAATGTGTGGATAAAAAAATAAAAAATAAAAAAATATTTTTTATTTTTTATTTTTATATAAAATATTTTTGTATAAAAATATTTTTCACGTTCGCTGATTGCAGAATAAAAAACACGCGCAGCATTTTTTTAAAATGCTGCGCGTGTTTTTTATTCTGTTCGTCACTCTTTTCTTCACAGCATGCGCACCTCGGGCTCAATAGTGATTCCTGTTTTTTTGTACACACGCGCAATAATGTGTGATACAAAATCAGTCACCTCACGTGCAGTTGCACTACGCTCGCACACAAGCACGAGTGCCTGCTTTTCATACAGTCCTACCTTCCCTTCACGATATCCTTTCAGTCCACACACTTTATCGAGTATCCACCCAAGCGATACTTTTACATCGCCATTCTGCTCCGGAAATCCTGGCAATTCTGGATACTGTACAAGGAGTGCCTCATATACATGACGCGCAATTATCGGATTTTTAAAAAATGATCCCGCGGTACCTACAGTATGCCAGTCTGGCAACTTCTTTCCACGTATAGTAATTACTGCTTCTCGTATAGCACTAAGTGACGGCTGTATGTTAGTACCAAAATAATCGGTAAGATCTTTGTAAGTAAGGAGTGGTGCTAGTGTGTGTGATACACGGAATGTTACTGAAAGAATAATATATCTACTCCCTTCATTTTTTTTAAAGAGTGAATCACGATATGCAAAAGTGCATTCTGCATTGGTGAGAGTACGCACACTCCTCTTTTCACGATCAAAAACACACACTGATTCAATCACCTCTTTTGCTTCGACACCATATGCACCAACATTCTGTACTGGTACTGCACCAAC
This sequence comes from uncultured Candidatus Saccharibacteria bacterium, assembly GCA_964570795.1. GTDB lineage: Bacteria > Patescibacteriota > Minisyncoccia > Phycocordibacterales > UBA918 > Damh-18. Next base: position 67,371 of record CAZMYZ010000004.1, read on the forward strand.
GGTACCTGGTATTGCTGAAAGATTTTCGAGTCCCCACAATTCTTTCCCCACAAGTTCTTCTATGAGGGTGTCGAGTACTACACCCGCATCTGCAGTCACGAATGTTACATCACCGTACTCCTCATAGGTAATCTGTTGTGCAACATAGCGAATCACGAGTCCTGCCACACCCTCTTCAGACACGAGCACATTAGAACCACCCCCTAAGATTGTAATAGTGTGCCCAGCATTCTGAGCCCACACAACAACCTCATGCAGGGTAGCAACACTTTGTACCTCAGCAAAAAATTGCGCGGGACCGCCCACACCGAGTGTGGTATAGGGAGCAAGGAGCACATCGGTGCGTATACAGGTAGGCATAAATAAAAAGTATTAAAAATAGAAAAAGGCTCATCCTCTCATATGGCCAGTGGGTGCGTATCTCCAAATTAATTTGAAAGTCTAATATTGTGAGTGCCGCCACTAGCCGTATCAAAGGACAAACCTTTAT
>CAZMYZ010000005.1:0-29072 GCA_964570795.1 uncultured Candidatus Saccharibacteria bacterium
GCCGGTAGAGCAGCTCCCTTTTAAGGAGAAGGTCCCAGGTTCGATCCCTGGTGGGAGGACAACTTACAAAAAATCCTTATGACATAAGTCATAAGGATTTTTTGTAAGTTGTCCTCCCAAGCGAGCAATTTGTTTTGCTCGCGTCCAGGAATCGAAGAGGTTGTCGACAATTTCGACCAACGGAAGAAATTGTCATACAACCTGAACAGTTCATTTAATGAAAGATTCCCTGGTGGAATAGTGAGTTTAGCAACTCGTGACTACAGATTTGAATGGCTCACTTTTACTCCTGCAAGAACGAATACTTTTGCCTGGAATAACTTTCGATGAATTTTTCTACCCCTACTGAAGTAGCCTTCCCCATCACCTCATTCCCATCAAGGAAATATACGAATGAAAGTTCTTGTTCTTCGGTCCCATACTCATCAACAAACTTTTTCATAATATCGTTTGGTGAAACTATTTCTCTCCCCGTCACCACCGATGTAGGGAAAATAACACCATCCTTCGCGGAAAGAGGTACGTACGCATCATAGACCAATTCAGAACAGAAAATACTATCTTTGGTGAGCATACTAAACTCATAGTCGTACGGCTTTCCTTTATGTACAAAGACACGAAGAAGCGACTCAAGTATGTCTTTTTTGGGAAGTGGGGTACGCATCACGCCAAAGTAATCAACGTGCGCAGAGTGCTCTATCGACTGAATACTCGTACCTTTTGTTTCGCTTTCAATCACCGAAGGTGTGTGTCCGTAGGTATCGGGCTGTGTGTATGCCGCATAGGCTTCTGGATATGCGCGCGTAAGGAGTTCGGTAAACGATGTGTACCTCACCCCTTCGTGTACGTAAGGGAATATATCTCCAAAATATAATTCCATTTCCTCTATTGTTCCCGTATATAATCCAGCATGTGTCCAGAATCCAGGAATACCCACATTGCTTGCATACCAATTTTTCCGTGCAAGGAAAATATCACCGGGGAGCAGTATTCTCTTCATTGTTTCTATATCATCCGATGTAATAAATTTCTCCGTGCGATCGCCCACATGCACATTGCCTATGGTATCGACAAATACCGTCTTTTGGATAGGGAGCCATGAGTCGGCAACCCCCTCATTGAGAGTATGCGTATAGGTAATCCCGCGATGGATAATGTGTGAGAAAATGTTTTTGAAAAGATAGTGATAACTCTCATCAGCGACACGGAGCAAAATTGCATACTCGTCACTCGTGGCCGCTTGCGGAGTGGGGTTGATGAGAAGATGATACCCATACCCCACATTCCTTCGTAGGAGTGAGTTGCTTGCAAAGTATCTATCTGTCACATCAGTATAGGAATTGGGAGCACCAAATGCTTTTGAGTGCTCGTTGAGTATGATGCGAATATTTTCATGTGTTCCTACTGCAGCGATAATTTTGTGAAAGTACTCAAACTTTTTCATGTAGAGCGCATACGAAATAGTGAAAGATTGTGCATGGAGTTCTCGCTCTCTAAACACCGCTATCTGTGGAAAGTACCGATGAATCTCGGTTACCACTTCACTTGCTATAGCAACTCCTAAAAATGCATTCCAGTCTTTTCGTAGGGATTCCTGTTCTATCGGGGTAGGATCTGCTTTATAGAGTGCCGCATTCCCGAGGAGTGCTTCACCAGTCACGGTAAGCATATCTATGAATTGAGCACCTACAAGGAGGTCGGTCTCAACACGTGTCTGTATCTCTTCATGTGAAAGTTCCTTGAAAACCGCTTTGTCTGTAGGAATAAGTGATGCATAGGTGTACCACGAAAGAAAAAGAACCGCACACACGATGAGGGTGGTTTTATGAAGAAGCACACGTTTCCACGTACACCTTGCAGCAGTGTGTACTTTTTTGTATACACGATTTCATACAGTGTCTTACCTTTTTTGTATGCACGATAAAGGAAAAAGAGCGCAATAGGTACATGAAGTGGCGAAAGCAACTGTGACCCATAAAACGTGAGTGCACCAAGTGCATAGAGTACGATACTCACAATAAGTCTTGTACGTGTCGGGGCTTTCTCTTCCTTTGTTGTTTCTATATTGCTCTCTGATACCTTTTTCATCGTATGTACAATATTATAAGTAGTACCACTAGTATAAAGCATCCTTGTGCTCTTTTTATAAATAGGTACGGTACAATAGTGTATGCGAAAGAAAATCATACTCAGTGTTTGTGCACTCATATGCACTATGGGGCTCTACAATGTATACAAGCCCCTTCCCCACAATATCAATATGCAGGGTACTGAATACCCCATCATCGCAGATGACGTACATTTCTTCACAGACATCACGTATGTTGATGCTGCAGGAGTGCGCCATTCCGAACAGCAGATATTTGATGAGGTGTTTCGTATGGTGCGCGATGCAGATTCATATGTACTCATTGATATGTTCCTCTTCAATGATTTTCTTGGTACTGCCACTTCCTCATACCGCGGACTCTCGGGAGAACTCATTGATACGCTTGTTACCAAAAAACAGTCGAGCCCCGAGACAGTCATACAGGTAATAACCGACCCACTCAACTCCCTTTATGGGGAATATGATTCGGTGCAGTTACAGACACTCCGTGATGCAGGCATCATAGTCACTGAGACTAAACTCACCACCCTCCGTGATAGTAACTCGCTCTATAGCGCACTCTGGAGAAGTCTTTTATGGTGGATGCCTTTTGATATTCTCGGTGACGTACTTCCCAATCTCCTTGATGCTCGGAAGGAGGATATTGGTATTCATGCATACCTCACTATGCTCAATTTCAAAGCAAACCACCGCAAGGTAATCGCGACTGATTATCTCCATGCTGACGGCTCCCGTGGTATGAGTGTTCTCCTCACTTCTGCTAATCCTCATGACGGCTCGAGTGCACACACCAATACGGCACTCCGTGTCGACAGAGGGCTTTGGCGTGATGTGGTAGAAAGTGAAAAAGCAGTCGTTGCTTTTTCAGGGAATACTTTTATAGAACCGCCATCTATTACTGATTCGGAAATAGAGACTACAAATATTGGTGCACAACTTTTAACCGAAAAGAGTATCAAGGAAACGATTCTTCGTGAATTAGCGACACTCAGTGCAGGTGACTCATTTGATATGGCGATGTTTTACTTTTCCGACCGTGATATGGTGCGTGCGCTCAAAGATGCAGATGCACGTGGTGTGCATATCCGTCTTATTCTCGACCCCAACAAAGATGCCTTCGGGCGCCAAAAAGGTGGTGTGCCCAATAGGCAAGTAGCCAATGAACTCCTTTCTCACTCAAAAGGCAATATGAGCATTCGCTGGTGCGATACGCACGGTGAGCAATGTCATACAAAACTGCTTATATATAAAAAAGGAGATATGCGTGTGGTGATACAAGGCTCTGCCAATCTCACCCGCCGCAACATCGGCAACTACAATCTCGAGGCTGATGTGCTTGTGCGCGGACTCATCTCTGAGCCACTCTTTAGCCAAGTGGAATCATTTTTTGAAATGGAATGGAGTAATGAAAATGGACGTATCTATACGACCGATTATGAAACGTACCGTGATACAGGCATGCTCAAAAAAATCCTCTATCGCTTTGGTGAGTTTACCGGCATCAGTAGCTATTAAGAGTTCTTCCGAAAGTGCGCAATCGCCTCTTCCCCAAGCGGCATATCGTCCCGTGATACACGGAAACTTTCTTTGAGTTCTGTCCAGAAGTGCGTATCAATCCGAAGCCGGATTATGAGCACGATAGCCATGGCAATGAGGGCACCAAGGCCAGCGAGTGCCATATCTTTTTGTGCATCCCATACGTCTCCCTGTGAGCCAAGAAAGGCAAGCCCGAGTTCATCGGGTACATTCCCTACCGCACGCCATTCAATGAGTTCGTAAATTGCCGAGAAAGCAAACGTGAGTTCAATAGGAAAGAAAAGTCCCCAAAATCCCTTGGTGTGTGCGATGCGCACATATATTTCACGAATAGGATATGCAAGCAAGAATCCGTAGCAGAAATGCACGAGGCGGTCATACATGTTGCGGTCGGCATCAAACCATTCCTGAAGGGTAAAGCCAAAAGGCACATCGACATACGTATAGTGCGAGCCCACTACATGAAGACACATAAAAATAGTAATGAGTGTGTATGAGATATTTGAAAGACGAAAGTATCGTGCCGTAATGAGGATAATAGGCACCCATAAGAAGACGAGATAGTTTTCCAAAAGCCAATCAGCTGGGTGGAGTGGCTTATATGCTGCCCAACACCACACCGCCACAAATGACGTGAGGAGAAAAATTTTGTATTTCATATACTCACTATCGTACCACGCACTTTTTATGAGATACACAATATCCACGACTCGAGTGCGAGATTGATATCGCGCTTCCCTGCATGTCCTTCATGATAGATAGTGAGGAGTGCGCGCGACAGCGTATCCACTTCTCCTTTTTTAAATGCACTAAGTGCTCGCTTTGCCTTTTGATATGGATAGGACTTCTGTCCTGCTTCTTCGGGACTTCCGGTACGCTCTGCAAGACGCAGCAATTTGAGTTGCCAGAGAAGAATACCAATAATCTCTTCTGCGGGAACCCCCTCGCGTGCAAGGGAGGTGTAGAGAAGCCAGAGACGCTTCTTATCCCGAAGAATAAGCGCATCACAGAGCGCAAATACATCGAGTTTCTCTGATTCTTTTTTTATTTCCTCGCACACCTTCGCGTGAGCTTTGCACTCCTTTTGTACCGCCACAGGAAGCGAGCCCTCGATACACACAAAGGTGTGGGGTGAAGCGGCGAGCACAGGGAAAAGTGCGGATGCTTCGGTGAATGCGTCTTGGTTTTCCGAAAGCATATCAAGTACCACTATCTGTGGCTCACCGAAAAGCGAGGTGCTTCCTGCAATATCGGCAAGCATACCAGAAGTATACATATCAGAAGATATACGGAGTACGCGCTCTCCTGCATCTTTTCCCAAAGAAGACACTTTTTCACGCGCTCGTATACGCACCACTTCAGTATCAGTTCCAAAAAAGACGTAGAGCATGAAAATATAATAGCGGATTTTAATGGTTATACAAAACCTCTGCGTCGTTTTTTCTTCTTTGTGAAAGAAAAAACGACGGGCCAGAAATTACAGTCGCTTGCGCTCGTTAATTTCTAGGCCATACTATCCCAATTCTTCCCCACTTTCGCTTCGGCATTAATAGGCACACCACACGTCTCTTTAAGCGGGAGCACCCCTTCCATAATTGATTTTAATTTAGGCACTACGGTAGGCACGAGTGCGTCCTTGATCTCAAACACGAGTTCATCATGCACCTGAAGCATCATATGTACCGAATCGTTCAGTTTCTCTTTCATGAGGTAGTCATGAATCTGCACCATCGCAATACGAATAATATCGGCAGATGTACCCTGCACCGGAGCATTGATAGCCATACGCTCTGCTTGCGCCCGTATAAATGGCGCGCTCGAGTTCATCCCCGGGAAATGTCTGCGGCGACCAAAGTAGGTCAGGGTATACCCATTCGCCCGCGCAAAGGCCTTCGTTTCCTCAAGGTACTCAGCGAGGCGGGTAAAGGTATTAAAATACGCATTGAAAAATTCCTGTGCAGCAGCGCGGGTGGTGTCTTCGCCAAGATTTGCACGAAGTGCATTCACTCCCATACCGTAAAGAATACCGAAGTTAATCACCTTCGCCTGACGACGCATGTCTGGTGTTACCTCAGCGAGTTCTACATTAAAGACGCGCGCTGCCACCCCCTGATGAACATCCTCACCGTTTTTAAAAATTTCGATAAGTTTGGCATCGCCCGAAAGAAACGCTGCGATACGCAACTCCACCTGCGAGTAGTCAATAGACACGAGCGTGTACCCGGTGTCCGCAATAAATGCTTTTCTAATTTGTCTCCCTTCCTCCGTACGCACGGGGATATTTTGGATATTCGGATTTTGTGACGACATGCGTCCCGTGGTGGTCCCTGCCTGAAGAAATGTAGTGTGGAGACGCCCATCTTCCCCCACCATCGTCGGGATGGTATCGATGTATGTCGAAACCAATTTTTGAATTTCACGATACCGTAAAATCTCCTCGATAATCGGATGCATACCCTGCATCTTTTCGAGCTCAGACTCACGGGTTGAACGTTGGCCGGTGGCAGTATGCTTTTGGTTCTTTGGTTTTAGTCCGAGGTGGTCATAGAGAATCTCACCAAGTTGCTTGGGGGAGTTGATATTAAACTCCATACCCACATGCGCATACATCTTTTTTTCCAACACCCCAATCTCTGTATGAATATGTTTTGAAAGTGAAGCGAGGTGGGACACATCAATACGAATACCGATGCGCTCCATGTCACGCAAAACCGGCATAAGCGGAATTTCAATTTCCCGATACACCTTTTCAAGATTTTGTGCTTCGAGTGCGGCAAAAATATGCTTTTCGATATCAGCAAAGGTCGTGAGTTCATGTACGCGTCCGTACTGCATAATATCGTCATAGGTAGGGTTGGTGGTGTCGGATGAAAGTAGCCAGAGTGCGAGAGCAACTTCAGCAATACGTGCCGGAGGGACATCCTCGGGTATTGGTGCTTCCATGGTAATAGGCATATTGAAAAGCGCCTGCACTCGTGTAGCAAGGGTGCGGAATCCGAGTTCCGCAAAAAGTGCGAGCACTGGCTCTGCCTCAAGACCTTCCTTCCATGTGTGTGCAGGAAGCGCAAAGTCTATTGGTGCGTCACGACGAATGGTGGCAAGCATTTTTGAAAAGAGCGCTTCTTCTTCATTTTCACGAAGAAGCCCAATCATGCGGTCTTTAATACCTACATTTTTAAGAAGTACCTCGTCCTTCTTCAGTGCTTTGTATATCCCCTCCACTGTTTTGAAATGAATAAGGAGTTCGGTCGCGGTCTTTTCACCAATACCTTTAATGCCGGGAATGTTGTCAGAGGGGTCACCGCGAAGACCTTTGTAGTCCGGCACCTGAAGTGGGCCAAATTGAAAACGCCCTCGTACTCCATCCTCGTCATACAAGACTGTGTCATTGATTCCTTTCTTCAGGGTATACACGAGTACTTTCTTTTTCTCAACAAGTTGCAAGGTATCCATGTCCCCCGAAGCAATAATCACGCGCAGGTTTTTATTGTCTTTTGTTTGCTCCACAATCGTGCCGAGCATGTCGTCCGCTTCAAAACCAGCCAGTTCATACATCGGCACACCAAACGCAGTAAAGATATCCCGTGAACGATTGATTTGTTCTATGAGTGCATCTTCAGTTTTGGCACGACCTGCTTTGTATTCTTTATACACCTCATGACGGTAGGTGGGCTCAGGGAGGTCATAGCACGCCACGATGTAGTCGGGTTTCAATTCTTCCACTATCTTGAGAAGCATCGTCACCACCCCATAGAGTGCCCCAGTGGGCTCACCTTTTGGTGACGTGAAGTCAGGAAGTGCGTGATATGCGCGATGCAAAATTGCATGTGCATCAAGAAGCACGAGTGTCTGCATTTCCTCGGTAGGTTTCTTTTTAGTTGCCATAGGTAATCGTGCGTGTGGTACCGGTAAGACTAATGCTTATAGTATATGAATCCTCAGGGATGAGGTTTTGAATTTTCTCGGGCCACTCAATACATACGAGATTACTTGGCTCGCGCAGAATCTCCGCAAGGCCGAGCACGCGCATCTCATCATCAGACTCAATGCGGTATGCATCGATGTGGACCAGTGTTTTAAAAAAAGGATGTGTGGGAATCGGGTACGACTTCATAATCACAAATGTGGGACTTGTGATTTCGTTCGGGATACGAAGGAGAGACGCAAGTTCTTTGGTGAATGCAGTCTTCCCCGCACCAAGGTCGCCCGAAAGTGCGAGTACCTGTGCGATGCTTTTGGGTACGCACGAAGAAAGCACTTCCTCCGCAAACGAATGAAGTTCTTCGAAGGTATTGATAACTTTCTCCTGCATACAAAGCATTCTACCATGTAATGACGCACATGCTCAGACAAAGGAAAAGGCCTGCTTTCTAAAAGAAATCCTTTTAGAAAGCAGGCCTTGGCACTACTCCACCCGCCACTGTTCGACGGGGGTAAAGAGTGATTCATCCATTTCGCCTTCTGGCCCAGGATTTTCACCAAAATGATGATGGCGATGCCCTCTGTGTTGATGTGTGCCGAATGACCGGCGAATGTGGAACCTTTGATGATTCACCCCAGGATGCCCTTCGTAATACCCACCACCATAGTAACCAACAGGGCGTACATACCCGTAACACCCAGAAAGCAACAAGGTTGCGCCCAGTACCAAAACTAAAAGAACTCGTTTCATCATTCCCTCCTTATAGGGAAAATTAATCGGCTTATATTATACCATAAATATTCAATTCAGGCTAGAATTCGAGACAATATGTTGGACAATAAAAAAGCCGGTCTCTTAAAAGAATTTCTTTTAAGAGACCGGCTTTCACCGGTAGACACAGGTCTGACGCGCTTCAGTGCGCATCGTATTATGTCTCGTCATGCGAGCACGAGCGCTGCGAGCTTCGTACGCAGCATTCTCGCATGGAGGCATCGTTGCTTTGGCAACAACCTCAGTAACGAAAGGAATATCACTCCTAACGTAACTTGTGAGCCCCATACACCCTCCCAGAAGGAAGGTGCTGAGCATTATGGTAAAGAACTTCATGATTCCCTCCTATTGGGGCTTTGCCGCTGCGTTCGGGGACGTAGCAGGAGCAGGTTTTTCGATATACACCATCGGTACCGCACTTTGCGCTGGAGGCACTCCGTATCGGATATTCCTTGATGAGGCCGACTCAGTGATGTAACAACGCATACTCCCATACACATCGGGGACACAACGTGCGTTGCGCTCATGCCTTGTATTGCCACCAGCACCCTGTGCCCAGTCCATGAGTCCATCGGTACCTGCTGAGTATTGTCCACCGATATTGCCATACGACACACATCCTGAGACCAACAACGACGCAAGAGCAGCAAGTGTGAGACTAAAGCGATTTTTCATGATTTCTCCTTCCAAGAGAAAATTTAACTGTTTTTATTATATCACAATATAATATTAAAGTCAACAATCCCCAAAAAGTGCCTTATTCCCTGCTTATTTGAGGGGTCCGCGTGCTACCATATACGTATGGCAACATTCGATGACACTCGTATCAATTCCAATATCGACAAACTCCACCACATCGAGGAAGAGCGTCTTTTGCGACAATTAGCGCCGAAATATGGCTACCCCTATGTAAACCTCAGCGAAACAAAAGTGGATGTGGATGCGCTTCGCCTCCTTTCTGAAGCAGAATCAACACGCCTCGGGTGTGCAATTTTCGCAAAAGAAGGCGCGGTGGCATCAGTCGCCATCTCGAATCCTAAACACCCTGAAATTCCCGCAATCGGAGAAAGATTGAAAGATTTGGGACTTACCGCAACTCTCTATCTCGCCTCTCATCAAAGCCTTACACAAGCGTGGGCACACTATCACGATACCGAAAAAGCAACCGCAGAAACACGGGGAGTATTGGATGTAAATGAAAAAAAGATTGAGGAGTTTATGCGGGATATTCATTCACACTTTGATGTGGGTGGAATGCTTGCGAAGATTCAGGGAGAAAATAATGTGGAGCGCACGAGTAAAATTATTGAAATCCTTTTTGGTGGTGCCTTAGCACTCTGGGCGTCTGACGTACACATCGAACCTGAAGTTGCTTCCACCCGCGTACGGTATCGTCTCGATGGCGTCCTTATGGATGTGGGAGATATTGCGCGTGAAGCCACTCCGCATATTATTTCACGTATCAAACTTCTCGCGGGGGTAAAACTCAATGTACGTAATACAGCACAAGACGGCCGCTTCACTATCGACATCGGGAGTCGTGAGATTGAAATTCGTACCTCCGTTATTCCGGGTGCGCAGGGTGAATCTATCGTAATGCGTCTTCTCGATCAGAAATCAGCAAACTTCAGTATCGAAAAACTCGGTCTCAGCCCGCGCCTTCGTGAGATTATTGATCAGGAGTTAAAGCAGCCTAATGGCGCTATTGTGACTACGGGCCCTACCGGCTCGGGGAAAACCACCGCCCTCTACTCATTCCTCAAAGCAGTGAGTACTCCCGAAATTAAAATAATCACCCTTGAAGACCCTGTTGAATACAAACTCGAAGGAGTGGTACATACCCCCATTAGTGCTTCATATAGCTTTGCGAGTGGACTCCGCGCCATTCTGCGCCAGGACCCCGACGTGATTCTTGTAGGAGAAATTCGCGATAGAGAGGTGGCGGAAGCGGTGGTTCATGCCGCCCTCACCGGGCACCTCGTACTCTCTACTCTTCACACCAACAGCGCAGCAGCGGCCTTTGCGCGACTTATTGATATCGGTGTGGACTCACGTATGTTTGGGAGCGCATTCAATATCATGCTTGGACAACGTCTCGTACGTGTACTCTGTGACAAATGTAAGGTGGAGCGCAATATGACCACTGAGGAATTAAAAATGATTCAACGAGTGCTCGAGGTTCCCGTTGCTATTCAAACCATCTTTGATGCAAAAGGTTGTGAAGCGTGCGGCATGAATGGATACAAAGGACGCCTTGGTGTATTTGAAGCAATTCAAATTGATGAAGCTGTAGAAAATGCAGTACTCACCGACTCACGCGAGGTAGCCATTCTTGCCGCCGCTAAACCACAAGGAATTCCCACAATGCAACAAGATGGTATCTACAAGGCCCTTGCAGGTATGACCACTCTCGATGAACTCGAGCGCGTGTTGGGATTGTATGTAGAATAGATACTCAAAAACCGCCGGCCCCTATGGGGCCGGCGGTTTTCTTATGCTACGCAATCACCCCACCCTAAGGTCAAGGAGACGCCAGAATAAGACTGTGCTATATTCGGCAGTAGTGAGATATCGTTCGTTCACATCGAACCTATAACCCTTTACGCAATAGCTTCCGTAAGAAGTGACACTCCAAAACTGAGGTTTACCTCAGTGGTCACACTCTAAGGTGGGTACCAAAATACCCTCGTCTTGAGTGCCAAGTATTGCGTAAAGGGTTATCAGTTCGATGAACCCAAAATAAAAAGAAGCATCCAGACATTCCGAATGCAATGAACGATACCGGGACATTCTATCATGTCTTGTATTTTTGTCAACCCCCTCCCGCTCTACCCCCTCTTCATATACAATATACCTATGAACGTACCCACCGATTCAAAACCTGTTATCGAGCGTGACTTCTCCGGCAACCTCGACCAGACCCTTCGCCCACAATCATGGGATGAGTATGTAGGACAGGCAAAAATCAAGGAAAATCTGCGTATTTTGCTCACCGCCGCTCGTGAGCGTGGTCATGCAGCGGAACATATTCTTCTCTATGGACCACCCGGACTTGGAAAAACAACGCTTGCCCATCTCATTTCAAAAACCTTGGGTACTAACATGAAGACCACCTCAGGTCCTGCTATTGAGCGTGTGGGCGACCTAGCCGCCATTCTTACCAACCTTACTCCTGGAGACGTACTTTTTATTGATGAAATTCATCGACTTTCAAAATCTATTGAGGAAGTACTTTATCCTGCGATGGAGTCAGGGGTCCTCGACATCATTATCGGTAAAGGGCCTTCGGCGCGCACCGTGCAACTTGACCTCCCTCCATTCACTCTTGTTGCCGCCACCACCCGTATTTCACTCCTCTCTTCTCCCCTTCGCTCCCGCTTTTCAGGCGGAACCTTCCGTCTCGAGTTTTATACTGACGATGAAATCGCGCATATTCTTGGGCGTTCTGCAGAACTCCTATCGGTACGTGTTTTACCCACCCTTCTCGAACATATTGCACACCGTTGTCGCGCCACCCCCCGTACTGCAAACTATCTTTTGAAACGCTGTCGCGATTTAGCACAACTTGAAAACTCCGACCTTGATGAACGTATTATTGAAAAGACATTTGACCTCCTTGAAATAGACTCACGCGGCCTCACCGGCCCCGACCGCGCAGTACTCTCGGTGGTGATTGATAAATTTAATGGAGGTCCTGTGGGGCTCAACACTATCGCGGCAGCAACCGGTGAGGAGATGTCGACTATAGAGGATGTGCTCGAACCCTACCTCATTCGCCAAGGGTTTCTTGAGCGTACTCCTCGGGGACGCGTCGCAACATCAAGCGCGTACGAGCATATGCGCTCGATGTAAAAAGTAGGATCAAGAGTTTGTCCAATGACCCCAGATACGAGGCGTCGAAGAATGAAAAACATGAGTCGTACATAACGTACGGTGAATGTTTGAATGATGAAAACAACGAAGTAGGTGGGGTCATTAGACAAACTCTGAGTTGATGAAATGCACACAGAGTGGTTATATATTCCTATCATTATTCATTAGTACTTCATACTATGTCAGGACACAATAAATGGTCGCAAATTAAGCATCAGAAAGCAAAAACTGATGGGCAAAAGAGTAAGGTATTTTCAAAGCATGCAAGTCTTATTGCAATGGAATCACGTAAGGCGATGGGAAATCTCAGTTCTCCTGGACTTGCGGCAGCGATTGAGCGCGCAAAAAAAGATTCAATGCCCAAGGAAAATATCGACCGTGCAGTAGCAAAAGGTAGTGGCGCTGATGGTGCTACTCTTTCTGAAGTACTCTATGAGACCTACGGCCCCGGTGGCACTGCGATTCTTATAACCGCAGTAACTGACAACCCCAACCGCACTACCCCTGAAATGAAACACCTCCTCTCAAAGAATGGGTACCAACTTGGTGCTGTAGGCTCTTCTACATGGGCTTTTACCAAAACACATGGAGGGTATACCCCAAACATGCCCATGACGCTTTCTGATGAAGATGGAGAGAAACTTGCTACGCTTGTTGAACTTCTTGAGGCAAATGATGATGTACAGGATGTCTTCACTACCGCAGACGAAACTAATCCTGAAGACTAGCATGCGAGTACTTGCTCTTGACCCTGGTTACGACAGACTCGGCGTTGCGGTGCTTGAGCGACAAAACGGAAAAGAGGTCTTGCTCTATTCAGGATGTATAGAGACTGCACGAGATGATGTACTTACCGAACGGCTTTTCACCGTCGGAACTGCAGTGCAGGAATTGCTCAATACATATTCCCCTTCCTCCGTTGGCATTGAAACGCTTTTTTTTAACAAAAACACCAAGACTGCCATCGGTGTGGCGCAAGCGCGCGGCATCATTATCTTCCTCGCAAAACAAGCAGGGTGCACCGTGTATGAGTTTGGCCCACAAGAAATAAAAGTAGCGGTAACTGGTTATGGAAAAAGTGATAAGCAGGGGGTAATAGATATGGTAAAACGCCTTATTATAAATGCGCCCCAGAAGGCACTCGATGACGAATACGACGCAATCGCTGTTGGAATCACCGCTCTCGCCCACCATCGTGGGTAATCTTGGTTGCGAATTCAAGGTACCCTGTTGCACAAACCGCAAACTTTTGATACAAAAGACCCTAATAAATTATTGTAACCAAACACACGAACCATATGATCTTTTTTGTAGCACAGAACGACTCAGACATTTTTGAAGAGGAGGAAGAGGAAGAAGCGGGTATTGATGATGCACTTCTCGGAGAACTCGCAGATGAACTTGATGATGAACTTGATGAGGAGTTTGACCCACTCCTTAAGGAAACTGCATTCGATGCACTCACTGAGGAAACAGACGAGCCTGGTCTCGCAGAAGATGGGAGTAAGTTGTTTGATGATGAGGAAGATGATGATGAAGAGGATATGGATTATGATTCATTTGACGATCGAGACGAACTCTAGAATATAAAAATAGCCGCCACCTTTAGGGTGGCGGCTATTTTTATTATGGGAGTAATTTCACAAATCGTCGTTTCCCTAATTTAAGTACCACAGGCTCTTTGACCGTTTCTGGAAACTCAGTGAGTTTCTCTCCTGTCTCTGCATTCTTCACACCCCCGGCTTCGAGCAAACGACGCAATTCGGCCTTTGAAGACACCACATCGTGTGCAATCAATTCCTCAATATGATTTCCCTTAATTTCAAGCACGTCTTCGGGAACCTGCTTTTGTTGGAATGTCTCCGTAAAATATACTTGCCCTTCTTGTGCCCCTTCCTCACCGTGATACATCTGCGTAATTTCATACGCAAGACGAAGTTTCATATCGCGTGGGTTTGCCCCTGCTGCGAGTTCCGCTTCAATTGTTTGCACCTCATGGAGAGGAACACGGGTACACATCGTGAAATACGTCACAATCTCCTCATCACGCATACTCATCACTTTCCCAAACATATCCGTTGCTGGTGCAAGGAGATTGATGGTATTCCCCCAACTTGAACTCATTTTCCTTCCATCGGTACCATTCACCAATGGTGTCATGAGGATATTTTGTGCTTCTTGTCCAAAGTGTGGCTGCATAGCGCGCCCCGCAAGGAGATTAAAGCGTTGGTCAGTCCCCCCGAGTTCTACATCAGCATGAATCGCAACACTGTCGTACCCCTGCATAAGTGGATAGAGTGTCTCGCGAAGTGAAACACGCTTCCCGTAATCGAGACGGCGTTTAATGTTGTCACGTGCAATAAAGTCTGCCACCGAGAAAAGATCTGCATGTTCGCCAATTTCACGGTAGGTCAATTTCTCAAGCCATTCTGAATTGTAGCGAAACTCAACCTTATCGATATCAAGAATTTTTCCGACCTGCTCAAGATACGTCTTCTTGTTTTCATCTACCGTCTCGCGAGTAAGCATTGGACGCTCACTTTCTTTGTCGGAAGTATCACCAATAATCCCCGTGAAATCGCCCACAATGAATACTATTTGATGACCAAGTTCCTGAAAGTCGCGGAGTTTTAAAAGTGGTACCGAGCGCCCAATATGCACATTTGCACTGGTAGGGTCGATACCGAGTTTTATCCGTAATTGCTTACCGGAGAGGAGTTTTGTTTTAAGTTCGTCACGATGAATCACCTCTTCAACACCGCGAGTGAGTAATGTTTCGATTTTCTCTAAATCTGTGTCTATTTGCATAATATGTATGCATTATGGTATCACACCGTACCCATATTTATATCTACACAATACAGTGATACTATTGGCAATATGATACATACGCGTATATGGATTAAGCAGCATTTTAAAGAGATTATTATTGATGGTTTTATTGGGCTTATTGTATTGGGACTTATTGGTACTGGTATACTCCTCGTGTGGGTTGCCACACTCGACATCCCCGATCTTTCTTCTTTTGAAGAGCGTAAGGTGCAACAATCCACAAAAATCTACGACCGCACTGGTGAAATTCTCCTCTATGACCTTCATCAAGATGTGCGTCGGACTATTGTGCCCTATGAAGATATCTCGCGTCATATAAAAAATGCTACGGTCGCTATTGAGGATGACACCTTCTTTGAACATGCAGGTGTACGTCCTCTCGCAATTCTCCGCTCCATGATAAGCAATGTGCAAAAGGGTGGTGGTCCCTTCAGTGGTGCGGGTGGATCCACCATCACACAACAAGTGATTAAAAATTCCATCCTGCAACATGAAAAAACAATCACACGAAAGGTGAAGGAAGCCATTCTTGCATTCCGTCTCGAGCAAATCCTCACCAAAGATGAAATTCTTGGCCACTACCTCAATGAGTCTCCGTATGGGGGCACTATTTATGGTGTCGAGGAGGCAAGTCTCTCATTCTTTGGGAAACGGGCGTCAGAGGTGACGCTCGCAGAAGCAGCGTACCTTGCCGCACTTCCCCAACTCCCTACCTACTACTCTCCCTATGGCAACCATATCGATGAACTCGAGATTCGCAAAAATTATGTGCTCGAGAAAATGGTAAAACTCGGTTTTATTACACAAGAAGAACATGATGCCGCTATGAATGAGCGAGTGGAATTTAAACCACAGGTGGCAACCGGGATTCGTGCGCCACACTTTGTGTTCATGGTGCGTGATTATCTCGTAGAAAAATACGGTGAAGAATCTATTGCTGAACGCGGACTCAAGGTCATCACCACTGTCGATTGGAAACTACAGGAACAAGCGGAGGAAATTGTGAAAAAAAATGCACTCCACAACACCACTGCATTTAATGCGGAAAATGCCGCGCTCGTTGCTACAGACCCCACCACAGGGCAGATACTTGTTATGGTAGGTTCACGTGATTACTTTGACACCGAGATAGATGGTAACTTCAATATTGCACTTGCAGAGCGTCAACCGGGTTCTTCTTTTAAACCATTTGTGTACGCAACAGCATTTAAAAAAGGATATACGCCTGAGACGGTGGTTTTTGACCTCAAGACACAATTTTCTACCGCGTGTGCACCAGACAACTTCACCTCTGAAGAAGGTTGTTATTCACCCGATAATTATGACCATAAATTCCGGGGTCCAGTCACCTTTAAAAACGCACTAGCCCAATCACTCAACATACCCGCGGTAAAAGCGCTCTACCTCGCGGGTATTCCTGCATCAATTAAAATGGCACGTGATATGGGTATTACCACTCTCGGTAGTGGCAACACCTATGGACTCACCCTTGTGCTCGGGGGTGGTGAAGTAAAACTCCTTGAGATGGTGGGCGCATACGGCACATTTGCGAATGAAGGGGTACGCCATGAACTCCAAAGTATTATTCGTATCGAGGATGCTGAGGGAAATGTACTTGAAGAACCTGAGCCAGTTGCGAAACCTGTACTCGACCCCAACGTAGCCCGACAAATTTCTGATATCCTTTCTGATAATGTTGCACGCACACCGCTCTATGGAGCCAACTCTACACTCTACTTCCCCGGCCGTGACGTAGCCGCTAAAACAGGTACTACTAACGACAAGCGTGATGCGTGGGTACTTGGATATACCCCCAATCTTGTCGTGGGTGCATGGGCAGGAAACAACGACAACCGTTCAATGAGTGAAATATCCGGACTTATTATTACTCCCCTCTGGAGAGAGTTTATGGATGTTGCACTCCCTACTCTTGAAAACAAATCTTTTACAAAACCCGCCCCAACCCCCGACACCCTCAAACCCGTCCTCAGAGGGGTCTGGTTTGACGCAGGAGCGCTTGTAACGCCTACACCGAGTGATTCTGAGGAAGAGACCGAGCCTGTACCTATTACGGTGGAAAACGCGGTGGTGGGTGCACACTCCATTCTTTACTTCCTCGATAAGGACGATCCTCGTGGTCCACAGCCGTCATACCCTACCGATGGACAGTTCCCTCTCTGGGAATATCCAATTACCCTCTGGAAAAATGCACTTATGGGACTCAATACTGGTGAAGAAACAAAAGAAACTGATACTTCTGATTCTGAAGAATCAAACGATTCCAATAATCACTAAAGGATGTTTTTAGGAAGACTTTTTTCACCAATAGTATCCTTCATCACACGTAAAATATCCTTTTTATGGAGGGTGATTTCAGTTTTTAACATTCCTGACGCATGTACTGAAAGAGTGTACGTACTGGGATTATAGGTGCAATGGTTTTTCGTGAGTGTTGCACCACACACCTCCTCTACCGCCACGATAAACGCAGTGATTACTATCCCTTGTGGTGCACGAAGGGTTTGAGTATATTTTTTAAAAAGGTCGGAAACATGGACAATCCCCTGGCCACGTTTTTCTTTTTTTTTATTTCCTTGATTAAATTGCATATAAAATCACACGTAGTGATTAAATAGTTTTTTAAAATTGAGGAAAGTACGAGGAGAAACAAAAAGTTTTTATGAGCCATACATGACGTATAGTGAATGAAAACTTCGTAGTTTCAACAAAGAAATTTTCCAATTTTGAAAACTATTTGTTCATTGGCATCACGAGGTAGCGCAACGACCCATCATTAATATTCTCTATCACCATTGGTCGCCCCACACCCGCACACTTCAATAAAATACTATCACTTTGAATATGAGGAATAACTTCACTAATATATCGTTGATTGAAATTAAGGGTAAGGTCTTCTCCTTCAACATGTGCCTTTATAGACTCTGTAGTGGCTCCTGCGTCGCCACTCTGTGAAGAAAGGCTACAAGTACCCTCAGAGATAGTGAGAGTGAGTTGCATAAATTTATTCAAGAAAATGTTTGTTTTCTTGAGCGCTTGTGCAAAATCACTCGTAAGTGTGGTAATGGTGGTTTTATATTCCTTTGGAATAATTTGAGTATAATCAGGGAATACACCTGTAATCAAACGTGAAGTGATGTAGATATTCCCCACTGTCAGAGCACATTGGTTTTCTGTAACAAAAAGTTGCACTTCACCAGTTACATCATCAATCACCCGTGCAAGTTCAAGCGCGTTTTTATATGGAACAAGAATTGCCTCCTCGAATACCACCCCTTTTTGTGGGATAGTTTTTTCCATCAAACGAAACGAGTCGGTTGCCACAAAAGTGAGTGTATGTTCTTTTTTTTGATGAATATAAATACTTCCTAACTCAGGTTTAATTGAGGATTGTGACGCGGTGAATGCAGTGGTTTTAATACCTAATGCAAATAAGTGCCCTTGGATAGTAATAGGATTACTTGAGATATGAGGAATACTTGGGAAATCACCTGCAGGAATACTTTTAATCTCAGTACGAGAATCACGTGCTTCCACCACTAACACTTCCCCCTCAGTAGTAAGTGTAACTGCTGGTTGTGAAATAAGATTTACCGTCTGTACTAAAATATGTGCTGGCACAGCAATCACTCCCTCTTCCTCAACTTTTACTGTTAGTGTACCTTCAATGCCAATTTCAAGATTTGTTGCTTTTATTGCGAGTATACTTCCTGATACCTCAAGAAGCACACATTGGAGTACAGGAAGAGTGATGTGTTTTGTACTCACTTTTGAAACAGTATCAAGTACTTGTTTTAATTGTTTTGTCTCAATAGTGATGTGCATAGGTGTTTATTATTTTTCTTTTAAATATTTTAGTATTTATTATTAGGGGTGTGGATGTGTGGATATACCTCTAATATGGCTCACTATAAATCTTTTTCTAAACACTCTTCTGTATAGAAGTGGGTATAGTGTGTATGAAACAGAACAAAATAGTGTGGATGGGTTTTGTGGATAGTTCACAAAACCAAATTTTCACTCATACATACCCATGCATATCGCCTCTATTCACAGATATGTAGAAGTGTAATACACACTACTATAAAGAACTTTTCCCCACATATCCCCCACCCTATTTCAAAAGGAGACGGATTTGAGAAATCTCTTCTTCAAGTTCAGAACTTTCTTTCACTTCATGTTTAATTTTTTCACATGAGTGAATCACGGTAGTATGGTCGCGACCACCAAGCTTCTGCCCGATTGCAGGATAGGAAACTTGGAAATCTTCACGGAGGATATACATAATGAGTTGCCGTGGTTTCACCACCTCCTTACGGCGTGTTTTTTCATAAATACTTGCAGGATCAATATCGAAGTACCGAGCAACCTTATCTACAACATCTGATACCGCGAGTGATTTACGTGGTCGCGTACTGTTTTTTATAAGCATCTTCACCTCATCGAGGTTGAGTGCGCGCCCTAAAAGTTGTGATTGACATAAAATAGTATTGAGTGCCCCTTCGAGTTCGCGCACATTGCCATCAATAGTGTGTGAGAGATGCTCTACAACATCATCACTTAAAGTAAGGCTATTTTGAGCCGCTTTTGAGCGCAAAATAGCACCACGAGATTCAAAATCAGGCTCAGGGATATCCACAATCATTCCCTGCGCAAAGCGTGAGCGGAGGCGCTCTTCCATATTTGACATAAGAGCAGGATGTACATCACTAGAGAATACAATCTGCTTATTATTATCGTGCATTGAGTTAAAAAGATGGAAAAGTTCCTCTTGCGTCTTTTCTTTATTCATCAAAAACTGTACGTCGTCCATAATAAGCACGTCATACTGACGGTATTTATCTTTAAAACTGTTTGCAGTACCATTTTGGAGTGCATTCATATAATCCACCGTGAAGCGCTCACTGGTGACATAGAATACTTTTTTCCCTACACGTTTTAGTTGGTTTCCGACAGCCTGTATGAGGTGGGTTTTACCATGCCCTGTCTTTCCATAGACAAAGAGAGGGTTGTACGCGATACCAGGCTTGTTGACTACTGTGCGCGCTGCTGCGTGTGCAAGTTCATTAAAAGGTCCTACAACAAAATTATCAAAAATATATTTTGGATTGAGGTTATCGCTCTTATTGATGTAGTACTCCTCAAGGGGAAGTGCTGCATTTACTGTTTGTTTGCGTGATGATTCCGGTTTACGATCAGTGCGCTGTACTACTGCATATTCAATACTACGCGCGTGAGGGGTAAGGTCACGGAGCGTCTTAAGAATAAGTGTTTGGAATTTATCAGAAACCCAATCGCGTACAAAAACACTTGGAACACCAAGGGTCACTGTCCCGTCCTCTACCGACACAATCTGTGTATCACGAAACCATGTCTTAAAATTAGCTGAAGTAATGGAGAGTTCTATGCTGACGAGCGCGTCATCCCAGAGTTTTTTTACGTCAATCTGCTCAGTTTGTATGATATTTGTTGAGATGTTTGAAATGGAACTCATAGAACGCATAGAGGAAATGCTAAACGACAAGAAGTATTATACGTGCCTGAGGAAAAGTGTAAACAATATTCAAAAAATGGGGCATATAGTATGGGGTGTGTATAGGGTGTGTGTATATGATGGGGAGAGTCATGTATAACCTGTTTGTCAAACATAAGCCCCTTCCCCGTATTATCGATGTATTGATTAAATAGAGTTTGTAGTGTAGAGTGTGTGCCACATACATTTATATATGCCAAAACGAACCTATCAACCAAAGAAGCGAAAGCGCGCAACAACTCACGGGTTTCTCGTGCGTTCAGCAACAGCAACAGGCAGCAAGGTGCTTGCCGCACGTCGTCGTAAGGGACGCGCAAAACTGAGCGTCTAAGTAAAAAGGCGCTCACGCGCCTTTTTACATTATGTTACGTTTCATACTATACCGAGATATAGTGCGCTATACTAAGCATATGCTTCCTAAAAAAGAACGATTGAGCAGAGCAGCATTCAGTCGTTTTTTTTCTGTGGGTAAGCGACATCACTCCCCTTCCTTTACGATGGTATACGCCCCACTTGAAGCACTTCATGTATCAGTGGTGGTCTCAAAAAAGGTATCTAATCGTGCAGTAGTGCGGAACAAGATTCGCAGGCGAATATATGATATTGTGAGACACTACCGCGCAGAAACGGGAGTGCGGGGGGTATTTATTTTTTTGACCAAAAAAGGCGTGGAGAACATCGCATACACCTCCCTTAAGTCAGAAATATATACACGTCTCAATACACTGCAAAAATAATATTAGTAACACAAGTACACTTATATGAGTTCAATTTGGCACACTTTTTTCTTTGACCCTGTATACAACAGCCTTATATTTTTTATTGATGTTGTACGAAATGGCGATGTGGGGCTTGCAATCATCTGCACCGTAATACTCGTGAAATTGGTGCTTCTCCCCGTCTCACTCAAGGCAGCGCGCACACAACTCGCCATGCGTGTACTCGAGCCTAAACTTGCTAAAATAAAAGAGGATTTCAAGGATCAACGCGAGGTGCAAGCGGTAAAGACCATGGAGCTTTTCCGTGAAGCAAAGGTAAACCCCTTTGCAAGTATTCTTATACTTTTTCTCCAAATACCTATTATTATTGCGCTTTACCTTTCAGTGTTTTCAGGGGGTGGTGTTAAATTGCCTGATATTAATACTGCTTTACTCTATTCATTTATTCCAAATCCTGAGACTGTCAACATGATTTTCCTTGGGTTTATGGATATTACTGCAAAAAGTCTTCCCCTCGCGGCTCTTGCGGGAGCAACTCAGTACATTCTCACCCACCTCACCCTTCCCCCACAAAAGCCACGCGACCCCAAAGCGCTCCCTAATTTCAAAGACGATTTCGCGCGAAGTATGCATATTCAAATGAAGTACGTGATGCCTATTCTTATCTTTGTAGTGGCATACACCATTTCTGCTGCTATTGCACTCTATTTCACCATCAGCAACATTGTGTCGATTGGTCAGGAATATATCGTGCGCCACAAAGGATTGAAGCTTCCTCCTGCAACCAAATAGAAGACACCTAACACTCATGAAAAAACAGCCCAAAGGCTGTTTTTTCGTACTACCCGTTCTTTTTGGTTACATTGAAGGATTGGATACTGTGGTATCAAAGAGCCAGAGGGTGTTGTCGTTTTTATTGATGAGATATACACGCTTCCCTTCCTTGTCTGCACCAATTTTAAATACATCTATCTCACGCCCGCTTACATACTTAAAATCAACAAGCGAGAGAGCACTATTGTTGGAGGTATCAATACTCCACAATACATCATCGAATGAAACAGTCCCCATATACCAATCGTCTGGGAAGGAAGAATCCCCAAGTTCACTTTTTGGAACTGCACAATATGTAAATGTTGAACCACTAATACACTTTTCGGGTATATACGGAACACTTTGTAACGCCATCTGCCCATCGATATCTATTCTTTGTGAATATACATTCCTGCCATTATTTTTTGTTACTATAAGATCTGTGCTGTTTCGGAAACCCATAAGTCCTGGTGCACCATTGGTAACAAATAGTAAATCATTTTTCACTACGCGGTATATATATCCAACCTGAGTTGCCGAAGGGGTGGTATAAACGTACGTGGGATTTCCCCAAAGTACTTCAATATCCCGAAGTGGAAGTGCAAAAACTTCTGTACCAACTTCCTTAGGTATGTTATATGAATACCCTATCGTACCAAAACCATCAGTAAGTGTGTACTCCAATGTTCCCGAGGCATTTGCAAATGTAATGTTATCAGCATTATCAGGGAGTGATATACCCGAAAATTGATTCCCTAATTGAATTTTTCCTACAAGTGTTTTCGATACATCTCCGTCAATTGTAGTTATTGCTACATAGGTACTTTCTGGTGAGAAAAGAGCATTACGAGTACCAGGGATAGTTGTTCCGCTAATGAGTGTTTCAGACCCATTTTGTAAATCAATGAGATATATATGCCCAGTCCCTTGCTCTACATAGAGTAAGGCATCTTCTGAAAAAGCAGCTCCTGCCACAGGACGTGTGGTTAATTGTTTGAGGGCTTGTGGAGTGCCTAAAGTATCGAGATTCCCCACATCAATATTTGAGTTTTCGGGAAGTGTGGTAACTTCTGTATCTCTGCTGACACCAAATTGTGCAAATATGTCACTGCCATTCTTTGGGGTACCGTATGCAAAAAGATACGCCCACACCCCCACAATAAGTATCAGTAGTAGTACGCCGAGAATTATAACTATAGTTTTTTTCATATATTAAAGATATGTCAGGTTATACTTCCATTCCCATTTTATAGGTACATATAGTGTCGTACGGATCTGAGGTTGGTTTTGAGAGTACACCCTTTAGTGCTGTACACTGGTCTGCGCAAGTCGATGTAGTGCCATCTGCTCTGCAAGTAACTTTCATCTCAGTTAAACCAGCGCCATTATCTTGAACTACTCCCCCGGTTGCCATATTTATTTTTGGTGCAGTATCAAGGAAGTTGAGACGGAGCAGGTCGGGGTTAATAGTATTAAGAACTAAGGCAGGCAAAAGAAGGATGGCAAGCCCAAGAAGCACACCCTTTATATCCTTTTTTGCATCTGATTTATCAGTAATGACGCCTGACATGCTATATTTCACACCAGCAAAAGCAATGCGCATAATTGCAATAAGTACACCAATAGCAATAATGAGGATGTATATTTTGTTAATGTAGTCAGGAAGTGACGGTGTGCCACTTATCCCAGGAATACCTACGAGTGGAACATATGTCCCTGCTCCAAAAACTGGTGTTGCAACACCGAAATACAAAAATCCCATAATGACCATAGTAATACGTGTATGTGTGTAGCGATAGAGTGTTGAATTCATAATTAAAATATCAGTTGTAGTTGTTTTGATACAAATTGTGGAATACTACTCAGAGTGACAATACGTAATAAAATCGTTGCACTTCCCCCTTCGCCGGTGCGACTAAGAGTAACTGCGTTTGGTGCAGAAATGTTTGGAGTGGTTGGGTTGTTGTCAATCATCCACTCAAAAGTAGCCTCGCCCTCATCCATGTGTGCATTTATAAAATATGGTTCGCCAAAAAGCGTCATTTCGTCTCCAATGAATGGGAGTTGATTTGATGCAGCGCGCTCCGAAAGTCCTCGAAGTGAACTATATTCGTAAAAATACAATTGTGGGTCAACAGCACCTATTGACACAGTCTTTTTCCCAACAGTATTTCCCTTCGTGTCAAACACCTGAACAGTGATCTCACTATCCGTAAAGTGCGGCATTGTATAATTAATAATATTTTTGCCTTTCAAGGGTCCACCAAAGAGGACTGAGTCCCCTGCAGACCATTTATACGTATACTCGTTTTTAATACTACCACTTACATCATGTACTAATGCAATAACGCGCATCGGCGAGTCTTTACTCGGAAGTGTTCGTCCCTTATAAAATACAGGCACATGGGTGTCTGCTTCGACAATAAGATCAATTACTACAGGAGATATAGTGAGTGAAGATGAAAGGTCTGGAGAGCCGGGTCGAGTCAAAACAACTTTTACGATTTCTTCTGAACCAAGGGTATATGTCGGTACTTCTATAGACCGAGAATTTTTTGCTGAGGTCTGCTCTATCCCATTTATATACCAAAAAATAGTTGCTCCAAGAGCATCCACACTATAATCATTGAGAGACACCGTAACGGCACTGTTTGGCTCTGGGTATTGTGGTGCTGATTCAAGATAAATGCTATTCCCCACGAAAGAAGGGGTTTGTGCTGAGGTGTGTATGGGAAGCGAGAAATATAGTGTCGAAACAAAAATAATCAACCAAAACAATGTTGTATTAAAATGATGTGAGACTATGTGTAGCATACTCTTATAGTGTATCACGTACCAATATAAGTTTATTCGACTGAACTGGATAAGGATATATAGATAACCCAACACACAAGCCAAGGAAATAAACTTGCACCCGGAGCGAAACTCCCAAAAAAACAAACGATTGTGACAGAAAATAGGATAGAGTTTTGAAGTATAGAAATACCAAGAAAACGGAAAAATATAAGATATCCAATAAGTACAACCAAACTGAGCATTACCCCTAAGCCAAGACACATTAAACCAAGTGGTTCAAGTGGGGTAAGGCTTGCAATGAATTTGGTAACTACATTAGAACTTGCTAAACCCATTATTCCTAAACCAACAAGTGCACCAACCGCAAAAACGACTTGTAAGAGATATGCTATAAAGACATACCAAAGAGTGGAGCGTATTGATAGTCGAGCCAATAGTGTTTTTTTCACTAACGCATTCTTAAGAAGCATCTTCTTCGCTTTCTCTCGTATTGCGTGCTGTATACGGGATTGTTGTTGTGTTTCTTGTTCCTCAATTTCAGCAACTGCAATAGCGTATGCATATTCATCATTGGCGGCCTGGATAACCTCAGCATCATTAGCTGCCTTTGGCCCCCATTTCCCGCCACGTAAATGGCGTTCTCCTACTGTCTCACGGCTCGGTATATCAGATACACGCTGTTGTACATTCTGTATACCTCGCCTTGTATCGCGTGATTCTTCTGGCATATGATTTATACAATACCACCCAGTTCTTCGCGGGCACGCCTAATTTGGAGTAATTGTGATGGGTCTGAGGTGATAATTTGGTCTTCGGTATATGAGGGGAGTACTTTAATTGCCACATGTTTAAGTCCGAGGAAGAAAATACCTTCCCCAACACTCGACTCCAAAAGCATCAATTTTTCCTCGTCAGTAAGATTAAAAACGCTCTGCAGCGTATCCACAGCGGTGGGCGATTGTTTCATGAGAAGCTGAATGGAGGAATTTGTAATCATTGGTACTCCATACGGTGATCGGAGGAAGTCATCTACATCCTGGGTAATAGTAGAAAGACCCAGGTAGTATTTACGTCCACGTTTAGCCATGTTGTGGAGGAACGCCGCAGTATCTTCTGACTTGAGCATCCACCACGCCTCGTCAATGACGAGAAGTCGCTTTTTGAGTTCCCGACGCACCGCACCCCAGATGTGGTTGGTGACGATGTACATTGCAATGGTTTTGAGTTCCTCTTCCATATCGCGAAGCGAGAACACAATGAACTTCTGATTGATATCCACATTGGTAGATTCATTCATAAAGCCTGCCCAGGTACCTGAAGTGTATTTGGTAAGACGTTGCACAAGCGATTCACTTCCCTCCATACCGGCAAGTACCATTTCAAAGTCAGTGAGGAGTGGTGGAGTGAGATCACGATAATCACCAGAGCCAGTGATATCCTTGAGCGCATACACTTCATGGAGTGCGTTATCAATAACCGAATCCTCTTCAGGAGTAAGTCCACCAAGCATAAGCCTAAAAAGTCCTACCAATTCAATAATGTGTGAACGGAGAAGGTCTTTTGGATCTTCATCAGGAAGTGGAATAGGTAGATCAAAAGGATTGATATGGTGTTTTGAAGAGAGTGAGATATTAAGGAATTTTCCTCCTGTTGCTTCAGCGAGATATTCATACTCTCGCTCAGGGTCGATGACAATAACCTCGGTACCAAACATGAGGGAGCGAAGAATCTCGAGTTTTGTCGTATATGACTTCCCTGCCCCCGAAGTAGCAAAGGTCACCGAGTTGTAGTTGGTGAGTTTAAATCGGTCGAAAAGAATAAGCGAGCCATTTTGGCGATTGATGCCATACAAGATACCGGTATCGGAAGTGAGGTCGGAGGAGATAAAAGGGAAAAAACTAGAAAGTGGGGATGAGTTGAATTTGCTATGTACAAGGAGTTTATCGGTGAGGATAGGAAGTACACTCACAAAACCGTCTTCTTGTTGGAAGAGGGCAGGCTTCATGTAAATAAGACGCGTATCGAGCGAACCCTTTACCTCAGCCTCAATTTTGTCGAGCGTTGTTTCTGAGTCTCCATAAATTGCTATGTAAAGGCCTACGTTAAAGAGTTTTTCCTCTGCTTGCTGGAGTTTGTCACGGAGTTCCTCAAGGTTGCGATATGCAGCATCGAGTTGTGGGTCACGCACCATCCCTTTATTTGCGCGTTCATTGATTTGGCTCTGCACCTCAGCCACCTTTTTTTGGAATTTTTTAAGTGTTTCAGTGGTATCAATAGGATGAATCACAATAGAAACATCGATTTCACGTTCCATATTGAGAATTGGTTCAAGCCAACCATCATTGAGATAGCGCGGGTAGGATACGGCAAAAAAGATACGCGAGTAACGACCGCTGATATTGATGTCTCGCGGAGTGACGTTGATTGCTGAAGGGGCAACAATGTCCGGTGTGGTGAGTGGTGTATTCGTTGGTGCTGCTTCCGCAGCCTCACTCTTTTTTTGTTGAATAAAATCAGTAAGTCGCATAACTAAGCTTTTGGTGCCTTTGATAAATCGTCAGGATTAAAAATGTGATAGTACAACTCGGTAAGTTCATCAGTGCCTAAGGGTGCAGTGCGAATACCAATACGCGCAAGTCCCTGTTCTACCACTGAGACACGCTGTTCAAGTTGTGTGCGGTCCTCAAAGAATTTATCTGCACGAGATTCTTTGTTTTGAGTTGGTTTAAGGAAACGAGATATTCCTTTCACTTCAACACCAACTGGCGAATACGGTACTACCACAAAGAAGTTTTTTGTCATAATCTCCACCTGAGAGGTAAAGGTAGAGATAAACTCCATATATTCACGCAATTGGATACGCATAAGGTCATTATCTTGAAGTACTTCACGTGTCTTAAGCATTTCAAGATACGGACGAATATCAAGGCGGCGAGATTGCACATATACCTGAAGCGAAAAATCAATCGAGTTGAGAAATGCTTGGAATTGAGACAATATTGCTTGTTGCTCCTCAGTAGACTTCAGTGCAAAGTTGACCGAAGAAGCAAGAAGTACCATACAAAGTTGCCCATCTTTGAGAACAACCACATCATCGTGAATATCTTTAATAGGAACAAATTTTTGTGTTGGGGGTTGTGTTGCCATAGATTATTCAGGGAGTGGAAGGTCTAGTTTGCGTGAAAGTGTGTGTATGGATTGTGAGTGTATAAGGTTTTCCTTTGGTGGAGTAGAGTCTCTTTGCTCTTCTTTTACGACGATTTCTTGCTCTATTTCTCGTCGCCAAAGATACAATCGTGTATGAGTAAAAAACTTTACTACTGATTCAAGAAAAACAGAAAAGGGACGATTGTTAATGCGGTGAAATGCTAGCGCTCCTGCAAGCGCTCCAACAGGCAGACTGATAAGAATGAAAATAAGAAAATGTAAGTCACTGAGAAATAAAGCGATAATAAGACCAATCGCTCCTGCAAGATATACAAACTGTTTCCACGTTAATGGACCAACAATCTTGTCTTCAATTTCAATGAATTGTGGAACCTCAAATCGCATATGTGTATTGTACCTCAGTCCGCACGCACGCCGAAGGCGTGCGTGCGGATAGCACCATCATTCACCACACTAGGCTCCTTGTGTGGGTGGTGGAGGAGGTACGGGCGGAGTGTTTGTAGATGCCGACGTTCCTTTGGAGAGGGAGGCAATGTCCCCTGCCATCGTGCGCGCAGGCGAAAGTGCACGCAAAACCTCATCGCGGGTAAGCGGACGTACACCACCTTCTGCCACGGGAACACTTTCAGATTGCGGCGCAACTTCTGGGCGTAACTCAAGTTTTTCCTTAAGATCTTTTGGTGCCTCAGGTACATTGGGGGTACTCGTAATCCCGGTGAGAAAACTATTGATTGCGGAGAGTGCAGTTTTTGCATCGCTGGGTGCGATGCCAATTTCAGAAGTTAGTTTTTCCTCAACGATATTCTTTGAAAAAATATCAAGAATATAATCACCAATCAAGTTTACAAAATCTCGATGTTTTTCTGGAGAAAGTGACTGGCTGAGAGAAATTGACTCGAGAATATCACCAAGTGCTATGTTTCCATATTGATCTTTTATTGTTTGTGGTGCTCCCCTGTAGGCAGTGGCACGCTTTTGTTG
>CAZMYZ010000005.1:29172-65842 GCA_964570795.1 uncultured Candidatus Saccharibacteria bacterium
CGATTTTTAGCAGTTGGTGTGAGCGACATATCATCAACCTGTTTGCTCGACAATTTTCCTGCATTAGCAAGTACAACAGTTTCAAAGTCCATCGCATCGAGTTCTTTGGCGTCCGCCTTTCCAATAACATCTCCAATAGTTGCTGTTGGGGGGGTACCCGCTGCAGTGTGTTTACGGTTCTCTGTATCAACAAGTCGTTTCTGAACTGCAGCTGAACGTTGTGAGCGTAACTCCTCTTTCTTTGCATCATCAAGGTCTTCTGGTTTTGACTTCATGACACTATCAAACTGGCTTGCTGAGAGATTGGCGACAATGGTATCTCGTTCATCACCATTCTTATGTTTTTTAAGAAGATCAAGAGTTTGCTCGGTGGATGCTCCAGCAAGTGCACGTTCCATACGCATATCTGCATCTTCACTAGCTTTACGCGCAGCATCTTTCTGTGCTTGTGTTGCTGAAGCATCTGCTTCAACCTTCCTTCGTTCTTTGTCAAGACGAGTACTTTCAGAGACTGTGTTAGATATCTTTCCAACCTCTATTACTTTTGCACGCTTTCGGTCGAGTTCTTGATCCTCCTTTTTGGCATCATTACGTGATTGAGAACCTCCCCATTTAGCACCCGCAGCAGCGTTCGCAGCACCCCCAACTGTTGCGGAACCAACCCATCCCAGTGCACGTCGTGATGTACTCCCGCTTTCTCGTGCATCTTGAATTTTTCGGTTTGTATATTCACCAATTCTTCCTATAGTGTTTCTTCCAACAAAGCTTTGAGCATTTCCCTTAAGTTTCTGCCCCCACCCAATCATTGCATCTGAACCTGCGACACCAAGTTTTTTTGAAATGAGCAATGATTCAATAAGGAAAAATGCAACCACTACAAAACTGACCACTACACCAAATGAATCCATTGCTGCTGGACTTCCCGTCAAAGCTGCAGATAATTTTTTAGTTCCTGCCATTGTCTTTACAAATGCATCCATAATTAGTAATGAAATGAGTGTAAGAAACAAGTATAGTGGCGCAAAAAATGAATATGAAAGAAGTTTCCCCCAAAGCTTCTTTGCGGTAGATTCAGTTTGTGGAAATACAGTTGCGGCAAAAAGTACCGGTGAGGCAATCATAAGGAATACCAGTGCAACAAAACGAGTTACAAGAAGTATTGCAGTAGCAAGGAATACAAAAGCAGCAACAAGAAGCAAGAGCATGCCCACAAGATAATAGGCTAAAATTCCTGTCCCCGTTAAATTTTGATACACTGTGGTATCAATCTGAAGACCTGAATAGAATGTTGTTACTCCTAACATCTTAAACATAAAGGTGGATATTGAACCGTCACCAACCACCATCGCGTTATAGATAGAGTATGCAGTAAAGTTTGAAAAATCAATAATAAACTTTGCTATATACAGACTAAAGTTGATAAGGAACGCACCTATGATTATTTGTGAGAGGGTACGTTTTACCGAAGAACTGTCGGGGTCAATAATAGTGCGAATACCCAGATAGATAAAACCAAATATAAATGCAAGATTACAAAAGTCGCGAATGACTTTCCATGCTGCATCAATTGCGATACCAACTCCTTGATTATTTATTAAATCGCCCATTCCAAAAACAAGACTTTGGAGGGAGTAATCAAGTAGATTTCCTGTCGCCCATGCAAAGAATGCACCAATACCAAGAACAAGGTTACCAACAAAAGTGACTGCTTTAGGCCATAAATCCATATCTGAAGAATCTTTCTTTTCTGGCATTGCAAATCCTGATTGTGTTTGTGCATGTACCGTAGCAGGGCTGAGATTGAGTCCAATATACGATGTTTCGTCCATGCTAGAAATAAACGAGTGGGATACCGGGGCCTTCTCTATCGTAATTGGCACAAAAAGTAATATACCAAAAACAAATGCAAAAGCGCTTTTTGTGAGTTTGATATTGAGTGTTGAAGAAATCATAGTAATAGTCATATGTTATCCGGTTCCAACTGATGAACATGCTTGCTCGTAGTATTGCTTCAAAGCCTGTATCTCATTATTGATAGCAGGGACCGCGGTCGTCTGTAGTGAAATATTTGTATCCATAGTTGGAATAACACCAGAATTTGTATATGCATTGTACTGGTTTATAAGTATCAACTGCGCTTCGTTGACAGATGAACCACCATATTTTGCAATAAGGGCAGTATTACCATTACCAAGAGCATTGTAATCTGACTGGAACGTGTTAATGGTGTTGATGATGTCTGTATCAGAAGTTTTTGCCGCTTCCGCATTTGCAAGATACGAAGAAAGTGTCGGTGAGAGGCCGCCAGTATTACAGGAACTTGTCCAAATACTCATGGCAGAAATGTTTGAAATAATAGCATTTTGAAGATTGAGGTTCTCATTCACGGTATTAAGAGCAGTTGCAAACACACCACCACCACTCGATAACCCTTGTTGAGCACTCTGTGCACTCATATTGTTCCAGTAGGCTTCGTTGCTCCCGCCGTTACCCAAACCAGCCAAACCACCTGAACCACTTGAGAGTACCGTTTTTACGAGTTGTGAAAAGAGGGTACCAAGAAGTTCATTTATTTCATCCGCTACCGTAAGACGCTTTCCTGGTGTATTGATAGCTTCATTCAAAGACGATTCAATAGAGGTGCCGGGAGTAATAATTTTTCCATTGGCATCTTTGAGTGACATAAGTCCTTTACCAAAATCAAGGAGCTTCACTTCTTCATTGCGCGCGTTGCGAATCGTTGCAGACATCCCTGCTTGTGCCTCCATGAGGGCACCATACTGATTGTTTCCTGGAATTTGAGTCATTCTAAACCACTCATTCCATCCACCCGAAAGGAAATCACCCTCCATGAAATTACTCACATTGTTCACCACGCTCGTAAGAGTACATTGTGCTTTATATGATCTTGTTCTGCTGTATTGTAAATCAAGTGCAAATTGGATATTAAGTTTAAAAGGAGAACAGAGGGCGGCAAGACTGGATCCATAGATAAAATCACCAGCAATCTTGTCTCCCAAATTCATTACAAATCCTTGTAGGTCAGTCACAAAAACAGGACTTCCCTGGAAACCTGATGCTACCCATCGCGTGGTGCTTTTTATCATTTCCTCGAGTACGAGATTGGTGAGTGCCCATGCGGTACCGTCTTGGATGTATTCCTTGACGTATAGATTATTCATTAAGGAAGAAGTAAGAGCGGTGTATGCTTTAGTTGCAAGACCGGCAAGCCAGGTCCCCCAGTTCGAAGGTTGGTTCAATACATCTTCAACAACAGTCGCTTCGACTGTTTTAAGGTGAGATTCACCATACTTATTTATCGCTACTGGTGCTAATACGAAACTCAAGACAAGTACCCCTGCGATAAGGGAAGAAAACACTTTCGAATGCTGTGTAAAGAAATTGTTCATTGTAGATTTTCAAATAAGTAAAAGAAAGCGCCAGGCTCGTCATTCATATAAGTTACTCCCTCTGCTTTAATCGCTGCGGAAAGATCTCTCAAGGAATAGAAAAATGCTTTCTTATCGTCATTAAATTTTTCGAGGCGCGCAAGAGCATAGAGTGGATCGTCAAATGCAACTTGAAAGGCGCGAATATCGGTCGCGAGCGCTTCGCAGGCGTTTAAAAACGCGAGGTGCTCCTCAACGAGAACCTCAGGGACATTCATAGGGAGCACCTCCTCAATGGTCTTGGTATACATAGCAAGAACGGGTGTGAGTTGTGCGAGTGGTGCAGGGTCATGTATATCGAGAGCTGCCTGAAGAACATCGACCTCATTTTCAACATACGATGTATGCTTTTGCATGATAGTCGGGAGCTCATTACCGTAGGTGTTAACTGCATCAAATGTGGTGGGTACAATAGTCAGTTCAAGACGTGAATGTCTTGAACTTTGGGTGTTTTTCTCGATTGCTGATATTGCATTACCAATAAATTTTGTCGGATCACTAAAATCCTCACCTTTTATTTTTCCATCAAGGTAGTCCTTGAAAAATGCTTCAGAAAATTTCCCTGTAAGGGTGGTGGGAGGAGTATAGGTATCATCAGTTTGTGTGTGTACTGATGAAGATGCTGAGGAAACTATTTCAGTGAACCGAGCACCAAGATTTTCTTCCCAATCTTTGATACCATCCCCATCGGAGTCAGTGGATTCGATGTAATTGCGCTCTGGAGCCGCAGTTACAACCACCAAGTCAGACACATCAGTATTTTTTGCATTGGACACATTTAAAGCTCCAAGGATGATGATAACCCCTACACCAAGTGCTCCTCCTATACGTACAATGCCTTTCACAGGAAAGAATATTACTCATATAGTATAGCAAGGCATGCTACTGAATGTGGACATCTGTTGGTAAAACCTGTGGTTAACTCTGTGAATCTATGTGGGGATGAATATGTGTATAGAGCATTTTAGCGAGTGTGAGCCATTCTGGAAGAGAGAGATCTTCCCCACGAATTTTCTCTGAGATACCAAGTGTGGAAAAGATGTGTAGAAGTTTTTCTCGTTCGATGAGTGTGGAAAGATTACCAAAGAGTTGCTTGCGCTTTGACTTAAATCCTTCATGGAGTACAGAAAAAAAGAATGTTTGGGGGATGTGTATGAAATTATCCTTTGAGATGTTTCTGATGGCGATAACTGCTGAATCTATCTTTGGGGGAGGGGTAAAATTGCCCTTCCCGACCGTTTTAATGTACTTCGGTGTACCAAATACCTTTATCGAAAGCGAGAGTAAAGATTCCTTCTTATCTCGGGCAATACGCTCTGCCACCTCGCGTTGTACCAAAAAGATCATATCTGAAGGCTGGATTTCATGTTCAAGAAACATGCGAAAGAGGAGTCCTGAGAGGTAATACGGGATGTTGGCGATGAGTTTGTATGCGTGTGGTCGTAGGCCAAGCGCAGAGAGGTCTAATGTGCGCACATCTCCATGCACAATAGTAAGTATTTGAGCCTTTATTTCAGTATCAAACGATCCTTTAAGAGACTCTATTGCACGTATATCAGCCTCGATAGCAACCACCTTTGCTCCCTTTTTGAGTAATTCACGGGTTAAAACCCCTGTTCCTGGCCCTATTTCAAGCACAATATCACCTTTTTCTACCCCACCCGCCTCTGCCATGAGGATAGGAACATGGGTATTATTGAGAAAATGCTGCCCAAGTGACTTTTTTGCCTCTAATTTTGGTAGTTTTTCGCTCATGTACTCATTTCTGACATAATTTGCTGTATTTGACGTAGGTTTTTGGGGAAATAATTCATCATAATTGGCGACATTAGTTGCTCAATAGGACTATAATCATCAGTAAGTATGATAGAAGAGGAATCATTTATTGATTTGCGAGAAGTAACCGTACGCGCGAGTAAAGTATATCCATCACGTCCAAGTCTCTTCACGAGTTCTTTTTCCGTGAGGATATTATCCCCATTTATGCCCACCAAAACTATATTTTGAACTGCCGTAGGTCCCTGTCCAAACGAAAAGACATAGTAATTTGGGAATGTTTTTTTAAAAGTATTTGTGATACTTTCAGTAAGATGAGCACCATCACCATCAATAGAGCCTATAAAATTGATTGCGTAGATACCATTTTTATTGAGTCTTTCTCGCACCTGGGTATTCCATTCGGTGGTGAGGAGATACCAAGGAACAGAAATGTATGAATTATAGGTATCTCCAAAAATAACATCGTAGGTATTGGAGTCTTTTTGTATGAAAAGTTTTGCATCGGTAATCTCAGTATGTATTGGATATTGTTCTAAATTAAAAAATTCATTACCAATTGATATCATTTCAGGATCAGTTTCAATCACCGTAATATGTGCGTCGGGATAGTGCTCACTAAAATGCTTAGGTAGTGTATACGCACCAGCGCCAAGCACAAGGATATCGTTAATTTCATCTTTGATGTACGAAAAAACCGGTTGCATATCGGTATAGGTAAGCGTATTTGGATGATTTGAGTCGACACTATGTATATCTAAATCTAAAAGTAAAATTCTCGATTCCCCGAGCGTTGGGA
This sequence comes from uncultured Candidatus Saccharibacteria bacterium, assembly GCA_964570795.1. Taxonomy (GTDB): domain Bacteria; phylum Patescibacteriota; class Minisyncoccia; order Phycocordibacterales; family UBA918; genus Damh-18. The sequence continues at coordinate 35,197 of CAZMYZ010000005.1, forward strand.
GGTATGTATCTATTACCTTAGCACTGTAATAATCAGTTTCTTTCTCAAAGAGAACATTTTTTTGTAAAGGAGGTTTTGTAACATAAAAAAGTGCTATGGTACTTAGTAGAGTAACTATAAATATGAGTAATAATAACGTGTCTGAGAATACATAGGTAATACCCAATAGGAATAATATACCTGAAACGAGCCATATGGTCTCAGTGCTCCCAATTACTGATATTAAAAAGAATCCTGTAAGAAACACACCAAGCATACTCCCAACTGACCATGCGGCAGACAATGTGCCGTATTTTGTCCCTATAGTTGAGAATGTATCAGTATATTTTTTTAAAAGCAAAGGTTGTATGGTGCCAATTGCACACGCAGGAATAAAAAAAAGATAGCATGACAAAAGCAAATTAAGAACAAGTATCGAATTTGATGCATTAGTTATAAAGTCAGTACATTCAGCAAACTTAGGAATGAGTGCAATAAATAGTGATGAACTAAGTAATGCTATAGGGAGAGGCCTATTGCCCTCTATTGTGTCGGCAATTTTTCCACCAATCCAGCCACCAATAGCGAGACCAAGAAGGGTTAAACCAATGACTGATGTCCACGTAAAGACCGAGGCTCCTAATATAGGAGCAACAATACGTGAAGAAATCAATTCAACCACCATGATTGAAAAGCCTGCTAAAAATGAATTCACAACGTAAAAATTCTCCCTATTCAGAAATTGCATATGCTACAAAAGTTCAGGACAGTATAGCAACTAATCCAGATAAATAGTACGCTCAAAGCCGGATTCGGCGGGGTTTTTGCTTTCGAGAAGCTCGCTTCTAATGTCGCGGAGGAAAGAAGAGGGCACATTTACCCGCTGTGTCCCAAAAATGGTACGAATATGCGCGTACGAGAGAAATACTTTCTTTTTTGCACGTGTGAGCGCTACGTAGAAGAGTCGTCGCTCTTCCTCTTCATCAATTCCTTCGTCACCAAGTCGTTCATGGGGGAAGAGTCCTTCCTCGAGCCCTGTAATAAAGATGTACGGGAACTCAAGCCCTTTTGAGGAATGGATGGTCATCAGACGCACAGCGTCGAGTTCTTCCTTTTCTTTCATCTCATCCTGGTCGCTTCCAAGCGCTGAGTCTTCAAGGAGGTGCTCGATAGCCTCTTCGGGCCCATATTCCTGATACTTGGTGCCGAGAGTTACGAGTTCGCGTACGTTTTCAAGGCGTTCAAGCCCCTCTTCTCCACCCGTTTTGTACTCAGCCTCCATGCCAGTATGCTTCATAATGAAGGCGAGGGTCTCATGGACAGGGTGCTCCTTCGCGTAGGTGGCGATTTCTTCCACCATGCGATAAAACGCATCGACTTTCTCTCCCGTTTTCCCGGGAAGTTCAGCACGCTTCCCTTCCACGATTTTCATAAGCGTTACTTTACCAATACCACGCGGTGGCGTATTGATGATACGTACCAAGTCTGCATTACTGTCGGGGTTGAGTGCAAAGCGGAGAAACGAAAGTACGTCCTTTACTTCTTTACGTTCAAAGAATTTTGTACCAAGCATCTGGTATGGTACATCGTAATTGATAAATGCTTCTTCAAGTGCGCGTGATTGGAAATTGGTGCGGAAGAGAATGGCAATTTCAGAAGGAAATACACCATTTTTTATCAAATCTTTTGCAGTGAGCGCGACATACTCAGCCTCTTCTTGGCCACCCATAGCTGCATAGAGTGAGATGAGTTCACCCTCATGATTTTTGGTAAATACTTTCTTTTGTGGGCGATTTACATTCTTTTCAATGATATCGTTCGAGGCGGTGATGATGGTTTGCGTGGAGCGATAGTTTTCCTCGAGCATAATAATTTTTGCATTGGGAAAATGTCGCTCGAACTGCAAAATGTTTTTGATGTCAGCACCACGCCATGAGTAGATGTTTTGGTCGACATCCCCCACTACACAGAGGTTTGCTCTCTCCCCCACAATAAGCCGCGCTATTTCATACTGTACACGGTTGGTGTCCTGATACTCGTCGATATGGACGTAGGTAAAGCGCCTTCGATATTCTTCGAGAATTGGCGGATGACTCTTCAGCATAGAGAGTGTCTTTGCAAGAAGGTCATCAAAATCAAGTGCATGATTTTCTTTTAAAATTGCTTCATAGTGTATCCATACATCAGCGGTCACTCGCTCAGGATAGGTACGCGCCTCCGCTTTAAAGTCTGTCTGGCTCACGGCATCTCCCTTTGCGCGCGAAATCATCGAGAGGATTTTGCGTGGTTCAAATTGCTTCGGGTCTTGCCCTGCGCGCTCCATAGCCTTCTTTATAGCGCTTGTAGAGTCACTTCTATCATAAATCACAAACTGTTTACGCAAACCAAAAACCTCATGATGCTCTCGGAGCATACGCACACCAAGTGCATGGAAGGTGGTCACCAAAGGCACGCCACTTTCAGTCGCTCGCTCCCCTCCTTGGTGTGTATGAATCAAATCCATCACACGCTCGCGCATTTCTTTTGCGGCTTTGTTGGTAAATGTCACTGCCAAAATACGCTCTGGTGGTACACCCTGCAGGATAAGATTGATAATCCGGTGAGTAATTACGCGGGTTTTTCCTGATCCTGCCCCCGCGAGTACAAGCAGAGGTCCTTCAGTTGTTATTACCGCATTTCGTTGTGCGTCATTGAGTCCATCAAGGTGATCCATATATCAAAAAAAGTGAATGTGGCATCAACTATAGCATGCGATGCTCTCGCGCTCATTTTGGGGATAAGAAAAAACATTAAAAAATTAGACCATAAAAAAATGATACCGCAATACCTTAAATACCCCTATTTTAAGCGTCAGAAACACCACTCCCACTGGGCTGTGGAAAAGACCTTTTTGCAAGGTTGACCCTCCCTCCTACTCCGCTATCATGTAACCGTATCTCTTGTGGGTACTGCACGGAGCGCCTTCCAAAGTTCGCTCTTTTTGTTTCAGAAATTACCGTAGTGGTTTACAGGCGGAGAGTCCATAACAATCGCTTATAACACATTTCTCACACGATTCTCGTTCTGGGTACAAAGTATCCCTTAAAGGACAGATGACATATATACATACCTACCAACTCGCGTTTGAGTTTGGTCTTTTGGTACTCGCTGTCGTAATTCCGTTCTCGGTACATGCGGGCGTTTTTTCTGCATTTTTTGATACGGTATCTGCAGAAACAAAAGAGCCTGTGGTCTATGCCCAAAATCAAAATGCTCAGGTAATGCCCCTTCTCCGTGCTGCACTCAATACCGACCCAAACCCTGCAAAGGGTGGTGGTGATATTCTTGTTGAAGACGGAGCTCTCGTTCCAGATGGAGATATCGACGGCAAAGATAAGACCGTGAATGTTCAGACAATGAATGGTGAGATCAGTCTTTATGTGGTGCGTGAAGGCGACACCCTTTCACAGATTGCAGAGATGTTTGATGTAAGTGCGAAGACTATTTTGTGGGCAAACGATATTTCAAGTCCAAGCAAAATCCGCCCTGGTGATTCCCTCATTATTCTCCCTATTACGGGTATCCGCCATATTGTGAAAAAAGGTGACACCCTCGCCTCAATTGCAAAGAAGTATGAAGGAGATATCGACGACATTCTTGCATACAACCAACTTGCTTCCGCAGAGGATGTGAGCGTGGGCGACACCGTGGTGGTGCCGGGTGGTGTCATGGTACAGCCAACCCCCACAAAGGCTGCAACCCCATCTCGCACAAAGGGAACCACCGTTGCAACCGGTAGTGGTAGCGCTGGATACTCACACCCACTTCCGGGAGCAGTACGTACACAAGGACTACATGGATATAACGGCGTAGACTATGGTGCACCAGCAGGTACTCCTATCTATGCGGCCGCTGCTGGTGAGGTGATTGTTTCAAAGAGTTCTGGCTACAACGGCGGGTACGGACTCTATGTGGTAATCAAGCACCCAAATGGCACGCAGACACTCTATGCACACAATACACGCAATGCAGTAGCAGTAGGTGAAAGTGTCAGTGCAGGACAAGTAATTGGCTATGTAGGTTCTACAGGGCGTTCGACGGGGAATCACCTTCACTTTGAGGTTCGAGGAGCGCGAAATCCATTCTAGACACAACCTCTGTTTTTGGAGTACTCCGTTGTCGCTTCGCTCGTTTGCTCCCGCACAGTACATTTGTACAGTTTGGTCGCAAGCCTCGCTCACTCCTAGGATTACTCTCAAAAACAAAGGTTGTGATGAAAGTATGTGGTTATCGACTAAATAGCAAAACCCCGACGCGGAGCGTCGGGGTTTTGCTATTTCAACATCCTACATCTTTGTTCTAAAACTGAGTGCTTCGAGGATGTGGGCTTCAGTGATGTCGTTACTATCTTCGAGGTCAGCGATTGTCCGCGAGACTTTAATAAGGCGGTGGTAACTGCGTGGGGAGAGATTGAGTTTTTCAGCGGAGTGTTTGAGGAGGTTGCGACATTCTGTAGAAATATCTATACATGCATCAAGGTCGCGTGCACTCATTTCTCCGTTGGTCTGAATACCAATCCCCTTAAAACGTACATACTGACGCTCACGTGCACGGGAGATTTTTTCCCGCGCGTGGTCGGTTTCACTCCGAGCCCCATCGGGGCTCGGAGCCCTCTTTTCCGTGAGTGTCTCATAATCAATGTGTGGTACTTGGAGCCACAAATCAATACGGTCGAGAATAGGTCCTGAGATTTTGTGCTTATATGTTTCCATCATCTGGTGTGTGTAGTCGCCCTGCTCGTCACCTCCACGTGTGGGATTCATTGCAGCAATCAAAATAAAATCAGCAGGAAAGAGGGCATTTGAATGAATGCGTGAAATGGAAACGACCCTATCTTCAAGTGGTTGACGAAGAGCATCAATGGCACGCCGTTCAAACTCGGGAAACTCATCAAGGAACAGTACACCTTTGTGTGCAAGGGTCACTTCGCCGGGGCGTGGGTAGGTGCCGCCACCTACAAGTGCCGTGTATGACGCGGTGTGATGCGGTGCCCGAAAAGGCGGTCGCAGTGAGATACCCTCGCCTGTGCCTGCGACGGAGTGAATCGACGTTACCTCAAGTGCCTCGTCGAGGGTGAGTGCGGGGAGTATCCCCTGGAAGGCACGGGCGAGCATCGTCTTTCCGGTGCCTGGAGGGCCTACCATAATCACATTGTGTCTCCCTGCGGCCGCAATCATAAGACCACGCTTCGCAGACTCTTGCCCTCGTATGTCTTCGAGTGCAACCGTGCCCTCGCTCCAGAGTGTTTCAATTTGGGTGAGTGGTGCTTCTTCGATGTGTATGTGGTCGTCACGTGTTGTGTCGATATGCATAAGTACGTCACGCAGGGTGTGTGCGGGAGTGATACGAATGTCAGGAATGAGTGCGGCCTCGGCTGCATTTTCAAAAGGGACAATTACTTCAGTGAAATGCATTGCTTTGGCTTTGCGTACAATGGGAAGTACGCCGCGTGCAGGGCGGAGAGTGCCGTCGAGAGAAAGTTCTCCAATGCAAATACACTTCGACATATCAGCAGTCACCTCTTCTGCAGCAATGAGATATGAGAGTGCCATAGGAAGATCAAAGAGTGGACCTTCTTTTTTTAAATCTGCAGGTGCGAGCGAAATAACCACTTTGTGATTTTCACTTTTTGGTGCTGTGAGACCAGAATTCTTAATAGCACTATTTACACGGTCGCGTGCCTCCTCCACTGCTTTCCCAGGGAGCCCGACAATTGAAAACGCAAACAGACCTCGTGAGAGGTCTGTTTCGATAGTGACGATGTCAGCACTCGTGAGTGAAGGTTGTGCTGAGAAAACACGAGCGACTGCCATAGTGGAAAATTATGCAGCGATTTGCGATTCGTCTTCGAGATGTGTCATACAAGTGCGTGCAGTAGGGCTGACCATAAGACGCTTCTCTTCGATGGGTGCCTGACAAATTTCGCAGATACCAAATGTTCCTGCTTCGATGCGCGCAAGGGCTCCCTTAATGCCGTTGTACCTCGCTTCGAGTGTTGCCACAATGCCACTTCGCTCATTCCATGCCTCGACATTGTCAGCGGCAAGATTGAGGTCGGGTTCTTCCGCATCAAGTTCTTCGGGCACTGCAATCCAATCACTGGGGTTTTCAGGATTATGAATACCTACAGTGGTGAGTTCGTTTGTTATATCGACGAGCATCGCTTCAAGGCGTGCTCGGTATTCTTGTGGTGCTTGCATAGATACTAGTATAGCACTTTACGCGTGTGTTCTAAGAGCTCATCCACTAACCCTAGATACGAGGCATCGAGGAGTGAAAACGTGAGACGTACTAAACGTACGATGAATGTTTGAACGACGAAGATAACAAAGTAGATAGGGTTAGTGGGTAGGCTCTAAAACTTGCTCACGAGTGCTGCTAGAGCTTCACCATTTGTGGTGATGATAACCGTGTTTTGATTGATGAAGGAGTATACAAGAATTTCATTTCCTACAGCATCCTTGAGAATACGTGTCGACTTGTTGCTCGTGACTGCATCAGTAAATGCGCCAGCCTCTCCGGTAGACGTACCAAAAAGTGGTGTGAGGTCAGTACGCATCGTTCCTTCCCATGCGAGAAGTCCTGCAAAAAGTTCATCAAAATTGTATGAACGAATAATAAGGAAGGGCTCGGGTTTTGTAGCAGTAATCACTCCCATCATACATGCGTCATCAAGACTGTTGATGAATGCGCGCGGCAAGCCCATTTTAAGTGTTGTAAAGAATTCTTTGCTTGTGGCGGGGCGGAGCAGCTCATTTTCCTGAAGGGTTGGGTATATGTGAATACCACCACCCTGAGCACGTTGTGCGTGTGCAGCAAATGTCGTAGCAAATACATCCCGGTCACTGGTGAGCGGAATACCCACCACTTCTCCTAGGGTAAAGAATGAAGGAACTGCATAGATGGGTGCAGGCTCCCCCTTGAATACATTAACGTAGACACTTGCAATAATTGCGAGTGTGAAACCGAGGGTAATGATTCCACCAAAGATAAGCCAGGTAGTCAGAGTGACTTTTGTGCGAGGCGTGTTGCGTGAAACCGTGTTGTTTTTTTGTATTGGTAATGAAAAATGTTTCGCAGTATTGTCCCCCACGTCATCTTTTGGGAAAGTATGCTTCTCTGTAGAAAGTTGAATGGGACCCACGGTGGATTTTTTCACAGGGAGTGGAGATGTGGGTGCTGCGGGAACTTGTTCCACAGGTTGCGGGATAGACATGTGCGCAACGATAACTTCATTCTCTGGAGTTTCTATTTTTGTTTCTCGTGCAGTAAGCCATGTAGATGCACTGTCGTCCACTGGTGGAACTACTTTTTCAGTCGTTAGTGTTACATTGGGAAGTGGGGGTACGTCAGTTTTTTCCGAGGGCACTGTACTCTCGCGATTGAAAAGAGGCTTTGCATGATGAGTGACATCGTGTGGAACAACGACGGGGTTCCTTGGTACAACATTTGGAATTGGCATGGAGGCAATTTTCACCACCTCAGTTTTTTCAATTGGTTGTGCTCCAGGAGGTATAGGATCCTGTGGAACAATACGTTTTGGCGTAGGGACAGGTACATCACTACGGATTTTTTTATTTACTTCAGGAGCAATCATCGAGGCACGAAGGTCAATTGGTTTATACGCTTGTGGTGCAGTGGTTTTCGGTGTTTCAACTGATTTTGGTTCTTCAGTACCCCATCTGCTCATGATACTTTTTTTTGCAGGTTGTTTGAGTACGATATCTTGAGTCCCCGCAATACGGGCCAGGTCACTTTTGAAAGTATGGAACTGCTCAAGGACTACGTGATGATCGTCTTTTGGAGCGATGGTGGAATGCTTTGCGGCCTCTTGGATAATGTCAGTACGTGTCGATGCTTTTGCTATTGTGGGACCTGCATCTTTTTTGATAAGGTCTGGAAGCGTACCGACACCTTTTTTAACGGAACCACTCGCATTCCCCCACCACTCACGAAAGGCAGAACCAAGTGAACTTCCAATGGATGCATGGGTACGTTTCCGGTCGCTGATAATGGTACCTGCTTCTCCCCCGTGTTCACTGGCAAATACTTTCGTGACATCAAATACATCACCATGGTTAGTGAGGTGTGATTCTTTTCCTTGCGCGGCACCCCCTGTCTTTTCGTTCGTATGGGGGGTATCAAACACAATGCCGAGGTCGTCAGATTTTTTTTGGGTATTGGTATCCATAATGATGAGAAGGTAATACCACTAGTATCTCACGAATTTGAAAAAGCGCGTCCACTCCTGTGGACGCGCTTCTCTTGATGTGTGAAGACTATTTTTTCTCCGGTGCTTTGAGACCCTTCTTTGTGGCCCATTCAGGGTCTGCTTTTTTAATCGAAAGACCGATCTTTCCATCTTCGACTTTGCAGACGACAACGGGCACTGTATCCCCCACCTTCAAAATGCCATCGAGGTTTTCAAGACGCCATGACACAATTTCTGAAATGTGGATGAGCCCTTCATTTTGTGAATCCATTTTTGCAAATGCACCAAAGGTTGCGATGCGTGTTATCTCTGCTTCCATACGCTCACCTACGACATACACCTTCGTCAGTGCAGCGATACGTGCTTGTGCAAGGAGTGGCGCCTGGTCCTTACCGGTGATGTATACCGTACCATCATCCTCGATAGTGATCTCATCAACGCCAGTGTCATCCTTGATACCATTGATAGTCTTTCCTCCTCCTCCAATGACGAGACCGATTTGGTCTGGTTGAATTTGCATCACAATAATCTTTGGTGCGCGGGGAGATATGTCACTTCGTGGTGTAGATATTTCACTCGTGAGTGTTTCAAGAATATGGAGGCGTGCGATACGTGCTTTCTCAAGTGCCTCTGCAAGAATCTTCACGGGAATACCACCCACTTTTACATCCATTTGAATGGCGGTGATACCTTCGGTTGTGCCTGCTACTTTAAAATCCATATCACCATGCTCATCTTCGGGACCTTGGATGTCGGTGATGAGTTGGTAGGTGTCGTGTGTCTCCATCATGAGTCCAGATGCAATACCTGCAACAGGACGCTTGATAGGTACTCCCCCGTCCATAAGTGCGAGAGTTGATGCACAGACTGAGCCCATTGAGGAAGAACCGTTTGATGCCATCGTCTCGGACACAAGGCGGATGGTGTATGGGAATTCAGTTTTTGGAGGAATGACAGCGAAGAGTGCTTTTTCTGCAAGTGCCCCGTGACCAATCATACGACGGTTGGTGCCACCCACGCGCCCTGTCTCCCCCACTGAAAATGGTGGGAAGTTGTAGTGGTGCATGAAATGTTTCTTCGTGCCGTTCTCCTCAATGGAGTCGAGTATCTGGGAATCATCAGGGCCGCCGAGGGTGAGTGCAGAAAAGACATGAGTCTCACCGCGATAGAAAATACCACAACCGTGGAGTGCGGGACTGATGCCGCCTGCTTGTGCAAAGAGTGGACGTACTTCATCCATGGTGCGACCGTCGGGGCGGACTTTGTCATGAATCACCCCACGATGGAGTTCGTCATCGATAGCATGTTCAAAATATTCATCTGCAAGATTCTTGTTTGACTCAGGGAGCTCTGTTGCCAGAAGCGTATGCCACTCATCTTTGAGTTCGTAGAGATGTGCCTTCCCCGAGGTGTTGGAAAAAAGAGTTGTGGTGAGTTTTGGTGCAATATGCTCAGTAAAAAGTGCTTTCGCTGCATCATCAAGAGTTGCGAGGGAGACCTCGCGTTTTTGTTTTCCAATTTCTGCGACAATGGCTTTTTGGAATGCGAGCACTTGTGTGTTGATGCGTACGGCATGCTCGAGTGCATGTACTACCTCTGCTTCGCTCACTTCAAAGCCTGCTGTCTCAATCATATTGATGGTTTCATCTTGCCCACAAGCAAGTACTTCGTAGGAAAGATTCCCCGCTTCACGATCAGCGTAGGTGGGGTTGATAACTATTTCTCCAGTCCCGAGACGCTTTGCGATACGTACTGCACTTACCGGTCCTTCCCACGGAATGTTAGAAACTGCGAGTGCGAGAGATGCACCAATAACACCAAGTACATCAGGATCATCTTCTCCTGCACTCAGTACCGTTACAATGACTTGCACTTCGTTGCGAATTGCATGATTAAAAAGTGGACGAATGGTGCGATCGACTATGCGTGCCGAGAGAATCGCACCTTCACTGGGGCGACCTTCACGTCTCTGGAAACGACTCCCGAGAATTTGTCCGGTAGCATAAAACTTTTCCTCAAACTCTACCGAGAGAGGGAAGTAGGGAATCGCGTCGGCGCTCTTTTTGTTCATAACGGCGGTCACGAGCACGACTGTCTCACCCATGGTGAGCATGACGGAGCCATGGGCTTGATTTACAAGATTAGTAAAGGTGGCGGTGAGGGTCTTCCCTTCAATATCGACGGTGTATGATTTTTTCTCCATGATGTCTCTATAATGAGCGACAGAGATTTTGAATTTCAAACACATGCTTGAAACTCACCTATCTGTGCCGCTCGTGAGTAATGGGCAAAGTGTATCAAAATTAAGTCAAAAAAACACCCCATGCGAACAAGTGTCACATGGGGTGTTTCCTATTTAATTATTGGTCATCATCGGTATCAGTACCAACGACACGTTTTACCGACTTTTTTGCTTTTGTGCGAACACCCTTTCCACGGAGCCCAATAAGAAATGTCTGCGGGTCTTCATCCATATCGATAAAGTCATCGACTGATTCACGGAGGCGGGATGAACTTGATTTGCCGAAGGCGATACATTCCACTTGGCATCCCTGTGAGCGGACGTACTCCATGAGGGGTACAAAGTCACCATCACCTGATGCGAGTACAATTGCATCTACTTTTTGTGAATGCTTGATTGCATCCACGGCAAGCCCTACGTCCCAATCGGCCTTTTTGGCACCCCCAAAAAATATCTGAAGATCTTTTGTTTTTACCTCAATACCAATCTTTTCAAGTGCCTCAAAGAATGAACGTTCCTCTCCACTTTCGGTGGTGACCACATAGGAAATCGCACGTACAAGTTTGCGCTCACCTAAAGCAGCTTTTACCACTGCGTCAAAATTGACTTTTGAATGATAAATATTTTTTGCACTGTGGTAGAGATTTTGCGTGTCAATAAAAATCGCGACACGCTGTTCTTTATGTTTAATGATAGTCATAAAAAATGAACAGAATAATTTATTAAAAAATGAACAAGAACTTCCTCAATAAGTATAGCAGAGGTATGGGCAGGTAGTGAAACGCGCGCATTCTTTTTTAAAAAAGAATGCGCGCGTTTCGTCCCTCCCTCCTTATTTCTTGAGTGCGAGTTTCTTGATGAGGGCCTTGTATGCCTTTTCATCTTTCTTCTCGAGGTACTTGAGGTGTGTGCGGCGGTCTGCAACCATTTGGAGAAGTCCACGACGTGAGTGGAAATCTTTCAAATTCTTTTTGAGGTGCTTTCCGAGTTCCTCAATTTGCTTCGTGAGAATTGCAACCTGTGCTTCTGGTGAACCAGTGTCGCTATCATGTCGGCGAACCTCCTTGATTGCGTTTTCTTTCTTTCGTTTTGTAAGCATAGTGTTTAAAAATGCGTCACGGTGTGTAGATTGCACACGGACGCGTTGTTAGTAACCTGCGAAGGTTGCCACTACTTTACCACAGTTTGACAAAGTGCGCAAGCCCCACTCTAGTGTTGTATTGTTATAGTAGTTACCCTGTTCTTTTCAAAAGGAGTACCTCATGAATCACAAAATCACACCCCCTCAAGCAGAAACACTCGAGGGTCTTGGGCAATCAATCGGCGAACTTCGCTATGATGCACTCATTGTTGTCCTCGTTGGTATCGCAGACAAACTTGAATCCCAGGTGCGAGCAGATACCATAAAAGATAGACCACATCTGAGCGGATATGGTCGTGATGTAGTACTGTCGATACACCAGGCTGTTTCGAGTCTTGAGCATATGCTCACCGTATCAATTCCCCACATGCATGATGAATTGCAAGAGCACCCTCTCATTGGGCGTCATGGTGCGTAGCATACAAAGGTCGTGTCTGAAGTTTTAGACACGACCTTCTTTTTATTTGCTACAATAATACTCGATACTTATATATGTATGACGCTCACTGAACTTAAACGCGAATTTCTCGAGTACCTCGAAATTGAAAAAGGGCGGAGTATTTTAACGGTGCGCAACTACGACCACTACCTTACGCGCTTTATCGAGTTTATTAAAAATGATGACCCAGGGAAAGTAACAGAGGTATCTGTCCGTGAATTTCGCCTCTGGCTCAATCGCCAGCCAGGAACGAAGGTGGGAAGAAATATTGAGACGCTAAAACCAAAGACCCGAAACTACTACCTTATCGCGCTCCGTGCATTTTTGAAATATATGCGCAAGCGTGGTGTCGAGTCGCTCAACCCCGAACGCATCGAACTCGCAAAAGTACCGGAGCGCTCGCTCGACCTTATTTCTTCTCATGAACTCACACGCCTCATTGAGGCGCCCGACCTTGCTTCCCTTTCAGGGCTCCGCGATAAAGCAATTCTCGAACTCCTCTTCTCTACAGGACTCCGCGTGTCTGAACTCTGTGCACTCTCTCAGGAAGATGTTGATCTCTCTCGCGATGAATTTTCGGTGCGTGGGAAAGGCGATAAAGTGCGTGTTGTATTTCTTTCAGATACAGCACGCAATGCAATAAAAGCGTATCTCAAAGAGCGGAAGGATTTTGATGATGCGATGTTCATTCAGTATGGAAAGAATGCAAAGAGTGATGAAGTGAAAAACAAAGACCTTCGGCTCACACCACGGAGTGTACAGCGCATCATTAAGCGCTATGCAACTATTGCGGGTATTACCCGCAAGGTGACCCCACATAAACTCCGCCACTGCTTTGCCACCGACCTTCTCCATAACGGCGCCGACCTCCGCTCAGTGCAAGCACTCCTCGGCCACGCCAACATCGCTACGACGCAGATATACACCCACGTCACCGACAAACATCTCCGTGACATACACAAGAAGTTCCACTCACGGGGGTAAAAACATCTGCCTTCGCTATCCCCGTGGCAAGCCAACGGGGCATTACGCGGGTAGTTGAAACACTCTGGGAGATTGTTTCAAGGGTGTTTTTTCTAGCAGCTGTTTCGGCTCTGCCGAAGAATATATTTGTCCATTCATCCTGCGGGGCATAGCGGACGTGGCATTTTGGACGAACTAGTAAAAGAAAACCCCAGCGTATGCTTGGGGCCTTACTCGGTATCTGGGGTGGATTTTTTATGTTTCGACTTCTTGTGTTTTTTGCTCTGGTGGACACCACACCCAACACCACTTCTGAGCCGCTTCACCATATCTTTTTGAAGTCGAGGACCGATACTATGTTTGAGTTTTGTTTTCTTCACACCATTCTCCTTGTGAACTGTTCTTCAAAAACTGTACACTAATTTCCTATTTCTTGAAAGAATACAGGTACTTCTATAGCGTCATCATGCACGGGGAGACCGGAGGGGTTGTCTTTCTTTAAAATAACCGCACCGCGATTATAGGGGGTTTGTGGGTCGATAGTGTATGTGATGCTTGCGGTAAATGGTACAAAGTCCTCGGTCATCCATTCGCCTTCTGCAGTTGCAGTCCCTTCACCAACAATAAGCCCGTCCCAGTTTACTATGGAGACAGGGAAACTGCCCTCGAAGAACCAAGTGCCACGAGCAGTCCCTTCGATAGTAATGGGTGAGGAGACAGTGCTTTGAGGAGTGGGAGTAGTGACACGGATGAGGTTGTGTAGTGGTGGGGGTACTTCGGGGCATTCTGCGAATTCACAATTTGGTCCGGTGCGACCTACGGCACTTCCGTCGGGACATACTTTTGCATCTAGGGTGCATGCAATTGGATGTATATTTGCTTTTTCATCCAACATAAAAAGCCACACAAGGGTGACGACTAATGCTCCAATAATGAGCAGAAATGAGCGTGTTTTCATACTGCTAGTATAGCGTATTTTAGGAATGCAGGGTGCGCTTCTCGGTGTCGATAGCAACGGTATCAAGTACAGGAAGTTTCTTTCCTTTCATCAAAAAATGCTTGAGTTTTTCGGTGCCGATGAAACGCAAGCCAAGAAGTTCGAGACCAACAAAGAAAAGAAGTCCTCCAGGAGTAAGTGGAGTAATGAGCGCAACAAATCCAACTATCACAAACGACCACCCCGCAATTTTGCGGAGGCGAGGCTTTGCTTCAGTATAGGTATGAAATCGCTCGTACATTACTCACGTTGACGCATGGTAGAGCCATTTCTTACGAGATATGAAAATCCCCCAGATATCGTAGATATCTGGGGGATTTCTGGTGTCGCTTATTTAATTTCTACGGTAGCCTCTGTGCGAAGTTTTTCAACGAGTGTCGTGATGATTTCCTGCTGTTTTTGCATGATGAGTTGTGACTCAATCTGAGGACGAATTTCCTCAAGTGGCGGAATTTTTGCCCCATCCGCACTAATGGTCTTTACAAATTCAGCAACTTCTTCGTCGGTCACCGCAACCGTTTCAATATCAGTAACCGCCTCAACATAGCGATCAGCAAGAATACGGTCGCTGATGTTTTCACGAAGTTTCTCTTCAGTGAGTCCTACCTCAGTCATTTTTGCAGCAAGTTCTTCTGGTGTACCAAATTGTGCAGTGAGATCATCGTATTGCTTTTGAACATCTTCTTCAGATACTGTAATCCCCTCCGCTTCAGCTGCAGCAGTAATGAGGGTATTGCTAATCAACACTTCAAGCGCCTGTGTACGAATTTCTGCCAGAGTCGCAGGGTCGGTTATGTTTGCTCCCTGTGCTGCTGCACTTTGTGAGAGAAGATTAATACTTTCATCAAGTTCTGCTTGGTAGATTTTTGCACCATTTACCGTTGCAACCACTTCTCCACGTGTGCCGAAGTCTGAATACATATAGAACCCTGCTCCAAGAATAATCGCTGCACCAAGAGCAAGCGCGATATGGGTGGCATACTTTTTATAAAAAGGCTCTGTAGGTGCATCAAATCCAGTAGCGCATGTGCCAGCAGAGGTCTCGGTAGTCACCGACGAAAGTTCAGTCACTGTTACGGTGCCGGTCGTTGTTTCAACAGGCTCTGCAGCAACAGTTTTTTCAGTGTTTGTATTTTCTGATGTGTTGTCCATAGGAAAAGTTATGTCGTCATTACAATAATAGTGTGTACAGACTACCATGTTTTAGGCGTCGTGAAAAAGAAATCCCCGGCACCTACGGTGCCGGGGATTTCTTCTATGTATGAATAATTCGTCCGATAAAGTCATTGAGCGGTATTGTAGCGCCTGACGCATTACGATGCCCTCCCCCGCCGAGTGACATGGCGAGTTTGAGTGCAGAAGGTTCATGTACTGCTTCAGAGCGGAAACTAAATTTCACTTCATTGCCTAAAATTGTATAGAGCGCAACTGCAGCGTTATTTTCGTGCGCCAGTGCATTGCCACATGCAGATTGGTGGTTGGTAATGTTGTATGCAAGCACATCATGGTTTTCAATACGAAGCGTCACCGGCTCAAGGAGAATAAGTCGCCCCACCATCGTGTGCGCATAGAGGGTGAGTACCTTGCCCTGGTCTACTAGTGATTCGAGTGGCTCATCAAAAAGTGCAATGGTGCGATGTGGGTCGTTATTCCCAAGGGAAAGGTAATTTACGATATGTTCTGTTTGTTCCCCAAGCAATTTCTTCCAAAGGTCGTTATCCTCTACATGAGGAATGAGTGCGGGAGCAGGAACTTCGGGAAAGAGGTACGCCCACGAGAGTGATGCTCCCGATTTTTCATTATCAAATACATAGGTGAGTCCAGTGTATTCCTGCGCAATCTGGAGGACGCGAGCGTGCTCGCTGATATGGTGATCAATTACCGTCACTGTATGTCCTCGTTCCAAAAATTCAGTAAGGCCAAGCGTGGAGTCTACTATATATATGTGTGCGGAAGAGTCGGTGCAATCAAGGATAGTTTCAATTTCCTCGGGAGCGTAATTGTGGGCGAGCGGAAAGGTTTGAGCATTTGGATATTTTTTAAGTACCACTGCTGCCGCGGTAGTACCGTCGACGCAATCCTTGTGGTAGATACAGGTGATGTGTTTTTCCATTACTCGATAATACGGAGATTTTTCCTTTGGCGCAATATTTGGAGAGAGAGTACCCGCGCGCCTACGGCGCGCGGGTATAGAAAAACCCCCGCGATGCAGGGGTTTGTGGGGTTGATTATGCGGCTGATGCAGTCAAAAGTTTATGGCTGCATATCTCCTCTTGATGTGGCGGGACATATCGAGGTTTCATTTGTTGTGCTCTTTCGCAAGGGGGAGTACATGTCCCTTCACCTTCATTACCCCAATACCCGTAAGGCGGATCGAGGTATTGTTTACTGCAATGAATACAGTTTCGAATGACTCTCTTTTCTGGTTGTGGAGCTAGGTCCTTTTTGTGTTCGAGATTGCCATGACCCACCTTGGTCGCTTTCATTTTCTTTGCCTCGTGTAAAAGTATCTAAAAAATAGCACTACCGAGAAATACTATACAATGATTTAGTAAAAAACAAGCCCTATTTTCCGAGATTGAGCACTTCATCGATGCGAATTTTTTCTACGAAGTCAGGTACGTGTGAGACGAGTATCATCGCACCCTGGTATTTGTTGAGCGCTTCTGCAATTATCGGAAGATGGCGGAAGTTGATGTGGTTGGTTGGCTCATCGAGAATAAGAAGCCCAGGTTTCATAAGTACGAGTTGTGCAAAAGCCACAAGCCCCTTCTGTCCTTCTGACAGACTTCCTATTTTTGTGCGCATCACATCGCTTCCAAGGAGAAACCCTGCTGCTACGGAGCGCATATCTTCTTCTATCTTCTTCTCCATTACCGAAAGGAGTGCGTTAAACACGGTATCGTCAAAATTGAGTGTCGAGAAATCCTGTCGATAATACCCTATTTTTACCTGCGGTGCTACGGTCTCACCCTGCGCATGTCCTGTAGCAAGCGCTTCAAGGAGAGTACTCTTCCCTATTCCATTCGGACCGACAAGTTGCAGATGAAAATTCTTTCCTAAAGTAATATCACACTTCTTTTCGGTCGGAACGTGATTTTTGATTACTTTGTATGAAGAAATAGTGAGAATTTTTACCGGAAGTTCATCAGGAATATCAATGGTGAATGGGCGAATAGTTCTGTCCTCCTTGCGTACATCCACTTTATTTTCCTCATATTCCTCGGCTTCTTCGCGAAGTTTCTTTGCAACGAGACGCATCTTACCCCCTTTTTGTGCAAAGAAGTTCGCCTTCTCTTTGTTTGCTTGAATCTCCTTTGCGTACTGAGCATTTTTTCGATTCTCTTTTTCAATACGTGCAGCGATTTCGCGCACTACCGTATGATAATTACCATCATACTGCTCTATCACGTGCGTGCGTACGTCGAGGTACAAGACGCCTTCGGTAAATGCATTGAGAAAATCAGCATCATGAGAAATCACTACCACAGTCTTTTTATATTCTCGAAGAAACTCAGTGAGGTGCCGAATACCCTCGACATCAAGATTGTTAGTCGGCTCATCAAGAAGGAGTAGGTCTGGATTTTGAATAAGTGCAGACGCAAGGAGAAGGCGCGCTTGTTGCCCTCCAGAGAATGACCGTACGATTCGGTCATGAGGCGCCACGAGATTTACTATTTCAAGTGCGGCATCAATTTTTGGATCAATATCGTACACTTTTTCTTCGAAACACTTTTGGAAAAAATCACGCACAGTTAAGTCGAGTTCATCACGAGGAATTACTTGCCGAGAAAGTGCAATGGTAGTGCGGGGCATGATATTGATATCACCGTCATTTTCTTTGAAAGCACCCGTGATGAGCCCAAAAATAGTACTCTTCCCTGCACCATTCTGTCCCATAAGGGTCAGTTTTGCGCCACGACGAATTACAAAATTCGCCCCAATTAAGATTGGTTTATTGTGTGTGTATTCAAATGTTACATCACTAAACGTGATAAGCCCTGCTTCGCGTGCCATAAGTACTGTAGACTAGCGCATTTTGCGTGATTTTGAAAGGGTTTGGGTAATAAAAGCGTCGCCCGCAACTTCGTTACGGGCGACGCTTTTATTATTTCTTATCAGCCTTCTTTGGTTTCTTCTTTTCTTTTTTATGGGTCACACGTTCAGCCATAGATAGTATTTAGATTACTAAAATATCCTCTATATAGCGTATCACAAGACCATGAAACGAAAAGAGAATGTCCACACGTTAAGTTGGGTGGTTACCGATTTTCATTTCGCTTGGTACACTGGGGTGTATGAAAATCTTTTCGTGGAATGTGAATGGTATACGTGCGGCGTTGAAAAAGGGCGACTTCCAAAGATTTCTTGAAGTTCACAACCCTGATATCCTCTGTCTTCAGGAAACAAAGGCCCACAAAGACCAAGTAGAGGTTGATTTACCAAACTATGAAGAATACTGGTTCTCAGCAGATAAAAAGGGGTACTCAGGTACCGCAATTTTTACCAAGCACGCACCAATCTCCGTAGTATATGGCATTCCTGATGAAATAGCGCAAAAATATGAGCTCAGCGACACATATGGAGATACTACCAAGGAAGGTCGCGTAATAACACTTGAATTTGAGCCATTTTATGTCAGTACCGTCTACACACCAAACGCAAAAGATGATTTATCACGCATTCCCTTGCGTGAAAAGAATTGGGATCCTGCGTACCTGGAATATATGAACAGTCTCGCAAAGAGTAAGCCAGTCATTTTCTGCGGAGACTTTAATGTGGCGCACACCGAAGATGATCTCGCACGTCCAAAGGAAAATGTGGGCAATAAAGGATTTACCAACGAAGAACGTGCGGGCTTTGATGCAATGGTGCGTGCGGGATTTTTTGATACATTTCGACTATTTACACAAGGAAACGGATTCTATACATGGTGGTCACATTGGGGTGCAGCTCGAGAGCGAAATGTGGGGTGGAGAATTGATTATGTAATGGCATCAGAAGCACTTGTGCCATTAATACGAAAAGCACAAATACATCCCGAAGTTTTAGGGAGTGATCACTGCCCAGTATCAATAGAAATTGGGGTCAATCTATGAAATCACAATCACACGAAATATAAATGTGTCAACTAGCAACTGGAGTGTGTCAAAAATATGGCTATACTGCAAGACAAAGTAGTAATTTCAAAATCATGTCTTTTATAAAGGACACCCTAAATTGAGTTGTACACAGTTATGCACATGTATGTCCTTTACACTCAATTATAAAGGACATACTATAGTGATAGGCCCAGAAAGGGCGAGCAGGTAACTCTCACTGGAGAGATACCCCTTAAAGAGCACATTATAAAATTGAGTTAATACCTCCAAAAAAACTCTTAGTACATCACACTCGGTGAGGAAAGTACTGAATTTACATGATTCAGACAAGAATCACCAAAACTAACTTAAACGAGTCACACTTAGGATACAGTACCATCTGGTACGTCCACTGGAACCTTACGTTCCATTCTGACTCAGAACAAACCACCCCACAAACAAAGCCCGTCGGATTGGGCGCAGAGATACATCTCGGCTATCAATCCCACGGGCTTTTTTATATTTTAAAATACTATATACTCTTTTTGGATTATTTCTGGAGATTCTCCACTATGAGGCAAAAAGAAAGTCTTATTGATTGGGGTGTGTGGCTTTTGTATGCAGGCATTTTCGCACTTGGTTTGCACCCTATCCGTCGAATATTGTTTGCTGATTTATATGACAGTATGAGTAGTAAGCAGGAGATACTCGTGTTCTTGATACTTGTGTTTGGACTTGTTTATTTTGTGATTCGACCGTTTGCGCTTTTTGTACGTCGAACGCGTAGCGACAAAAAATAACTAAAAACCGCTGAGATACTAGCAACTCAGCGGTTTTAATAACTACTGCTAATCCACTCTATGTTTTTTGTGTAATTCAGCGACGGCTTCAGTTTCTTCCTTTTCACGCTTCTCTCTTCCCTGCTTTCCAAGCGCATCAAGTTCATCCGTGGTCATCTGCATAAGAGTCTGTGCGCGATTTTCAAGGTATTCAGCCGTATTTTTAGCAGGGTCATCAAGTACTTCTTCAAGGAGTGCATTGAGAGTATCCCCAAGTTTCTTGCTCGGTTTTTCTCCCGTAAGTTCCATAATGCGTGAGCCATCAATCCTGAGCATTTTTACCGAAATAGGATCACGAAGTGCCTCCTCCACCATTGCGGTGTATTTCCTTAGTCTAAAAGGCTGCTCTTTTGGACGTCCGGTGCCGATACGGTCACAGCGTCGTAGTTTAAGTAAGTCCCAAATGTTTTCCTGCCCTACATTCGCAATGGTGCGGCGTACCGCAGAAAGAGTAATTTGTGTAGGGTCTGAGAAAAACATATGCCATCTGATGAGTGTAACAATTCTTTCAATACGTTCCCGAGGGAATTTAAGGTCCTGAAGCGCCTTTTTTGCTACTTTAGCCCCAACTACCTCATGTCCGTGGAAAGTCCAGTCTTTTTTCTCATCCGACCAACGTCGTGTTTCTGGCTTTGAGATGTCATGAAAGAGACCTGCAAGACGAATATCAAATTCCCAATCCTTGTCGGCGGCATGCTGCATGGTACGCAAAAGATGTTCGTATACATCGTATGCATGTGCCTGGTTTTGTTCTACACCAATCCCGCGAAGAAGGTCGGGAGCTACAAACTGAAGTAACTGTAGTTTCTCAAGGAAAATAATCCCCTGCATGGGTTGTTTTGACTCAAGAATACGTGAAAATTCGTCACGAATACGTTCCTTTGAAATACGGCTCAAATTGGTACTATTCTCGAGAATTGCAGCCATAGTGTCGCCCTCGATTACAAAGCCGAGTTCTACCGCAAGACGTACAGCACGCATCATGCGAAGTGCGTCTTCAGCAAAACGCTCTGTGGGATTCCCTACTGCGCGAAGACGTTTATGCTTGATATCATCTTCCCCGTCAAAAAGATCAACAATTGACTCGTCTTTGAGTCGGTATGCGATAGCATTCACGGTGAAATCACGTCGCTTGAGGTCCTCAGTCAATGAAACACCAAACTCCACAGAATCAGGGCGACGTGCATCAGAATACTCTGATTCGGTGCGATATGGAGTAACTTCCACTACTTTGAGTGTCGGATCCTCTGTTTCCTCGTTCACGACACCCACCGTTCCAAAATCATTATTGATGTATGTATTTGCAAAAAAACTCTCTATTTCTGTGGGGTGTGCATCGGTGGTGATGTCCCAGTCCTTTGGTTGTTTCCCTATAAGTAAGTCACGAACACAACCACCTACCAAATACGCCTCAAAGCCGTGACTTTCGAGGACGTCTGCCACGTGCTGAACTTCTTTTGGTATTTCGCTCCGGACTATCATAATCTTTATTGTATTGGTTTCTTGACAAAATGTACACAACGAGACAGTGAATTATTAAAACCATGATATTATGGTATATACCATGAAACCTTTAGTTCAGGAAAAAGAAAGAGCAATAGAGCTTCGCAAGAAAGGGTATTCGTACAAAGATATTATGAAGGAAGTAGGGGTTGCAAAAAGTTCGATTTCAGCATGGCTCAAGGATCTGCCATTAACGGCTGATGAGAAACGATATTTGCGGAAACGGCAAGATTCAAATATTTCTCATGGAAGAATTAAGGCTGCCGCAGCAAATCATGAAAATAAATTAGAGCGAGATAGAAAAATCATTTTAGACGCACAAGGGGAATTTCAGAAATACGTTCATAATCCACTTTTTCACACAGGGATTGCGTTGTATTGGGGTGAGGGAGCAAAACGAAGTAATGCTTTTCAGTTTACAAATTCAGATATTGATATGGTGAATATCATGCTTTTGTGGATAGAAAAATTTACTCAATATAAGCGTGAAAATCTTGGTTATAGATTGTATATCCATAAACCATACGCGCATCTAGAATATGAAAAAATATGGGCAAAAAAACTCAATGTGCCACTAGCACAATTTAAAAAAACAATACTTAAACCTACAAATCTTGGTTACAAAAAAAGACCAAGTTATGAAGGGTGCTTGCGCCTTGAAGTACCTCGAAGCACTACTTTATTTCTTAAAATGTCAGGCTGGACTAAGTTACTTATTGAATATCATTCAAAATAATAGTAGACTCTTAGGATTGCACCCGTGGTGAAGTGGATAATCATAGCGGTCTTCGGAACCGTTGTCGGGGGTTCGAGTCCCTCCGGGTGCACCAAAGCGAATAGAAAACACACATTCTTAAGAATGTGTGTTTTCTATTCAGCGAGCAAAAGGCTTTGCTCGCGGCTTTGGTGCAAACCGCAGGCATATTTTTCTTTCAATAAAGAAAGAAAAATGCCGAGGTGGGGTCGAGAACACTTAGTACATTTGGAACGAAGTGAACAAATATACTTAGTGATTCGTGACAACAAGCACACTTATCTTATGAATAGATACCCCAATCTCTAGCAATATGCCATTCTGGAACCCAGTAGACTAGATTCTCTGGTTTAAATTTTTCATCCGATACATTTAATTGGAGTATTTGATCGGACTTAATGCTGAGCGGGTGTGCTCCCTGAGAACTGTTTAGGTCAATGAAGTGATATCTCACTTCAGATGCTCGGCTGTGTTTCCAAGGACCAAAATCCATAGGTGCACACTTCCTTGTAATAATACCCTTCGAACTTGAGTTGAATGTTAATTCAACCAAGTTTGTCCCAGCTATTGCTGAGACAAAATCGTTGTAAATCATATGGTTTATATGAAATTAGCGTATGAACACCCTACAACTTGACCAGATTATGTTACTGGACTATTGTAAAAGTATTCACGTTAAATAATGTGTTACAAAAGCCCGCTAGTGCCAACTTGTGGGGCTTTTGTAACTCCACTATTATAACATTTTCAAAAAATATCAAATTCGCTGCTAACTTTTGTGGTGAGGTGTTTCTAGTTAGTAAACAAGCCATCATTGATAATGTCCAATGTTAAAATGCTTTGAATAAACACAGCATTTTAACATTGTACAGAGAAAATTATTCCAATTTATCTAGCAGTCAGAACAAATTCAAATTCCCTAAAACACCTTTACTTCTTGCAAAAAGCATTGTGTTTTGTATACTAGCAACGTTTCGATCTTTGGAGAACTCAAAATGAGCAATAAAACCCTTTCTGAAAAGGAGGCTGAACTACGTCGATTGGTAGTGGCAGTACGTGATGCGTGCCTTGAGAAAGGTATTACAGTAAACCCTGCACCGATAGATCCCAAAAAGACCATTAGTACGTGCACTCTTCCGGAGTTACTTGCACACCTCCTGTTTCTTTTTGAGCGATATGACATGATGGACCACCGTGCGCATCCGCGGAAGGCACACCACCACCTCGATTGCATTGGAGTCTGCATTAAGTGTATTCCAGTGATGCAATAGACCTGTGCACTTTGACTCAAAAAACCCCGAGAAATCGGGGTTTTCCACACTCTATATCGAACAACTGATATAGTATATATTATACTCATACTATGATACACAAATCTGCACAATACAGCGAGGCAAGCCAATTGCGCAGACGCGGTTTTACCTATACTGAGATAGCTCAGATCGTGGGAGTTTCAAAAAGTACTGTAAGTACGTGGTTTTCACACGAAACATGGTCAATCTCAGTTGCAAACGACAATAAAAAGCGTGCCGCAAAGGAAAATAGTAAGCGTATAGGACTACTGAATAAAGCGAGGGGAAATCAACTTAAAAAACAGTATGCAGAAGCAGAACGCGCCGCAGCCATATCTTTTAAACATTACAAGCACTCCCCTGCTTTCATTGCGGGGGTAATGCTTTATGCAGCCCTCGGGGACTGTTCCACTACGAGCCAGATACGTATTTCTACCGCACGAAAGGAAATCCACCGTATATTTGTAACATTCGCTCAAGAATATTTGGGTGTTTCACGTGAAAATATTCGATTTTGGTTACTTCTCTACCCAACACACTCTCCTGTAAAGGTATCGCGAATATGGGCGCGTGCTATACATGTTCCTATTGCACAGTTTCATAGATATCAAGTCTTAGAAAGTCAAAATAACACAGAGACGTTGCATGATGGAGTAGGAAATACTATAATCGGGAGTGCTGTTTTAAAGCGAACACTACTCACATGGGTAGCACTTGCCGAAAAAGAGTATTAACAATCTGCGGCCATGGTTAAGTGGTATAACGAGACCTTGCCAAGGTTTAGTCGGGAGTTCGATTCTCCCTGGCCGCACATATGAAAAACGCCCATCTAGGGCGTTTTTCATATGTGCGGCCAGGGGGCGCAACTTTTGCGAATGCAAAAGGAGCAAGAATCGAACGGTTTGCGATATGAGTGGCTATTCCTAATGCCACGAAGCAGCAAACCGCGGGCAGGAAACTCTTTTGAACGTAGTGAATTAGAGTTTGACGCCGATTCTCCCTGGCCGCACACAAATAACAGTCTTCATGCAGTACACAGTAAGAATACACCACAAATAGATTTCAGTGCTACTATTAAATAGAGATATAAAAGACATCAATCCACACAATAAAGGACATATCCACAAATATGCGCCAAAAGTGGAAAACTGGGGAAAAGTGAGTGGATATGTGTATAAAGGACAATTTTAAAAATAGAGTATGTCTTTGAAAAACGGCTTCAAATATCAATTTATCCTTAAAATTCTATTAAATTTTTAATAATAGTTCCACGTGGAACATTTATTGCTGCAATGAGCATTTAGTTTCATATGAAACATGGCTAGACACAACGAAATTGGAAAAATTGGAGAAGAAATTGCTTGCAAGTGGCTTTTGGGGAAAGACTTTAAGATTATTGAGCAAAACTACAATAAAAAGTGTGGTGAAATTGATATTGTTGCACGTGAAACTACTGGAAAGACTCACTTTATTGAGGTAAAGACTGTTTCATATGAAACTAAGCAAGATCTTTTAAACGCGGTTTCACGTAAAATATGGCGTCCAGAGGAAAATGTTCACATACAGAAGCAAAAAAAGTTATCAAGAACCATTGCAATCTGGCTTGATGAGAAAAAGTATTTGGGCGAATGGGTAATCGATATTGTTGCAGTTAGAGTGGTTCCACGTGAAAAATATTGTAGTATTAAGTTCATCGATAATGTGATATTTGAATAGTAATAACACTCGTTCCATATGAAACAAGCGTTATAGTTCCACGTGAAACGTTTTGATAGTTTGGCAATGTAAAAGGCTGCTAGTAATGCTAGCAGCCTTTTACAATTTGTCGGGGAGCAGGGAATCTTTCATTACATGAACTGTTCAGGTTGTGTGACAATTTCTTCCTCTGGTCGAAATTGTCGACAACCTTTTCAATTCTCTTGCGCCAATACGAAAAACACCAGTCAAAAAGACTGGTGTTTTCGTATTGTCGGGGAGCAGGGAATCGAACCCTGACCACTCCTTTCTTTGAACGCCACAACAATCTCCCAGATTGTTGGTTCAATTTGGTGTCTTTGTCCTAGTCTGGGTCGGGGAGCAGGGAATCGAACCCTGACCACTCGGTCCCAAACCGAGTACACTACCACTATGCTACACCCCGACCCAAACAAGGACGAGATCTAAGACCAAGACACCAAATTGAACCCCAAACCGAGTACACTACCACTATGCTACACCCCGATGAAGCGAGAGAATTCAAAAAGTGTCGGTCATCCTCTCGGAAGTCTTTAAACTAAGGCTTGCTTTAAGTTTAAAGACTTCCGAGAGGATGTGTGCGGAGCACAGACTTTTTGTTTTCCGAGCAAAGATGGGTTGTATGGAACATACACCCTGTTTCTCAATTTGTTTGAGCGAAGAGGGAATGTATCGAGCCTTTTGGCAAACATACACCCCAAGTAATTTTTACTTCCAAAACCAGAAAATCTGATTTTGTGCCACGATAATAGCATCCCTTTCAAAAAAATGCGAGGTTGTGCACAGTGCAGAAACAAAATATTGCACATTGTTGCGGTATCTGATATACACTGTAGGCCATGATAACGCACTATTTTCGCCAAAATGATACGGTAGACATTGAAACCCTCGGGGAGGCGAAGTCTGGTGTGTGGACACACGTTGTGGAGCCCACCGATGCGGAACTCAAGGAACTTATCGAAAAATATGGTTTTGATGAAGCGATTATTGATGATAGTCGTGACGTGTTTGAGGTGCCACGTTTCGAGAAAGACGGCTCAATATCGTACTTTTATACCCGTTATCCCTACGATGTTAAGGATATTGATATTGAAACTGCACCAATACTTTTTATTCTTGGTGAGACATTCCTGATTACTATTGCAAACCAAGAAACACCATTCCTTGAGCCGTTTATAGCAGGGAAGCGCGCGTTCTCCACTGTCCAAAAAACGGCGCTTTTCCTCAATTTCCTCTCTGAAATTGAGGTGACTTATGAAAAAAAATTGACCCGCATGCGCAAGATGGTATATCGCGACATGGGGCGCGTTCGTGATATCCGTAGTCGCGATATTCAGCGATTGGTATTTTTAGAGCAGGAACTTAATGAAACCATGTCCGCGCTTGTACCTACACAGGAATGGCTTCAGCAACTCACCAAAGGAAATTATATCCAAATGTTTAGCGAGGATAGGGAACTGCTCGAGGACCTCATTATTGAAACAGCGCAGCTCATCGACTCAGCAAAGGCTATCTTGAAGACTATTCAGAACATTCGTAGTGCGAGTGAGTCTATTTTGACTCAAAATCTTAATGCCACTATCCGTCGCCTCACTGCCTTTACGATTGTGCTCACCATTCCAACGCTCATTTCCTCGATTTTTGGTATGAATATACCGCTTCCATTTCAAGAAAATTCACATGCATTCCTGTATGTGGCAGGGTTTGTTGTTGCTGCTGTTTCTGGCACTGTATACTTTTTCAAATCAAATCGTTGGATTTAATCTCGAAATACTTCAATTTGAAGCAATTCCATGAAAGAAGTGGGTTTTTTGACCGTCATCGCTTATAATGGTTTCCACATGGCGCCAAAATATTCGGCAAAAAGGAAAACAGACAGTGACTCCGGCGTGGTAAGCCACGAGGATCGTTTTTTGAAAGCATTCGATGAATATGCTGACGCACTGTTTCGACATGCAGTTTATCGCCTCTCTGATAGGGAGCGAGCAATCGAAATTGTGCATGATACATTCACTAAAGTATGGGGATATATTCGTGGAGGACACGAGATAGACTCATTCAAGCCTTTTTTGTACAAGGTCATGAACAATCTCATTATTGATGAGTATCGTAAGCGAAAAGAATTGTCACTCGATGCAATCCTCTCTGAGGAGGGTGTTGATGAGGGTTCATTTCCAGAATTGCGAGAAGGCAGTATTGAGGAGGTTACTTTTGCACTCGATGCACAAAAAGCAAGTTTGCTTTTGCAAGAACTTCCGCTTGTGTACCGAGAGGTGCTCACGCTGCGCTTTGTGGACGGACTTGGACCAAAAGAAATTAGTGAACTCATCGAAGAGTCTGAAAATGTTGTTTCGGTACGCATACACCGAGGCTTAAAAACCCTTAAAGATATGATTATCGAACGCGAAGCAGCAGCCCACGAAAAACGCACTACAAAAACATGAAATCATTTGAATCAGAAATAAAAAAATACACCGATAAAACACGCATGAAAGCGTCGGAACGCGCCGAACTTCGTGAGCGTGTTTTTGCATATATGGAGTACCACCCACTCCCAAAGCAGACCACCGACATGCGAACATTCGCTCAAACCGCCCCTTCGGAATCATTTGTAATGGTGCATTTCAATACTCTTTATGTGCGTATTGCGGGAGGAGTATTCGCACTAATCGCTATTGTCGCAGCACCATTTTTTGCAGAGCAATCAGTCCCTGGTGACGTGCTCTATTTGGTGAAGACAGGGGTAAATGAAACCGTGCAAGGACAACTTGCTAATTCTCCATACGAAAAAATTGAATTTGAGACAAAATTAATGGAGCGCCGTATTACTGAAGCGCGTGTCCTTGCGAGCGAGGGCAAATTGACCGAAGAGGTGAAACAGCAAATTACCGATACTGTGAAGGAACATACTGTTGCGGTACAAGAAGGCCTTGCAGAATTGCGCACCCAGGATGCCGAGGGTGCTGCTATCGCAGAAATCTCATTCAATGCATCCCTTGAAGTGCAGTCAGCAATGCTTGGTGCAGATACTGATATCGAAGATGATTCACTTGTGGAATCCATTATGGTGGTGATGAATGATGCACGTGAGGAGGTTATAGAGAGTCAAGAAGAAAATACTGCATCGTACGAAGGTCTTATTGCACAAGTAGAACAAGAAACTACTCGTGCGTTTGAACTTTTTACTACAATCAAAGAGTCTGCGACTGAGGAAGAAATTGGTGATATTGATCGTCGATTGAGTGATATTAATCGTTTAGCTGAAGAAGCTAAACAGGTACATGGCGAGCACCCTGATGCTGCTACTGGTGATTTGGGGGATACGTTAGGACTTATACAGAAACTCGTAGCGTTTATGTCTGATATTGATGTGCGTGAAACTGTGCCACTTGCAGACCTTGTACCGGTAATGTTGAGCGATATCGAGCGTACTGAGATAGTGAAAAGTGAAATTGACGTACTAAACAGTCTGAAAATTGAAATTTCTGAGCGTCTTACCACGTTTGCTGAGCCGGGAGTTGCAGAGAAAGTGAATGAAGCAATCACACAGATTGATACCCTCACGCTTCAAGCAACTGTAGCACTTGAAACAAGCGAGATTGCAAGCGCTGAAACACTTGTTGCTGAAGCACGTACACTCATGACTGATATTGATGTGCTTACACAGCAGGAAGAAATAATTGATGAGGTGCCAGTAGTAGAGGATGTGGTAGAACAAGCCGAGGAGGAAACAAGTACTTCTACCGATGAAGTTTCTCCAGAGGTGGAATAATAATCTAAATAAAAAACTCCCGACACGCGAAGCGTGTCGGGAGTTTTTTATTCTCCTTGTAACTCATCCATGAGAATTCCTGAAAGGAAAGGCGCCATGGCTTTGTTGAAAATAAGTCCACGATAGGCAATATCCCCTTGCATATTTTGTGCGAGAGAGAAGCCTGTTTCTTCCTGAATAGTGCGATCGATATAGGAAAGGGTAAGTGCGCGGAGGCTTGTTTCTCCTTCAGTAGCGGCGTCTCCCTTGGTAACGATGAGTCCAATAGCACTTTGATTCCACACGTTCACAATAGGCCCGCCCGAGGCCCCGTGTTCGCCTACAGGAGACTCGGAGATGGAAAAGAGGTCTGCATAATTGCTTCCAAAGGTATAGAGCATACCCACGTGTGTGGGGGCAAGTATGGAGTGTAACTCTGCCTCTGCACCACGACGCATGAGTTCTTCCGCAGGATATCCTGCAGTGAACACCTCAAGACCTTCGGTTGCTCGTGAGAGGAGTGCAACATCGATAGGAAGGGTGGGAAAGCGGGCAGGGAGCGGTGCGTCGTCGGTGCTTTTTGCAATATACAAAAGCGCATAATCACGCTCACCGGTGCCGCGCGGTGACTCCTCAACAATCACTTTCGAGTTTTCAAACACCCACGTAGGTGAAATATAGAGAAGTTCTGCTACGTATTTTGGTGTGGCAGGATTACCTGAGCGAATTACGCACTCGATATCATCAGTCACCCCTTTTGTTTCTTTAAGGAGAAGAAATTGCGCTACGTGCGCATTCGTCAAAATAACCCCTTTTTGATTGATGAAAAAGCCAGTACCGGTGGTGGTGCGAATGTATTCGTCGGTTTTGTATTGGCAGTAGATATTGACGAGCGCGTCCTCGATAGCCTTTTCGAGTGGCACGTCACCAATAGTGGTGGGCATATCCTCGTCCTGCTTGCTCGCAAGCACCGCAGCACGCTGGTATTCTGCATGCTCGAGGAGAACTTTTGGTATTGCCCCAGAAAAAGTTCCTGCGGTATCTGCTACTTGAGTGAGGAGTTCTGGATTAGGGACTGTTTCTGCCTCAGTCATGACCTTTTCATCATGGGGAGGTACAAAAAATGATTCAATATGTCCCGCGAGGGTATTGGTGATACTGAGGTACCCCACCAGGATACCCACAATTACTTTTTGCAAAAATGCAATAACAACCATATTTGACTGATTGTATCATGGTACCCGTGTACCTTTTTTGTGGAGCGGGGACTTCTTTTAAGGTTTTGAGTTGTGAAAGGACTATGGTATATTCCTAGGGTTCACTTTGTATACAGAGGGACATATGCGGGCGTAGTTTAGTGGTAAAACGACTGCCTTCCAAGCAGTAGTCGAGGTTTCGATTACCTCCGCCCGCACATATGAAATTAGCCCTTATGGGCTTTTTTCGTATGTGCGGGATGGGAGCGCAACTTTTGCGGATGCAAAGGGAGCAGGAAGCGAAGATCTTGCGAGGAATTTTGCGAGCGATAGTGAAACAAAATACCCACAAGGCAAATCAAAATGGGATTTTGATTTGAAAGGTTGCCAGTCATTTTGAAAAAATGGCGACAACCTGAACAGAATCCGTAGGATTTACCGAAACCGTAGGTTTCGATTCCCCCATCCCGCACAAAATGCCAAA
>CAZMYZ010000006.1:0-2528 GCA_964570795.1 uncultured Candidatus Saccharibacteria bacterium
GCTGCGAACAGTTGTTGCAGTGGCGTAGCTACATTTTTTATAAGATTCATAATTGTAAAATTATGTTAATAAAACCTTGTTAATAATGGTTTTCAGCGTATCTGCGGCGTCAAAGCACACAGGCACGTTTAATATGAACGTAATTTACCTCCTTCCGTCACCTACTATGATACTCCTTCTAGTGCAGACGGCAAGGCTTTTTTCCTTGTGCAACTGCATGTGTTATATACCTCTTTTTGGTGCGGTGCAAGGGTTTTGAAAAGATGAAATTAAAACCATGCAACAGAGCGCCGACCGAAGGTCGGCGCTCTGTTGTAGCCATACACATAAAACCATACACACCATTGCCACACCATGGAATATGTGTCTCTTCACAGTCATATGTAACAAAAACCATAGTCAAACGTATATACTCTATATAAGCAAACCTTTTTTGGGAGTGCTTTTGTATTACCAGTTTGTTAGTTCTAATAAATACTTAATCAAATGATGAAATATATTTACACAGCCATGGTAACGCTTCTCATTGTGGGAGCAGCAGTAGTACCTAGCGCACAAGCATCTACCGCCTCAAACGAGGCTATGCTTGAGCAAATTAAGACACTCATGGCAAAGATTGAGGCACTCAAGTCTCAACTTGCAGAACTTCGTGGTGAGATGAAAGATGTTCTCAAAGAAGGACTCAAGGAAGGAATGACCGATGAAGATATCAAGGACCTCCAGGAACTTCTTGCTTCAGACCCTGCAATTTATCCAGAAGGACGTATTACTGGCTACTTTGGTCCATTCACCAAGGAGGCTGTAAAGCGATTCCAAGCACGTCACGGACTTGAAGTAACTGGAGAAGTAGACTCTGAAACAAAGGAACTTATGGAGGAATACTTTAAAGAGCGCTATGGCGACCGTATCCCTTCAGGACTTCTTCATGCTCCAGGTATTATGAAGAAGGTGCAGGACCGTTTCATTCTCAAGTGTGAGTCAAAGAAGGCTGCTGGCCCATTCTGCAAGAA
The DNA here is from genome assembly GCA_964570795.1 of uncultured Candidatus Saccharibacteria bacterium. Lineage (GTDB taxonomy): Bacteria > Patescibacteriota > Minisyncoccia > Phycocordibacterales > UBA918 > Damh-18. Next base: position 1,011 of record CAZMYZ010000006.1, read on the forward strand.
ACACCAGAAGCACGATGACGACTCAGATAATGAAGAAGGGGATGAGGATGAAAACGATGACGAAGAGGAACTCGAGGTAGAAGTGGAAGTAGAAGATGGTGACACAAGTGTTTCATTCACATTTGAAGGAAAGCACTATGAAGTAACTGTTAACAATTCAACTGGCCTCGATGACGTACTCGAAGCAGTTGCGGACGAGCTCGATGAGGATGTTGCAGACCTCGACGAAGACCTCGCTGATGAAATTGAGTCAGAACTCGCAGACGCAGAAGATGAGGCTGAAGACGAAGAGAATGGTGAGTTCGACCTTGAGGTAGAAGTCGAAGACGGTGAAACTACTGTTTCATTCACCTTTGAAGATGAGGACTACGAAGTAGATGTCGAGTCAACAGACGTTGATGAAGTGCTCGATGCCGTAGCTGATGCTATCGACGAAGGTGACGATGCAAGCGACCTCGATGAGGATCTTGCAGATGAAATTGAAGACCTGCTCGATGATGAGAATGAAGTTGCTGATGCTGAAGAAGCAGTCGATGACGCACGTGATGCTGTTGAAGATGCTCGTGATGCAGTTGATGATGAGAACAATGAAGAAGCAGATGATCTTGTCGATGATGCTGAAGACAAACTCGCAGAAGCAGAAGCAGCACTCGATGATGAGGATTTCGAAGAAGCGATCGCTCTTGCAAACGACGCTGAAAACCTTGCAGACGATGCAATGGATCTCCTTGAGGAAGATGAAGCGTAATTAATTACGCTACTATAGACGCAAAAAGCCGGCATCGCCGGCTTTTTTGTGCCTGTCATCGTCTGACAAAGGGCCACCCTTCGCAAGTATGCGAAGGGTGGCCCTTTGTCGTATGTGTGCATGAGTCGTGTATAATACTCCTATAATTCTTTTCATCATGACACACACTATTTCATCCATACGTATTGGCCTTTTAAGCACACTTCTTGCATTCGCTTTTCTCGCTACACCCACACACGCATATTTCACCACCGCGCAAAGTGCAGAGACACTCACAGGTGGTGCATTGTTCACTATCGACTACTCATTTGGTATGGCAAAGCATGATGTGTATCTCCCTTTCCATGCGCACAATCAAAGTATTGCACCAAGCACTGATGCAATCTCGTATTCTGTACTCGACGAAGATGGTACTCCCGTTGCAGGAAAAGTATCTGCAATAGTCCTCAGCAACGCTACTCTCGGCGCTGATGCTATGTATAAAGCAAAGAAAGGCGGTGCAAAAAAATTCACCCTTGCGGTTGTCTTCGTTCCTGAAATAAAAGATGCAGAGAAAACCTATCGTCTCCAAGTGACTAATCTTCCCTTCAATTTTGACGGTACACAACAACTACAGCTTAATCCTTCAGAACTGAAGTACTACACCACGAAAAGTATTGAAATATAGAACGAAGAAACCACAACATTACTTTTGGTAATAAAAATACCTCCCACAAAACCTTTGATTTTGTGGGGTTTTCTATTCTCTATTATTTTTTACACACACTATT
>CAZMYZ010000006.1:2628-45801 GCA_964570795.1 uncultured Candidatus Saccharibacteria bacterium
GCCTCGAGCCACGACATACCATCGCCGGTAGAGCCAGTCTCGGGACGCGAGGTGCCACCACTTGCAATAATATATGCAGTTGCTGAAAGAATGCCGTTGTCGGTCAGTACGCCCACCACAGCCCCTTCACGCACATGTATGGCGCGCACAGGCGTCTGTGTGTGTATCTCTACACCCGCCTCACGTGCATACGTTTCCATTACATGTGTCACATCACTCGCTTTCTCAGTATGCGGAAATGCTCGTTTTCTATCTTCTACAATAAACGGCAATCCACGCTTCTTGAAAAAATCCACCGTATCCTGAGGGGCAAATTGTGCAAACGGAGAAAAGAGAAAGGGTGCCGCATCGCCATAGTGCGCAAGGAGTGCACGAGTATCAAATTCCATATTGGTAATATTGCAGCGGCCGCCACCCGTGATAGAAAGTTTGTTGCCCACGGTCGCATTTTTCTCCAAAAGAAGTACACGAAGGCCGCGTGACGCCGCTTGCCCCGCCGCCATCATTCCCGCAGGTCCTGCGCCCACCACAATCACGTCCCATGTGCCAATGTTTGACATAACGGCGAAATAATAGCATAATCAGCGTTCAAATGAAAGAGACCGAATTTCCAATGCGCCTCAACAAGTTTTTGGCCGTAAAAGGGTTTGCCACACGCCGTGGCGCAGATACGCTTATTGAAAAGAAGCAGGTTTTTGTGAATGGCAAAATAGCAGTCCTTGGACAGAAAGTTGCTGAGACCGACCGTGTGGAAATAAAGAATCACAAACCAGTAGACCATCGCTATGTGCTCTACTACAAGCCACGTGGCGTGATTACCCACTCCCCTGCCGAAGGTGAGATTGATATTGCTTCAGACATACTCACTCGCCATGGCCTTACTGGTCTCTTCCCTATCGGCCGTCTTGATAAAGACTCTGAGGGGCTTATTGTCCTTACCGACGACGGACGCATTACTGAGCGTATCCTCAATCCCGAGCAAGAACACGAACGTGAATATGAAGTAACGGTCGACAAGCGTGTCACACAGACATTCCTCAATGGCATGAGCAAGGGTGTGCGTATTGAGGGCTACATGACAAAGCCGGCGCACGCGGAGCGCGCGCCTCACTCTGAATACGTATTCACCATCACCCTCACCGAAGGAAAAAAGCACCAAGTACGCCGCATGTGTGCAGCCCTCGGGTATCAGGTTACACAGTTGAAACGCACCCGTATGCTCCACTTCACCCTAAAAAACCTAAAGCCTGGTGCCGTGTACTCTCTCAGAGAAAAAGAGATTCAATTCTTACATAAATCTCTCGGTCTTCACTAGGAATTACTAGGCTTCCTTTTTTGCAGTTTTCTTTGCGCGTGCTGGCTTTGCCGCAGGCGCTTTTTCTGGCTCAATACACATTTCGTGTTGGTAGTCGTCACTCACATGCTTTATCGTGCCGTAGAAATAGAGATAGGTGATGAGGTTGGCAAGCGCAAATCCTGCAAAGAGCATATTGGCCTCGATAGAGTACTTTGTGGAATTGAAAACAATTTCGATGGTAGGCGCAATAATGGCAATCTCAATAAGGTACTTAATGCTCACATGACGCTTTTGTGCATAGGACACGAGAATCTTGTATGCCTTAACAAGCACAATGGTGAAAGCGATAGTGTGAAGCAGGTCAAGTTCAAGAAGGTCACGCTCAGGTGCAGAGAGAATAGTATGAATAGAGCCAGAGATATCCATGAGGCCGGCGACCACGGTCATAATTCCTGTCACGAGAGAGGTAATCATGTAAAAGACAAGGGTAAGTGCTACAAAATAGACATACCCTGAGACGATGTAGTTCATCACCTCCGCAACAAGACTTTCGCGTTTCATATTGACTCTATTTAAACACACGCAGACGCACAAAAGTGCGACTTGTACACAAACAAAAACCGCGCGCCAGAGGCGCGCGGTTTTTATATTTGGTTGCTTATGCGAGCTTTACGTTCACAGCAGCAGGTCCTTTCTCTCCATCCTCTACATCGTATGAGACGATATCACCCTCCTTAAGAGAGTCATACTGAAGTCCATCTACGAGTGAACGAGCGTGGAAGAAAAGGTCCTTATCACCTCCCTCATCAGGAGTAATGAAACCAAATCCTCGGTCAGTAAGACGAGCGATTTTACCCTTCATTGGATTACTTTTCGTTATATTTATAACCAAAACCGTTGTGCTACTGATCCGACTACTTCAGGCCTGTGTTTTGTTACCTACAATGCTACCACGTATCTAGGTATTGTCTATAGGCGCTGGTGATTGACAGTGTAAGGCGTTAGCATACAATCATCTCATCACTTGTTCTCCCTATTGTGTTCTTTCATGCATTTTGAGCAATGCATGCCGTTTTTCTGTATTTCAGTATGTCTCCGCAACACACATCTCTCGGTATATTTCTTTTTTTACTCCTGCCTTTTTGTGTATATGCTGATGAGACCTACATTTTTAATACATACTTCATACCTGAAGAACAACCACTTACCGCAGCAACATGGGAAACTACACTGCATCCACGTATTAATACATTCACCATTCGTGAGGATGGCAGTGCGTTTGGGCGTACGGAAACGGGGCTTCTCTTTACACAAGAGTATGTATCCAACACGCTCGGTGTACGTATCCAACGCTTTACCATAGCAGACCACACGCACTTTATTATTGATGGCGAAGTCGTAGATACCCTCACAGACTTTTCTTCAGAACTCGCACACGCATACGAAACGAGTGCTGTATAGATCCATAGGAAAAGGCCGGCCCCTGCGGGGCCGGCCTTTTCCATGGCCGACGTCGGACGTCGGCCATGGAAGCGACTTACGATGTCACACATTTTGTATTTCTACTATGCCTGCTCCTTGAGGTATGCAAGCATGGTACCTGCATCACTCACTGCAAATGGGTCTGATTCAAAATTATCTGCCTTCCCTTCCTCGCTGAAGACTTTCTTAATCTCGCCATTGTCGACAAACATACTGTATCTCCATGAGCGGTTACCAAAGCCAAGGTTTGTCTTCTGTACAAGCATCCCCATCTTCTCGGTAAACTCGCCATTTCCATCAGGGATAAGTCCGACATTCTTTGCACCCTGTGCGCGACCCCACTCATACATCACAAATGGGTCATTCACACTGAGGCAGTAGACTGCGTCTACACCAAGGCTTTTGAGTTCTTCAAACTTTGCCTCGTAGCCGGGGAGATGTGTAGAAGAACAGGTAGGTGTAAACGCACCAGGAAGTGCAAAAACAATCACCTTCTTTCCAGTAAAGATTTCGTCGGTACTGAGCGTGCCCCATTCTGCGTCAATTGCTGAACAAACGCCCGTTTGTACTTCGTGTGGTACGCGTACTTTAAAGGTTACCCGTGGTACCTGTGTTGGTGTTTCCATAATAAATATACTTAAAATGTTAAATTGTTGGAGGTATAGTATAGCGAATTCTTGAAGATGTGCTACTTGATACTAAAGGTCGCACGCACTGTCACCATCACCTCCTTATGCATACTCTGTGTATCATAACTTCCATAGTCACTCACCTCAATACCACCCTCAGGCAAGACTTGCACGACACCACTCGAGGCATTGCGGAGCGTATCAACTCCGCGCCCACTGTCTTGTGCAATAGCTTTTGCTCTATCCTCTGCATCTTTGATTGCTTGTGAGAGTAATTTCACACGCATCTCAGCGAGTTTGCTGTAGGTAAGTTCAAGTGAGCCGGTGGAGATAGTGTATCCCTCGCCGGTAAGCGGTTCTACATTATTGGCAAGTGTACTCATTTTTTCTACATCATTTCCTCGTACAATGATTTGGCGCGATACAGTGTACCCTGTCATGTATGGCTCACCATACTGTGGGTATGTGTAATTAGGGAAAGAACTACCTGCGGGGGTTTCATACTCGGTGAAGCCCTGCTCGGTGAGGTGTTTGAGTATTTTTTGTGCACCGAGCTCAAGGCGGTCGTAGCCTGCTTGCTGGTCTATGACACCCGTCTTTGTCTCAAGATTAATCACCCAGCGTGCTTCATCCGCCACCACTGCCTCACGCGCAGAACCAGTCACTTCAATAGTATCCTGGGCGAGTTTGATGCTATACGCCACACTCCCTGCATAGAGTGCAATTGCCACCGCTCCCACCACAAGTATAGTCGCCGCCGCAACACGTGGTACTGAATAATCAAATAATTTTGTGAAATGCATACAAAAAAGGAGTTACTAATACGGGACTAGTATACTCCTTATTTTAGACGTGTGCAGGTTAATTGAGTGACGAGAGAAGGCATTCCTGTATATATTTGATACATCCCTCAGGATCAGTTTCATATTCCTCCGCAAGATGCGGTTTCTCTTGTATGAGTTTAATAAAATCCTTTCCGTGCGCATGAATCCATTCGGTATGCGAAGGATACCCTTTTGAAAGTTCTTTCTCAATAGCGAGCACTTCTTCACTGGTAAGCTCATACTCTGATGCAATGCCGACAAACTCTTTCAGGAGTGCAACATCCTCTTGGCTTCGCTGCCAAACTTCGTTTGGATTTTCGTGTGACATATATTTATTAGTGGAGCGAAAGTTTTTTAATCTCTTCTAATGCTCCCATTATTTCTGCTGTGTATGCTTCAGGATTTTCGTGATATCGCTCAACAAGCGTTGGATCACTTTTTATAAGCATACGAAATGCTTCGCCATATGTACTTGCCCACATTTCCATGAGCATAAGTTGGACTTCATTCGTTTCTTCTAATGAAAGTTCTTGTTCAGGGATAGTAGTATTCACTTCCCCCGCTTCAAATGGTGAATGTTGTGCCATAAGAATAAGTGTATCACACGTTATTTTTCCTGCGGAAACAGTGCTGCTTCAATCATCATAAAAAGAGGGAACTCCTTTCGTGAAGCATTTTCTGCATTTGCGCGCGGACCTGGCTCGCTTACCCGATGCGAGATCCACTCCTCAAGGCGCACGATAGCAAAGCCTGCCCCACGAAGTACCTTCATGTATTCCTGAAGTGACCGATGGAATGAGTACGTAAGTGAACGCTTCCCACTTTTCCCTGGGTGCATGTCAATAGTCACCTTCTTTCCTGAAAGATATGCGTCTATTCTACGGTATTGCGTATGTGTCGCATCATCGTAGCCCCATGCGCTTGCCTGTGGCACACGAATAATGGGGTGGTTGAGCACAAAAATGAATCGCCCGCCCTTTTTCAAGGTACGTGCTACTTCCTTCATCACCACATCGAGTTTATCCATGTTTTGGAGTGTAAGGACCGCAAGCACCACATCCTGCGATACAGGCTTCACCCAGGAGAGATCTTGCGCAGGTGACACGCGATACGCTATATCGCCTTTCTGCTCTTTCCCGAGCGTAATAAGTTCAGGAGAAATATCACATGCAGTCACCTGTGCACCTTCTCGTGCAAGCGCACGCGCAAAAAACCCCTCCCCGCAACCAATCTCAAGTACATGAAGCCCTTTCCTTGGCGCAATGATGCGCAGTAAATTCGGGAGAATCACCTTTGCATGATAGGTATCCCGTCCTTCAAGATGGTCGCTATACCACGAAGCCTCCTTTCCCCATGAAGTAGACGTTTTCCCTTCTTTTTTCTGTGGTCGTGTAGACATATAGTTGAGACTACCATTATACAGGAGGCATTTTCAAGCACCGCTATGTCCTTGCATTAAGTGCATGAGCAATGTTTAATCTAGATAGATATTGTACCTATCCCAGAAAGGAGCCCGTCATGGACGACAAAAAAATCCTTGAAATGCCGCTGCAGGTTGTGTTTACCCTTTTCATTGTTGAACTCAATGAAGTAGAAGACGCTGTCGGCATTGTTGAGCATATTGCAAAAGTATTTGGTTTTTCAATGAAACCCGAAAAGGCGGAAGAACTACTCACGACGCTCTATGAAGAAAAACTCATTACCGAAACACCGTTTCATCGAAGACATTTCAAGGTGAGTTGGCACGGGAAAGAATTACTTCCCCAGTTGCATCGCGCATTTGAACAATACAGTACCGTCTGCAAGCGAGCACTTGTCAAAAAAACACGTGGCTGCGTCGAATAGCCATACTCAAAACCCCACCACGCGGCGCCTACGGCGCCGCTTTCCTTTTTCCTTTCGACACCCACACCTTTTCCCATCCTTAAATGAGCGTATACTATAAACAATATGAGAGAACAATTTGAACAAAAAAAGTCACAGGAAGAGCAAGTGGATGACACAATATCTTTAGTAGAGGGCGAACTCCGTGACGGACCACTATTTTCAATAGAACACCGAGATGATTTGATGCGTATGCTGATTGCTGCACTCACTATCTCAAATGACGCACGAGCAAAAGCAAAAATAAATGAACTTATAGAGGATATTGCAAAAAGGTATCAAAATGATGATTCCGCAGACCCTACTCATTAAACTATCCCTTCTGGACAATCCACCAGCCTCTGTGTCATTATAGGAGCCGACGCGCGCTTCGCGCGCGTCTAAAACATTGGGATATCGTCTAATGGTGGCCAGAAATTAAGGAGCAATGCGACTATAATTTCTGAGTGGCCTAGAAGTTACAGAGCGTAGCGACAATAACTTTTGGTCTGTCTACTTTTTCTCTCATAATGAAAAAGTAGACCATGTTTCAAAATTTTATTCATAATAAATTTTGAGACGCACAACATCATCAAACGACACACATCCAAATAAAGTAGAAAACATTGGGATATCGTCTAATGGTGGCCAGAAATTAAGGAGCAATGCGACTATAATTTCTGAGTCCGTCTTGTTTTTCTTTCATAATGAAAAACAAGACGCATCACGTCAGTCTGTGACACACATCCAAATAAAGTAGAAAACATTGGGATATCGTCTAATGGTAGGACATCAGGTTTTGGTCCTGAGTATTGGGGTTCGAATCCCTATATCCCAGCTAGCACAGAAAAAGCAGGCTTCCGCCTGTTTTTTCTGTGCTTATAGATGGATATAGGGATTCGAAAGGCGCAGCGATATGAGGAGCCTCCATGGCGACGAAACAGCGAGCCGGGGTCGAGAGTACTTACTAGAATTGGAGCAAAGCGAACAATTATAGTTAGTAACTCGTGACCGAATCCCTATATCCCAGCAAATACAAAGACCACCGGCTTCTGCTGGTGGTTTTTGCAATCCCTAGGGTTCCCCTAAGGATTGATAATAAAGCACTGCAAGGTACATAGTTAAAAAGCACAGAGAACCAAACTACAATTTTCTGTTGTTATACTTTCTGTATGAAGATGTCAAAAAGAAAATTCATTGCCAGTTTCCTTCTTTTTGGGTTTGTTTTTCTTTTTGTCTCTACTACTCTACTGGGAACAACAGGTCCCCGAGGTTTTCCAAAACAGCCCGACTCAATCCTTGCTACTGGAAGCGACTCTCCTACAGCCTGGAAGCGTACGGTATCCACCGTGATACTACCTATCAAAGTTGTTCTTCTAGGGCCCTTGGCTCTGCCCCAGGTTACTTTTTTGAAAGAAGACCCACCTCCTCCTTTCATTGGTATCTATTTTATTTTCTATTGGTCACTCCTTGCCCTATGTATTCATTATTTCCTTGGTAAAATGAAACAATGAAAAAAATATCTGTGGAGGATAAAAAACTCATTAAAGGTTTGAGTGCGGAAGTGAAGGTGCTGCAGGAAAAATTGGTACACGCACGTAAACTCGAAGGCAAGGATGCGTATATCAGTGTAAAAGTAAAAAAGAAACAAGCACGGGCGGAAAGAATTAGACTCGATGATGCGAAAGACAAAGTACTCGCAAAATTTTTTCTAGAAATCGAGATTACTACAAAGCAGGAAAATGTCTTTATTCCCCTTTCTATTGCCTCAGGCAAAAAGACTGCGGGCTTTATGTATCAAATAGAAGGCACTGCTCCAGGCACCATTGCTACTGCGGATATTAAAGTTCGGGGCGAAGGAGTGACACAGGTGACGGTAGGGACACTTCTCTATGCAAAAATCCCTGCAGGTAAAACTGCTTCATTCCAGATTCATGCCATCGTCCGTGGCACCTTTGGCAACACATACAAAATCGTCTTTACGCGCCTTAATTACAAATTGAATCTCACAGATGCGCGCTACCAACAGTATCTCAAAGAAATACACTCAGAAAATATATAGATTTTCACTAATACCTAGTTTTGCTATACTTCTGCGTATGGCACACCTAAACTATTACCTCGACCTCTGCGTCGATACCTACGTCGTACACGATGGAGCGGTATTGCTACGTCTTCATGATAAGTATAAATACTGGGGCGCCCCTGGCGGCCACATAGACCCGGGCGAAGATGTGAATGAAGCGGCTTTGCGTGAACTATGGGAAGAAGCAGGCGTAAAAGCAGAACTTGTAGGTCCTCTTGGCTGGGTGAAAAATGACACTCCTGTCCACAAGGATTTGGTACCGCCAATCTGTATAAACAGACACAAAATTACCGACACACACGACCATTCTTCATTTATCTTTGTTGCACGAGCAACATCACGAGAGATCAATCCACAATCACCGGCAGATATTACATCTGCAGCCGAGTGTATTTGGGTAACAAAAGAAGAACTAACAGCACTCAAAGAAAAGGATGCCCGCCTACACGAAAATTCATATAGATATGCCCTGATGGCCTTAGACTTAGTGCGTGACTAAAACCGAGTCTACTTTTGAAATCACTTCTCCAAAAAGCGATACGCCATCATGGGTGCCCAGAGGAGGAAGTTTGCGAGGCCAATAATAAAGAATGTCGCAGGTATCCTAAAGTATTCTTCAGGAAGTGTGTTCTCATTCCATATGCCTACAAGGACACAACTTGCGCACGCAAGCATACAAACCCAGAAAAATCGTAGTGTTATCTTTTCCATATTTTATATAACTGTGTGAGTAAAAAATAGTTGCTATACTACATACATGAAAAAATCTACAACTAAAAGGCAATTATCATCTGCGCAGCGCACTGCACTTCTCAATACATTGCAGACACGATTCGAAGTACACCTGAGTCGCCACAAAGGTATTGCATGGGCAAAAGTCAGCGCAAAACTAGAAACACAGCCTGAAAAAATATGGTCACTCTCCGAGATGGAAAAAACTGGTGGTGAACCCGACGTTATTGGCTACAATAAAAAGACTGACACCTATCTCTTTTGTGATTGTAGCCCTGAAAGCCCTAGAGGACGACGCAGCCTCTGCTACGATCATGAAGCACTCATGGCACGCAAAGAACACGCTCCCAAAAATAGTGCACTCGATATGGCCGCCAGTATGGGTGTAGCACTCCTCACCGAGACAGAATATCGAGCACTCCAAAAACTCGGAAACTTTGATATAAAAACATCAAGTTGGGTGGCAACCCCTCCTGAAATACGCAGTCTTGGTGGTGCGCTCTTTTGTGACCGTCGGTACGACCACACCTTCACCTATCACAACGGCGCAGAATCATACTACGCCGCACGCGGCTTCCGTGGTGCACTCTCTGTGTAACAGAAAGTGGTATACTAGGCATTATTGCGTAATCTTTCTTGTGTATGTTTTTCGAGATTTTTCTTGCTGGAGTTGTCGTTTTGATTGTGTCGAGTATCCGTCAAATTAATCAGTATGAGCGTGGCGTGAAGTTTACCCTCGGTACCTTTACCGGCATCATGGAGCCCGGGTGGCGCATTGTGTGGCCAGTGATACAGGGATACCAAAAAGTAGATATCCGCACCAAGGCAGTCGATGTTCCCGACCAAAATGCAATCACTCGCGACAATGTCACGGTGAAAGTAAATGCAGTTATCTACTACAAAGTATCAAATGCCGACAAAGCCATCATTGAGGTAGAAAATTTCCAATACGCCATCTCGCAATACGCACAAACAACGATGCGTAATATCGTTGGTGAGGTAACCCTCGACGAACTCCTCTCAAGTCGCGACAAAATTGCTGAAAGAATCCGTGAAATTGTCGACAAAGAAACCGACGCATGGGGACTCAAGGTGCAGAATGTGGAACTCAAAGACGTGAGCCTTCCTGCAGAGATGGAGCGCACCATAGGAAAGCAGGCAGAGGCAGAGCGTGAAAAGCGTGCAGTCATTATTAATTCAGAAGGAGAACTCGCCGCATCAGAAAACATCGCAAAAGCAGCAGCAATGCTCGCAAGCACTCCGGGTGCACTCCATCTCCGTACGCTGCAATCAATCAACGACATGTCATCCGACCAAAGCAACACGGTAGTATACATGGTACCCACCGAGGCACTCCGCGCACTTGAGGGATTCATAAAAAAGTGATGACTCCTCAAAGAAACAATCCACTTCACGGCATTACGCTCAAAACTATCGTTGAGGAACTCGTCGCGCATTACGGATGGGAAGCGCTCGGACAAAAGATTAAAATCAAATGTTTTATAATGAATCCAAGTATTACTTCAAGTCTTACCTTTCTTCGCAAAACCCCGTGGGCACGCGAAAAGGTAGAACAGTACTACATCTGGACCTTTTTCAAACGAGACGGTACACGGAAAGAATGATTCTTGATTTTGCGTTTCTGTTTAATTAGGCATTTTTGCAAAAGTGATACGCGGGTGTACCATATATATGGCTTTTCCTGTCCTTTCCATTCATTACTTTGGAGGTTCTTCCCATGCCCACCCCGCTTCGTATCACACTCCCTACAAATGATGAAATCAGAAGTCGTTTGCTAGGAGTCTACTCCAACAATGCAGCAGTCGTTCGTCTTGTGTATACACAGGTAGCGCTCCATGGTGGCCAATTGCGTACACCAGTGCAGATTGTGGGTATACTGAGGGCTGCAGCCATGAGTTACATCCACAGCGCCCAGTGCGCACGTATGGCGTCAGCAGTAGCCTCGATTGATGCACTCATGGACCAATTCATCGACGCAATGATTCCCGACAAAGAGTCTGCGGATGCAGTCAAAGCGTACTGGGAGCAATCGAAATGAATGCATCTGAAGAAAACCCATGGGCCTATTCGCATACCGCGAATAGGCCCTCTTCATTTACCGTGATGGACTGATACAATTAATCTATGAAATCACTTGATGTAATAAATGAGAGTGCGACCCATGCCGACCCAGTGCGCGCGGCAGGTGCTCAGCGGTATTTCAAAACAGGTCCAGGCGAGTACGGCGAGGGAGATATTTTTATTGGTCTCACCGTCCCGCAATCACGAAGTATTGCAAAAAAGTATCTAGCACTTCCCCTCTCTGAAGTACAAAAACTTCTCGCAAGCCCCATCCACGAACATCGCTTTATAGCGCTTGAAATACTTATATTCAAATACGAGCGCACGGACGAGCAAGAAAAGATAGTCAATTTTTACCTCAAAAACAAAAAACATATCAATAACTGGGATTTAGTAGACACCTCTGCATCATACATTCTCGGAAACTGGCTTATTGATAAAGACACCACAATACTCTACACGCTCGCACACGCAAAAAATCTTTGGGAGAGAAGAATTGCTATTGTTGCAACAGCGGCGTTTATCCGTAATGGACAATTCGCAGATACCCTTGCACTTGCTGAAATACTTGTGCGTGACACAGAGGACCTTATGCATAAAGCAGTGGGATGGATGCTCCGTGAAGTGGGCAAAAAATCAGAGAAGACACTTACTGCTTTTCTCGACACACATGTATCACACATGCCCCGCACCATGCTCCGCTACGCTATTGAACGTTTCCCCGAGAAAAAACGAAAGAAATACCTGCATGCAAAATAAGGTATACTGGAGATGTATATAATTAAACATATAAGTATATGAGTTCATTTTTTGAATTTTTTTCCACACGTTCTGAGCATATTGATCAAGATACATTTGCCGCTTTCCTTGAAGATCCAGAATGCAAAGAACTTTTTGATGCGGTTGCAAACGAAATGATGTTTGATAACGATAGTAATAACGGCAACGTTGAGGATGAGGTAGTGACTTTACAATTCAGTAGCGATTTCGATGAGTCTATTAAAAAACTGCAAGAGTGGTTTGATAAAAAATCTAGACGCGTCACCACAGGTGCACTTGTTCTTGCAATTGCACTCACACTCGATCCAGACGGCACAAAAGGGTATGTGGAGTTGGTTCCAACAGATTCTGATGGAAACCCTATCGATCCGGTAAATTAATATATCACTGTTCTGTATGTGTAACATACAGAACAGTGATACTTTCCCAGACCCTCCGCGCACCATGCTCCGCTATGCAATTGAACGCTTCCCCGAGGAAAAGCGAAAGAAGTATCTCCATCATGCATAAAAAACCGCATCAAAAGATGCGGTTTTATCGTACAGGACAATATTCTGTACGTTTTATTTGAGTACATACTTCAATGCAAACATAATCACGAATACCGTCACAAATCCACAGATGGCACAGAGGGTGTAGAAAAATGTCACCAGCGCTACAGGTAATTTGTGATATGTTGCAAAACCCTGCACGTGTAGTGCTGCAATCTGAAACACTGCCCACAGGTAACAAAACATCACTCCATAGGGTATGAAGGACCAAATCGCGTCGTATGCCATACACACCTCCCCAAAATATAATGAATGAACAAACTCTATTGTCATACACCATACGTACATGCTTGCCAAGCCCCGCGCACGAAGTGCGCGGGGGTCTGTGTATTGAGGTGATACAATACTCTCTATGGATATTATTTCACATGGTCTGTATGGTGGGATTGGTTTTGGGCGAAAGAGTAAGCATACGTATCTCGTAGCATTTTTCTTTGGTATCTTGCCGGACGCACTTTCATTCGGTGTCTATTTTATACTCGCTCTTTTTGGTGTTTTTGAATTTGGACACAGTGCAAGTGGGCCTCCTGATGCGGCACTGATTCCTCAATTTGTGCATACCATGTATGACATCACACACAGTCTCGTCATATATACGCTTTTTGCAGCGATACTCTATGCAATTGGAAAGAAAATGCTTCTTTGGCTTTCACTGGGTTGGCCACTGCATATTCTTGTCGATATTCCCACTCACTCGAGTGCATTTTTCCCCACACCATTCCTTTGGCCACTTTCAGACTACTCCATAAATGGTATCCCCTGGTCAGACCCGTGGATATTTTTCCCCAACGTTGCACTCATCATTGGACTCTATACCTACTGGTGGTACCGAAGGAGATATGCGTGATACCAAACCCCTGCGCACCTACGGTGTGCAGGGGTTTTACACCCATCAGAAATAATCTATACTTATATCATTCTGTACTTCCCTTTTTCAGAACGACAACTTTGATTCCAAAAAAATATTGATGTGCGAGCGTGTACGATACAGATGTTACGTATGTGCTGTCACACTACTGACACCCTTATCTACTAAAAATGTATATATGAGTACTGCAACATTTACACGCAACTTTGAAAAAGCGCAGATAATTATTGAACGTGAGTTTGCTACCACAAAAGGAAACCTTTGGAGTGCATACACCGAGAAAGATAAAATGGAAAAGTGGTTTGGTCCTGGAGATTGGCCAATGACTGTCGATGAAATCGATTTTCAAGATGGTGGCTATTTGAAATACCACATGACTGGCCCGGATGGCACCAAGTCCTATGGATGGACTGAGTACATCCATATTGATACTGAGAACAGTATTACCTCCGATGATTCATTTTGTGATGAAAATGGAGTTATCAATGAAGCACTTCCCCAGCACCACTGGCTTATTACTTTCACCGAAACAGAGATAGGAGCAAAACTTACCACGACACTTACCTTTGATTCACCCGAAGCATTGCAGCAAATTATTGACATGGGGTTTGAAGCAGGATTTGGACAGGCACTCGACCAACTCGATGCACTCCTTACCGCATAACAGTATCTCTCTTCCTTCTTTCTTCTACTTTGGAACACATTATAAAAATAAGCCCACACACTATGTCACGCGTTAGCACATACCTTAATTTTCCTCGCTCGACCGAGGAAGCATTCAACTTTTATAAGTCAGTATTTGGTGGTGAGTTCGAAGGTGGTATTTTTCGATTTGATAGCGTACCACCGCAAGAAGGCGCTCCGGCAATGAGTGACGAGGATAAAAATCTTGTCATGCATGTTTCCCTTCCTATCCTCGGTGGCCATGTACTCATGGGCACCGATGCGCCTGAGTCGATGGGGTTTGTCGTAAAGCCAGGAAATAATATCTACATCAATCTCGAGCCTGACACACGCAGCGAGACCGAACGTCTGTTCAATGCACTTTCTGAAGGTGGAAAGGTAGAAATGGCACTCCAGGATATGTTTTGGGGTGCATACTATGGCTCATGCACGGACAAATTTGGTGTACAGTGGATGTTCAATTGCGCGAGCAAAGAGTAGACTTCGCTCATTAGACAGCACAAAAAAGCGGGACATTTGTCCCGCTTTTTTGTGCCTGAGGTATATCTTATCGAGCACTCATCATGCTATTGATTGCCGCACGAGTACGTGGTCCCACCACTCCATATCCTGTGGTGTCAGGGGTTCCACTACATACCGAGAGATTCTCACACTGGAAGCGCTTGAGCGCACCTTCGGTGAGCGTACCAAAATATGTAGTGGTTGTGACTTCATGCAACAATCCTTTTTTAATAAGGAATTGTTGGAGTGTTGCCACTTCGCTACTCTGCACACCTTTCGTGAGAGGAGTACTCAACTGTGTTGTAGCCTTCTGTGCACTTACCAGTACAGTATCGGAAAGTACGCTCGGTACCTGTGCTATACCTCCTGCAACAGCAGTATTCATATCAGTTACCACTTCTGCTGCCGAAAGAGGGCGTGTATATACGCGCACATCATCTACTTGACCGTTTGAGTATGATCCGCCCAAAGACCCTATACCAAAGGCATTCGTGCCTGTGGTGGTCTTTGTTGGCACCGTACCTTGGAATGAAAGTTTCTTTGCAACACCGTCTACATATCCTTTAATTCTATTTGCGTTACCCGTCTTTGTGCCATCGTATACCATAGTGACATGGTGCCAATTGGTGTCATTGAGAGTGACCGAACCTCCTGCATATGCATTAGAGCCACTCAACCCAAAGTATACTTTTCCATCAGTCCATAATTCAATTGCAACTGTGTGCCCTGAAGAAGTATTTTGACGTCCAATGAGTACTGGGGCATTGAGTGAAGCGCGCTTTACCCATGCAGAAATAGTAAGTTTTTGGATTCCCTGAAGTGGGAGTGTACTACCAAAATTAATAGTATCTGTTCCATCAAGGATGATCCCGCCCGCATTCTTTCCGGTTGTAGACCATGTTGGTGTACCTACAAATGTACCGTTTCGTGCACCACTTCTATCGAGAAGTGTTGTGCCGGTGCCTTCGTTAAAGTTATATGACGCAACAGGACTACTACTTGAAGTTGTTGTGCCCTGCACAAAAGCAACACCTATCACCACACTTTGTGTTGTACTTCCTCCTGCGCCAATACATGAAAGTGCATATGAGGTAGTTGCCGTTGGTGATACCACTTGTGTCCCCGACACTGCCTTTGTTCCTGTCCAGCCACCAGTTGCAGTACAACCTGTGGTATTGGTGCTACTCCAGGTAAGCGTGCTCGACTGACCTGCGGTAATGTTTTGAGGCGCAGCACTGAATGAAAGTGTTGGCGCTGGGGCCGATGTAGTTGCGCGAACGAGATAATCTTCAGCAGACCATCCATCAACACCAGAATCGAAATTTATATTCCACCAGTTATATCCGCCATTTGCCGTAGGACCTCCTGTGACTACCCCCTGCATACCAATTGCTTGTGTACCAAGAAGGGTTCCTGTAGGAGATGCCGTTCCGCGCACATTCACTACTGCGGTCGTCTGAATACGGTCATTTACTGAAAACTTTGTCGATGCCGGAGACACAACTACTGATGCAGATTGTGTCGCAGTCCCTCCTGTACCTGTGCATGCAAGTGTATAGGTAGTATTCACGACAGGACTTACCACTTGTGTCCCCGACACTGCCTTTGCTCCTGTCCAGCCACCAGTTGCAGTACAACTCGTGGTATTGGTGCTACTCCAGGTAAGCGTGCTCGATTCACCAGCGGTGATTGCTGTCGGGAGGATTGAGAGTATGAGTGTGGGTGCCTGTGGTGGCGTAATACCAGCACTACACTGTGCAGTGGTTCCACCGTTTGTTCCTACACAACTCCATGTATAGGTATTTGTTCCCGTAGTTACTCCTGATGCCACCCCTGCGCTACATAGATTCGCGCTTGGTGCTACAGTAAAGGACTGTCCGTGTGCACTCCCACACGAACCACTTACTGGTGTTGGTGGTGTTGTTGTACCGCCATCAGTGCTCATGCGGAAGATATATGCATTTGCATCAGTGTCACCGTAGTACACAAACGCGTTACTCTGCGGAGAATACTGCCAACGACCAAAGGTACCTTCATTGTATGCAGCACCGGGACCTCCGGTGTAGGTTGTGGGTGTCCACACCTTAGTATTCATATCGAGGCTATAGACTGTATTTCCCCCCGCCCACGCCACAATTTTGTCAGCAACAGGATCATACACGAGACCTGGTGATGATTCGTTCACAATAGCAGCACCACCTGTAGTTGTGAGTGCACTCCGTACATACGTAGAAGACGCACTGATGTCATATACCCACGCGTCCCCATTTCCGATCATGACAAACTTTTTTCGCACTGGATCAACGACCGCAGAAAGGTGGTAATCGGTATACGCGTAGTCAGAAAGCATTGTGTACACTTTTGTGGTCGGATTAAATGCATAGAGGTAATGATTATCATGGACAAACACCTTACCGGTATTTGCATCGTATCCACTCAGAAGACCGGGTACGGCATTCGGTATATCACCCGTTGCATTTACTACTTCCCACGCATTTGTCTGCATATTGAAGAACCATGTGTCATTCGCCATGTAGCCACAAGGCGCAAGTGAGCCACCCAAGACAAACATCTTGTCTACATTTGGCATATATTCAATACCATCATAGGTGTGACGGCTATTTGGCTGCGTGCCTCCTGCAAGCGCTTCAGGACATGAAGCATTATTAGGTGTTGCTGGATCAGTAATGCGTTGCATGGTGCCTGACTCAAGACTAAGGGCATACACTTCATTCCCCCAATAATCATTATGGCCACCACCCCAGAGAAGAATACGATTGCGTGTCGTGTCCATGACGCCGCTATTCCATGCCCACGTAATGGCAGAACATCCTGAGTTTGCAGCGACACCTGGAAATCCATGCGTCGCCGCACATACAGAATCTAGAGTGGTATTACTCATCTGACTCCATCCTACCGTGGTAGGAAGCGCTGCAGCAACCTGCCCAACTTGGGGACTATTTTTAAGAAGATTGGTAAGTGAAATGAGTTGCTGTTGCAAACTTTGGAGTAAACTCATTGGTGTTGTTGCAGCAAATGCCGAAAATGGCACTACCACAAACAACGCGGTGATGATAATTTTTTTAAACATGAAAAGATATATACCCGCAAAACACAGGTGTGAGCGACTAACTATTGATTAATAATATCTGGGAGTATTGTAGTAAGTATGCAGGAGAATAACAATGGAAAACTCGTGGATGAATAACGCGTATTAGAGAATACGGAAAAGAGGGGCTTTTACCCCTCTTTTTTGTGGTTACATATACGTCTCTATCTAGTTCAGCATCTCTGGGGTCACATCGCTAAAGCGCACGACACTCACCTGCATCGTACCCAAAAGATCGAGTAACTTAATATATTCTCGATATTTTTCCTCATCTACCTGCAAATCTTTATTACTAAATTCCTGTGGGTGAAGCATAATCACGCAGAGTTTATCCCCTGCATCAAAACGCTTTTCACAATCGTGTGCCACCTCGAGCGCAGGAACACCATCCCATGTTTTCGCATCATAGTCATACACACCCATACCCTCACTTGAAAGATGCGTAATACCAAATTCTGAAAGCACTGCATGTGCCTCCGCAGAAATCTGATTCTGCGGCGGAATAAACGTCACTATAGGCGTATCGACAAGCGGTCGCACTTCATCAAGTGCTGCATGAAGTTTCTCCTCTGCTTCCTTCCGTGTTAATCCATAAAATTCACCATGCTCAGTATTGTAGCCAAGGTCGATGTGATGGGTATACCCATGGAGTGCAATTTCAATATTGCAATTTTGCTTCATCAGAAATGACATCATACGAAAATCATTTTCAATACCTTTTGGAATCACCCCTGCGACTATAGGCATGTCACGCGTAAGTGCATCCTCCATCATCTTGATGTTCACACCACTCCAACTATGAGCCTGCACATCATCGAGGCGCAGTACCACCATACGGTCATGGAGGATTGGCTCAGGAATAGGTACGCAGTCAGATACATAGTGTGTCGCAAGATTCACATTATTATGATGGTCGCTCGAAGCCATATGCGTGATTTTAAAGTACACACTCATACTTATTACTAAAATACTGAGAATAATAAGGAGTGACGTCGCTACATGTGTGGTGCGCTGACGTGGATATATATGCACTTCCGCTGGCTGCATAGGCATACCGAGATGCACAAGACGTAAGAAAAAACTTACTACGATAATCGCAATACTAATGAGAAATGAAAAACCAAAAAAAGGAAGTGGCATATGTTTTAAGGAGTTTTAAGACGTCGTTCAGGGTGAAACCACACCATGTTTTGTCGACCAAATACAATTTCAATCACAAATTGCTCGAGGAACAAATACGCGTGGAGCACACGCAAGAGTGTCCCTATAGGACTATAGAGGAGCAAGTCGATACGCTTTCGCCGAATCGCTGCATAGAGACCAATCATACCTCCAATAATGAAATAGAGTGCAAATAGTTTGAAAAAGATAATTGTGTTCACAAAGAATGTCACAAAAAAGAGGAATGAGAATATGAGTCCTTCGATATACGTAAGTGAAAGCACCAGTGCTGCATTGGGCTCACGAAACATAATGCGCCAATGTTTCATAAGTGACTGCCAGCCACCCGCATACCAACGACGCATCTGATTGATGTATGAAGAAAGTGTATGTGGGTCTTGTGTATACGCAATAGCGTTTACGTTAAAACGAATAGGGAGTCCTGCGGCGTGCAGTTTGTAGGTAAAATCAAGGTCTTCGGTGAGTGTGTCATGGTCAAAACAAATAGTACCATCACGAAAAAGGTGTGTTTTAAAAGCACCTGCACAGCCCGAGATAACAAAAATATAATTAATACATGCTTGCGCATACTTATAAAGGTCTTGCCCAAATACGTAATCAATTTCGCGCGCAGCAGTCAAGTAATTACCTTTCATACTCTGCACATACCCCGCCACTGCTGCAGTTTCAGGATGCTCCATAAACTCTCGCTCGATGTTTTCAACAAAATGTTCGTCAAGTATGGTATCCCCATCAGTCGCAATGAAAATGTCACTCGTGATGTACTGAATGCCTATTTCCTGCGCACGACTTTTATTACCCGTTGCAACAGCGTTCGTAATCACCGTAATACCATCTTCGTAACGAGCGAGTATTGCTCCTGTAGCGTCAGTACTTCCATCATTCACGACAATGATTTGATCTGCTGCACGTGTCTGGAGAAGACACGAGTCAACACACGAAGCAATCATTTTTTCTTCGTTGTGCGCAGGAATAAGTATGGTGATAGTAGGTCGTGACATAATCTATGGTATACAAGTCAAAAAGGTAGCGTATGTGCTACACTCAAACGAAATACGGCTGCTTTTTTACGAGTACAATTGTTTACAATGTTACTACACTTTCGTCAATATGTCAATAATATGAGTGACGTGGAATGGCTTAATAAAGCCATTTTAGTAGTACTTCTTTTTGTTGGAGTGGCTGCATTTGTGTATTTTAGTGCATTATTGAGCAGTGTATCGATGATGCCTGAGACATCCAACAATGAGAGTAACGCCACCACCACACCTTCTATAGACGAGGTTCTGACATTGTTTCCTGAAATTACTTCTTCGAGTACTGAAACTATTCCCGAGGAAAGTACTATTGCCAAAAATGTGACCGTAGCCCCGGAGCCAAAGATACCAGTACTCACCCCCTCTTCTACCCTACCCCAATCGCTTCCAATTGAAATAGGTGTCTTCGCAGGTACCATTCCCGAACTCTACACCTTTGAGCATCGCATGGGCGAACAAGTCAACATCGCTGCAACTGCAGTACATTGGGGCAATGAAAATAATTTTCCTGAAGCGTACGCAAATCTCGTCACGGGACGGAGTACCACACTCCTCATCTATTGGTATCCGATGGACTATCGTGAAGATGCTGAGGGGCAAGACGCATTTCATTTTGCAAAAATACTCAATGGTTCATGGGATGCATACCTAGACTCCTTTGCACAAAGTGCTGCACGAAACGGTGGTGATATTGTTATTGCGCCATTTGAAGAAGTGAACGGGAGTTGGACGCACTGGAATGGCGTCAGTGAGACCTATGGCACGAAGGAAGAATATATTGAAACATTTCGTTATTTACGAGATAAATTCAAAAATGCTCCTAATGTGCGTTTTGCGTGGGTAATAAATCAAGTGTCAGTCCCTGATACGAGCGAAAATGCGATTAGTACATACTACCCGGGGGATGCGTATGTAGACCTCATTGGTATAAATGCATTCAATTTTGGCACACCCTGGCTTTCTTTCGATACGCTTATCGGTCGCGCAGTGAGCGAAGTCCTTCCCTATCATAAGCCAATCTATATTACTTCTACCGCAAGTGCCCCTGGGGAAGAAAAAGCAACATGGATTCAAAATATGTTTCAGAGCACCTATTTTAAAAATGGTATCGTAAAGGGCTTTGTGTGGTTTAATGAATATAAAGAACGGGACTGGCGGGTATGGTCTGACCAGTATTCTGAAGAAGTATTTCGAAATTCATTCTAAAACATATCCGAGAAACCAACACAACTCACTGTAGTGCATAAATAATGAGAGGCCTCACATCTAGGAGGCCTCTTTCTTTCTTATTTTTTACAGTAGACCCTGCGGCCGCATACCTAATGAATTGCTACGCTTTCAAAATATGCTCATACATTGCACAAAAACACGTGTATGTTGTACAAAATAACAATCCTTACCACAATGGAAGAACTGGCGTAGTGTTTCAGTATAATAGAGAATGGATATATACGCTAGCAAAGTATATCGTATAGGCGTATCATTCTTATATGCATAAAAATATCATTATAGGAGTACTTGCCGTGACACTTATTGGCTTTTTCGTATGGTCGAACACCAGCGTTGCACCCACGAAAGATATGGCTGTAACGGAGGAAAAACCTGAAACCATTGACACACAGACCGAGAAAATAACTGAGTCTGAAACACCAATCATCAATACTTCAGCAAAGGCAAGTGCGGCACACACGCTTGTCCTCGCACACACTGGGCTCACCAAGGTGCCCAATGATGTGTTCACACAAACAGACCTTCTTACCCTTGATCTCTCCAGCAACAATCTCACCGGAGCACTTCAGGCCGAGGTGCGCCATCTTACACAATTGCGCATACTCAACCTCAGTCACAATGCATTTACCGGGGTCCCCGCGGAAGTGGGGCAACTCAAAAACCTTGAGTACCTCGACCTTTCACACAATCAACTCACCGGACTTCCCTACGAATTAGGTAATCTCTCAAACCTTAAAGAACTTGTTCTCACGGGCAACAATTACTCAAAAGTAGACTTAGAAATCATCAAAAAGTCACTCCCCGCAACCACCAAAATCATCACTCAATAATTCAAAAAGCGCTTTCAAATACATCTTAATGATTCATACTGAGGTGTGATATTTGCAACACCGAGTATTGGGTTTGCTCTTAGTATGCAAAATCTGCTTCTACAAACTGTATCGCGTCCCCTGGTTTCAAACCACCCTCAAGAATCTTAAAAGCGACACGTTCCTCTATAAGGTCTTGAATAGCACGACGCATAGGGCGTGCGCCAAACTCAGGGTCGTATCCCTCTTTCATAAGCACATTGAGGAGCACCTCATTCACTACAAGTTCATATCCGCGCTCACTAATGCGCTTTTGCAAGTCCTTAAGCATCATCTCTGCAATAGTATGTTGTTCACGTTCGCCAAGCACCTCAAAGAGTACCACTGCATCAAAACGATTGAGTAACTCGGGCTTGTATGTGCGTCGTTCAATAATTGCATCAATAATTGCATCCTTTTCATCCTCGGGATGTTTCCCTTCTTTTACATATTGCCAAATAAGGTCACTCCCGGCATTTGAGGTAGCGATGATAATCGTGTTGCGTGCATTCACTTTATCGCCACGTGCGTCGGTAAATACTCCTTCATCAAACACCTGAAGAAACAAATCATGTACCGCCACCGAAGACTTTTCAAACTCATCAAGGAGGAGTACACAGTACGGATGTTCACGAAGTGCCGAAGGAAGCATACCGACAGATTCAGTCGTACCTAAAAGTCGTGTAAGGCTATCTTCGTCGCTAAACTCCGACATATCAAAGCGCACCATATTACTTTCATCACCAAAGAAAGTATGTGCAAGTGCCTTTGCAGTTTCTGTTTTTCCTACTCCAGTAGAACCAAGGAAAAGGAATGTACCAATTGGTTTTTCTTTACTCTGAATACCTGCGCGTGCGCGCCGCATTGCACTTGCAATCACCGCAATGGCACGTTCCTGCCCCACCACACGCTTATGGAGTACGTCTTCAAGATGCATGAGTGTGTCGCGCTCATTGGCACTCACGGGACCTACCGGAATACCCGTTTTCTGGCTCACACAAAGGTCCACAAAATCAGGATCAATAATGAGTCGATTGTCTTGTCCTGCATTTGCTGCAACTTCGGCAAGGAGACTCACTGCCTTATCGGGCATCACCCCTTCTACAATGTAGTGATCAGCACTTTCCGCGACCCGCTCAATAGCGGGATATGTGAAGTACACATTGTGTTTGTGTTCATGTACCCACGACGCCTCTTCGAGAACACGCACGGTACTTGAATTATCGGGCACCTCAATAAGAATTGGTTCAAAGTATTGCAGTAATTGTTGGTTTGTTTCGAGTGATGCATGGTAACTGCGTGGATCAACGGTCGCTACAATTTGTACATTGGTGGAGGTGAGAAATCTTCCTAGGAGATCTGCTGCATTTGCCTCAAGTGCTGCAACACTCGAAAGAAAGCCGGTAAAATTCTCAATCACGACAATGATATTGCCCGCACGTTCTGTTTGCATCATGAGTGTCAGAAATTCTGCTTCAAACTCACCTTTTGTACTATGTGAAGCCACAAACAAATCCACATCAAACACCACGAGACGCTTTGCAGAAAGCGACGCAATCGAATGCCCCTCGCGCATACGCCGCCCCAATTCAATGAGCATATCCATCTTCCCTACACCCGGCTCTCCAATAAGCATCACATTTGCTGATTTTGAACGTGTAAGTGTTGTTTCAATCTTTGTAATAACTTCATTTGCATAGGCAGTATTACTCAGGAAGACCGAGAACGCAGATGACGTATTAATGTCGCGCTGGTAGCGCTTCAGATTCATTGCTATACCGTATGAAAACTCACGTCCAAGACCATTAATAGTGCCCAGGTTGTCGCGACTCCACCAACGATTCTTTCGCTTATACTGGGCGCGCACACGCCACACCCACTCATTGGCACCCTTAAAAAGCGCTGGAGTAACACCATTTTTAAAAAGAAATGCTTTAAAAGCGGTATCCGCTTCCAAAAGAAACTCTCCTACATCTTGGAGGGTAATAAATTTTCCTGGCTGTATCACGAGTGCATCAATCTTGAGTCTTGGTCTATCACCCTGCAAAAATACTTCTACTGCACTCGAGTCGATACCCGAGCGAATCATAATTTCATACCCATAGGTCGACATCAAAAAACCACGCGTAAGATCGTCCTGGTCGAAGGTACAGACTGCAGCAGTTTCGAGCGTAATACCTTCCCCATCCACCAAGTCTTCACCATACACGGTACTCAAGCCTCGGAAATACAATGTGTTGTAGAAAAAAGTACACAGTACCAGTACTCCATAGAAGCTCGCAATGATACAAAACGCCCCAACTAAGTATGGTACTTCATTACCTAAGGTACTCACGGTAAAGGATTTTTGAATAAGAGAATCACGAAACACAAACCCAATAATCGTCAAACCAAGGAGTGCGAGGATGACAGATAAAAATTGCAAGACTATCGCACGCGATTTCTTTGAAAGGAACGCATCAAAAGCAATGGCGGGTCGGTAGCGACGTATTTCTGACCTAAGTGTACTCATGCAAGTAATGCTATTCCGTAGAAAAAACTGTATACCAAAATAAATGGCGCAAAAAGCCAAAAAACAAGTACCGCACCGAGCGCAGCAACACCCATACAGAGTGCGAGAATACCCACAAAAATAATTGCCGTGCGCACAAAAGCACCAAAAATGCGCGACATGACATTCATCACAAACGCCTCCATATACGCCTCAATACTCCTTGGCTTCCCATCATCAGTCATGCGCTTCCACGGTGAAAAGAGTGTACGGAGTAACAAAGGAATGGAGAAAAAGTGGGTAACAAACCACATAAAGTTAAACCACACCGATAAGACATCAATAAACCCGCGCGTGTAGTACCACAGCCCAAAATCAATAATCAACATCGTGCCGCCCATATAAGACTAGTATAGCCTATAGCATACGTACATATATGTACCTATAAACAGATTAGTGTGTAGAAATATCTTTTGAACGTCGTAGAGACTTTTTTCGATATATATAAAATACAATAGAAAAGACACAGAGCCCTGCAAGACCATATTGCACGTATGACTCGATATGGGTTGATTGTGCAATGAAGACACCAAGTGCTTGAGTACCCACATATCCGGCATACAAGTAGACACCATCACGAACGAGTGTCCCAAGAAATGCGGACGCGGCAAAGATTCGTATCGGGACCTTGAGTACTCCCCCCCCTACCGACACAAGCGAACTCGGTATAATAGGAAGCGCGCGGAGGAAGGTAAGCATAATGTACGCACGTGCTCCAGTACCTATTTTTGCGCTGAGACGCTCGATATCAGCGGGAGTCACTTCAAAAAATTTCCCGAAACGATTCATAACAAAGTCTTCAGCACGATATGCCACACCATAGACAACAAGCGCGCCAAGCGTCTTCCCTAGAGCACCGACACATACAAGAAACACAAGCCCCATATACCCATATGTCTGGAGAGACGCCACAGAGCCTGCAAGCACCATCACGGTCGGTGATGGTATCGGCGCAATAATCTCCTCAATAATAGATGCGACGAACACAAACCACGGGAGTGAAAGCGTGTGCACGAGTGAAAGGAGGTGTGTTTCAAGACCAATAAACATACTCTTTATTTCCCCCGTCCATAATATTGCTTGAGTGATGCAACATGTTCTTCGTAGGTGACACTGCAATGAAAACCACCCTTTTTATCATGGAAATAATATACACAATCGGTTTTCACCGGATTGAGTGCGGCGATAATAGCCTCAAGTGATGCGTTTGCAATCGGTGCAGGCGGAAGTCCTTCATTTTTATACGTATTGTATGCGGATGCAAGATATTTATCATCAGGGACGACGCGTGGCCACCACGGCTGATTCGGCTTACTTCCTTTTGCATACTGAAGTGTCGCATCAATTTGCAAGCGCATATCAGTAAAGAGCCTATTCCAAATAACACCCGAGATGTGACGCATATCATCAAAGTCGCGCGCCTCACGTTCGAGGAGTGATGCAATGGTCAGTGTGTCTGAAAGTGGCACAACGTCTTCAATGTCACTCGGGTAACGCTCAAGTACCTCGGTGTTGAATCGCGCAAGAATCAGTGGCGCAACTTCCTCTGGAGATGCATCACGAGTAACTGCATATGTACCAGGAAACAATTTACCCTCCTCAAGTACCGGTGTGGCAGTCTGAATCAATGCAAGAAATTCTTTTTTTTCAGCAGCATCCCATCCTAAAATCTTTCCAAAATGGTCTGCAACCTGCTCTTTACGCTCACCTGATTCGACCACCAATACGCGACTCGAGAGTGACGCGAGATTCTGATACCATCCCATGAGTGCAAGTTTGCCGAGTGTACGACTAAACCAATTGGTGCTCATACTCAGTTTTTGGTCCGTCGGCGCAATATGTTCTCCAACAAACTCTGCAAGAGCGGGGTCTTCGGTAATTTCCTTTTCAAGAGGGTCCACACTCACCGGAAAAGACTGGAGGGCTTGTGGGACTACCGTGACTGATTCAGATGTATCACGTGAGACACTATCATCGGACAAGAATGTAGATATCTGCTTCGTCTCAATTACAAAAAAAGTCAGCCCTGCGGTACCGAGGAAAAAAAGTGCCGCACTCACATAAAGTACGGGTCGGAGCACACGAGAAAAAAACGTGCGGGTGGGGACTGCTTTTGACGGCCGTAGTTTCATGTCGTTTTATTATACCTTATGCACCACACTCCACGAACAAGTATTTTTGCCCGTTTTACCTACATACTCAACATGTATCACATCGGTGTTTTTCATCTGTTTGATGTGTAATATGGTAAGGATAAGGCTTTTGAGGTCGTACATTTTGTTTTGACACATGTACGATATCATCATGTTGATAAAAATGGTATGCGATACGACAATTACTGAAGCATGGGTATCGACGAGTGACTCCAGGTACGTAAGCGCGCGCGTCGCGCGTGCTTTAATATCTGAAAAGTTTTCCGCATCTTGATAGCGCCACAGTGGTCGATTCCGCATAAGCGCAGAAGAGAGCACATAGAATAGTGTTCGTGGATGGAAATGAGACTTACCAAAAAGAGACGAGGGGCGCTCTACCTCATAAAAAAGTCCATTCGTTGTAGGAGTAAGTCCGACACACAAACCAATCACCCGCGCAGTCTCAAGTGCACGCGTATATTCGCTTGAGATAAGAAGGTCAGGATTAACACTCCGTAAGGACTCAGCTACCCACAATGCTTCATCATGCCCCTTTGGGGAAAGTGGTGTGCTTGGAGACTGATGAATATGTCGATCATTTAATGTTGTCGACCCATGTCGTACAAAGTAAATATGCATACACTATGAACAATGTTCAATGAGCGCAAGTTCCAAAGGAAGTTGCGGAATCGCGCTCTTCCCCACTGACTCACTAGCGTGAAGCAGTTTGAGCACAAGCACCGAATTAATCGTGGACACTGCTTCTTTCGCTGCAGTGCGGAGTGTCGCTGCATCCTCCACGCTGTACTGTACCAAAAAGGCATCTGCATCTTTTGGGTTAAAGCGCACCAGAAGTACAGTGCGCACACGCTCCAGGAGAAGCCGCATAAAAAGTTTCATATCAAAACAACCCACATCAGCCCGTGATAGTGCATTAAGTCCTGCTTCGAGATTTTTGGTGGCGAATGCGGTAAATACTTCTTGGAGTAATATATTTTTTGGTGCACCCACAATAGTTGCAACCTCATCTGCAGTGAGTACATTATCCCCAGACGCCATAAGCACTTTCTGAGTAATACCGAGTGCATCACGAAAAGAACCATCCGCTGCAAGTGCTATTACGTCCGCCGCATGTGTATCAAGAGTAAATTTTTCTTGCTGTGCAATTGTCATTACGGTGTCACGCAACTCTTTTCGAGTCGGTGCATGAAACTCAAACACCTGACATCGTGAGGTAATCGTATCAAGAAGTTTATCGCGTTCAGTCGTCGCGAGTATAAAAATCACATGAGCAGGCGGTTCTTCGAGTGTTTTCAAAAGTGCATTGAACGCTTCCTTCGTGAGCATATGTACCTCATCGATAATGTACACCTTATAGGGGGATTCAAAGGGGGACGTATGTACTGCCTCTTTGAGTTCGCGAATGTCGTCGATACCGCGATTTGAAGCAGCGTCAATTTCATAGATATCGACATCATGCGCACCCACCGCATGTGCAAAAATACGCGCCACGGTTGTCTTTCCGGTACCACGCGAGCCAGTAAAAAGCAGCGCATGAGGAATCATGTTTTTGTCGAGTGCACCTTTCAATACCGAAATAATATGATCTTGATTGCGCACCTCCTCAAAGGTGTTTGGACGATATTTGCGATAGAGTGCAAGTGAAATGTCTGTCATTGCGCCATTATATCAGACGAGAGCGCAAACTTCGCTCCCTGTGTCCTCAGTATCTCAATATCATGCAGCAGGTCGCTACTCCCCAAAAGCACCACCCCAACATCTTTGCCATTTTCTCCCGCAAATGATCCTACGAACGTGCGCCCTGCTTCATCGGTAAAACCATGCTTTCCTCCCTTATACGTATCCATGTGCACTGCGGGGTTATTGTTCATATATCCATCACGAAGAGCGATATACATGGGGAGACGCGTAATATCTAGAATATGTGGTTCATTTTTGACAAGATGAGCATAGAACACTGCCAAATCGCGCACACTTGAAATATCCCGTGCGCTAAGGCCTGAGGGTTCACTAATCGTAGTATGTGAAAGTGCGAGTTCCTCAGTGACTGAGTGTATCTGCGTATCAAACTCAGCGCCCATATAGCGAGAAATAGCGACAGCGGCATCGTTTGAAGACTCAATCAGAAGTGGAAAAAGGAGCGTGTAGGGTGTCACCATTTCGCCATATGTAAGTTTCCCTGAGCGTCCCTCTGTGGCAATATCTGCAGCAGTAATAGTAAATGCATCATCTTTTTTATCACTCTCCATAACCGCATATGCCGTAAATAGTTTTGACACCGAAGCAATAGGGCGTTCGATATCGAGATTCTCTCCGGTAATAATTGCACCCGACTCAGGATCAAATACACCCCATGTGTCAGTGGTAAGTGGCTGTGATAACGCCGTGACCACAGGCACGCGTTCCTCTACTTGTTTTTTATCTGTCGGAAGGAGTAAAAATAGAAAAACGCCAATCACTGCAGCAACAAATGCGGTGAATGTTCCGTAAAAAACAACAACATCAAAAAAGGAAGTGCTTCGGGGTTGCATACCTATAGCATACCGTGCGTCACGCCAAAAATGCAAAACGTATCCCCTACGGGATACGTTTTGCATTTTTGGCGTGCCTAATTCTATCTTATTTCGCTTTTACTACCTTTTTAGGAGCAGCTTTTGAAGCAACCTTTGCTACAGGCTTTGCAACAACTTTCTTTGGCGCCGCCTTTGCGACAGGAGCCTTTTTTGCTGCTGGTGCCTTTGGCGTTACCAATTTCTTGAGCGCCTTGTTTGACTGGAGTTTTACCCAATGCTCCTGCATCTCCTTTTGAAAATCCTTTACTTCACCGGCAGTTGCACTCTTTACGGTACCATATGCCTTGCTTGCAGTTTCCACAAGTGCTTTGTATTCATCTTCAGTGATTGATTCTGCCTTTTCAAGAGTCTCAAGCACTTCCCCCTTTGCCTTAAGCATCCATCCTTTTACCTTTTTGCGATTTTGTGTCGCTTGCTTACTTCCGTACAAAAAATACGCGCCTGCCGCGGTAACTGCAGCAGCCGTGAGGCCAAATCCGATACCAACCTTTTGTGCCTTACTTAATTCATTTGTAGACTTTTTTTGTGCCATAGTATTATGCTTCGTCGCTTATTTTTAACTCACCCCGCTTGTTATTTCGTCCGCGCGTCGTGCGTGTACCTGCTCGTTTTGCGGAGCCGGTCAGTATTGCAAATAAACGCGTCAAAAGACCTTCTTGGGTGAAGAACTCACGCACTTGATGTATGTCTTCTGCAATGATTTCAGTCTCTTCTTCAACGCGCGCTAAAATGCGACGCAATGACTTCAGAACCTTAACTGTGTGGAATACTGCCACACAAAAAATCGCCGAGCACACAATAACCGCAATGCCGGTGATAAAGAAGAAAATATCGGCGTGTAATACCTCACTCATTACTCCCATTGTATCAGACCAGTTATTTCTCCTCTATGTGATTATCCAAAAATCTGTTTACAACTACACCCACTTCAGTACTATTACTCGTTTCCATAAGCATCGCACGCAGTTCTTTGGCACCATCAAACTCATGTACATACGCCTTATAATGCTTTTTCATGAGTGCAAAGTTTTTATGGGGAAGAAGTTCTTCAAAAAGTCGTGTGTGTTCAAGGAGAGCTTCAAGTTTTTCTCTAATAGAAATATTCGCGTAGGTGATATCGGGATTGAAAAACCATGGATTCCCAAAAATTGCACGTCCAAACATCACACCATCCGCACCTGTTGCTGCTACTTTTTCCGCAGCGTCAGCAAGTGAGGTAGCGTCACCATTCCCGAGTATGAGCGTACGCTCATACTCGGGAATGTCTTTCTGTACCTCATTCCGAATTTCTACCGCACGCGCAACATGCTCCCATCGTGCGGGTACCTTTGACATTTCTTTGCGTGTACGCGCATGTATCGTAATGACGTCCGGCATTTCCACAAGAAGCGCCGGCAACCACGTCTCAAGTTCATTTTTGTTATAGCCAATGCGTGTCTTTACGGAAATAGGGAGTCCCGGTGCCCCACGCTTCGCCGCACGAATGACTGCTGCTGCAGTCTCTGGATTTTTAATCATTGCTGAGCCACACCCCTGCCGCTCTATCGCCTTATCGGGACAGCCCATATTGATATCAATACCATCAAATCCGAGTTCCGCACAAAGACGTGCTGCCCCCTCCATATATTCTGGATGTGATGAAAAAAGTTGTGCCACAATCGGTCGTTCTTCCTCGCTATAGCACAAGTCCGCCATAAGCATTGCTTTCCCTTCCGGCGTAGCACGCATAAGACCGTCCGCCGAAACAAACTCTGTCCACATAACATCAGGACCGCCTATGGTTCCGTCTTTGCGCGTATGACGGGAATTTTTTGCAATCATACGACGAAAGGATGCGTCGGTGACGTTTGCAAGCGGTGCTAAGACCATTATGGGTTTGGGTAGATTGTGCCAAAAAGACATAGATAAGAGTGATACCACGTTTCTCCCTACTCAGGAAGAGTCTCGGATGTCTCTGGAGTAGTCGTACTCGCTTCAACAAGTTTTTCGTTTACAAACACCTTATTCTCAAATCGCACATCAATATATTTAAAGTTCCCTGGTTCAATATGAGTAAATGCATCTGAAGTGAGTACTGAAGTGAGATTATCAAAGGCAATATTGAGGTCTTTCTTCCCCGAAACAAATATCGCTCCACCCCCATTGATACTAAACTCGATATCACCATTTTGCTTATGAAGCACCGAGGCAATTCGGAGTTCCCGTTCTTGGGCAACGCGATGCATAAAATTATCAATTTCAGAAAGTGACTTTTCTGTATGCATATCTCCCACTTGTAATTCATCTACCGCTTCAAGTACATGTCGTGGAAGCGCACCGCCTTGCAACAGAGGTGCTTCAGCAAATGCATAACCCTCTTCGGTTACAAAATAGCACGGAGTGGTACTTGCACTATATGCACACCAGAGTGCATAGGGTACGTATTCTTTAAAAGACACCGCAAGCGTGTGTCTATCAGTACGCTCGAGGACAATATCATGCATACGTGGGTTTTTTGCGAGCACTTCACTCATGCGTTCATGTGGGTAGAGATAGGTAAATTGCTTCGGCACTATAAGAAAGTATGTGCCTTGGAGTTCTTGAAGCATCTGTGTACGTATATCTTCATGGGGAATTGTTTCTCCCCCACTCACAATGACTTCAGTAAGGGTAAAAAATGGGAGACGGGTAATGTACCATATAAGTCCCAGAA
This sequence comes from uncultured Candidatus Saccharibacteria bacterium, assembly GCA_964570795.1. Lineage (GTDB taxonomy): Bacteria > Patescibacteriota > Minisyncoccia > Phycocordibacterales > UBA918 > Damh-18. Next base: position 34,383 of record CAZMYZ010000006.1, read on the forward strand.
CTACCGCAAGCACTACAAGACGCAACACACCACGCACAATCTGCCACACAAAACTGTGCTGAGTATCACGCCGTCCGCGTGCGCGAACCGTTGTTTCGAGTCGTGGTGCCACGCTTTCTATTGTAGTACATCCGCACCAAAATACGGAACGAGTGCTGGTGGTATGGTCACCGTACCATCTTCGCGCTGGAAGTTTTCTATGAGTGACACCAGAATGCGAGGTGTCGGAATCGCGGTACAATTGAGAGAGTGTGCGTAGCGCATCTTTCCCTCTTCATCACGGTAGCGAATATTAAAGCGGCGTGTCTGGAAGTCATGGAAGTATGACGCGGAACTAATCTCGCGATATTTCTCTTCACCGGGAACCCAGAGTTCGATATCGTATTTCTTTACTTGTCCCTGTCCTAAGTCACCACCACAGTTCACCACCGTACGATACGGAATGCCAAGTGATTCAATAAATTCCTCAGTATTTTGATTCAGCCACTCATGCCACTTCACTGACTCGGTGTGGCTTGCCTCGCAGATAATAACCTGCTCAAGTTTAAAAAATTCATGAACGCGAATAAGCCCCTTCGTATCCTTTCCATGACTCCCTGCCTCGCGACGGAAACATGGTGAAAATGAAAGCCACTTGATAGGCAGTTCAGAACGTTCGAGAATATCATCCGCGTAATACCCCATAGTCGAAACTTCAGCAGTACCAATGAGATAGTCCTCATCCTGTGTCTTGTAAACATCCTCGGCATCATTGGGAAGATGACCAGTACCATACAGATTACTCTTCCGTACAATTGCCGGCACAATGAGTGGGTCAAAGCCACGCTTAAGGAAAAAATCCTGCGCGTAATTCCAAATCGCCCATGAAAGACGCGCGCCGCCTTTCTGGAGATAGTATCCGCGAAATCCATGCACCTTGGTACCACGATCAAAGTCCACAATCTTGAGCGCGGTCATAATATCACTATGGCTCTTTGGGGTGAAAGAGAATTTTGTTTTTTCGCCCCAGGTTTTGATTTCTTGATTTTCAGAATCGTCCTTTCCTTCGGGCACCGACATGTCAGGAATATTCGGTACTTGGAGCATAAGTTCCTGCCATTTTTGCATCACCTCGCGCAACTCTTCCTCCTCCTTCTGGATATCGTCTTTAAGAATCTTCATCTCCGCAATACGCACGGAACGCATCGCTTCATCGGTGGTTGTAGCCACCTCACGTGAGACATTATTTTGCTCGGCCTTTTTTGTCTCCATAGAGAGTAGGAGTTGTTTGCGTTTATCGTCGAGAGCGACGAGACCGTCGAGATCGACCGTCATACGCTTCTTTTGAGCACCCATTTTAATAAGGTCGAGATTTTCTCTAATGAATTTAATATCTAACATATAGTACGAATTAACCTGAGGATTATACCGTATTACCACAGACATGCGAACTCGTGCAATGGTACACTCATATATGTATGGATTTTCCTATTAGGAATGTGGCAGTCAAAAACGAACTCCCGCGACTCATCGAAATCCCCGAGCCGCCTATGGAAGTGACCGTACGCGGAGAACTGCCGTCTCATAATACAAAATGTCTTGCGGTGGTCGGCTCACGCGACTACACCAACTACGGCAAGCAAGTAGTGGAATACCTTATTGGCGGTCTCCGTGGGTACCCCGTGTCAATTATTTCGGGACTTGCACTCGGTATTGACGCCCTCGCACACAAGGCCGCGCTCCATAATAATCTCCACACGCTCGCGGTACCCGGCTCAGGCATTGCTGATTCGGTTATCTATCCACGCACCCATAGAGGTCTTGCTCATGAAATTCTCCAGAATGGTGGTGGTCTCTTGAGTGAATTCGAACCCACCTTTATGGCAGCACCGTGGTCGTTCCCAAAAAGGAATCGCATTATGGTCGGACTGTCTCATGCAGTACTTCTCATCGAAGCAGGTGAAAAATCCGGGACACTTATCACAGCCCGCCTTGCGGCAGACTATAATCGCGATTTGCTCGCGGTGCCTGGGAACATCTTTTCGAAGAACAGCATCGGTGTACACCAATTTATCAAACTCGGTGCCACCCCCGTCACCACTCCTGAGGACATCCTTACTGCACTCGATATCGAAGAAAAGGAATCTTCACCACATGCGCCCACCACACTTTCAAAAGAGGAGTTACTTGTTCTTTCTCTCCTCACCGAACCAAAGGACCAAGACACCTTAATCCGCGCACTCCCCTACGCCCCTGAAATGACTCTTATGCTCCTTATGCGCATGGAACTTTCCGGCTCTATTCGTGAACAAAATTGTGTTTTTCACAAAGTAATATAGGCGTCACGCAAAAAGTTACCATTTGACACATTATTGTTTCCCTAGTATGTATTGAGGTCATGAGCAAAACACTCGTTATTGTAGAGTCACCCGCAAAAGCAAAGACTATCGAAAAGTATTTAGGCGATGGATACACCGTGCGTGCGTCCGTAGGCCATGTGCGCGACCTCCCCAAGAGCAACCATGACGCCGTCGACATCGAGGGTGGCTTTGTGCCGAAATATATCCAGTCTGCGGGCAAGGAAAAAGTTATCAGCGAACTCCGGAAAGAGGCGCATAACGCAGACAAAGTCCTCCTTGCAACAGACCCCGACCGTGAAGGAGAGGCCATCGCCTGGCATGTAGCCGAACTCATAAAAGATGAAACGACGAAACCAAAGCGTATTGTCTTCCATGAAATTACCGAACCTGCGGTGAAAGAAGCACTCCTCCATCCCCGTGACATTGATATGCACCTTAAAGAGGCACAGGAGGCCCGCCGTGTCCTCGACCGTCTGGTGGGTTACGACCTCTCGGGACTCATTTGGAAAAAGGTACGTTACGGACTTTCTGCAGGACGCGTACAGTCGCCCGCACTGCGCATCATTATGGAGCGTGAGCGACTTATTCGTGCGTTTGTGCCCGAAGCATACTTTGTACTCACCGCACACACCAAGACGCCAAGCAAGACCGCGCTTCCTCTTACCTGTGTTGTGGAGCCAAAAGTTAAATCTGAAGCAGATGCTATCGTAACTCTCGGAAAGGCGCATCCATGGGCAGTGACCAACATCACCACCTCGGAGCAAAAGCGCGCCCCCCGCCCCCCCTTTACGACATCCACACTCCAACAGGTAGCTTCCACACGCCTCGGCTTTTCTCCCTCACGCACGATGGGTGCTGCACAAAAACTCTATGAAGCCGGCTTCATTACCTATATGCGTACTGACTCCACCAATATGAGCAATATTGCCCAAAAGCAAATTATCGCCTTAGTAGCAAAAGAATACGGGAAAGAATACGTCGCACCACGTACATACAAAACAAAGAGTAAGTCTGCGCAAGAAGCGCACGAAGCCGTCCGTCCAAGCAATTTTGCAAAGCGTGTCGCTGGTGGTACCGACGACCAAAAGAGACTCTATACGCTCATCTGGGAGCGTGCGGTGGCGTCACAAATGAGTGACGCACAAATAGAGCGTACGAAAGTCACTGGAAATATTATGGGTTCTTCTGAAACCATTCCTGACTTCACCACTACGGGCTCACGCGTTCTCTTCCCCGGATGGCTCACCGTCGACACCCGCGCTCGCGGAGAAGATGTGGAAGTACCACTCCTCAAAGTAGGCGACAGCCTTTCCCTTACCAAACTCGAGAGTGAAGGCAAAGAAACGCAGCCGCCAAGCCGCTATACCGAAGCAGGCCTCATCAAGGAACTTGAAAAGCGTGGTATTGGCCGTCCATCGACATATGCGTCTATTATGAAGACCATTATCGATCGTGGGTACGTACTCAAGGAGGGGCGCACACTTCTCCCTACCGACACCGGTGACCTTGTCTCATCATTTCTCGAAGAACACTTCACCGAATACATTGGTGACGACTTCACGAGTGAAATGGAAAACGAACTCGACGAAATTGCACTGGGTACTCGTGGCTATACCGAAACACTCAGTGCCTTCTACGGCCCTTTCCATAAAAAAGTTGCATCAAAAGAAGACATTGAGAAAATTACCAACCTTGGTCCTGGACCAAAAGAATTCCCCTGCCCACTCTGTGGAAAAGACATGGTTATTAAACTCGGCCGCGGTGGCAAATTCCTTTCCTGTGCCACCTACCCCGCCTGCGATGGCGCACGTATGCAGGACGGCACACTCATCAAAGATGACGAACCTTTGGGTACCGACCCTGAAACAGGAGAAGAGATATATCTCCTCAATGGGCGCTTTGGCCCCTATGTGCAGGTCGGGAAAACTCCTGAAAAAGTAAAGGGAAAGAAGGCTGTCGCGCCAAAACGCGCAAGCCTTCCAAAAGGCAAGGTGCTCTCTGAAGTCACTATTGCTGATGCGCTCCATTACCTCATTCTTCCGCGCACGCTTGGTACTCATCCTGACACCGGAGAACCTATTATTGCAAACACCGGACGCTTCGGACCATACATTGGCCATGCAGGTGATTTTCGTTCACTCAAAAATCCCGATACCCCCTATGAAGTAACATTTGATCGTGCGCTCGAAATCCTCAAAGAACCAAAGAAAACCCGCGCCGGAGAAAAACTCCTCAAGGAAGTGGGCGTACACCCAAAGACTAAAAAAATGATTAAAGTTTTTGAATCAAAGTCAGGTCGCTACCTCACTCGTGGATTTGCACGCATCTGGCTCCCCGACAATACCGATATCGAAAAATTTAGTCTCGAAGACGCAATCGCCCTTCTCGCCAAAAAATAAATACAGTAGTTCCCGCTTGCCATATTGATATCCTAGGGGCACACTATATGATAACTCCATGGCAACACTTATCACTGCACAGGATATTATTGATGTACTCACCGTTACTTCACCCGATGATGTAGCGCTCATTCGTCGAGCATATGACTTTGCCGCAAAGGCGCACGAAGGGCGCACCCGCTATTCAGGTGACCCTTACCTCACGCACCTCGCCGCAGTAGCAAAGATGCTTGCTGAAATTGGTATGGGTGCGCCTACGGTTGCTGCAGGCCTCCTCCACGACAGTATTGAAGATACCCACGTTACTCCCGAAGAACTCAAAGCGGAGTTCGGTGATGAAATCTTTTTTCTCGTACAGGGTGTCACGAAACTCGGCTCCGTGCGCTACTACGGGAGTGATCGTCACAATGAATCGCTCCGCAAACTTTTTGTTGCAACAAGTCAGGATATTCGTGTCCTCATCATCAAACTCGTTGACCGCCTCCACAACATGCAGACTCTGCAGTATGTCCCTAAAGAAAAGCAGTTGCGTATCGCACGCGAAACTTTGGAAATCTACGTGCCCGTTACTCACCGTCTCGGTATGGGACGTATCCGCAAAGAACTCGAAGACCTTGCCTTTCCCTATGTGTATCCCGAGGAGTATACGCGTGTCCTCGATGTCACCAAGCACCTTGCAAAAAGTAGTGATACCGACCTCGAGCGTGCACGCAAAGCACTCCAAAAGCGTCTTGCTGAAAGCGGCATCCGCGATTTTCACACCTCATTTCGTTCAAAGGGTCTCTATAGTCTGTTTCAAAAATTAAAACGCCGCGAGTGGGACATGGATCGTGTGTACGACTATCTCGCTATTCGTGTGGTAGTACCCAACATTGAGCAATGCTACCAAGTACTTGGTATCGTCCATGAAATCTGGCGCCCCCTCCCTCAGCGTGTAAAGGATTATATCGCGTTCCCAAAGCCTAATGGGTATAAGTCCCTTCACACCACCGTTATCACTCCCAATCGCACTATTCTCGAGGTACAAATCCGCACCGAAGACATGCACCGCGAAGCAGAGTACGGTATTGCGTCGCACATAATTTATAAAAATCGCCAGTTGGGACAAAAAGAGTCCGGCGGTACCGCTGCGTGGTTTGCTTCACTCGTCCCTGCACTCTTTAAGCCATTTATATGGAAAAGTAAATCTGCGCCTGATGCGCAAAAAGAAGTATTGAGTGAAAAAGACCATAAGCAAAAAATACCTCGCTGGATTCAGGAAATTGCTGACACCCACAAGACGAGTGACAGCGAACGCGAGTTTTTTGATGGTCACCGAGATGACTTCTTTTCATACCGTATCTTTGTCTTCACTCCCGAAGGGGACGTTATCGACCTTCCTGTAGGTGCTTCCCCTATAGATTTTGCGTATGCTATTCACTCAGACATTGGCGACCACGTGGCCGGAGCAAAGGTAAACAACAAACTCATCGAACTCAACACTGAACTCAGAAATGGTGATATTGTGGAAATTGTAAAAGGTAAGTCAAATAAACCCACACGCAAGTGGCTTGGGTACGCCAAAACATCACTCGCCCGCCGCAAAATACGTGCAGCGCTTGCAGAACAACACGCTACAGTGAGAAATTCTTAATTGCGTAGAGGTCGGTATCATCTACCGTCGGCTCGACCGATTTTGGTGTGTCTACCACTTCAGGTACCACTACCTGTGCCGGTGTAACTACGGCTGGAGTAGGTGTATATGGTACAAACGCAGGTGCTGGTACCTGCTCTTGAGGAATAACGGGCGCTACAGACACAGGTGTGTATGAGGGGTACACTGGCGCAGAAGCAGGTGCTACCACAGGAATATCTTGTGCTTCAGAAACTTTTTCAAGCACTTCTTCCACTACGCCAAAACCACCCTGTGATTCCCGCATTTCTTCAGCATGCAAATCTGCTTCGCTTGTCTCAGGGGTTTCGAGGGTATCGTGGCGCGTGAAGACATCCTCTGCATAGGTAGGTGATGCAGGCATGTCTGCGCGCTCTTCTGACTCTGCAACATGCGGAATCGCTGCCACAAGAGGCGTTGCACTCTCTATATGCGCAAGCATCTTTGTCGCGGTACCACCATACACATTGGTCTCTGCCTTATGAATCACCTCAAGGAGTTTACGTAAATCATCTGATGCAAAATAGTCGATGGTAAGTTTGCCACCAAAGTCTGTTTTCTGAATTTGTACCCGTGTTCCAAAAGTCTCGGTGAATTGCTTTTCAATCTCAATAAGTTCAGGGTCAGAATCCTGCCAATTTTTCTTGCGCACTTTATCGGTCGCAATCTTGCGCGAAATACGTTCCACTTCACGCACGGAAAGTTTCTTGATAAGAATCTCCCGAAAGACCACATCCTGCTCGGTAGGACGGTCATTGAGCATAAGGAGTGTGCGTGCATGTCCATCAGAAATATCACCCTGACGAAGTGCGCCAAGAATAGTCTCAGGAAGCATAAGGAGACGAATGGAGTTCGCTACATACTCGCGACTTCGCCCAACCTTTTGTGCGACCTGCATATGGGAAAGGCCAAACTGCTCTGCAAGTTGTTTAAAGGCAAGGGCTCGGTCTACTGCATTCAAATCCTCACGTTGGAGGTTTTCAATAATCGCCAACTCGAGTTTCATGAGTTGTGACTCCTCCCCCGAACGGATAATCACCGGCACCTGTGAAAGTCCTGCGAGTTTTGAAGCACGCAAACGACGCTCTCCTGCGATAAGTTCATACTCAGTAGTAAATGCACCATCTTCACCCATAATCTCGTGTCGTGTCACTACGAGTGGCTGTAACACACCATACATGCGAATTGATTCGGATAACTCTTGTAATTTTGCCTTATCAAATTCACGCCGTGGTTGAAACGGATTTGGGACAATCTTTTCTACCTCGATCCAAAAAATCGAATTACTTTCGTACGCCATGGTGCATATTGTAGCATATGCTATATTTCCACCCTGTGTATAATCTGGTAGACTCATGAGGCACCTTTTTTGGGTACATGCCGGGATGTGATAAAGTTCGGGGAACTTTCGCAAGACTTTGAGCAGTTTTTTCTAAAAGTGTACCGCATCTGTAAGATGGGAATTGGTATACTGTAAAACAGTGCACTGCACTGTTTTACCAACTCAAAATCGTGTATCGCAAGGCTAAAATAATATGGGATATTATTTTAGGAGGTTGTCGATATTTTTAAATTCGTTTTTAAAGTGCTGGAGTGGCGGAATGGTAATGATTTGTCTGGGAGACAAATCAACAGTCATTGAAAATATTTGATGGGCGTGTGGCGGAATTGGTATACGCGCACGACTCAAAATCGTGTGGAGCAATCCTTGAGGGTTCAAGTCCCTCCACGCCCACCAAATGTTTTCAAGACGTTCAAATAGACTCAAAATCGTATGTCGCAAGGCTTGAGGGCTAAAATAATATGGGATATTATTTTAGGAGGTTGTCGACAATTTTGACCAAAGGAAAAAATTGTCATACAACCTAAACAGAATTCGTAGAATTCAAGTCCCTCCTCCAGCACTTTGAACAGGAATTAAAAATATCATACAACCTGAACAGAATTCGTAGAATTCAAGTCCCTCTCCCGGCACTTTAAAAGAACAGCCTCCCAGGGAGGCTGTTTTTGAATGTACATCTTTTATTTGATTTGACTCATGAGTGCATCGCAGATAGCGCGTATTGCAACACCCCTTTCTGTTGATGGTACATAATTCTTGCGCTGATTTGCAAGAATGCGTTCACGAATCGGTTCACCAGGGACCACGAGCATGCGCAAATCATTGGCAAGTACCTGCACATCATACTTTGCAGGTACTGCAGCGCCGGCCGCGACGAGCTCATATGGCAACGCACCTCCTTCTGCCTTGAAACACGCATCAGTACTTTCACCATGGAGGGAAACCACAGGAATGCGCTGGTATGCTGCTCTACGACTGACTGAGCCGGTGAGTTCCACGAGTACATCTGACCCCACGAGTACTTCGTCGGAAACCATCTGCTCCTTCTGAACGACTTGAAGCCGCACGGGTGAATGCTTGGCAATCTCGGCATAGAGTTGTGGGACACTGAGTGCATCCAAGGGATACGTGAGTGCTGGGTCGCCAGGATGCGGTGTAAATACAACCTGCCACCGTCGTCCATCGTGTATCTGTGCAACCGCCTCAGAAACGAGCATGAGCATGGTGCAATTGGCGGCAGGAAATTTACCACCCGCAACATGCACAAGCATATCGACACGCCGTACGTCGAGTTTGTCGCGCACTACTCCTCGTTCAAATGACGTCGGGAACGACATCTCTTCATCAAGCGGATTACCCGTTTGCACTATGTGCGCTTTAGGGAAAAAGATTGCAGCACCTTTGTGCATTATCCCCACCACAAGCGATGCATCTTGTGCCAAATCGTGGAACCAAAAACCCGGTGCTGCACGATTGATAGCAAATGGCACATCGCTATAGAAGCCATAGGGGACTTTTGCCTCCCGAGCAAGATACCCAGCCTTAAGTTCAATTTGAGCAAGTTCCTCAGAAGACGACATACCGAGAAGGACGAAATTTGAGTTTTGGATGAGGTTTAAAAATGCATCATCATTCATTCCAGGATACATTCCGAAACCAACAGTACATGGGGATACATGAGACTTGATAAGCTCATCACCCAACATCTCAAAACAACGTGATGGCGCGGTATCACGACTCACTAGAGAGATTATTACACTTCTCACGATTTTCTCCTCAAACAACAAACACCGCGGGATGCGGTGAATCTTTTTTCACTATACAACACTTTTTTGCAAATACAACCCTCTCTGAAAATGCCAGACACATGCTATAGTCTCCTCTATGGACATCCCTAAAATACTCGTAATCGTCGGCCCTACCTCATCGGGTAAAACTTCACTCGGTATTGCGCTCGCACAGAAATTTAATGGTGAGGTGATTTCTACTGATTCGCGGCAAGTATACCGAGGACTTGATTTGGGGACCGGCAAAGTGACTTTGAAAGAAACATTGGGTATTCCCCACCATCTTATTGATATCGCCGAACCAAATGAGGTATACACCGTCACTGACTTTGTCCATGACGGAAAAGCAGCAATCGAAAACATTCGCTCACGTGGCAAACTTCCCATTATTGTCGGCGGTACATTTTTCTATGTTGATGCACTTCTCGGACGTATTTCAACTCCCGACGTTGAACCAAATGAAACCCTGCGTGCAACACTTGAAAAACAAAGTGCTGAGGAATTATTTGCAGAGTTACAATCAAAAGACCCCGGGCGCGCAGAAAATATAGACCGCCACAACAAGCGCCGACTTATACGTGCTCTTGAAATAATAGACGCACTTGGTATCGTACCTCCCCTATCTCTCCAAGAGCCCTACAATGCGCTCACGCTCGGTATTTCCCTTCCTAAGGAAGAATTGCATACACGCATACATACACGCCTCCTTGAGCGATTTGATGCAGGTATGATAGCCGAGGTAGAAGGACTCATAGCACACGGAGTAACATATGCACGCCTTTCCGAACTCGGACTTGAGTATCGGTACATCGGAGAGTATTTGGAAGGGAAAATTGCGTACGACACACTTCTCCCCGGCATTGAAATCAAAAATCGCCAATTGGCAAAACGCCAAATGACTTGGTTAAAACGTGACCAGAGTATTGTGTGGGTACATCCAACAGAAATAGAAAAAATTGAAAGTGCAGTGGACGAGTTTTTAAAGAAATAACTGTAGCAAGGCAACACCTTACTACGAAGCACACAATGAGGATTTGACCGCTACACGGTCAGTACCCGTTGTGGCTATTGTAAAAATTATCCATTGCGGTCACGAGTTGCTAAGTCTTTTCAAGAAAAAGCCTAAGCACTCGCTACCCCGCCTCGTCTGTCGCAAGCGACATGACTCCGGCTCCCGCAAAGGCACGCAAGCAAAGCAGTTTGCTTGCTACACAAAAGAACAGACACTTTATCGTGTCTGTTCTTTTGTGTTCCTTTGCGGGCCCACGAGGATTTGAACCTCGGTCGCTGGTTTTGGAGACCAGAATTCTACCACTGAAATATAGGCCCAGGACTCCCATAGTAAGGGAAACCATACCCGAGGTCAACTCTATGTTTCTTGTAACAATTTTTGTTAATTGTTATACACAGAAAAATGGGGTGCCGATATCCATGACCCAAGCACTGCTACACTTGCAGGATTTACACCACTACCTATCAAAGCATCCTTTTCACCTTGTGTTTTAACCTCATATACCGCTTTCAGACCTGATGCACTAGCAGAATCAAGGAAAGTTTTGACTTGGGTTGCAGAACAGCCGCCAATACAGTTTGCATCAACACACGTTCCTGCAGCATGACATGGGTTTTGGTGCACTCGAGTAGGCGGATATGCTTCGGTAACCTGCCAATTTACACCTGCTGCGTCGAGTTTACTATCCAATGAAGCAAGGTCAGACGCAATCTCCGATGAGACTGTGCAAGCAGCACTGCCTGAACACGCAGTATTTTTAATGGTAATACTTTGATCAATTGCAACACAAGAGTTCAAGCATCCCGTTGTGTTCGTCCCAGCCCCACCAGTACTCGTCACACTCCCCGTCCCTGTATTCGTCACACTTCCTGTACCAACATTTGTTGCA
>CAZMYZ010000007.1:0-45475 GCA_964570795.1 uncultured Candidatus Saccharibacteria bacterium
GCAAAAACGGCAACGGTGGTCATGGTGCCGCCAATGAGCGGCCATGCGTATTCTTTGATAGCGGCTTTTGCAGCGTCGTCGGCATTGCCATACTTTTGCATGCGCGTGTGAATTGCTTCGGTAATCACAATCCCTGAGTCCACCAAGATACCCACCGCAAGGATGAGTGAGAAAAGGGAAATGAAGTTAATGGTGTTGCCCGAAGCGTATAGTCCGATAAAGGCAATCACAAAAGAAAGGGGGATTGAAAGTGCCGCCACGAGTGACTCACGCCATCCAATAGTGAGAAGGAGACAAATAATCACGAGTGCCACGGTTTCAAAACCAGTGGTGACAAGTTCAGAAAGGTCTTTGCGTACCGTCTCACCCTGGTCGTACACGACGAGTACCTGAGATGATGCAAGGAGGCCGCCATCCTTTTGCATAGCCTCCATTTTTTCAAGAACAGCGGCAGACATCTCAGTGACATCGACACCTGCACGTTTAAAAATGGAAAGGGTAAATGCCGCCTCTGCGGGTGCCCCTGCTACGGATACTCGTGAGATACTCGTCTCACGTTCGACACCGTTGGTTACGGTGGCAACATCGCGCACATATACCGGCACCCCGTTTCCCATACTTACAGGAATATTTTCGATTTCACTTACCTCAGTGAGTTTGCCTTCATAGCGTACTGCGTACTCAATATCGTCGGTGACCACGGTACCTACGGGCATGGTGAGATTGGCGAGTCCGAGTGCGCGCGACACATCACTTAAGGTAAGCCCATACGCATTGAGTGCGGATTCGCGCACGGACACCTGTACTTGGTGTGGGCGTGTACCCTCAATCGTTACTTCAGATACACCACGTACATTTTTAAATTCGTCTGCTACCGTCTCGGCAAGTGCGGTAAATTCAAGTGCAGGCAGGTCGGAGGACACCGAAAGCATGAGTATTGGTTGATTGGCAAAATCCACTTTGCTTACGAGTGGGTCAGTGGCATCTTCAGGAAGGTCTTGTTTTGCGGTATCGACAGCGTCCTTCAAGTCCTGAATAGATTTGTCGATATCGGCACTTGCGTCAAAATTAGCCACAATGATAGACGCACCGTCACGAGAAGTGGAGGTGAGTGAATCGAGATTGTCGACGTTGCTTATTTCACGTTCGAGTTTGTTGGTGATGAGTTCCTCGATATCGAGTGCAGATGCACCAGGGTAGATGGTGGAAACAATACCAATAGGCACAATAACCTCTGGTGCAGATTCCTTGGGAATTGCAAAGAGGGAATAGAGACCAATACCCACAAGCGCTGCAATAAGAAGCAGGCTGAATTCGCGTTTTCGTAAAAAGAAAAACCAAAGTGCGTGCATATTATTGTTGGGTTACTGATACTGTGTCTCCCTCTTTGCGTCCGCGCGCGTCGGTAATGATGCGGCTTTCGTGGGTAATACCGTCGGTCACTTCTACAGAATCACCAAGAATTGCGCCAAGGGTTACGGGGTAGGCTACGAGGGTATTCGTATCACTTACACCAAAGACCACCGAGCCCGATGCAAGCATTTTAATTGCTTTGAGTGGTACGACAATAACTGTAGATTCCTGCTGTGTACTTTCAGAAAATACGACTGATACGGTACTGCCGTTTTTAAGTGAGAGTGATTCATCAACACTGATTTTCACTTCACTCTTTCCCGTACTGGGGTCGATGGCAGGTGCAATTTGTGAAATGGTACCGGTTGCAGTATTGTTTACGGAAACGATGTCGCCAATGTGTACGCGTGCAAGGTCTTTCTCGCCCAGGGCAGTACTGATTTCGAGTGAACCGTTGTTTGCGACAATTGCCGTCTGAGCGCCAATGCTGATGTATTCACCCTCCGTGATATTGAGTGCATTCACCACACCGCTAATAGGTGTACGGACAAGAGTTTTTTCATAGTTTACCTGCGCGCTCCTGAGTGCGCCAAGTGCCTGCTTTACCTGTGCATTCGCAAGGGAAACTTCGGGATTTTCGGTGCCACCTATTTGTGCACGACGTACATTTTCACGTGCTGAGGTGAGTGTTGTTTTTGCGTTTGCGATAGCACTTAAGGTGCCATTGAGAGAAGTACGCGCACTATTGAGTCCGGGCATGTATTCACTGACGAGTGTGTCTTTGAGTACATCGTCACTGTCTGCTTTACCCGCTGCATAGACAAGTGCATCGAGGATACCAATAAGTTCCTGTGTGCGTGCTTCAGCGGTCACGAGTGCCGCATCGAGATCTGCACTCGTGGTGAGTGCGGTGCTTTCCTTTTGCCAGAGTGCAAGTGTCTTTCCAAATGCGTAACGTGCGGTGTTGAGGTATTCACCTTTGCCTTCCGAGCCGATACGAATACCCGGGGTTTGTGAGTCAGGATTACCAAAAAATACGTCTACGGTATTGAGGGTGATGTCGTGTGCAGAAATATAAGTGTTGCGGTAGGTGGTGACGGCATTGTTTTCTGCTGAGCGAAGTGCATTTTCTGCATCTCCGACAGAGATCTCACTCACTGCTGCACCCGCGCGTGCAGATTCATATGCGGCTTCCGCCTGAAGCAACTGTGCGCGCTCGCTGCCGTTTTCTATTGAGCCAAGCACTGTGCCTGCATACACGCGGTCACCTATTTTTGCATTGACAGCAGTAATGCGCCCGCCGGCTTCTGCCTGCAATTTTGCTTCTGAGACCGCACGTACGGTACCTACAACCGAGAAGGTGCTCTTGCTTCCGAAGTTACCCACGGTCTCGAGTGTTACTGCGGGAAGGGAGGGTGTCACCATTTCAGTGTTGGCGTCATTGCCACCGAGGACGACTACAAGTATGCCGAGCACGATGATAAGTCCTCCAATACGAAGAACCTTAGCACGGGTGCTTTGAGGCATAAAGAAAGCGACAGTTTTCCGAAGAAAACCAGTAATTGATTGAATCATACGGTCAAAAATATAAAGAAACTAAGACAAAAACTGTACATGATTTTCATCTAAAAGTCAATGTTTCCGCGATGGTTTTGAGATATAAAAAGCCCCGACATGTGTCGGGGCTTTGGTGCCCCATTTTTTACCGATGGCGCTGCCGGTATTCATGAAGCCATTCGAGGCAGAGTGTGCATATTCTCGCCATGAGCATAATCCCTGCGTAAAGTACAAACGGTACAGAAATCAAACTCACGATTAATTGAATGATGTCGAGTGGACCCCATTCAATTCGAAAAAGTACTGATGAATCTTTTGAGAGTAGGACATATACCATGATACCGAAGCCAGCATATGAACCAAAAATGATGCAAAAAATCCAACGCATTATGCCAATTGGCTTCTTGAGTATTGCATAGCGAAGTCCTGCCCATAAAACAAAAATGCACAGGATCTTGATGAGTACTACATTTTCTTGAGTCATGATGAACTCCTACAGATTGTCTGGTGCAACAATACAATACTTTTGCAAAAAGTCTAGAGAGTTATCGTGGTGCTATGGTCGTGATGGCGATTCTGGCCACGGCAAAAACAATGCCGCTCGTCTTGTTCTTTCGCCGCAATGCACCGCAGCACAATACCTTGTAACAGAGGTGATGTGTATGCTTTCAATCGCATGGAACCCTCAAGGGTTTCATGCGATTTATTTTTATACAAAGAAATCGCCCACCAACTCTTTTGGAGTGGCGGGCGGTATGTGTTCGAGGACTATTTTGTATAGTATTCACTTGGCACACGGAGGGAACCACATATGAACGAAATTTCCGCTTCTTGCAATTTGCGATTGAATATCGGTGCGAGTAACGACTGAATATCTTCGATATGGTCGAATTCCTCGTCAGGTTCATGCCCATTACTGTCGCAGAGTGTTGCAAAGAGATGTATTTGGCAGGGAATGACTTCAGTCACCAATCCGTCGATACCCAGTTTTGCAATAGACCACCCTGGTATCGTACTGTTGTACTCTGCCGCCGTTTCATTGCATATAGAAATAAATGGCTCAAAAAGTTTCTTTTTGGCTGTGGCAAGTTTCTTTTCTCGCAAAGCGGTGCGCCTTTTGAGATTTGCGATTGCTTCGGTGTGGCGTGCAATTTTTGCAAGTAGGGGTTCAAAGTCCATGATGCTCTCCTTCTGAGTATGTGGAACATAGTATGCGCATGTACAACTGCGTGCACTATAGTGTGTATTGTATCGTTGTGCAAGAGTAATAGAAATCGCCCGCCACTCCAGAGAGTTGCGGGCGATAGTAGTACATTATGCAATCTCGAGCACCTTACTTTTTGCTGGAGTGGGTGCGGGTACAGGTGTCCCATGTACTTGGCATAAGAGTGCGTAGAGGTATGCAGAAATAACAGGGGAGAGCACAAGTCCGACATTTTGGATATTTTCGCCGTCGAGATCAAATCCCTCTTCGAGGAAAAACATTGGACTCACGCTGATATGGAGCAATGAGCGTAGGTGATGGCGTTTGAAGACATGCACGGCAATACCTTCTTCCCAAAACTCCCGTGGCACCTTTATCTCGATGCGATAATCGAACTGCGGACCGTTTTGAAGAATACCTTTCCACCGCTCGTGCTCATCGCCGTGAGACAGATAGGTGCAGAAACCCTTTCCGCGCATGCCTTTGCGTATCCAGTCGCGTGCGTCTTCGACATCGAGAAAGTCAAAAATCTGACTCCCTACATATGCAATGAATACGCAGTTGCCTGTGGTGCGTGTGGGAAGTGCGTCGAGTACCATAGCGTACGGCATAAGACCTCCTCAGTTGTGATGATGCTTCAAAATACTTCTGCGACAAGTATTACCACAGAAAAATATGTGTGTCAAAATCTACGACACGAAAAACTCTATATAGCGCTTCTTCCAGGATGATTTAAATTGTGACACGGGTATAGAACCATTGCCCGAAGGTTCTGCAGGGTCGTTGTAGTAGAGAGTGTCGCCTTTGATACCAGTTACAATTACCAAATGCGGAATGGGGTTAGTAGGAGTGAAGGTGTAATGCACCGACGCCATTACGGGTCCTACGGAAAGTGCCTTTTCAAATGCAGTAAATGCTACATCCATACTTGAGCCACCAAAGTCGTGTGTGGTGCCATTGAGGCCGTACTTGTGCGAGACTGCTATGAGTCCTGCGTACGTCCAGCCAACGCTCGAGTATGCGTCTGCGGCAATACCTTCTTGGAGAAGTGTATCGACTGAGGTGAGGGAATCAGGATTATGAAACTCAATAAGCATTGCAAGGCTTGCGATACCGCAGCCTATTTTTTTCCATTCAGGCGCGGTGATGTCGGTGAGTTGCGAGTAGAAGGGGACAAAAAAGACACCACTTTGTGACACCAAAGGCTTTGCTTTCGGTGTCGCTTCTTTTACTTCCTCAACCACCTCTGGAGTAGGCTCGGGCTCAGGCAAAGTGTCTTCGATAATAATTTCTTTAGGTATTATCTCCTCAGATGTGCCTACGTCTGTAGTGGTCTTAGGTAGGGGAGTGGAGACTTCAGCAATGGGCGCACTGATAGTGGCTACTGGCATAGGAGCGCTATAGGTGATGGGTGTGCCGGGTATGAGACCGAGCGCGATAAACATCGCACTTGCGCACACCACACCAACAATGAACTTTGTATTCATCAAAACGCTACCAGTCTACCGTGAGGGTACTCTTGCCAACAACACATTTTATGTGGTCTTATTTTGTCTTCAATCTTGCACAGTTACCTTCATACCCAATACGGCCCACGCATAGAGTTTTGCTGCTTCCGCAGGTGGCAGATTCACACATCCGTGTGAATACCGTGAGCCAAAACTATTGTGCCAGTATGCACCATGTATTACGGCACCTTCGTCGGTGAAGTAGAGGTTCCAGGGTACCCCTGGTAAATCATATACATCAGTGTGTCCGGGAAGTGGTCCTTGCATGTACCGAGTAGGGGTCATCTTAAACACCGTAAAAGTCCCGCGTGGGGTAGGGGAAAACTCAAGCCCCGTAGAGATGTTGGTCTCCATGAAAAGTGTCTCTCCCTCATACGCATAGAGTTTTTGCTCACTGCGATCGACGATAATGTATTTTGTGGTAGTAGCAACAGCAGCAGCAGCAGTCTTATTTTCCCAGATTGTCTTATTACCTTCGTCAGTAAGTGTGTCGGCAAAGTCTGCTGCCACATACCATTCACCCACTACTCGCTCAGGGTATTTGAGTACTTCATCAAAGACAATCTGGTACCACAGGTGCCCGTCTGCCTCTATGGTGGTGGTACTTATCTTGAGGAGAATGTTATTTCGAAGTTGTGTTACCACAGGGAATGAAAGACCGGGGCCCGAGCGCACCCGGACACACTCACCAACGAAGTGTATGTCACAACTATCTTTGATAATGATAAAGGTAGAAAGTTCCACAGGTGCAGGAACTTCTTTTTGCTCCACCACTTCCTCCAATTTTGCCTTTGGTGATGAAGTAGAAATCACTACTTCAAGGCTGCCAGGTGTGCTATCAATGTACTTTTGAGATGTGCTTGCATAAAAAAGCCATAGCGCAAAAATACCGGCAAGGAGAAAAAAGAAAGTCACCACACTGGTAAGTATGCGTGTGACTCTCTTTTCAGATTCTTTACTCATACACACAAGTATATGCTTCTTTAAGTCGCTGCGTAATATGAGGTTAGTGAGTAAAAGAATAAGACAAAAGAAAAACCGTTCGCATGTGCGAACGGTTTGGTGTGGTCGGTTGTGTCAAATTGCCGATACGCATCACTCTTTGCATGAGTTGATGAAGGTGGCTAGTTGCATAACCAAAAAGGGGCATATTACGTACGGTGACTCATCGTACTTCATGTCTTTACCAGGCATGAACTGATACCCTACGTTACTGACTGTATCCCCAACGAACTCAGCTTGAGTTTTGTTCAAAGTCGCGTCGCTATTGATGACATCAAGCAACGCATCGCACAACCGGAGGTTAAAATCGTTGTGTTTACGCTGGATGTCGGTTTGCGCCGTTTCTGCAAGACTTTGAGCGGCGTTACGCTGCTTGATAAGTTCATCAGACGCTTTCATGACGTTACTCCTCTGTGTAATATCTGATTTATACAGTACATTATAAATTAAGCAATGTCAAGTTTTGTGGGGTAAATTTGCTTCTGAAACGGTATAGTCTAATTTCCAGTGGCAGGAATTTCGATTCCTACAGAATCTGTTCAGGCCGTATGATATTTTCTCCTTTCAGTCGAAACTATCGACGACCTCTTCGAATCCTGCACGAAGAGTGCCTATACACTCTTCTCACACGGAGCATCAACAACAGAAAAACACTCCCGAAGGAGTGCTTTTCTGTTGGATGCTCCGGTGGCAGGATTCGAACCTGCGACCAATTGATTAACAGTCAACTGCTCTACCGCTGAGCTACACCGGAATGAGGACGATAGTGGGAGCTTGCTCACACTAGATGTCCGAATGAACGGTGAAAGATTTTCTTCCACCGGAATGTACTTTATCCCTCGGTTAGGGACAGACAGCATTGTACAGAAAAATAGCGAGTCTGCAAATGGATAGTGAGGGATATGGGGGTACGAGAGGTTGGGTGTGTGGTCACGAAAATGCCTTTAGAGAAAGGCATTTTCGGGGCGGATAGAAGACAATCTTTCTAAAACAAACTACTGAGGTACTCACGTTTTGACCATTCAAGCATGCGCTTTATAGGGAGGATAAGCGAGTCAATGAAACTACCACGCGGTGTTTCGGGGGTGGTGGTTTGTGTTCTGTATATCCCCGGTGTGTAGGTTACGGGCGATGTGTCTTCTTCAGAATCACTTGCGGGCTCTTGCGTGTCAGATGCGTAGGCTATAGAGGGTGCTGCAACAAACGTTGCTGTGGTCTGTGTGCGGAATGCAAAGTTTTTAAACCAATTAATTTCATGGAACTGTGCGACGCTCAGGGGGAACATTGCTTCGTTGTTGCATTGTATTTCATTTATTTTTTTCTGCGTGGTGAAGTACACATGTCCTGAATCACGGGTGAGTCCCCATGGGCTCAGGACGTCGCTCGCGTAGCGTGATTGGAACGCGCGCACGGCTATCTCAGTTGCAATATCAAACTCGCCCGATACCGTGAGTGCGGTATCCATATGACCATTGAGAAATGTTTGAAGGCGACGTACATCTGCAGCATCGTTTACCGCACCATATTGCATGTATGTGGTGAGGTAGGGTGTACAGCGTGATGTTGAGAGTCCGAGTACTTGAGGTACGATGTCGCCAATGAACACTGTATCGGTTGCATCAGGCGAGTCATATGACTTGCCGGTACGTAGGGAATTATGCCTACTCAAGCCCACGACATCGGCAGAGTTGGTGTAGGTACCAAAAGTTGCATCGTCAGCAAATTCCATAGTGTATGTTACGGAGATGGTTTCTCCGGCATGAATGGTACCTAAGTCCCAATACTGTTCACTTGTTGTTGCACCGGCTTCATTCTTGAGCACATCGCGCAGGAGTGATTTATAGAGTGGACCACCATTGTTGGTAAGGGTAATGGTGTAGTCGACTGAGCCACCTGGCGCAACTACTTCGACATTTGAGGACTTTGTGAGAGAAATGTTTGCAGGCTTGCTTCCACCACCACCACCATTTTTTCCTGAAGTAAATGAGAGGAGTTCCGTGTTGTCGCTTGTGTCGGCATCGGTTTCGTGTGCACGCACCGTGGCGCTACTCACAATCTCACGCTTTCCGTTATCGAGGTCTTCATGCACCTGTGTGGTAAATTCAACTATCTTTGTTTCGTGGGGCGCGATTGCGTCGAGCGTAAAGACACCATGTGCGCCATCATCGCGATACTGCATTTTTTCTGTATTTGATGTGTACACAAGTTCACTGCCATTGAATTGGTGGTCGAGGGTGACATCGGTTGCGGTGGCATCACCGTTATTGGTGACAGTGTAACGATAGGTTACTTCTGAGCCGGGCATTATGGTTGCTTTTGGTGAAGATACCGCACCACCAATCCAGAGGTCGGGGCGTCCGAATGCGAGGTCACCACTCCAGTTTCCAAAGATGTCAAAAATGAGGAGTGCCCAGTTTTGACCAAGGATATTGGTATTGGTGACGTTTGTCACATTTGCTGCGGCGTACGCATCACCTGTTTCTACAACACCTGCTCCTTGTACTTTGTTGGCACCGGTGAGTGCAAAGACTGATACATTATTTTGGATATTGGCGATATTGGTACTTTCGACGGTGGTGTTTTGCGTACCACTTCCACTTGCGCCATTGGTGCTATAGAGGGTGATGCCGTTGGCAGTCTCTGCCCAGCCAATACCTTCAGGAAGTCCAAAGACTTCACCATCCCAATCCCCGTGAATACGAAGCACCAGGAGGAAATCACTGCCGCCAAAGAGATTGGTATTTACTGTATTTTGAATTGAACTATCACTGTACGCATCACCGGTTGTTATTACTCCGCCGGTGCTGTTGTTACTGCCGGTGTCGGCAGTTGCCGTGATGTCGTTTTCGATAGTTGCAGTATTGGTGTTGGAAATAGTGCTGCCGAGCGAACTGCCGTTTGCACTAAAGAGAGTATTGAGTGCGTCAGCACCAGGGAGGACGATGTCGCCACCGTAGTCGCCAAAATTATTGAAGGAAATGAGAAGGTAGTTCGAGTCAGTGATGTTGGTGTTTGCGAGATTGAAGATATTTGCTGCGGCGTACGCATCACCGGTATAGATAGTGCTTCCGTCACCACCGGTGTTGCCACCCGTGTCTGCGCGCACGACGATGTCATTTGAAATCGTTGCGGTGTTGTTTGTAGTAACGGTATATCCTTCAGTACCACAGGCGAGAGGTGTGCAGGGAGGAGTCGAGACTGCATTCGTATCATCAAAGACCACAAATGCGTCACGGAGATCGAGTGAACCCATACCGAGCACCTCATTAAAGAATTCGATAGCGCCATCGGAGTTGAAGATATTCGTATTGACGATATTCACGATATTTGCGTATGCAATTGCGTCACCAGTCACTATAAGAGATTCATCGCCTTCTGCCGTGTTGCCACCAGTTTCTGCGGTTACGGTAGCGGTATTCTGCAAGGTACCTATATTTTCGGTGGTGACAGTGTCACCGAGTATTTCATCCTCAGCATCTTCTTCGGTGGTGGGTTCAGTTGAAAGTATGCTGTCGTCACCGAATGCAACGGCGTCACTTGTCTCAGTATCAGAAGTACCTGGTGATGGGATTTCTCCTTCAAAACCACTCGCCTCAAGGCCTTCATCTTCGGATGATGTGGGTGTATCAGGAGAAGTATCATTCATATTCACGATATTTTCCATGTCAGCACTCGATTGTGCGTCACCGGTTACGATGAGTGCAGGTTCTTCAGGCGGCGTGTCTTCTGACGCGTACACAGGAAGAGCGCTTCCGAGCGGCGCAAGGATAAGCGCAGCGACGAGCATACTGGTGAATATCGAGAACGGTGTGCGTCTAGTGTTGTTGATTAAGTAGCGATACATATGAGTGTAAAAGTGCCCTAAGCTTCTCGAGGAGTGCAATAATTTCGGCGTCATGGTTATTCATCATTGTTGTATGTACGACGGTAGTTCCATCGGTAGTTTCAATGTGTGAATTGTATGAACCAGAATCATCAAGCACGGTATCCTCCACCACAACTCCGTTTATGGTGGTTTTCACTGAAGCATGTGAAGTACCGTCGCCGCTACTCGATATCGACGTCGAGTTGGATATGGTGATCGTCTCAGCAGTTGCAGTGTAGGGTGCTGCGCATACCAAAACGAGTGTGCATACCATGACGATGATACTCACCGTATAAATACCCAATTTATGTATAAGTATGTTTGTTTTCATTTCCCTCAATAAGATCTCGAGCGACCTCGGGGTCTTATTTGAAGGGGGGAGAGACTCCCCAACCTTCAAAGTTGTACTAACGAGTGATACGGGTGACGATTCGGTTTACCACGTTTACTACTTCAGAACCTGAAGTAGCATTCCCGCTGTAAATCTCACCGCCTACACCACCACTGCCGCCGGTACCACCAGCGCCACCCTGGTTATCATCAGATGACCAGAATGAGAAGAAACTATGCATGCGATGATGTCGACTACCCTCAGCATCACCACCATTACCACCTTCTTCACCGTCACCGCCGTCGGCCTCATTGCCGCCGGTCTTGGCTTCTACTTCAACATCGTTTGCTACTGATGCACTGTTGTTGACGCGGACACGAATGTCATTGTCATCGCCATCATCAGAACCATGTCGATTGAAGAATGAGAACATACTTGGCTCTTCGTCGTCACAGCCACATGAATCGGTAATTTTGGTCTTTACCACATTGACCTCATTAACAATTGACGAGTATGCTGCTGCATCGCCGGATACGATGTATCCGCCTAGTGCACCACTTCCACCATTACCCCCATTTCCTCCTGTGTTATCTCCTGAACCTTCTGCATCACCACCATTACCACCTTCTTCACCGTCACCGCCGTCGGCCTCATTGCCGCCGGTCTTTGCTTCGACATCGACGGTATTGGTTACGGTTGCTTCATTTGAAACCGATACTTTTATGTCGTTGTCATCGCCACTATTGTTGTGCGACCAGAATGCCGATGCAGGCATAGTGATAGCAAATGCACCGAGCGCGATGAGCGCAAGCGTGATAAATGCGAGTGTGTTCGTCTTTATTTGAGTGTTCATATAATTAAAAATTAATTGATACTTCTACTAATAAAGATGCTTTTTAGTGGAGCAATAAACACATGAGCTGAGGACTATTGTCCGTTAAGCCCACATGAGGACGCACGAAAGACCGCATGCATCGGCATGTAGGTTTGTACGCGGATATGCCTATGTCACACGAGTGACATCAAAAAACCACTTCTAGACACAACGGAAGAAGCGGCGAGTAACTGTTGACGTCAACGTTTGTAAGGGAAGACACAACATAGGAAGACCTCCTGTGTTTGGTTTCCCCATCCAAACAAATAATAAGAGTGCATGTATTATGTTCCTTCTGCTACACATGTCAATAAAAAATGCAATAGTTTTTATACACCGATACACAGAAAAAAACATGTCAAAATTTTTATCAATTGCATGGCTTAAAAATAGATTTTTAAAAACACCCTCTGTTAGGTCGGCTATATCTGGGGAAACATCATTCTTAAAGGATGATGGTGATAAACCGACCTAACAGAAGGTGCTTATATAACAAACGTAGGTCAATGAAGACCTACATATATGAAAAACGGTATACCTACATTACTAAAAATGCAAGTGCGGTGTACTATGGTATATATGCGATATGCCTTTTTACTTTCGGGAATTGCGACACTGATACTTTTTATTGGTGCAGTATATGCATTCACGCATTAAGATATGTTTATACGAGTTCATGCAATCCCCGATGCAAAGAAAGAGAAAGTGATACGTGAAGACGAGACTACCTTTACTATTTCTGTGAAAGAGCCAGCAACGCAAAACTTTGCCAACAAGCGTATTCGTGAGGTCTTAGCCCGAGAACTCGGTGTTTCTCCTACGCAGGTACGACTACTGGCGGGACACCAAAATAGGAGTAAAATGTATAGTGTAGAGATGTAGGTATAAGTTTAATCCACACCCATATGTCGTTTCCTCACATCAATGTAAAAGCAACTAACTACACTGTCACGCCTAAGTTAGAAACATTGCTTGATCAGAAGTTTGCACCCTTAGGCAAATTACTCGATGATAGAAACGAAATACACTGTGAAGTGGAACTCGAGAAAGTTGCTGAACACCAATCAGGGAAAATCTACCGCGCTGAAGTCAATCTCACCGTAAATGGAAAATTGTACCGTACCGAAGCTACCGAAGAAGAAATGGAGCAGGCTATTGATACTGCGCGCAACGAACTGAAAAATGAATTGCAGCGCGCTGCTGGCCGTCGCCATAGCCTTGTGCGCCGCGGCGGACAAATGCTCAAGGAGATGCTGCGCTTTGGGAAGTAGGGAATTGGAATAACAAAAACCGCGAGGCTTTTAGCCTCGTGGTTTTTCTTATCTCATAAAATCCTCGTATGACATTTCTTTTTTTCCTTCCGGGATTACGCGGAGAATTTTGAGAGAACCGTCCTCAGCGAGTTTTGCATCTACTATTTTTATACGCACACGTTCGTCATTTTTCTCCGTAAAAAAGAATGTGCCGGGCCAGCCGTCGAATGCACAGATTTTGAGAAAGTTCTGATACGGGTCGTCGGTAAGCGAAATTTCCCCCATCTCTTTAGAAATCTTTGTACAAAAGGTGGCTTTGGCATGGGCTTGCGCTACAGGAGTTATTTCACCATGAAGCCACTTTGGTATTGTCTCTGCGAGGAGCGAACCACCTTGGCGTGCCATTATTTCATCGAGTACGAGACCGCGAGTCGGCCACTCAGTAAGAGGTGTAGGTGCTTGCGCCACGATAGGGCCATGATCCATCTCGGCATCCATTTGCATGATGGTAACTCCGGTCTCACGGATGTTCCCAAGAATTGCGCTCCGTATAGGGCTCGCACCGCGGAGGGTAGGAAGTAGCGAAGGGTGCACATTGAGAGTCTTGTGTGTGGGGAGATTGATGAGCCAGTCGGGAAGAATTTTGCCGTAGGCGACCACCACAAACAAATCACATGATGTATTGGTGAGTGTGTGAAGGTCGTCAGGATTTTTGAGTGAGGTAGGCTGAAATACAGGAATAGCATGCGTCTGCGCCCATGTGGCCACGGGTGGAGGTGTCATAATCTGCTTGCGCCCCACAGGTGCATCGGGGTTGGTGACAATAAGGCTCGGCACTATTCCCGCACGTTCCATTTCTTCCAGTACCCATACCGCAATCTGTGGTGTACCAAAAAACGCAATGCGTGGGGAAGTGCTCATATTATTTTGCTTCATGGAGGGCAAGGGCTTCTTCGGAATCTTTGTGCCAGACACGCTCGGCTTTGTCGATGAAGAGTATGCCATCGAGGTGGTCGACTTCATGTTGGAAAATTTGTGCAAGGAGGCCGCTTGCACCACGTTCGTATTCCTTACCTTTTTCATCATACGCACGAATGGTGGCGTGAGTGGCACGGCGTACGGCACCATATTGCTCACCCACCGAGAGGCATCCTTCACCGACGAGGCGTGAACGCTTTGAAATTTTCACAATACGTGGATTGATAGCAATGAGTGTGGGGAGGAGGTCTTTTTCCTCTTTGGCAGTACTTGTGTTGTGTACGAGAAAGATACGGAGCGGCACTCCTATTTGCGGTGCGGCAATAGCAACACCATTAAAACCATTGATGTTGTATGCATCAAGAGCAGTACGCATATCCTTGAGAATTTTTTGAATCTTTGGTGAAGTGATTTCCTCTACAGGAACTTCATCAGCAATATCATGAA
The DNA here is from genome assembly GCA_964570795.1 of uncultured Candidatus Saccharibacteria bacterium. Lineage (GTDB taxonomy): Bacteria > Patescibacteriota > Minisyncoccia > Phycocordibacterales > UBA918 > Damh-18. The sequence goes on from CAZMYZ010000007.1 coordinate 14,373, forward strand.
GTGCGGGGTGGTTTTGGGCGACTAATTTTGACATAGTATGGACACTATAGCGTAAAGTCTCACTAAAATAAATACTTCAGTCTCATACATGAGCGACTTACGATATTGCTCATTTTAGACAATTCGGTCGGGATTGATGACAATGCGCACTGAAGGAGGAAGTGAGCGGAGGAGAGTACTTAGTTTTTGATTTGGCCATTCGCTACTCGGAACACGCATGAGCCCATACATAATAGGTGCTTCTTTTGTAGAAGTAGGGCTTTGATACACCGAGAGTTTGTAGTCTTTAAGAATTGCAATGATATCCTCCTCGAGTTTTTTTGCGACCAGCGGCGCACCTTGCCAAGTGAGATGCACAAATGTGGCATAGGGTGGATACGCAAATGACTTGCGGAGTGCGAGTTCCTCGGTATAAAAATTCTCCACATACCCATGACGTGCAAAGGTGAGTGTGGGTGCTTCGGGGGCGCGTGTTTGTACAAATACGGTACCCTTGGTGCTTTCACGGAGTCGAAGGAGGAGCGCAAGATTTTCTTCCTCAAGGCGCCAGGTAGGGGTGGCGAGGAGTGCATCCATATTGACCACCACCGAGAGGTCGACCGGCTCGGTGAGGTAGGGGAGTGTCATATGAGTCCCGAGAAGGATTACTCCTTTGCCGGAGTAGAAGGTGTCACGAAGAAAAAGAGCCTTTTTGTATGTTTTTGCAGTGATGTGGTCGAAGAGAATGACGGGGATGGTGGGGAATTGTTTATGCAACTCATCATACACTTGCTGAATGCCGATGCCACGTTCGCGGAGACGCCATGAGCCACAGGCGGTACAGGTGTCGCTTGCGCGTACACGCTCGCCGGAGGCACTACACACAAACCAGCGTTCTTCGACACCACCTTTCATAGTGCGAATGAGTGAGTATGGTGCACCACTCTCTTTTGAGCGAAAGATGTATCCACAGTCCACACACGAGACTACTGGTGCAAGTCCGCGCCGAGCTGCAAAGAGAAACATGCGCCCTTTTTTCTTTCGGACGTCTTTAATCGCCTGTACTACCTCAGGAGCAAAAAGGGCAAAGGAGGAAGTGAGGGTATTTTCTTTAGGCGTGGTGTCTATTACCTCAAGGGTACCAGGGAGTTCGATACGCTTCGGTGTTTCACCGAGTGTGGCGTACTGCTCATCACGCCGGAGCGCTTCCTCTTCAGCACGCGGTAAGATGTCGGCAAAGAGGAGTGTACGTCCCGTGTGGCGTGTATGGATACGGAGCACATCGCGGTAGTCGAGATAGGGGCGGGTAAGTTCTTTGTAGTATGGGGAGCGCGCATGTTCGATAATGACGGTTGTAATATCATGACGCTCAATAAGCGCGTAGGTAGGCGTGGTGATAATGAGTTTTGCTTTACTAAAGTCCTCGAGACGCTCAAATCCTTTTTTAATTTCTGATTTGGTGCATGCGGTAGTGAGGAGAATAATGCGGTCTGCAATACCGCTTTGGAGTTCTGCACGTACCTCATCTGCTTCTATTGAAGAGGGAACGACAATCAAGACCGAGCCGCTGTGCGCAAAAGTCTCACGAACGAGTGATCGGTACGCCAAGTAGCGGTCGCTTTTTTTTGCTTCAAGTACTTGTGGTGTATGTGCTTCTTCTGGTGTCACATCATGGGTATGGGGAATTTCAATTTCACCATTCCTAATCTCAGGTGGAAGGAGTGCATAGAGCACAGCACCTACAGATGACGCATAGTGAAGGGCAAGTTCTTCTGCGGTTTTGATGTACGCCTTTCCGAGCGAGTGAAGGGTTTTTTGAGGAGGGAGTTTGCGAAGTGAAAAGGTAGCCGCGCGAATAGCGGTTTTTGTGGTGCTTACCTCATGCACTTCGGTTACAAGTCCAAGTGCAGTTGTATTACGTACGGGTATCGTGACAATGCTTCCCGGGGGATAGGAAACACTCGAAAAGTATGAAAGGGAATCAAGTGTGACACCGCGGCGCAGCGGAACTACCGTAATTACGAACATTCTGGGTATTCTAGCAAAAATGACGATAAGACAGAAATAAGAGTGTTTGTATAAGAAAATGCCTGGGCCATATAAGGTGGCCCAGGCATACTCGCGCATCATTTTTCGTCAGTGCTGTAGGGGAGTTTAAATGCTGTCAGGCACAGTGCACAAAAGTATTTTGTTTTTTTAACCATTTGCGGTGATTCAAAAGATCCCACGTTTTCCCAGTACGTTTCGACGTATAAATCACCGTCGCATGCAAGGATTGGACATTCCCCAATCATATGACTTACGGTCTCGTAGCCGAGGGTGGGTCTTGTGCTAGGACTTTCCGCGGCCATTGCGGCGTCAAACTTGTGTACTTCTTCCAGTGTGGGTCCTGTTTGGGGTGTGTGCACGCTTGCACCTTCTGTGGGTGCGATGATGCGCGATATGTCTTTGAACATCTCTGACTCCTTTCGTCAATGAGCAATACTCTAAAAGGCTACCATGTACGGAGAGTGGTATCAATGGAGCGAATCCAATATGCCAGGGCGCGCTCTGGCATATTGCAATTCTATCCAGCACATGTACCATTGCCGTGTTACGTTCTTATAGAGAGGAAACAACATGTTGAAACCTATTGATGACGATTTCCGTGACATAATTGGATTTGTGCCGAAGGTGACTGCAGCACAGGAACAGAGCACTTTTCGATATGTTGTTGCGGATGCGGTGCAGTACAAAATTTTTGGGACCAACGATGTGCGTGATTTACTCACACCGAAATATTTTAAAGGGCACTCCATCTTTGATAGGGTAAAAGGCATCGAAATGAAGCCCAAGGATCTCGCCCTTCGATACATTGGCACATTGAGTCCAGAAAAAAAGAGTGCTTTATTTCTCGAGATGATGGTCCACTATCTCACCCAGAAATGAAAAAGCCTCGGTCGCGTACGCGACCGGGGCTTATAATATTATTGCTTAAAACTCATCAAGGTATTGCACCTCAGCACCAAGGGAGGTGAGGCGTTCAACGAGGTTTTCGTAACCGCGATTGATACTGTATATATTGCGTAAAACCGAGTGACCCTTGGCGCCAAGCATTGCAATGAGAAGGATGGTCGCAGGGCGCAGCGCGGGTGGGCAGATGAGTTCATTGGGACGAAGGGTGCGCGGTCCCGTGATGTAGATACGATGGGGGTCGGCGAGCACGGTATCGGCACCGAGTTTGTCGAGTTCAGTAAAGTAGAGTGCGCGCTTTTCGTACACCCAGTCGTGAATAAGCGTCTGTCCCACTGCCTGTGTGGCAATCACCGCAAAGAAGGGGAGGTTGTCGATGTTGAGTCCGGGGTATACCGAGGGGTGAATCTTTTCATGAAGGGCAACGAGTTTCGACGGTTTTGTGGTGATGTCGACCAGTTTGGTGACACCATTTGTTGATAGGTACACTTTCGATTTTGTGTATTTGAATCCCATCTTCTCAAGTTTTAAAAGTTCAATTTCAAGAAACTCAATAGGGCATCGCTCAATTTTAATACTCGAGTTGGTCACAATCGCGGTCGCAAGGAAGAACATGGTGTCGGTAGGGTCTTCTGAAAGGGTGTACTCAATATCCTGTTTGAGTTCACTGATACCGTGGACGGTGAGTGTGGTGGTGCCGACACCCTCGATACGGACACCACATGACTGAAAGTAGGTACACATCTCCTGTACTTGGTAGTTTGCGGACGCGTATTTGATAACCGTCGTTGAAGGAGTGAGTGCTGCTGCCATGAGTGCATTTTCGGTCACGGTATCCCCTGATTCGTAGAGAATAATCTCAGTAGGTTTTTTCGGGGTTACGGATACTTTGAAATCAGTATCGGTGGTCTCGATATCGACACCAAAGTGTTCGAGCGCGTAGAAGTGTGGACGTACTGTGCGGCTGCCGAGTTTGCATCCTCCGGACTGGGGGAGTGAGAAGGAGTGGAGGGTGTGAATGAGAGGGCCAATAAACATCACGATACTGCGTGTCTTACGTGCCGCTTCGACGTCTATTTTCTTAAGCGCAAATACTTTTGGTGGTGTGAGAGTGACGTCGCTTCCGTTCCATTCCACACGCATACCGATACTCTGGAGTACTTCAATGATGCGATGTACTTCCTCAATGCGTGGTACCCGACGCAGTGTGGTCTTTCCCTTGTTCATGAGGGACGCACAGAGAAGCCCCACGGCACCATTTTTGGAAGTAGAGGTCACCACCGTCCCATGGAGTTTTTTTCCACCCTCAATAGAGAGATTCATAGAGCCAGGGGAGAGGGTGACGAGGTTCTTCTTCAGCGCGCGTCCAAGTTTTTTGAGCATGTCGGCACTCACATTTTGTTTGCCGCTTTCAATACGTGCAATGGCACTTTGGGTAGTTTTCAAAAGTTTTGCAAGTTCGCCCTGGGTCATCCCCTGTGTCTCGCGGAGGTCGGCTATCTGCTGTCCTATGTGTGTATGCATGCGTGAGATGCTTAATTCAATAATACTTGTAGTATAGCATCTATGCTATGTGGGCAAGTGTGTGCTGTGGATTTTGAAAAGCGCTTTTGACCACATGCTCTGTTTCCTGTACAGGGTTTCCAGACATGCACTATACAGGTACTATTAGTCACTCTTTCGTATATGTCACATAGTTTTACTCCAAAGGTGGGCATCGACCTCGGTACAACCAATGTACTCGTGTTTGTTGATGGGAAAGGGATTCTCCTCAATGAACCCTCGGTGGTAGCGGTTTCAGGGCAGAGCGAGATTCTTGCGGTGGGGAGCGAGGCAAAGCGCATGATTGGTCGTACGCCCGATACCATACGCGCGTACCGTCCCATGAAGGATGGGGTGATTGCCGATTATCGCGTGACCGAGGCGATGCTTCGCTATTTCCTTAAAAAAGCATTGGGTAGTTTTAATATTTTTAAACCCGATGTACTCGTGTCGGTGCCGGCAGGAGTATCCTCTACGGAGAAGCGTGCAGTGATTGAGGCAACGCTGAAAGCAGGTGCACGCAATGTGTATGTGGTGAAAGAACCTATCCTTGCAGCGATTGGCGCAAAGGTTCCTATTTATGAGCCACAGGGACATATGATTGTTGATATTGGTGGTGGTACTATCGACGTAGCGGTTATTTCTCTCGGAGGCATTGTGTCTGCAAACTCAGTGAAGTGTGCGGGGAATAAAATAGATGCAGCGATAATTGATCATGTGAAAAAGACCCATAACCTTGCAATTGGTGATAAAACCGCCGAGGACATTAAGATTGGTGTTGGTTCTGCGCTACCGCTCGAAGAGGAAATTAGTATGAGTGTGAGTGGTCGTGATTTGCTCACGGGACTTCCGCGTACGGTAGAAATAAAGACAAATGAAATCGTGCGTGCTATTTCACGTGAGTTGCGGGAGATGGTAAAGGCCATCAAGGATGTTTTTCAGGATACCCCACCCGAACTTGCTTCAGACATCATCGATCATGGCATTATCATGACTGGTGGTACGTCACAACTGAGAAATTTCCCCGAACTCGTAAAGCGTCGCACGGGAGTGAAAGCAACACTCGCTGACCAAGCACTCTTTTGTGTGGCAAAGGGAACTGGGGAGGCACTCCAACACCTCGATATCTACAAGCGCACTATTCTCGCTAAGCGGTAGGAAAAAAATAAGAAAGCAAACTCCGCAGCCAAAGGCTGCGGAGTTTCTTTCCACCTCTCTATACTTACGATACCCCCGCCACGCGGTATGATATTGGTATGGAAATACCACAGCAGAAATTTAAAACCCCTGAGGAGGAGATTGCTTTTTTACGTGAGGAGATTGCACGTCGTGAACAAGACGTTCTTGCGCGTAATAGAGAAATGGATATTGCCGACCGCGATAGCGTGGGGAAAGAGGTGATGCGTGAGTATGGAGAGTATGACCCGGGAATGGTGCTTGAAAAAAAACATCAACTCTCTCCGCTTGCAGTAGCAGAGTCGCACGGGGCGGTAGAACTCGCACCACACAAAGTGGAGGAGATAGTCCATATTGCATATGAAAAAGGTATTCGAAACGCCATGTCGGTTCTTGAGCGTATGGATGACCCATTTCTTGCTGACGAAGTCCATCGTGAACTTGCGCGTCTTATTCGCAATGAAAAGCAAGTTGCCGACCTCAAGGAAGGTATGCCACTCTGGAAGGTGCTCAACATGTCACTCTTTGAGGTGGCGTTGCCACATCAGCCCGATGAGGCAAAACAAGACAATATAAAAGCAATTTTTGCGGCGATGGAGCAGTTTTATTCGGGTATGCAGACTATCTCTGCCCGCAAGAGTAATCTCTACTATACCCTCGAAATTGCGGTCTCTGATAAGAGTGACGATATTATTTTCTATATTGCAGTACCGACTGAGTTTGAAAATCTTTTTGAAAAGCACGCCCTCTCACTCTTTCCGCATGCAGTCCTCCGTGCACAGCAAAATGATTACAATATTTTTGTGGAAGGCGGTGCGAGCGCAGTGTCGGTTCTTGAATTGAAGAAGCACCCCATCTATCCACTAAAACTCCATGAGACTTTCGAGAAAGACCCCCTCAATGTTATTTTGAATGCCTTTTCAAAAATTGAACGTGATGGTGGCGGTGCGGCAATTCAGATAGTGGTGGGCGACGGTGCTGATGCGTACCATGCCGAGTATAGCGGGATTGTGAAGCGTATGGAAAAGGGTGAGAAGGCAGAAGTCTCTATTCGTAAGAGTAGTTTTGGCGGCCAGTTTTTTGAACTGGTGAAAGATATGGCGGTAGACCAAAAAAAGAAGGATGACCCCAATAATCCCGAAAACAAAGTAGATACCGAAAAGATTGAGATTTTTGGTAAAAAAATATTGTCGCCGGTAGTAGACACCAATATCCGTCTCGCTGTTTCTGCAACCACACAGCCACGTGCACAACAGATACTTACCGAACTTGAATCTTGTTTCAATCAGTTCCAGGATATGAAAGGGAATCAATGTTCCTTTAAACGTTTTTTAGGCGGGAAGCAGCAGAAGGCATTACGTGATTTTTCTTTCCGTCAATTTGATTCTTCGTATGCGGTGCCGCTCTCACTTACCGAACTTTCGACCATTGTTCACTTTCCTGCAGAGGGTATTGAGTCCACACCACAGTTCAAGCAGTCGCGCGCAAAAGGTGTTTCAGCACCACTCAATCTTCCTAACCACGGTACGCTTCTTGGTGTAAATGAGTATCGCAACATAGCCACAAAGGTATTTCTCACACCAGAGGATCGTCTCCGTCACTTTTATGTGATTGGACAGACGGGTACGGGTAAAACAACGCTCATTAAAAATATGGTGGTACAGGATATTCAAGAAGGAGCAGGCGTGTGTTTTATTGATCCGCACGGTACCGATATTATGCATATTATTGCAGCGATTCCGCCTGAGCGCATTGATGATGTTATTTACTTTGATCCTTCGAATCTTGAAACATCACTTGGGCTTAATATGCTTGAGTATGATGAACAAAAGCCAGAACAGAAGACTTTTATTGTGAACGAGTTGCTCTCTATGTTCCAGAAACTCTACGGAGCAAACCCAGAATCTATGGGGCCAATGTTTGAGCAGTACTTCCGCAACTCGACACTCCTCGTGATGGAGGACCCTGCCTCGGGAAGCACTCTTCTTGATATATCGCGCGTCATGGCAGATCCGGTATTCCGTGCACGCAAACTCGCAAAGACCACCAATCCTGTGGTGAAGCAATTCTGGGAAAAAATTGCCACAAAGGCAGGTGGTGATCAATCTCTAGAAAACTTTGTGCCATATATCACCTCAAAGATTGACCCCCTTACCGCGAACGACTACATGCGCCCTATTATTGGCCAACAGCACTCGTCATTCAACTTCCGTGACATTATGGACTCGAAGAAAATCCTCCTTGTGAATCTTTCGAAAGGACGTCTTGGAGAACTCAATGCCAATCTCATCGGTATGGTGATTGTCGGCAAGATACTTATGGCAGCACTTTCACGTGTGGACGACCCGACGCAAAGTTTCCCGCCGTTCTATCTCTATATTGATGAATTCCAAAACGTCACCACTGATTCTATCTCGGCAATTCTTTCTGAAGCTCGCAAGTATAAACTCGGCCTCACCATAGCACATCAATTTATTGCACAAATAGATGAGAAAATTCGCGACGCGGTCTTTGGTAACGTGGGTTCGATGGCGGTCTTCCGTGTGGGTACCGAGGATGCAGTCTTTCTTGAGAAGCAATTTGCACCAACCTTCCTTACGAATGATCTTATGAATATAGAAAACAGAAATGCATATATCCGCATTCTTTCAAACGGTACGCCAACACAGCCATTTAATATTCACACGATGAAACCAAGTGATCCTAATCCTGAGTACGCCCGACAACTTATTGAATACTCAACACTTAAGTATGGGACACCACGTCTCGAGGTGGATGCTGCAATACGTGCACGCTATCTTTCTTAGTTATCAACGGTCGTCAGCACTGTACGCTTCGGTGCGATGGTACAATGACGAATAATATGGGAGGAAAAAGTACCTTACAAAGTACTGTATCGACTGATGGCGTCGAAACACAGGAAAAATTTGACTTGAAAAGTTGGCAGGGTCTTACTGAACTTCTTAAAGCGGGAAAAAATGCGCTCAAGCCTGAAGTGTATGCTGAGTTTCGTAATCTTGTACTCCAGTATGCGCAGCATGGTGGTGATGCTGAATACAAAAAACGCATTGACGATGTGGTGGCGACCTTCGGGCGTGCACCTATAGTACCTGCTGAAGTTGAAGTGCCTGAAAAGGGAGTTGTACAAAAACCAGCGCATGCTTCTCGTCGTGTGGCACCGCGCTTTGATGACATTTCTTTTATGCCCGAGTCACTTCCTCCTGAGAAGGTTGAAGTAGTAACAGAACCAGAGCAGGCTGCGCCAGAAGTGGAAAATATTTCTGAACCTACTCCTATACCTGTTTCAGTTCCTAAAACAGTAAAGGTACCTGAGTCAATTCCAGTACCTCCCGAGCCGGTAGTTGAAGTATCTTTGCCACCAATACCGGAGCCTATTCCTGTGCCAGTCCCAGAGCCGATAGTGGTACCCGAACCAACTCCTACATCTATTCCGGCACCAGTTCCTGTAGAAGTTCAGGAACCACTGAAACCACTAATGCAGTCTGAACCTGTCTCGCAGATAGAGCAGGTGCCATTTATGTCGCTTGAGCAGTGCAAACTGCGCATTGCGGAAATTAAGCGTGCAGTAAATACCCACTTCGGGAATCCGGTAGCACTTATGGCGGTGCCTAATAATCTTGGAAAGGTCTATATGACCGCACTCCTTAATGCACTCAAGGCCTCTACGCCAGGTGCCCCAGGTGGTGTGGGTAGTGCGATGGCAGAACTCGAGCGTGCATACAAAACTCTTATGGAAGGGGACATGATCGCTCCAATTACTGCATCCGAGCCGGTTGTTGTACCTGTTGTAGAACCAGAATCTATTCCTGAATCAACTCTCGCGCCTGAACCGAATATAGAGTCAGTACCAGAGCCTGAACCTATTCCCGAGCAAGCCCCTGCACCCGAACCTGTTGCTGAAACACCTTTGCCACCAGTGCCTGAGTCCGTTCCTGAACCAGAACCGATCCCCGAAATTCCTAAAGCACCAGAATCTGTAGTTGTTCCTCCACCACCATCTATTCCTGAGTCAGTACCAGAGCCTGTTTCCGAAATACTAAAGACACTCGTACCAGAACATGCCCCAGTACTAGAGCCAGATGAATCCGTGGTGCGTGACCCTGAAGTTTCTTCCGAAAAAGAAGCAAAACGCATGAGTATTCTCGAACGTATCGAATCAGAGCAAGGTTTGCCACCACTTGTGGATCCAGAAAATAAAGAAGTATCGCGCGCCGAAGTGATGCACTCAGCATTTGAAAAAACAGATCATACTATTTCTGCTGTCGTGAGTGCGGTTCATAAAAAGTTACCTCCAATCTCTGGCTCAATCGCAGAACTCGTAGAAGATGAAGTGAGTGGATATGACACCTGGCAAGGAGCAACAGGCCCTACATCCACGGTGCGGCCTGACACGGTCTCGACTGAGGGCGTCATTCACCGTGAAAACAAACACACTAAAAAGGGAATCATCAATGCTGCACACCCTGCTGAACTCGAAGAACAGGGTATTGATGCTACCGAAATTGCGGTCAAGCAATCAGAACTCGTATCACCACAAATTACTACTATGCTGAACAAATTACTCCATGAATGGAGTATCTTTGGGGGTAGTGGTCTCTTTGGTATTGGTCCTGGTGGAGCTGAGCACCCACTCTATAAACAACTGTCTGTGCTCAGTATGGGTGAAGTGGTGGCGGGGCGATGGGATGGCGCTGATCCAAAAGTCATCAAAATCATCAAGCAATACGTCGATGCATGGCGTCATGAGCAGGGAATTACCTACACGCTCAATGAGACCTTTGAACACTATCTCCGACGCGTCGTCCAACGTATTGTCAAAAGACAAAGTATCTAAAACAGTGCATACTATTTGGGTATACTCACGGTTATGCATCATGCCAACGCACTCATAGGAAGCAGACAATGGGCGTATGCGTATGCAGCGCTCGATACAACAGGAGAAAATCCTGATATTTCTGTGCGCGAATTTGATCGTATGGCAATCGCTGATGTGCGTGCGCTTATTCATGATGCGATGTTGCGCCCCGTACGTGAAGATAAACGTACATTTATTATTGCAGCAGATTCAATTCTTGGTGATGCACAAAATGCACTCCTCAAACTTTTTGAGGAACCAAATGCACATACATGCTTTTATCTTATTATTCCTCGTGAGGATATGCTTTTGCCGACACTGCGCTCACGTCTTTCCATTCTGGCTATAGAAAATACGGTTACCGAGTATGCAACATTCAATGCGTTTCAAAAACTAGGGTACAGCGATAGACTTGCGCTTATTACGAAAAAAAATACGGGGGAGGACGACGCGTGGTTCGCTGAAGTTGCCGCAGGCTTTGCACAGTATGCACACACAACAAGAAATGCGGTTCTTATCCATGACGCGCTTATGCTTGCTACCTATCTCCCTATGCCGGGGAGTTCTAAGAAGATGCTCTTTGAGCATATCGCACTTACCCTTTGAAGAAGCACACAAGTACGTTAAAATAGCACCACTATGACATACAACACAAAAGAATTTACCGCACGCGCAGAGGGTGTCGTCGAGTGGCTTGAACGTGAGTTTTCGAGTATTCGCACCGGCCGTGCTACTCCCACACTTCTCGACCTCGTTACCGTGGAATCATACGGCACGCGTGTACCGCTTCAGCAAGTGGGCTCTATTAACACCGAAGACGCTCGCACACTCCGTATTTCTATTTGGGACCAAAGTGCCATTAAGAGTGTTGAGCGAGCAATTGTCGAGGCAGACCTCGGTGTGTCAGTAGTGACCGACGGCTCGGGTATTCGCGTTATTTTTCCGGAACTTACGAGTGAGCGACGTGTTCAACTTTTGAAAATTGCCAAGGCAAAACTTGAGGAAGCACGTGTATCGCTCCGTGGTGCGCGTGATGAGGCGATAAAGGAAATCGACAAACTCGAAAAGGCCGGCGAGATGAGCCAGGATGAAAAATTTGGTGCGAAAGAAGAAATTCAAAAGCACATTGATACCTTTAATAATAAACTTGCCAATTTGCTCGATTCAAAGGAGGCTGAAATCAACATATAATGTCAATTCTTATATTTCTCATTGTTCTTTTTGTACTAGTACTAGTACATGAACTCGGTCATTTTGCGGTCGCAAAATGGACGGGAATGCGCGTAGATGAATTTGGTATTGGATTCCCACCAAAACTTTTTGGTGTCCGTCGCGGAGAGACCGAATACACATTCAATCTTTTTCCGATAGGAGGGTTTGTAAAAATATACGGTGAAGATGCACTCCTTGAGGGTGAAGCAACACATCCCGATGCAACCTCACGTTCGTTTATGTCGAAGGGGAAGTGGGCACAAGCTGCGGTACTCGTGGCGGGTATCACGATGAATATCCTTTTTGCATGGCTCCTTATCACTATTGCATTTGGTATGGGGGTAAAGAGTTCTGTTTCTGAGGAGGATGCCACAGATACTGCGGCACTCGCTATTACACAAGTACTTCCCGAAGGTCCTGCTGCACAAGCATCACTTACTCCTGGAGCGGTGATTCGTGAAGTGCAGGCAGGGGAAGATACACTCACGACACTTACGCCGACAGCATTTAGTGCATTTATTGCAGAACACAAGGATGTACCGGTGACTATTGCCTATATGCTTGAAGGAGAGTTGCGTGCTGTGCAGGTTACTCCCGCAGTGGGTATTATTGAAGGCTCCGAGCGTCCGGCGATTGGTGTTGCACTCACCCTTGTCGATACGGTATCGCGCTCATTTGGGGAATCAATTGTCGATTCTTCAGTGTTTGTGGTAACCGCAATTCGCGATATTACGGTAGGTATTTGGACACTTCTTGCTGATACGGTGCGTATGCAAGCAGACTTTTCACAAGTGGCGGGCCCTGTAGGTATTGTAGGGCTTGTCGATGAGGCGTCTTCATACGGTATCACCTCACTTCTTATGTTTACTGCATTCATCTCACTCAACCTTGCAGTCATCAATATATTGCCGTTCCCGGCCCTCGATGGAGGACGTCTTCTCTTTGTGATTATCGAAGCGGTGAAGGGGACACCAATTAAAGCGCAGTATGTCGCAGTCTTGAATACAGTAGGATTTTTCCTCCTCATTCTTCTGATGGTGTTGGTCACTTGGAATGATATAGCAAAGTTGATTTAAGAGACTATCCACTAACCTAATAAAAAAGGAAAACCCCGCGGTGCGGGGTTTTTCGTAGGGATTACGCAAGGAGCATTTTCAGTCCCTTGCAGTCAATGCGCATCATGTGTGGACCAAGAGAATCCTGAAGGATTACTCCAGCAGTTGGGTACTTGAATACGGGCTGAAATACCCATTTGCCAGGTTCGTGCTGCAAAAAGAGGTGTGCACGATGACCATGTGGCTCAAGAAGCACAACGAGTACTCTTTCGTGCAAGATGGTTATATAATCGATAATCATCACTGATTTGCATTTCAAGTGGTCCGTAACATGAGCTCGTAGCCTGCGACTTTGAAGAAATGCATTGAGTGTACGAATCTGTTTAGAATTCGGCTGAGTGGTTGCGTGATTCCACATTGAAAAATCTCCATGTACTAGTTAATTCCGGGCGAAATCGTACCATAGAAATATGATGTGTGTACAGGGTGTTGTGGATACTTTTGACCATCATACCGATACACGATACAATAGAAAAAACACGTACTGACGGGCTTTTTTCTTGGTATACGCGTTTATTAGTATTGTATTTGTACACATTCACATTATGAAACAATCCAGACTGTTCACGCGCACACGAAAGGAAGTGCCTGGGGATGAGACCGCAAAAAATGCGCAACTCCTTATTCGTGCAGGGTACGTATATAAAGAGATGGCCGGAGTGTACTCATATCTGCCGCTCGGACTTCGGGTGCTTGAGAACATAAAGAGTATCATTCGTGAAGAAATGAATCGTGAGGGTGGGCAAGAAATAGTAATGACTGCCCTCCAGGAAAAAGAAGTTTGGGAAAAGACTGATAGATGGGATGATGCAAAAGTAGATATTTGGTTTAAGACTGCACTCAAGAATGGTACTGAGGTCGGGCTTGGTATTACTCATGAAGAGCCTATTACTCGCATCATGACCTCGTATATTTCTTCGTATCGCGATCTTCCTCGTGCCGCATATCAATTTCAAAATAAGTTTCGTAATGAGACGCGTGCAAAAAGCGGTATTATGCGCGGGCGCGAATTTATGATGAAAGATCTCTATGATTTTTCTCGGGACGCACGCGAACACGAAGAGTTCTATGGACGTATGCGCGCCGCATATATTCGCGTATTTGAACGTCTGGGACTTGGTGCAATTACGTATCCAGCATTCGCATCAGGTGGTATTTTTAGTGAATTTTCTGAGGAGTTTCAGACGGTTTCTGATGCAGGGGAAGATATTATCTATGTTGATGAAGCACGTCATATTGCACTCAATAAGGAGGTATACACTGATGAGGTAATTGCGAAACTCGGTCTTGATAAAAGTACGCTCGTTGAGAAGAAGTCTATTGAGGTGGGAAATATTTTTCATCTTGGTACCAAGTTTTCAGAACCACTCGATCTCTACTACACCGATGAAGAAGGGAACAAAAAACCAGTATATATGGGATGTTACGGTATGGGTCCAACACGTATCATGGGTACTATTGTGGAAACACTTTCTGATGCAAAGGGGATTGTGTGGCCCGAGAGTGTAGCACCGTATCAGATTCATCTTGTGGAACTCTCCGGTGGCGACACTGAACTTAAAGATGAGGCCGACGGGCTCTATAACACCTTTAAGGAGGGTGGTGTAGAAGTACTCTATGATGACCGCGATGTGCGCGCAGGAGAAAAGTTTAATGATAGCGACTTGCTCGGTATGCCGTACCGCGTCGTGGTAAGTAAAAAAACAAAAGAAGAAGGGAAGTATGAAGTTGTCGAACGAGCGACGGGTGAAGTGCTTTTCATGACCGAGGAAGAGTTGTTCCAAAAGTTCCTTAATACGACTGCATAATGAAGGGGATTACGTCATACATCGATTCATTTCTCAACTCCTTGTCGACAGACATTGGGATTGATTTGGGTACGGCAAATACGCTTGTCTATATAAAAGGCAAGGGCATCGTACTTAATGAGCCCACTATTGTGGCGCTTAATAAAAAAACAGGGCAACTCGTTGCAATTGGTAACGAAGCAAAAACGATGCTCGGTCGCACACCATCACATATTGAAGTAGTGCGTCCACTTGTGCATGGAGTGATTTCTGACTTTGAAGTAACTGAGGAAATGCTCGCGTACCTTATTGCAAAGGTGCGTGCCGGTACAAAGTCTCTCGTAGCACCACGTGTACTCATTGGAGTGCCGTCGGGTATTACCTCGGTTGAGATGCGCGCCGCGCGCGACGCTGCGCGCAATGCGGGTGCACGTGATGTGTTTCTTATTGAAGAGCCTATTGTTGCAGCTATTGGATCAAAACTTCCTATTCATAAAGCACAAGGAAGTATGATTATTGATATTGGTGGAGGTACGACCGACATTGCGGTGATTTCTCTGAATGGTATCGTCACCGCTAAAAATCTTCGTGTTGCCGGCGACCAACTCAACAACGATATTGTGGCATATATCCGTGACCAATTTAAAGTACTTGTTGGAGACAAGACCGCCGAAGATACAAAAATTGCACTTGCTTCAGTAGAAGAAGAGGGGGAATCAAAAGAAATGGTGGTGCGTGGGCGCGACGTGGTGACCGGGCTTCCGCGCGAGGTAATTATTACCGACAGTGATATTCGTGAAGCGATTGGCAACTCCGTGAATGCAATCGTGGAAGCATCACGTGATGTTATTGAACTCACACCGCCTGAGGTACTTGCGGATGTGATGCAACGCGGAATCAGTCTTGCGGGGGGTGGTGCACTTATTCCGGGGGTGGCACGACTTCTTGAGAGTGTACTCAAGGTACCGGTAGTGATTGTGCCTGATCCACTCCGTGCAGTGGTACGTGGTATCGGCACGGTCCTTGAAGATTTTGAACACTATGAAGAACTTCTCAACGAAAACGAAGGAGAACTTTCGCCGCAACTCTAGTGAGTCGTCGCGAATGAAGTATGTGCTGTGGATTGGTATGGCACTCTGTGTCTTGCTGCTTGGTAAGGGAATAGTGAGTACGGTATCCTCGGGAATTTCGACCACACTGTATACCATACGTCATTATATGGAAACGTCCTCTGCCACTGTGCCGATGTTTGTACGTAGTCGCACAGAGTTGCTTCGCCATACACAAGAACTTGAGCAAGAAGTTGCTTCTAATCAAGGTCTTGCTGCGACACTTGCATACATCACTGCAGAAAATACTGAATTGCGTAATCTACTTAGTGCATCAAGTACACCACAGATAGCGGCGGGCGTGCTTGCACGCCCGCCGTATACACCCTATGACACTATCGTACTCGATAAGGGTAGTGAGGATGGTATTGTTGCATATGCACCGGTGTATCACGGAAAAGGAATAGCACTTGGGTATGTGCACGCGGTGTTTCCGCATATGTCGTATGTAACACTTTTCTCGTCTCCCGGTGTGGAATCCACGGTATATATTTTTGGAGCCAATCTCTTTACTACCGCATATGGTGAAGGGGGTGGCGTGGTGCACTTGAGTGTCCCGCAGGGCATCCCGCTTACCAAAGGTGACGCGGTAGTACTCCCTTCGCTTCATACGGGAACATTAGGTGTGGTGGATGAAATTCAATCAATTGCTACCGAACCCGAACAACATGCGTATGTGACACTTGGTGTACCACTGCAGTCTATTCGTGTGGTAAGTGTGGGTACTGTGCCAGTCAACGCAGTTTCCTTTGAAGAGGCGCTTACCCGTGTGCGCACAGAGGAAGATAAACGTTTTATGATTGCTGTACCTGAAGATGAGCGTGTACAGATACGTGCTTCCTCAACACCTACACAAGCAACTTCAACAGGCACCACGACACCATGACCTATCTGCGCATCATCAGTTTTATTGGGATAACACTCGTAGCACTCTTTTTGCCGTTGTGGGTATTTGTGTGTTTTGCACTACTCTACGCATTTGTCTTTGCACCGTATGAACTTCTCATACTTGCGGTGTGTATTGATGCGCAGTTTGGTGACACAGCGCGTGGTGTGTGGTTTGTGTACACCGGTATTGCAGCGCTTGTGACGCTTGCGGTGATGGCTGCACGCCCACTTCTTCGTTTTTATGCATAACTATGCGCTTCTTTAGAAAAAACAAAAAACCAGAAATTTCCTTTGATGAAATTTTGCTCGATGCATCAAATCTTCCATCCTTCAACACAGGCCGCATGGAGGGTCGTATTGAGTTACCTCTGAGTCGTAACAGTATGTACGGCGTAGGAGTTATTTTTGGGTGTATCATGCTCGCATTTCTTGGGCAACTTTTTAAACTACAAATTATCCAAGGTGCAGAACTGGCCGAAAAAAGTGAGCATAATCGTCTTGAAACAGGGGTGGTGGTAGCAGAGCGCGGTATTGTATATGACCGCTATGGTGAACTCGTTGCATGGAATGAAATCGATACCACCGAGCAATATGATTTCCCGGTGCGTGCATATACTGATAGGCGCGGCTTTGGACAACTCATTGGCTATGTGAGTTATCCGCAAAAAGACAAATCAGGATTCTATTTCCGTACCGATTACATTGGTCGCAACGGTATTGAAGAAACGTATGAAGAAACACTCCATGGAGAAAATGGCGAACAGTTGGTGGAGGTTAATGTGTATGGAGAGGTAATCGCGGAAAACGTGGTAGATAAAGCAACTCCTGGAGGAGAGATACATCTATCACTCGATGCAGCACTTTCGGAAGTGATGTACGACCTCATCGCTACTACTACTGAAAAGAATGGTTTCCGTAGTGGTGCGGGAGCAATGATTGATGTGCATACAGGGGAGATTATTGCACTTACGAGTTTCCCCTCATATGATCCTGAGGTGCTCGCTGATGGGGATGATGTCGATCTTATTCAGTCATACAATGATGACCCGCGATTTCCATTTCTCAATAAGGTGACAGGCGGCGTATATACACCAGGGTCTATTGTGAAGCCTATTGTGGCGTATGGCGCACTTGCAGAAAATATCATTAGTCCAAACAAGGTGATCGTCAGTACGGGTGCAATCACTATTCCAAATCCCTATGATCCGAGCAATCCTGCAGTCTTTCGTGACTGGCGTTCAACCCTCGGAGCGATGACTATTCGTGATGCGATTGCCTATTCTTCAAACGTATTTTTGATGACGATTGGTGGTGGGCATGGTGATCAAAAAGGTCTTGGTATTACACGTCTCAACAAATACTTTCGTCTCTTCGGGCTTGGTGCCTCTACGGGTATCGCGCTTTCGGGCGAGCAGATTGGTCTTGTGCCAACTCCTGAATGGAAGCAAGAAGTATTCAAAGATGATTGGCGCTTAGGGGATACCTACCTCACTTCAATCGGACAATTTGGTTTTCAGACCACACCGCTACAGATGCTTCGTGCATATGCTGCACTTGCAAACGGTGGGACACTCGTGACGCCACATCTTATTTTGGGAGATACGGGGGAACAAAAAGATATTGGACTTATCTCTGAAGATTTGAAGGTGGTACAGGAAGGTATGCGTGCTACGGTAATTCAAGAAGGCGGTACTGCACGCGCACTGGAGCGCAAGGACGTTGCCATAGCTGCAAAATCAGGTACCGCAGAACTTGGTACCTCAAAAGCGTATGTGAACTCATGGATTGCGGGTTATTTCCCTTATGAAAAACCAAAGTACGCGTTCATTCTTTTTATGGAGTATGGCCCACGAAGCAATGCGGTGGGAGCCGGCTCCGTAATGGGGAAAGTATTTGATTGGATGGCAATGCATCGTCCGGAATACTTTGGTAATACACAAGAATCCAATGCTGAATGATATGTCAAGGAACAGCGTTTTTTCCCCACGTTGACTTCGAAGGTATGCTACGTATAATTGACTCACTAACTTATTTACACATACATATGAATGAACCACACGACTCATTTTTAACACAAGAAAAATTTGAGGAACTCAAGAAAGAACTCGATCACCTCAAAACGGTTCGTCGTAAGGAAGTAGCGGAGTCACTCGAGTACGCACGTAGTCTTGGCGACATTTCAGAAAATGCTGAGTACCAGGAAGCACGCGATATGCAGGCTGCTATCGAAGAGCGCATTCAGTATCTTGAGAAGGTTATTAAGGAAGCCAAGATTGTCGCAAGCAACAATAAGGGGGACGTCGTGGGACTTGGCTCTGAGGTAACCATCCAAAAGGGTAATGAAGGTGAAAACCGCACCTACACCATTGTGGGTTCAGAAGAGGCAAACATTCATGAACATAAACTCTCATATCTTTCACCACTTGGTGAAGCGCTTATGGGTAAGGCAAAGGGCGATGCATTCACCTTTGAAACTCCTGGTGGGAAGCAGACGTATACTGTACTTAAGGTGGCATAAAGCGAAACAAAAAGTGTCCCTGCGGACACTTTTGCGCTTTATGAACCGGAGCGATGTTTTGGCTATTCCTAATGCCAAAACCGCGAGGTCGGGCAGGAGGTACTTATGAGCGTTAGCGAATTAGTAACCAGACGCTAGAATTTTGAAACCCCGTGACTTGCCTTCGCAAGTCACGGGGTTTTCATTTTCCTCATTCGACGCTACTATAGACCCATTATGTCAGCCATAGAAGAAATACGCGCAGAGCGTCTGAAGAAATTAGCAATACTCGAAGAACGGGGAATTAACCCGTATCCAGCCACGACAAAGCGTACGCATCATGTGGCAGATATCCTGTCTGCATTTGATTCATTTGTAGCAGAAGGAACTCCTGTTACCCTTGCAGGGCGACTCATGATTGTGCGTGGGCAAGGCGCTATTCTTTTTGCCGATATTCAGGATAACGGCGTAAAGTTTCAGGCAGTCTTCAAAAGTGATGTGCTGACTGAAGAGTCGTTCACTCTTTTTAAAGATGTGATAGACAATGGTGACTTCATCGAGGTGACAGGTATTATCTTTGCTACTGACAAAGGACAGCAATCAATACTCGTGAGTGAGTGGGGAATGCTTGCAAAAAGTCTCCTCCCGCTCCCTGATAAATATCACGGGCTTCAAGACGAAGAAGAACGCCTTCGTAAGCGCTACCTCGACATTCTCTCTAATCCTGAATTGCGCGCACTCTTTCAGCGCAAAGAGCGTTTTTGGGATGTGACGCGCACATTCATGAAGACGCGTGGCTTTGCTGAGGTAGAAACGCCTACACTCGAGGTGACCACCGGCGGCGCAGAGGCGCGCCCCTTCCGTACCCATCACAATGACTTTGACCTTGATGTATTTCTCCGTATCTCGGTAGGTGAACTCTGGCAGAAGCGCCTCCTCGCCTCCGGCTACGATAAGACCTTTGAAATCGGTCGTGTATATCGCAACGAGGGTACGAGCCCCAACCATCTTCAGGAATTCACCAATATGGAAAGTTACCAAGCCTTTGCAAATTACGAAGAGGGTATGGTGATGGTGCAAAACCTCTATCGCACTATTGCACACGAGGTGTACGGCAAGACTGAGTTCACCTACGGTGCACACACCTTTGATTTTGCATCAGAGTGGCCACGTATCAAGTACGCAGAAGAAATAGAACGACAGACAGGCTTGCATCCCGTGTATGCAGATGAGGAGGCAATAAAAGCAAAACTCCAGGAACTCGGTGTGCAGTATGAAGGTGACACCAAAGAGCGTCTCATGGATACTTTGTGGAAATACTGTCGCAAGAATATTGCAGGCCCTGCATTCCTTATTGATCATCCAAAACTCGTTTCACCACTTGCAAAAGAAAATGAAGGTGGCGAAAGCGTACAACGCTTCCAACCTATCATTGCAGGTACTGAGGTGGGGAATGGGTACTCAGAACTCAACAACCCTATTGAACAAAAAGCGCGCTTCGATGTGCAGCAAGTGCTGCTCCAGGGTGGTGATGAAGAAGCGATGATGCCCGATGATGAATTTGTCGAGATGCTTGAACACGGTATGCCTCCTGCATGTGGCTTCGGCTTCGGCGAGCGCCTCTTCGCAATACTCGAAAACAAACCCCTCCGCGACGTGCAATTATTCCCGCTCATGCGCCCGAAGGATTAGGTATGTCTCCCTTCTTTTTTCTTCTCCTTGCATTTCTGTTTTCCATCGCAAATAGACTGTATTTAAAGTACGCACTCTATACAATTGATGGGTATGCTCTTGCGCTCGCTTCGAACATACCAGGTATTCTCATTCTGCTACCTTTTGTTTGGTATCAAATACCACTTATATATGGCATCACTATATCTGAGATAATTTTCATTCTAGTTACGGGAGCACTGGGGTCGTATGTAATGTGGGTGGGGAATATTACTACAGCATTCAACCACTTTTCTTTTCAGGAAATAATTCGCCTGACGAGAGTGCTTTTTGTTGTGCTTGGTGGTGTGCTGTTCTTTCATGAATCTCTCTCATACGGCGATACGTTTGGTATTGGACTCATCATACTTGCTGTGTGTATTATTTCATGGAAACAGTTTTCATTTAAAGAACACATTACTTCTCGAGCATTACTCCTTACATGGTCAGTGACGCTTGTTGGTGCCCTCATCGCACTGTTTGAAAAGAAAATTGTACTCAGTTTACCTGTGGCACTCTACACATTTCTTGTATACCTGCTTACTTCTTTTTTCCTTTTACTTTTCTTGAATACTAAGCGAAGAGTGTCACTGAGCAATACAATACGACATCATACTCGTAAGGTGTTTATAGCATCACTTTTTATGCTTGGTGCGTACTACTTTGGTCTAAAGGCATATCAACTTCTTCCAATATCAATTGCATATCCAATTATTCAAAGTTCTACCGTAGTAGGGGTACTTGTTGCCACGGTTCTTTTTGAAAAGAATGATAATCTTTTCAAAAAGGCATTCGCTGCGATAGTTGCTGTGGTGGGTATTGTTATCATCAAATTCTTTTAACAGGAAACGCGAAAAAATAAAAACCCGACGCGAAGCGTCGGGTTTTTTGCGGTGAGGAACTTCCATAATCTCGCTCCGCTCCCTGCCAAGCGACTACGCGTTGCGAGATTAAGGAAGTTCCGAAAGTATTGTGTGAGTTATGCACAGATTTGTGTGGGGGTGTGGTAGACGGTGGGGGAGAGTGGTATATAATGTACATGTGGTGGGAGATAGTGGTAAACTATGAAAATAGTTTAACAGTATTGAGTTCATCAATCATTCACATGCTGATTGGAGAGTACACACACAATATCGATGCCAAGAAACGGCTGTCCTTACCTTCTAAGTGGAGGAAGGAACTTGGTAAGAAACTTGTAGTGACTCGTGGACTTGATAACTGTCTCTTTGTTTATCCCTTGAAAGAGTGGGAGAAAATTACCGAGAAAATCGGTAGACTCCCGCTCGGACAGGCGGATACAAGAGGGTTCAATCGATTTTTCCTTTCGGGGGCAGTCGAAGTGGAGGTAGATACTGTAGGACGAATTCTCGTTCCTGATTTCTTAAAGGTGTTCGCTGGCTTGACCACAAAGGTCGTCCTTGCGGGTATCCATGATCGTGTAGAAATGTGGGATGAGAATCGGTGGAGTGAGTATAAGAAACGCATTGAAGGGCAAGCAGATGCTCTCGCTGAGAAGCTTGGCGAGATTGGAGTCCTTTAAGAGTAAGAGTCCATCAAATAACTTTCAGATACGAGGCGTCGAGGAGTGAGAACATGAGTTGTACACATGTACGGTGAATGTTCGAACGACGAAAACAACGAAGTAGATGAAGTTAGTGGATGGGCTATAAGTTACATGGCGTATGAAATCTCATAGAACTGTACTTACAGACGAGGCGGTAGCGGCACTCGCGATCAATGATTCTTCTGTGGTTGTTGATGCAACGCTTGGCTCATCGGGCCATGCAAAACGCATTATCGAGACACTCGGCTCACGCGGAGTGTTTGTCGGAATAGATGCCGATGTGACTGCAATTGAGAACGGTGCTGAGGTGCTCAAGGGGAGCGCATGCACCATACATCTCTCTAATGACAACTTCAGAACAATTGACTCAATTTTAGAACAACTTCACATAGAGCATGCTGATGCGATTCTGGCTGACCTTGGTTGGCGGATGGAACAGTTTAGCGGCAATGGGAAGGGCTTTTCTTTCCAGGTGGATGAACCACTTCTTATGACGTTTGGTGACCCAAAGGATTATGTCTTCACGGCACGTGACATCATAAATGAGTGGGACGAAGAAAATCTCATCAATATCCTTCGCGGATACGGTGAAGAACGCTTCGCCGGACGCATTGCGCGACACATCGTCGAGGCACGTGCCGAAAAGCCAATCGACACCACCTTCCAACTCGTTGCCATTATTGAGGCTGCAGTACCCGCTTTCTACAAGCGCGCACGCATCCACTGTGCCACACGCACCTTTCAGGCACTTCGCATCACGGTGAACGACGAGTTTGCAGCACTTGAAGACTTTATTAAGAAGTCAGTCGCACTCCTTGTGCCGCACGGTCGACTCGCCATCATTACGTTTCATAGTATTGAAGACCGCATTGTAAAGCATCTCTTTAAAACCCTTGCACACGATCATATCGGTATCGTGCATACCAAAAAACCAATTATTGCATCACAAGAAGAATTACAAGAAAATCCCCGCGCACGCAGCGCCAAATTACGTATCTTTGAGAAACATGAGGAAGTATAAAACTACAACAGCATATAAGGACGAATCGCGCCTTTTTTACCTTGCGCTCTCGTGTTTTGTTGTGGTACTTTCTCTCTATATGTATTTCGTGAGTTCATCAGTCCTTAATGTGGTGATGCGTAAAGAAGTAGATACCCGTATTGCTGAAGTTGGGACAGTCATTAGTGACCTTGAGGCAACGTACATCGAAATGCAACATGATGTCAGTAGCGACATTGCGACACATCGTGGCTTTGTCATGGCAGATAAGAAGATTTTTATAGACCGTACCACCGACACTCTTTCCTTATTACAAAACTAGCATTCCAACATGAGGCGTGACGCAGTAACTAGAATACGCATCATTACCGGGACAGTACTCGCATTCATGTGTGTACTGATTATTCGTTTGTATTTTATACAAGTGATGCATGGTGATGAGTATCGTGCTTCTGGTGAAAGTCAGTATGTGCACACCGTGCGAGAACTCTACAATCGCGGAAGCGTGTACTTTACCACCAAAGATGGTGAAAAAGTTTCAGCAGCCACCATTAAGACCGGATACCTTCTCGCCATAGATCCAAGCAAAATTGCTGATGCAGAGCAGGTATATAGTGCTTTGAGTGCAATCATTCCTCTCGACCACGATATGTTTGTCGAGCGAGCAAACCGCAAGGATAAAACATACCAAGAAATTGAAAAGCAAGTAGAAAATGATGATGCAGATACTATTGAGGCACTGAAGCTCCCTGGAGTGAAACTCTATCGCAACCAATGGCGCTACTATCCAGGTAAGTCACTCGCTGCACGTACGATTGGTTTTATTGGATACGATGGTGATGCGCTCGTGGGGAAGTATGGGCTCGAGCGCTACTACAACGACACACTCGTGCGTGACACTGATCACATGAGTGTTAATTTCTTTGCAGAACTTTTTAGTAATCTTGGCACCTTAGTTTTTGATGCCTCTGATGCCACTGAGGGTGATGTGGTTACTACCATAGAGCCTACCGTAGCACGTACGCTCGATAGAGTGCTTGAGGATGAGCAAAAGCGATGGAATAGCAGTGTAACAGGCGGCATTATCATCAATCCAAAAAATGGCGAGATTATTGCACTCAACGTCGTGCCTTCGTATGATTTGAATAATAGAAGTGGCATCGATATCGAATCCTTCCGTAATCCACTTATTGAAAACGTGTATGAGATGGGTTCTATCATTAAGCCACTCACCGTTGCAGCGGGTCTTGATGCGGGGGTGATTACCCCACAGAGTACATACTATGACCCGGGGTGTATTGTGCTCAGTGAAAAGAAAATTTGTAACTACGATGGACGTGGACGAGGTACGGTGGCGATGCAAGAAGTTTTGAGTCAGTCGCTCAACACTGGTGTGGCGCACATCACCTCACTTCTCGGTAAAGAGCGTTTTCGTAAATATTTTTATGGACTCAAACTTGGCTCGGAGACAGGGATAGACTTGCCGAGCGAAGGACATGGCCTGGTAAAAAACCTCGAGGAGAATCGTGAACTCGAACTTGCCAATGCATCTTTCGGGCAGGGAATAGCACTGACCCCAATTGCTACCGTGCGTGCACTTTCGACGCTCGCGAACGGCGGTATGCTCATCACTCCACACCTTGTAAAGCGTGTGGAATATAAAGACGGCACTACACATGATGTGGGATACGCCGAGGGCGAGCGTGTATTCACCGAAGAGACGAGTGAAGACATTACGCGTATGCTCGTAACAGTAGTGGATAAGGCGCTGAAGGGTGGAAAGGCAAAAAATGAGTACTACACTATTGCTGCGAAAACAGGTACTGCACAGATTGCCGACCCTACTGGCGGATACTACGATGACCGTTATTTACACTCGTTTTTTGGCTATTTCCCGGCATATGACCCGCAATTCCTTATTTTCCTGTATACTGTGGAGCCGAAGGGGGTACAATACGCGTCTGAGACTTTGACAGACCCTTTCATTGATTTAGTACAATTCCTCATTAATTACTACGCACTGCCCCCCGACCGATAACCGTATGAATTTTATTAACAAGCTTTTGACTTTAGAGTGGTGCGTCGCAATGAGGCATTTTGAGAGCACATTGCGACGGCCTAGATTTTCTAAGTCGCTACGCTCATAAGAAAATCTGGCATGAAAGAAATTTTTAAAAAAATCGTTGTCGCGATCCTTACCTTTGAAGCAAAGATGCTTTTGCGTCGCACCCATCCACAGATTATTGCGGTGACGGGAAGTGTGGGGAAGACTTCCATCAAGGATGTAATCTATGAAGTCTTTAAGGGAAAGATTCATGTACGCAAAAGTGAAAAGAGTTTCAATTCTGAAATTGGCGTGCCACTCTCAGTACTCGGTCTCCCGAATGCATGGAATAATCCATTTATGTGGCTCAAGAATATTATTGATGGTGCACTCATTGCAATACATCCCGGAGAGTATCCAAAGTTACTTATCCTCGAGATGGGTGTCGACAGACCAGGCGATATGGATAAACTCACTTCATGGATCCGCCCCGATGTTGTGGTACTTACGCGCTTGCCTGATGTACCGGTGCATGTGGAGTTTTTTGTGTCACCCGAGGCAGTTATTCAGGAAAAAAAGAAACTCGTCGATGCGCTAAAGCCGGATGGAGTGCTTGTCTTTAATCAGGATGATGAAAAGGTGGTGGAGATTGTGCAGGGCGTGTTTCAGCGCTCCATAGGATATAGTCGCTACTCACTTTCACCATTTACTGCTTCTGGTGACCGTGTGATATATGAAAACGGTCAGGCAGTTGGTTTTGAATTTTTGCTCACTCACTTGGATACTGCGGTACTCATGCGGGTGAACGGCTCACTTGGGGTGCAACATGCGTACAATTATGCAGCAGCTGCTGCCGTAGCATCAGTATTTAGTATTAGTGTTGAGGACGCTGCTGCTGCACTGAGTACCCATACTCCACCCCCAGGACGTATGCGTCTTATTCCGGGAATCAAGGATACGCTTATTATTGATGATACATACAATTCTTCACCAACCGCGAGTGAACGTTCCCTCGCAACTCTCGGTGAACTGAAAGGGGTGAAGCGTCGTATTGCGGTTTTAGGCGACATGATGGAGTTAGGGCAGTTTTCTATTAAAGAACATGAACGTATTGGACGTCTTGTACCACACAATGCACACATTCTTGTCACTATCGGTGTGCGCTCTCGTGGTTTTTCAAAGGGAGCTGTGGAAGCAGGTATGGACCCTAAAAATATTTTTGAATTTGATGATGCACTCCGTGCAGGAAAGGAATTGCAAAACTTTATCAAAGCAGGGGATGCAATTCTCGTGAAAGGCTCACAGTCTATTCGCGCTGAGCGCTTTGTGGAGGAACTCATGGCAGAGCCAGAAAAAGCAGAAGAGATGCTTGTACGGCAGGACACAATGTGGAAGAAAATTGTTTAGAGCCTATCCACTAACCCCATCTACTTTGTGGCCGGAACGTACAGAGCGTAGCGACAATACGTTCCGAGTCTGTCGTATTTTCTTCCCCACGGAAGAAAATACGACGAATGAGTCGTTCGAACATTCACCGTACGTTGAGTTCCTGACAGGAACTGTCCACTCATTGGGTCTTCTTGCGACAGTCTCCCAGACTGTCTCACCTTTCATTCACAAAAGTCCTCAATGAGTCTTGCGAATGTGCTTTATGCACATTCTCACGACTTATGTCCTCACTCCTCGACGCCTCGTATCTGAGGTCATTGGATAGGCTCTAATGGTCGTTTTGCAATTGCTGACATCGTAAGTCGGCAATTCTAAAAATGGTTGACGTCCGACGTCGACCATTTTTTAATACGGTTTTTCGCCCTCTATGTTTCCGGGGGGATTGTATCTACATACCCAGAGGTCTGTTTGTGTATTGTCGTTCCCTCTGTCAAAACACGTATGCACACTGCAGCCCACCTCAGTAGTGTCAGCCCAGACTATCTGTGTGTAGTGGCCACAGTCTTCGCCGCGCCGGCACGTATTTTTGGTGTAGTTATAATAGCGAATCTCATCTGCCCACCACGTGACTGCTTCTTCAGGGGTGCTAATAAGATCGCTATTATTGCTATCTGAAATCCATTGCCAATACAGATTTTCACCATAGGAAGTATCGGGGTCATGATAGAAGTCGCACTCGTCTTCGGTGAGTATTTCACCCCACTCTCGAGAACTTTTTGCAAGGGTATTTGACCAGGTGAGTGGAGTGAGTTCATGCTCTTCACGTACTTCATTGTGCGCTCTAAGCATATCGAGCGCATCAAAGCCCATAGCGCGCGGCTGTGCTACTACCGGTGCAGGTACCGCACGCGCTACCGTAGCTACGGCAGGCGGTGGTGTTGGTTTTACTGTTTTTTCGGGGGGTGCTTTGGAGATGGTTTCTATTTTTTCTTCAGTACTCGTAGCAATGTGTGCTACTTCCACTGGTGTATGTATGGGTACTGGTGGTGTAGTGTATGCCACTTTTGTTTCAGGAGTGCTTGTAGCCACAGGAGCATACACAATAGGTTTAATAGTCATATTTTTGTGTGCAATAAGGAGTAGTGCACATACAAGTAAAAATACCGCGAGAAGTACAATTCCCGTCAACGTCTCTACCGTGTGGCGTGAGTAGTACATATCGCTCTCATTATACTACGATTTGAAAAGTATGGTGGGGTATACAAAAATCCCCCGCGGCCGTAGGCCGCGGGGGATTATGTGCAGTGCTACACCACGATATCTCCCACACCACTCCCCAGTACGTGATAGTCCTTCACCACCTCCCAGCGTCTATCGCCGCGCTTGAGGAGTGTGATTGTATCGAATCTGCATGTAAACGAAGGTGCATGACCATTTGAAAGTCGTTGCACTATTTCGGTGGTTTGCTCAGCGTCCTTAGGATAGGCAAGTGACGCATGGAACTTGGTATCTTCTTCGTGGGGTCTAAACTCAAGCCAAGGGAGTTCTTTTAGTTTTCCTTTGAAGTCCTCTACTGCAGTTACAATCTCCGCAGGTGCGGTTACATTCATGTATACGACGCGGTCACTAAAATGACCAAAGCCTGAGAGTGTGTACTCTACAGGGCTGTATGTGTCCACAAAACGCCCAATAAGACGCTCTATATCAAAAAGGTCGGTACTGAGTGCTTCAAAGGGGGCTTTTATCGTGAGGTGTGGGTCGATACTTGCGGTCACGGGACGGAGGTGATAATGGTGCGCGAGAGCACGACTTAAGTCCTCGTGATACTTTCGAGCATCTCCCTTAATCATGTGTGCAATCATGTATCGCATAGAGTTGTACTATAGCACTTCAGTGTAATTTTATAAAATCGTAGAACAACATAAAAGACCCTCAGTATACGAGGGTCTTTTCAAAGGAAGACGAAATTGACGTGATTGCGGCATGCGCGACGGACTTCCTGAACATAGCGCTTAATGAACTGTGTGTATGAGTACTCCATAAGGAGGACACTTTTTGGGCTCATGTCAGGGCGAGTATATGGCAGGTCGAGTGCAGCGGTGAATGCTTGCAAGTCGTTTTCAATCTGGTCAACAATAGAATCAATGTTACTACTGTCATTTTCCGAAAAGAACTGCGGGTATGTAATGAGACTAACTTGAATCGTGGTGAGTACGCGCCAAAGATAACTCATGATTTGCTCCTGAATGGAAAAATAACTCGACTCATTTTGTACCCAAAAAAGAGGATTGGCAATATGTAGTGTTATTTCAAAAAAAGTTGTATTATCCGAATGTGTCACTTCGACATCATAGCCAAAGAGGAGAATGAGATGGTCATTGAACATCGAACAAAAGAGGACTTACTGAAGTCATTTGAAGACGCAAAAAAGGGGATCGACCCTGCTACCGTCAATAAGGTTATGAAAGGACTTGCCTTCGACGGCGACAACGCACCGGAAATCCGTGCATTGCGTGCGGCATGGGCTCCGCACCACGCCGCAATGCACTATCAGTGACCCCTCTAGCCCCGCAGCAACCCCAAAACATCGGGGTTGTTTTCTTTTAATAATACAAACATAGGGAAATAATAAAAATACAAAGATAAACCCCCTCGGCACGTGTGTGTCTGAGGGGGTTGGTGGTGCAGAGTACGCCTACTCCTTTGGCGGAATCGGCAGGTAGTGAATGAGGAAAATACGCGTACATTCGCCACCCACCTTGTGTGGGCAGGCTTTTTTGCACCAATCAAGATTGAGTGAGCAGTAGTCACTATTGCGTGGTACATGCACGGCCGTATGCGTTGGCTCTCTCGGTGTGTTCATTTATGACTCCATTTTGTACAAATCAAACGCCATAATATACCTATTGGATATAGTTATCAATTCTATGTACCTTCGTAGTCTTGACAGTTTTTGCTATCGTAGCATAATTGTATCCAGTTCATTCTGGAGGGAAAGCCATGATTCTGCATGAATATGCATGTCCGCATTGTGGCGAGCCTGCGATAGATTCGCTCGACCACTGTCATCTGTGCAAGCAGCCCTATACGGGAACGCTTTCTAAGATTACACGGGCTTACCACGAGACGAAGTTGATGCTTACGACTCGGTGTCGCACACCAGAAGAAGTAGAGTGGTGTCATAGTCGCCTGAGGGCGGTTTTGGAAGGCCTTGCGGTTACGGAAAAAATGGGAGTTGCTCATATTGCAGATTTCCTAGTCGTCGGAGCATTCGATGGGATTCTCTATGAACAAGTTTAAAAACACGGCGCAACATTACGTTGCGCCTTTCCTGTATGTATAAAGAAATTATTGAGAGACACACTACACCGCACTCCGCCGTATGGTGTCGAGGAGGATGCCTGTAGCAACACTCACATTGAGTGATTCTGCGTTGCCAAAGCGGGGGATAGTTACTTGGTGGGTAGTATGCGCCAGGAGTTCTTCATGCATGCCATGCGACTCACTTCCCATAAGGAGAAAGCCAGTCTGAGGGAGTTTTGCGCTGTGCATACTTTCACTATGCATCGTGGTGGCAACAACGGGAATATGAAGGCGTGACGCATCCCTGAGTACATCTGTGAGTGGGGAATAGTGCACCTCAATCCGTGTGAATGAGCCCATAGTCGCCGCAATCACTTTCGGATTATAGAAATCAGTAGTAGTGGGTGAAGCGATAATGTGGTGTACTCCATACCAATCAGCAATTCTGATTATAGTACCGAGATTCCCGGGGTCGCGGATGTCATCGAGTATGAGTACGATATTCTTTTGTGCGTCCTCTAAAGCAGTGTCGAGAGAGGATTCAGTTCTTTGCTTTGCTACTGCAATACCTGTGGTATTGGTAACAAAGGTACCTGCACGGGCAAGGTCGTCTTCCTGTACCTCCTTAATCTCAATACGTGTATGCATACGCTCGTCATAGGCATTGATTGCATCGATGAGAGAATCGAGAAAATGGGTCGTACCTACAATTCCTTCAATTTCAAAATCAGCATTGAGGAGTTCCTGAATATTTTTCTCACCCTCCACTATAAAAAGCCCCATTTCATTTCGGTACTTCTTTTCCGCCAATCGCTTGATATTTTTCACTGAGAGCATGTGGGGGAGTATAGCATGGAATTTATGGAGAGTTAGTATATAAAAGTAATTCGCTACATTGCCGTTTGCTTTTGGTCATGCCACTAAAAATAGCGCCCAATGGCGCTATTTTTAGTGGCATGA
>CAZMYZ010000008.1:0-33018 GCA_964570795.1 uncultured Candidatus Saccharibacteria bacterium
GCGTCTGGTGTGCACTCAGCCGGTCGCAGGGTCTATGCCGGTCGGGTCCCCAAAGAAAGTAGTGCACGGGCCCGCAAAGATGGTGGCTAGGCAACAACCGTCTCCCAGACGGTTTTTGATATTTTGCACTCAGAAGGTCGCAAGTTCAACTTGTGGCCACTGTGAAATGAAGTATCTATACACATAGAATTCTGCTCAGTCAGAGCAGTTTTTTATTGCTCTTGATTTATATTTTTGTGAAATATGCTATCCTGCTCGCAGCATCAAACATTTGTTTGACTACACGTTCCTTGAAAGGAGACACAAAATGCCAGACAGAATTACTGTTGCCCTCTATGGCAAGCCAACATTGAAAGTAGTGGATGGAATCAAACGGAACGTTATTCCCTTCCTTGGTGCGCACCAAGGGCATATTGGGATTGGCTACCTCATCCCTGGTGTGCAGAGTAACGATCCGTGGCAAAGTACGATATGGTGCCTTGCAGTGGAAAATACCATTCTCCATGCCTGGCGCTGTATGAAAATACTCGAAGGCGCAGGCTGTATCGACCTTGAGTCAGTATGTGCATGCTGGACTGCAAGTGATTTTAAAATACTACACTTGAATGAAGTGGAAGAGTCGCATGTATGTCGCTTAAGTGACGGTATGGGTGGTATGGAAGCATACACTATACTACGCAATGCAGTACACACACTTTATCCCTCAAGTGATGAGATAGATACTATAATTGCCAATCTTCATTTAGCCGGCATTTCTGTGGGTACTGATGACCTTGTGTATGCAGCACAAAAATCACATATATCACTCACACCACTCATCAAGCGACTCAAGCGCAATGCAGAAGAGCACCGTTTGTATAGCAGTCGTGGGATAAGTCTTCATACCACAGCCGCTCTGCTCGACGACTTTTGCGAGTATCTCCGTGTCGCAGGACTTCTCGAGGGAATGCCAGACATGAATTGGCATTACATTGAAGTCGGCGAAATCGAATTACTTCATGAACTCAGTGGAATTGATGGTCTTGAAAGATATCTTTCGCACATCAAGGAATACTTCTACCAGGATATCAAAGTATTCTACGGCAGAATTGCGCACAATGTTGTTGAACAACCATATTTCACTGCACAAAATGGCAACAAGTATGAGTTTCTCCATGCACGGAGCGTGAATGAAAAAATTTTTGTGCTCACACGAACCACATCATTGCACGGGAAAGCAGTGTATGTGGGTGAACATTCATTGGAGATGCTTTACACCCTCATTGGTCTTTCCTACAGTCGTCCCAAGGTACGAAGTTTCACTGGCTTTTTGAAGTAGTTCTCAGTTAAGCCTTACCTATTCACCCCCGAGAATCCGCCACGCGGATTCTCAGGGGTTTTTATATCCGTCATCAAAAATGCTTGCATAGCCTCATATTTGGTCTATGATGCATACAGATTGACAACAAGGAGAATGCTATGTCTGAGCATACAGTACAGATTGCACGTGCAAACGACTTTCGTGACGTACAGGTCGAAAAGGAATTCCCCTATCTCAATGAATCAGGCTTCGTGCGGGGAGTCACCTCCATGGATCAATGCCATATCCTCATAAACGAAACTTGGATGAAGTTGAAATTGCCTATGAACGAGCCTGTACGTGACTATCTCACCTGCATGCTTGAGCGATTTATGACGCGTACCGGCTTGCTCGAGCAACTTTCGGCATTTGAGTACGTACCATTCCTTATTGGTGAAAAGAATATCGATGATGCTTGCGTACAAGATATTGCAGACATGAGTCTTCAATACGTTGCACTTTTCCCTGAATCCAGTGATTACAGACACCAAATGCGTTCAGTAGATTGTGTCGCCATTATGGGAGAAACCTTGTAACGAGTACTTTCAAAAAAATCACAAGGGAAGGAGGACTGGTTTAGCAGTGCCTATCATGCCATGGCAAAGAACTTTGGCTTAGCAGTAATGGTGCTTCGCGCGATGAGACCCTATGCATCACTCCCACGACGCAAAGATGCCCACCTGGAGTTCATGAGTAACGCGAAAGTGAGCAAGATGCTCAAACAAGCAACACTTTTTTGTCAGATGTACCTCGAAAGCCCCACCGCCCTAACTCACACAGAAAACTAGCACCAGGCCCTAGTCTAATGTGGAATCGTACAAACAAAAAGCGCTCGTATCCCGAGCGCTTTTATTATTTCCTTAATAGTAGAGCGAGTTCTTTGAGAAGGATGGCGAGTTGGGCTTTGAGTGAGATGAGGAGGGCTTCCCGTGCAGCGGCTGGTTGCATGAGTTGGCTTTGTACAGACTGCGATGCATTTAATTTTTCCCGTGTCTGTGCACCCAGATACCCTGTGGGTGAGAGACCTACTTTGCTTTGGTATGCTTTTACTCCATTTGCCGTGAGTGGGCCAAAGTAGCCAGTAACTGCTCCGGTATAGACCCCCTCTTGTGTAAGACGCTTTTGGAGTTCACTCACATCAACTCCTTGTGCACCAACAGTGAGATCACGGAGAAATTGGTAGCCACTTGGTGTCACTATATTTACCGGCACAGATATACTACTTGATGCTGCTACTGTTGTTTTTGTTGTAGTCGCTGCAACAGGAATCTCTTTCACAGTTGTCTTTTTGGGTTTTTTTGAGGAACCGCCCCCACCACCACCTCCCCCTCCTCCGCCACCTCCTGACTGAACTGTTACCGTAACAAGGTAAGCTTGTGTACTACTGTCAGCGGCAGTGACCGTATAGGTGACGGGAGTACTAAAGTTTTGTGCTACTCCGGAGAGTGGACTTATCGAAACACCTGAAATAGTAATGGTGGGCACAAGTGCAGTGACAGAAGTTCCATACGGCACCGTAACTGATATATTTGTACCTGAAATACTTCCCGAACCTTCAGGGAAACTGAATGAAGTAATCGCCTTCGCAGAATTAGGTGCAACCACCACAGCAACTTCGTATACCTGTGTGGTGCCGTCGAGAGCAGTCACGGTATATGTGCTCGATGCAGAAAAATTATGTGCTATCGAGGATGCGGGGCTTATCGATGCACCTGGTGACACTGTAATGGTAGGAGTGAGCGCAGTAAGGGATGTACCATATGGCACCGTGAGTACTACCGTTTTCGTGCTTTCATTAATGACACCTGTAACAGCGGGATTGGTGAAATTAAATGATGTGATGGCTTTTTGAGGAGTAGCGGCTTGTAGGGCACTCTGCGCATTGATGCGCTTTCCTGAAACAGTCTTTCCAGACAAAGCACCAAGGCTATCACCTGAAGTGAGAACGATATCTTTTACCTCTGCTGTAGTAAGTGCGGGATTATATCCCATGAGAAGTGCTGCAAGCCCAGCCACATGTGGCGCTGCCATTGAGGTACCTTGCATGAAGCCATACTGTTCATTTGCTCCATCAGAAAAACTAGAGAGAAGTATGTCATCTACAAAGCACCCGTCATAATTATTGTTAGTGGCATTAGAAACCCATCGGAAGCGGAAACTGAAATTAGCAGTCATATACTGACTAGGGATAGTTACATCTCTGAAGTGATATTCTGCTCCATCGGTATCATCAAGAGGAAGTTCATCATTGAGGAGGTCTAGCGTTGCTTCGTCCCACTTTTCAATTTCTGTGTATGTATTACCGTCCCCACTTACCTCGAGAGACATATAATCAAACCATGTATCTTCATCATACTCCGTATCACACTGTGTCCAAAAATCGAGAGAGGCTCCCGTGCCCACTATATCGTATGTGGGTGAGGTAATACTTGTACTTGCGTTGTCGGCATAGGGAAGCGCTAAATCCCCATATAGTACCTTTCCCCACTCCCCAGCAAGATTATACGTCCCCCAATTGTTTAATACTCCTCCTGTAGTCCACCCTCCGGGAACATCGGGAGGAACAATACTTTCAAGTGTTTCGTTAAGAATGGTGGTATTTGCGATAGCACTATATATGTTTGTCCCTGGAGCTCCTACATCTACCGAGACTGAACCAAAGTTGGAAAAGGATGCCAGAGTATCATCCTGGTCAGTGGCAGCAACGGAAATAATATTTGCTGAACTAAAATCAGTAGGATACAGATGGGAAGTTTCGTTATCACGTGCACTGTTCCCTGCCGCAGCAATAAAAATGCCTGGAAACGCATCAATAGTATCCTTGAGTGCTTGGTCGTACGATGAGCCGGCCCAACTTGCATTGATTACTTTTGCTCCATTGTATTTAGCAAAATTGATAGATTTTATGTTGTCGGCAGTCGTTAGAGAAGTCCGGATTGCCATTATTTTTGCATGCGGAGCGACACCCGTAATTCCGGCACTATTATCCTGAATAGCAGCAATAGTACCTGCTATATGTGTTCCGTGAGAAGAGTCGGGCGGTAGCGGTGTTTTGTCGTTGTCGTCGTAATCGTATCCATGATTACAATTTCCGAGTGCCGCATTGGTGTCACTCACACAGTTGGTGCCATCCCACATATTTGCAATGAGGTCGGGATGATTATACGCAACACCAATATCAATAACGGCAACAATCACAGAGTTAGTAGCATTGGTACCCTCGTTTACTGCCCATGCTTCAGGGATATCGATGTCTGCATCACTTGTCCCGGTGTCTGCATTTACTACTTGTCCTGTATTTTCGAGCGCCCAAAGTTTAGAAAAATGCGTGTCGTTGGTTGCTGTTTCGTATTGAAAATTTGGCTGTGCGTATTCCACATTGCTATTACGCTTGAGTTGCTCCACCGTCTCTTCTACGGTATCACCGTCAAGAATCTTTAAAACAGAAATATTCTCTTCAGGTATGCGCTCTACCTGATCGAGAGAAAGTACATCAGCAAAATTGAGTGCTTTTGCTCTTCCCTCTTTTGAACCAAGATCAATCTTTTCTTCCTTATATTTCACCAGTACCTCATTCTCTATGTACTCTAATACTTGCTTCTCCTCAATAACTTCGATGATAGAAGTGCTTGATGCATGAAGATCTATAGGCGCAACATCTTCAATCACGGAGAAGGGGTACTGTACAAGACTTTCAGTCTTCATGGCTGAAAATGCAGTGTTTTGTGACTGTGTGGTGGATACTAACAAAACAGCCACGGTGAGTATCGCAAAAAATCCCCAAAAGGTACCTTTCATGTATAGCAATAATACCATTTTTTACACAAACCGCCCGCGCGAAGCGCGGGCGATGTGTGTCGAATGCTCTCGACATACTTGTATGCCACACGTACGTTACTCAGTCGTAAACTCACGTACAGCACCACAGGAGAGTGTGCTGTCATTATCTTCATCATCGTACTCTACACAGAGTGCGAAAAAGATATCCGTATTGTCATCAAGACCACTGACGTTTTCACTCAACTCTTCATATCCATCTATGTTTGAGTCAACGAGTACTTTCTGGAGATTATCTCCGTCCTCACCCACATCATCATATGAGTTGAAATCGTCTTCGACGTCATACACCGCATTTTCGTCCTCTCCATACACAAAGAATACAAGACCATCATCAAAGTCATTCATGTCGACAGCACCACGAAGTTCTGCGCTTTCATCATCAATGTCAGTGGCACTACGGGTGGTAACCACAGGATCTTCATCGTCATTACTACTATCACCATCGGTCACAAAACTATAAGTAACACCGTAGTCCTTATCACCATCTTCATCTATCGCCACCGCACGGTAATAGTAACGTGTATCTTCACTGAGCCCATCTACATCTATCTCCATCGTATCCTCATCGTCGGTATCATCAAGATCCTCCCTTGAAGTTCTCAAAGTGAGATTACCTGTTGAACGACCGTACTCGAAGTACAGTTCAGCTTCATCTTCGCTACCCATATCGACTTCCGCGCGCAGGGTGGCGCTGTCCTCATCAATATCTATCGCAGTGAGTGTTCGTACCTCCACATCCCCATTTCCACCACTCGTGGAATACCCACTCTGCTGATAACTTGCAAGGATCATAATGAGTTGGCGAAGATATGCGCGCAAATACTCGACATCATTATTCCAGCGATAGTCACTGTTCATATACATGTATGAGTGACGATTTTGTTTGAACTTATGTGATGAATCGCAATCACCTGAACTATAATAGCCATTCCAACTACATGCTGCCTCTGCCTCCTGCGGAATTCCTACAAAGCCATACGAGAGTACGGCAAGGAAAACTGCACCTACAATAAGAGAATTTTTCATAAAAATATTACTTATGAATAATCTATTTAGTATACGCTTGTATTCACGCTTGTGTATGTACAAAGAGGAAATTATGATGTGTAAAATATCATACGTGGTGGGGTTGTGTGTTAGTCTGTATACATGGAAACAGCACTCATTGGAAAAGCGACTCAAAACGTACGCGATATGGTAATGATTGCGCTCGAACACACCTCTGCACATAAAGCGCTCGTGGTCTACGACACTGAAAACGAACTCACGAAGATTATTACAGAAGCATACAAAAACGTACTTCCCAACGCACAGTTTGTAGACTTTAATACGCGTACCAAAGAGGAGATTATTTCACTTTTTGACGCATTATCACCTCGTGATTTAGTGGTATTGATTCAATCTACTGATTTCCGCCTCAATGAGTTTCGTATTCGCATTCAACTCTTCCAACGTAAACTGAAGGTAATTGACCACCTTCATCTCTACCGCAATACTCCCGACTCGTGGGAAACATACATTAATGCGCTTGCATACGACCCTACGTGGTACCGCGGTGTGGGGCGCAAGCTTCAAGAGAGACTTGCAAATGCACAGGAACTACGTTTCCTTGGTGCGGGTGCAGAACTTGTGGTGACAGGTGGCCTTGAGCCGCCAAAAGTAAATATAGGTGATTATACGGGAATGGAAAATATTGGTGGCACCTTCCCTATTGGCGAAGTCTTCACCGAGGCATTAGACCTCACTGCGATGCAGGGTTCACTTATGGTGTATGCGTATGCTGACACCGACTACCATACGGGTATGCATGAGGCTTTCCGCGTTGATATCACGGATGGACTTATTATTGGTTGGAGCGACAATACTCCAGAATCATTTATAAAAATTGTAGAACTGGTGAAAGGAAACGAGCGACCAATACTCCGTGAAATTGGCTTTGGACTCAATCGTGCTATTACTCGAGAAAAGTATCTCAAAGACATCACTGCGTTTGAACGCATCTTTGGACTTCACTTTTCCTTAGGAGAGAAGCATACCGTGTATAAAAAGCAAGGAATAACTGCCGACAAAACTCGTTTCCATGTGGATATATTTCCAGTAATTGAACAAGTATACGCAGACGGTGTATGTATCTTTGAAAACGATCAGTTTACCGATGCACTTTTAGGTGAGTAGTGCATTAAAAAATCCCCGGGAGAGGCGAAGCCTCTCCCGGGGATTTTTATATCTTATTCCTCTTCATCATCATCTTCAAAATCAAAGTGCTCGCCGAGTTCCTCAAGTGCCTCCGCAACCATCTCCACTTCCCTGTCGGCAATCAGTCCTGTGGCAAGTTTTGAAAGCACTTCATGTACCTCGAGAGGTGCATAGCCTTTTGCGATAAGTTTTTCTGCTTCTTTTAACACCAGATTGTCATCAGCACTGCTTTTCTTGAGTGCAGTCATAAACATTTTTTCAAAGGGGTGTGCCATACGTATTATGTATTTTTGAGTGCGCGTACGTCGGCAAGAATCTCAAGCGCATGTGTGGTAGGGCTAACTTTCGAATATGCTTTTAGCACTGCACCTTTTGCATCAATGAGGTATGAGATACGACTGATACCACCCACGATATTCCTCGCACCATATGCATCCACCATTTTCTTTTCTTTGTCTGAAAGAAGTGTAAAGGGTAGATTGTACTTCGCACGAAATTTAGTGTGTCGCTCAGGTGAATCTGCGGAAACACCAAGCACTGTCACTCCTTCACTTTCAAATTCATCATACACTTCGGTAATCGCACAGGCTTCTTTGGTGCAGCCAGGGGTATCGTCCTTTGGATAAAAATATATGAGGAGCAGGTTCCCTGTATAATCCCTAAGTGAGCGAAGTACACCATCTTGGTCAGGAAGTGCAAACGCTGGTGCTTTTGATTTTTCAGTAAGCATAAATTGTGTTAACTTCTAATCGTCCAAATTAAGATGTTGTGTGGGACGCATAATTGCCTCTGGGTCACGCTTCCACTCATCAGAGACATCAGCATACAGTTCAAGTTCATTACCATCAGGGTCGAGGATATAGAGACTGTGGGTGACAAAGTGGTCACTCATACCGAGAATGTGTACGCCTTTTGCTTTGAGTTCACGATAGACTGTTTTTAATTCTTCAGTAGAATCACCTACTTTAAATCCAATATGATAGAGCCCTGCCTCTGCGAAATGCTTTTCACGCGGCACACCACCAATTTCAATAAGTAGGAGTTCGTGATGCGTGCGGTGTGAAGAAAACGCAGCGATACCACGCGAGTGTGCAATCTGTCGAAAGCCAAGTGTTTCACCATAAAAAGCCACTGATGCTTCCAGATTGCATACATACAAAACCACGTGCCCAAGCTCTTTTATTTCCATAATCAGTGTTTTATTGGTCCATCGCGTTCAGGCTCATTTTCTACGTCACTCACTCCTCCAAAGACGCTTTCTGCTCCAGAAAAATCATATTCCTTATCATCTGCAGTTTCACCATGTCTGCGCGCCAGTTCTTGTTTTGGTGTCAAAGGAATTTCACCGTGTGCGCGCTTTTGCTTAGCGCTTTCTCCCCACGGATTTTGCTCAAAGTGTCCCATAGTATTGTGTGCTAGTGGATATGTATAAAGTATACCATTTTGCTATACTACGAGCATATGTTGCAACACAAAAAACACCTTTTCTTTGATATGGATGACACCGTATCTGCCTCACGCACTCCTATGGAAGACGACGTGCATGCACTCTATGCTTCACTCGAGCACGATATTATTGTTGTTTCCGGAGCACAGGTATCTCAGATAAACCACCAAGTACGCAATCTCCCCATCTATCGCCTCGGGCAAAATGGTAACGAAGCCATGAGTCCTGACGGCGAGCAACTTTGGAATGAATTTTTAAGTGACGAACACGCAGCGCATATTCATGAACACATTAAAAAAATGCGTTCGCTCCACAATATAGATGTGGTAGATGAAAGTGATTTAGTTGAGCATCGCGGTGCGCAGATGTCATACAGCCTCATTGGCCACCACGAAGCACTGGAGAAGAAAAAACAATGCGACCCCGAGCGAAAAATTCGCCTTATGCTCCTCGAGCAAGAACCCTTTGACCATGAGCATCTTGAGGTAAAAATCGGTGGCACGACGTGCTTTGATTACTTTCAAAAAGGTAAACATAAGGGATACAACGTATCTCGTCTCATTACCCATATGGGTTGGGATAAAGACGAATGCGTATACTTTGGTGATGCAATCTTCCCTGGCGGCAACGACGAAACTGTTATTGGTGTTATCGACACCTTCCCTGTCGACAATCATCTCCACACGTACCGTGTGCTCAAAGAGCACTTTGGGTTATAGATTCAAGTTTCCTTTTTCTTTTTGATCAATGATTCGATTGATGGTCTTTGACCAATCTTGAATTTTTTTATCTGTGAGGAGTGCGACAAGATCTTGTGGTGCGTAATCGAACTCAAAAATAAGGCGGAACGCATCTGATGTAGCCTCGCACAAAATATGTTCATACTCCTCTACAAGATACCGGTTCGACATATCTTGTAAAACAAGATCATTTGACAGCATCATATGTCCTTTGATGTCTTTGAGGTAATCATACGGGGAGTTTGGATCAAAAAATAATGAATCAAATTCTTTGAACAACTGAACTGGGGTTTTACTTTTGAGTTGTGCTATGAATTCATCACGAGCGAATTCGAGTGCTTCACTTTGTACTTGTTTCATAAATGCCACAAGAATTTCAATTTTACGTTCTTGGTTCTTTTCATTCATATATTTGGAAAACGTATTATTGGAATATGTCTTTAACCCAAATGTTTCTACAAGGAGTTTATTTTTTTGATGTTCGCGTTCATGGAGTAGCGTCTTCTTACCAAACACATCCGATGTACCCCTACGTACACGTGTGCCAACATTGACCACGGTGTATAAAACAGGCTCGGAACCACTACTGTATGAGGCGAACCCCCGTATCATATCAGTAACCATTGGTTCATTAGCTCTGTTAAAGATACGTATTGCCTCTTCGTCATCAGCAAAAATATCGAGTGACATAGGTCCTATTAAAATACCAATTTCTGCTTGCTCGGGAAGTTCAACATTTGAAAGATACTTAACCAAATCTCTATCATTGGGATATGCCTTACGTGCATTGTGCGCACGCTCTCGATATACCACAAATCCTTCGATAATGTTTGAGATTAACGTGCGTGTTTCTTCCGTATACCCATACGCTGATGCAAAACGGTCTACAATATCCTCAAGGTATTCTTTTGAGACATTATTATCATGAAGTATTGCTCGTTCAATATACTTCCGACAGACCGCAAGTGATATACGATGACGTTCAAGTCTAACCTTAAACTCATCAAGTAGTTCGTGCTTCTTGCTTTTATCGGCAGCACGAATCTGCTTCAATTCTTCTGCTGGGTTGAATGGCTGTTCAGAAGGTGAGTTTTTATGCAGTTCTTTTTGGAAATCAGACTGTATAAGTGCGTCAAAATCATCTTGTGACAACTTATATAACTGTTCTTGGATACGTGTCTGAACATACATAGCCTCCGCAACGGTCACTGGAATGGGCTGGTGTACTGCTTCAGATGACGTTGTATGTGGTGCACTTACTGGATTCTCAAAACTTTTCATACTATTATATATACTTCCACTCTAACAGGTACATAAAGAAATCAGTGCCTTTTATGGGGACAAAGCAAGGTTGACGTAGTAGTACGCGTCAGTGTTTTGGGGAAGAAATCATTGTCGGGGTGTAGTATACCGGTAGTACGCGTCCATGGGGTGGATGTAGACCGAGTTCGATTCTCGGCATCCCGACAATAATTTTTTCCGAAAGTACAGGGTGCTTTTGATGTAGACTGAATTTATATTACAAAAACTGGCAACCCAAACGGTTGCCAGTTTTTGTTTTTTACCGACTAAACGTATCAATTCTCTTTGCGAGTTCAAAATCAGTGCGGGTCAGTCCTTTCACATCATGTGTGGTAAGTTTTACCTTCACCTTATGCTGTGAAAGTTCTACCACGGGATGGTGTCCCATTACTTCTGCATGCACCGCTACACGTGCTACAAAAGAAAGTCCAGCAACAAAAGAAGCGACCTCGAATGATTTTGAAAGTTCAGTACTTTTTGCATTTACCACCCACTCAGAAATTTGCAAGAGTTTCTTGGTGACATCAGCGCTTGAAAGTTTTTTAGGTTTTGCTGCCATGAATATACTTTAGTGTATCATTTGTACCGTCGCTGGATAGTGATTGCATCCTCGAGTAAGTGGGTAATGAAGTCAGCATACGATGCCCCCACCGCAGTAATTGCCCGAGGAAATGACGCTTCTTTTGAAAGACTTGGGAGTGTGTTCACTTCAAGGAAATAAATACCATCGTCTGCAACAATAAAATCAGAACGTGAATACTGTGAGAGACCTAAAGTCTCATGGACGAGTTGCGCTATAAATTCTAATTCGTTTTTAGTTTGTCGATCAAAACGCGACGGACAATGTTGGTCGGCACAACCACTCATTTTCATTTCATGTGAGAAAAAGTCCTCATCTTTTGGAAGTACAATCTCAATAGGTGGCAGTGCGTATACACGCTTATCGCGATATCTATCAATAATACCCGTTGTCGCTTCCCTGCCCGGGATTTTTGCTTCTACAAGCACTTCCTCGTAGGTACCGAGTGCGTCAGTCAATGCTTGCTGCAAAAGGAGTGGGTTCTTCACCGACATCGTACCCACCGACGAACCTGCATTCACAGGCTTGATGATGTAGTGCGGCCCAAACGTATCGACAATATTTTCTGCAACACGCCCGAGGTCCACGAGAGAGTCTCTCGATACTTGAATATGCTGTGGCATTTTAATACCTGAGTCTTTCAAGATATGTTTGGTAGTCGCTTTATTCATCGCAAGTCCCGAAGAAAATGCTTTGCTACCGGTATACGGCACCGCGTATCTATCGAGGAGACGCTGCACCGTACCATCTTCACCAAAAGTGCCATGAAGTGCATTAAAAACAACATCCACACCATGGAGAACTTGTTCAGGAAGGCGCACCACACCATCTACTATCCATTCACCATTCTTTGCAATAACGATATCAATCGGTTCAAATTGAGAGCGATCAATATGTTCAAGTACGGAAGCACCCGTCCACAAAGATGCGCGGTATTCATCACCAAATCCTCCACGTAAAATAGCGACACGGACTTTCCTCATGTGTGTTTAGTGTAGCATGTACAGATACACGAATAGGGAGTTTATTCAGAGTTATGAAAACCCCCGCAGCCAAGGCTGCGGGGGTTTTACTGTGCGGTTACTTCACCACTACTTTCCGGAGTGACGCCACAAGACGTGACTTCTTTCTACTTGCGGTATTGTCTTTGATGACTCCACGCTTTGCTGCTTTGTCTATTGCCT
Organism: uncultured Candidatus Saccharibacteria bacterium; assembly: GCA_964570795.1. Lineage (GTDB taxonomy): Bacteria > Patescibacteriota > Minisyncoccia > Phycocordibacterales > UBA918 > Damh-18. The sequence goes on from CAZMYZ010000008.1 coordinate 12,629, forward strand.
TAAAGACAGTAGGGAGTAATGCTTCTGCTTCGGTTACTGCACCTTTGGTTACATTCGTACGGAAGTTCTTTACGACATCATGGAGAGTAGCCTTGGTACGGATATTAAACACGCGCTTATTTTGTGCTGCGCGGTGTGCTTTCTTTGCGTTACGTGTGATTGCCATATTGGGCGCTACTATACTGTATGGAGGGGGTTTTGGCAATGGGAAAGACAGCGAGCGATACGAATTGTACCACTTATACTACCTTCCGCCTTTTTCGATGAAATGTGATGGCAAATCGATGCGACTCAGCATTGGCGAGCAAAATGGCGTTCTTATGCTCTTCAATGAGATTTTTTGGGCCTATGTAGTGGTGTGGTCGATGATACTCGTCCTTTACTACTCCGACCACAGGAATAACTTTCCCTGCAGTCTCGAGTACCTTAAGAGCGGCATTTCGCTGCGCAGTACTACCATCTACCACAATAAGGTCGGGCATTACCCACTCATTATACTTTAAGCGTCGCATGAGTATTTCTGTGAGTGCCCTTGTATCATCGGGGCCATCACATTCACGGATGATAAATTTGCGATATTCTGCTGGTATGGTTTCACCAGCAGTAACCACGGTCATTACTCCCACCATGGAGTCCCCCTCTAAATGTGCCACATCATAGGCTTCGATGCGCATACTTTTTTCATCGCGATATTCTCGTGCCTCACGCTTTAAAAGCGATACGTCTTGGATGTGTTGTAGTGCAAATATTTTTTTCTTTAGCACAAGTGCTTCTTCAAATTTTTGTGCCCGCGCCTTCGCATGCATCTGTTTTTCAAGGTCGGTAACTATTTTTTCTTTCTTCCCTTCAAAGAAAAGTCGTATGTGACGAATAGTGCGTACATATTCACTCGATGTACATTCCCCGGGATACAATCCTATCTGCCTGTTGAAATCAACTTTCCCTTTATGCACTTTATTTGTGTATGTTTTATCTGGCGCAAGCGTGTCATAAAATTGAAATAACTTACGAATGATTTTCAAAGCGTCCTTAAAAAGGGCCCCACTCGGGAATGGACCATACTCATATGTATATGAGTATGACGCCAAATCTTTTCCTCGTACTACAAGCACACGAGGGAATTTTTCATCGGTAATGATGACATGATTGAAACTTTTATCATCTTTTGAGCGTGTGTTATACACAGGCTTGTGAGTGCGTATGAGATTAGTTTCAATAAGCATCGCTTCAAGTACTGAATCAGTCTCCATCCACTCTACACGCACCGCCTCTCCTACCATCTTTTCAATCAAAAAACTTCGTTTTTCTGCGATATCTGAACTAAAGTAGCTCGTAAGTCGCTGCTTGAGTGAGGTTGCTTTTCCAATATACAAAATGTCTTTTTTTGCACCCAAAAAGAAATACACTCCTGGCGTACTCGGTATTTTTTTCCAGACTACCTCTTTCTTTTGCATGGATGCATGGTACACTAAATATCTAGAATAGTTCAACTCTCTGAAAGGACGGTGCATCATGCTCACTTCTCACCTCGCCGTCGCACATGTTGTGCAAACGGCACTCCAGAAGCTCAACGTTTCAGAGCAACTTACTTCGAACGAAGTGTGGCAACACATTTTCATTCAAGTATTTGACACTCCACCTACCGGACTCGATGACCCACGCTGGGAAATACTCTTGCGTAGTGATCGCGGACTTGGAGCGCTCCATGTTGCCATGAATCCTGATTCATGAGCACAAACAAAAAAGGGTTACACAACCCTTTTTACATTAAAGCATCTCCTTGAGATACCGTCCCGTATGTGACTTTGGATTTGCCGCCACTTCTTCGGGAGTACCCTTTGCAATAAGTTGTCCGCCACCTTCTCCACCCTCAGGACCGATGTCGAGCACGTAGTCAGTACATTTAATAAGGTCAAGGTTGTGTTCAATCACCATAACCGTGTTTCCACGATTGACTAATTCCTGAAGAATCTCAATAAGTTTCTTCACATCCTCATAGTGGAGACCAATGGTCGGTTCATCAAGGAGATAGATGGTTTTCTGTGTGTGTGGACGATACAGTTCCGAAGCAATCTTTACACGCTGTGCCTCACCTCCGGAAAGTGTTGTGGCACTTTGTCCTAGTTCAAGATACCCAAGCCCAACATCAAGAAGTGATTTGAGGCGCTCATGAATAGACGGCACGTCAATAAAGAATGTATCTGCTTCCTCGATAGTCATATGGAGCACTTCGTCAATATTCTTGCCTTTGTAGTACACCTCGAGAGTTTCTTTGGTAAAACGCTTCCCATCACACACGTCACAGGTTACAAAGACCGTCGGCAAAAAATGCATCTCCACTGCAATTTCGCCATTCCCTTGACATGCCTCACAACGCCCTCCCTTCACGTTGAATGAAAAGCGTCCTGACTTCCAGCCACGTGCACGTGCCTCACCAGTGGCGGCAAAAAGGTCACGAATATGCGTAAAGGCACCTGTATAGGTAGCAGGGTTGGAGCGCGGTGTGCGCCCTATGGGAGATTGATCAATAAGGACAGTACGGCCAAGATACTCGGTACCGGTGATACTTGTTGCATTATAGGTGTGTGGTGTGCGGAATTTCTTATCGAGGCGAGAACGTAAATTGCGGTGAAGAATTTCATACATGAAGGTAGACTTTCCACTTCCTGAAACTCCCGTAATGGAAATAAGTCGTCCAAGCGGGATATCGACATTCATGTTTTTGATATTAAATGCTTTTCCACCACGAATTTTGATTGAACCTTTTTCGCTATCGCGTCGTTCTGCAGGGATTTCAATAGCAGTATCGCGACGGAGATAAGAAAGCGTGAGAGAACCAGAGGTATTTTTCTTTTCAGCAAGGAGTTTCTCAAGATAGCCCGAGACCACCACTTCCCCACCATGAATACCTGCCCCTGGGCCAATATCCACGAGATAATCCGATGCAAAAATAGTATCTTCATCATGTTCTACCACAATAATGGTATTTCCTAAGTCGCGCAGATGCACCAGCGTCTGGATGAGTTTTTCATTGTCACGTTGGTGAAGGCCAATAGTAGGTTCATCAAGCACATACATAGCACCCACAAGTCCTGAGCCAAGTTGTGAAGCAAGTCTAATACGCTGTGCTTCTCCTCCCGAAAGTGTGTTGGCACGACGATTCAATGTAAGATACTCAATACCGACATTTATCATAAAGTCGAGACGCTCGATAATCTCACGGAGTGCTGGCCATGCGATATCCTGATCTTTCTTTGAAAGTTTGAGTTCTGAAACAAACTGCGCTGCCTCACCAATGGTCATATTAGTGAAGTCAACAATATTTTTTCCTAGATTTTTCTTACCATCACCCCCTATGTACACGCGCATTGCCTCAGGACGTAGGCGCGCTCCCTTACACACACTACATTCATCAGTGTTAAAAATCCCCGTTGTTCCAAGTCCATTACACTCAGGGCATGCGCCATAGGGTGAATTGAATGAAAAGAGGCGAGGCTCCACTTCGGGAAAAGAAGAACCATCGACAGGACAAATAAATTTTGCTGAAAGGATGCGTTCATCACCATTAGGAGTACGCATTTTAACCAAACCATTTGACTCACGAAGTGCGAGTTCAACCGCTTCTGAAAGACGCTCACGCGCATTTTTGGGTGAGTGAGTAAACTCGCTTACATAAATTTCATCAACAAGCACATCAATGTCGTGCCGCTTGTTCTTGTTGAGTACAATTTTCTCACGGAGCATTTTGATTTCTCCATCGATGCGCACGGTCTCATACCCTTTTGAGAGTAGATCATAGAGCATCTGGTAATACTCACCCTTACGCCCCACTACGACTGGAGAAAAGATAGACACGCGTGCAGAACTCACCTCCACACCCAATACATTTTTTACACTGGGGTCATGCATGTGCTTTATTTCACGCTCCTCGATAGACTTTAAAATAATACCGAGAATTTCGTCTTGAGAGAGTTTTTGAATCTGCACATCGGTATCAAGGCAATACGGTTGGCCAATGCGCGCATACAGAATGCGAAGGTAATCGTATATTTCAGTAATAGTTGCCACCGTTGAACGTGGGTTGCGTGAGGCCGACTTTTGATCGATGGAAATAGCTGGAGAAAGCCCTGAGATTTCATCGACATCTGGCTTCTGCATTTGCTTCAAAAACTGTCGCGCATATGAGGAAAGTGATTCCACATAGCGTCGTTGTCCTTCGGCAAAAATAGTGTCAAAAGCAAGTGAGGATTTTCCGCTTCCTGAAAGGCCAGTAAAAACCACCATTTTATTACGGGGAATCTCAAGATTGATATTTTTGAGATTGTGTGTGCGAGCACCACGAATAACAATTTTTGGATCATTCGGTTCCTCCCAGGTTGTTTTTGTTACTTTTTTTTGTGCCATAGGATGAGGCCATATGTTGGCGCATATGGGTATACGTGGACGATTATACTCCGAAATATTACTTTTTTGAAGAAGTAGATTGTTTAAGGTAGGTCACCTTGGGAAGTGTCACTACCACATGAGTTCCCACCCCCTTGATTGATTCCACCGCAATAGATCCCCCCATAAGCTCTATGAGTTGTTTAGTAATCCACATTCCCAAACCAGTACCGACAGTATTGTCAACTTCAGGAATCTGCACACGGAAAAACGGCGCAAACAGATTTTTTTGATTTTCAGCACTAATACCCATACCAGTATCCTTCACGCGAATTTCCACTCTATCATCTCTATCCTCGATAGAAAGTGTTATTGAGCCTGCATTGGTGTATTTGATGGCGTTACTGACGAGATTGGTGAGTGCTTGGTGAAAGCGCTTCCCATCGATAAACATCTGTATGGGATAGACTTTCGTATCCTGTGTGAGCGTGATATTTTTCTCGCGTGCAGTTGCCTGCATGGTTTCGAGTACTACCGAAACCACTTCCTGAATATTGATATCCGCAGGAGTAATAGAAAGTTTTCCTGAATGAATACGTGCAACATCGAGCAAGTCGTTCACGACAAGTACGAGACGCTCTGCTGCATCCTGAATGTTGCTAGCATATTTTCGAATATCATCTGTCGTCTCTTTGTTTTCAGAAATCATACTTGCGTATCCGCGCATTGCAGTGAGTGGCGCACGAAGTTCATGTGCAATCATATTTGTAAACATGTCCTTCATCTCATTTGCTCTTTTTGTTTCAGAATAGAGATACGCGTAGTCAATGAGCCGCACATGACGCAACACAAGAAGAATAACAATTGCAAGCAACGCAAAGAGCCAGATATAGGCAAAGTTTGCACGTGCAGCAAAGTGTGAGTCAATAATGGAGTGTTCAACCATTGTAAAAATATAATAACTACCACCAGACTCAACCTGCACTAAACGATACCCCATAGTGTAGCGCACCCCATCTTCTGCATACGGAAAAAAAAGCGATGCATTAGGATCAACATTGGATGATCTAAACTTGTCTTGATTTTCAGCATGCTGACCAATTTTTGAAACATCAAGTGCAGCAACGATGTCGAGGTATGGCCCCTGTTCTTTCACAACCATAAAATCGACAATATCTTCGTTGATTAATGCGAATTTTGTTATTTCATTTTGAATGACTTCAGCATCAAACTCCGAGACACGTATAATTGAACCAAACAAATCATGTATTGCACCAATACGTTCGTATTCAATTTCAGCAACATTTTTTTGAGATACTTCGAGAAAATTTTGACTGTTTATAACAAACGCTACTGGAATCACACAGAGTAACACCAGTGTCATAAGCAACTCTGGATGCTGCCGTACATAGAAATATCCTTTTGCTATGAGGGAAACAATCAAACGAATCATGGAACAGGTGCTATGTCAGTAAGTGACTTTTTGTTGCGTGCAAAGGCTCCAAGGAGTAAGAGTACGAGCCCCAACGCAACAACAATAAGCGACGCTATGAGAAGGAGACTTTTCTCATTAAAGAGTGATGGTTTTATATGTTCCGCCTCAAGTGCAGCAGAACGCATGTCAGTAGCGGTATACGCTTCCGCAGTCTTTACAAACGGAAGTGGGTTACTCTTTGCCACTATGTTACCTGCGTTGTCGGTCATACCAACATATATCTCATGCTCACCATCTTCAATTTCTTTATCGAAGATATAACTCCATCCGCCGTCAGCACTTGTTTTGATGGTTACGACAATTGGTGTGCTGTAAATATACAGTGTCACAAAACTATTGGGGAGCGCTGAACCTGAAATAAACGCACGTGGTTTTTCTTCAAGCGAACTTGGTGTGAGGGTCGTCAAGGTTTCAATCTTGAGTAAGTCTTCACGTACCACTCCTGTTTCCTTTGGTGACTGGTAGGTAACTAAAGCTTCGGGGGTACTATCATGCGGATTATAGCCAAGGGTTATTTCAGCACTATCAATAAAACCATCACCGTCAGTATCAGCAGCAAACGGATTAGTGTTGTAAAGATTCACCTCATCGTAGTCAGAAACACCATCTTTATCAGAGTCATTAGTAATCGCTGTACCCACACGCTCCTTGAGAATCGTTTCGTTACGAATAGTAAGTTGTTGGAGTTCGTAGGTAATTTGTGAAAGATATGTATTGATTTGATCAATAAGTTCTTTCTTCTGAACACTTGTAGGGAGTGCGTTTATCACTTCACTCTTGAGAGATTCAATTGCTTCTTTTGCTTTACGCACAGAATCCACATCACTCACTCGCTCTGCGCGTGCCAATGCATCAAGATGAGTTTCAAGTGACTTTCTAAATGCATTAAGTATTTCTTCAATGCGTTCACGTTCCTCATCGGATGAATTGACATTTGATACAAAGCTGTCTACCGACTCAACATACACTGCGTTATCTGACACATCATCCGTACTACCTTCTGTGGTTGTAATCAAATCAGTTGTGACAGACTGTAGTTTGTCGACTAGTTCCTCTTGATTTGGAGTAAGTGCCTCCATGACTTGATTGAGTACTTTTACTTCTTTGCGGACACCTTCTGAAAACCCGTATATGCTTTTTACCCGTGCATGTATCGAATAATAGCCGTTTGGTACTTGTGTAGAATTCCATTCGTATGTCCATGAGGTGTCTGACCGTTTTGTAGCAAGACCAAGAAAGCGTGTGGTGAGTGAACTTTTTGGTGTTGCATATAATTCAACCCACTGTACTGGCGAGGTAGTAATATCAATTTCAACAAATCCTGAAAGGGGAGATTCCTTTCCCAGAGAAAGGACTATAGAGGGCTCAAGGAATGGTATGACGTCAGTAGTTTCAGCATTATCAGTTGATGTTGCCACAGAATCTTCAATATCTTCAATCGCAATATCATTATCAAGGACGAGTTTTGCGCGCGTACTTTCAAATGAAAGACCGTCAATAATTGCAACTACATAAAAGTTGTAGGTACCATCGGGAAGTTTTGAGGAATCCCAATCAAGACCCCACTCATTACTTCCTTTGTTAGTCGTCTGACCTACGTAATACAGTACATTAGTACTTACATTGCGCGCATGAATAGTTACTTTCGATGCATTTGCAACTAGTATCTTAAATTCCACATCATCAGAAATAGTGCCTGACTGCGAAGTATAAAAACTGACAGTGGTATTTGATGTGGCTGATGTAGTGGTACTGATAGTCGGTTCTGGATTCGTATTTGTAGAGGTGCTTATGTTTGACGCATCCGTACTAGAATCTGTAAGTGTCGTAAGGACATTGTGTACTTCATACGTTTCAGAATCGGTATAATCATACGTGGTATATGGATTTATCACCACAACTTTAATGCGGTATTCTGCATCACTAAACTGCGAAGTCTGCCAATAGAATCGCCAAGTACCAGCGTCCACCTTCATAGCCATACCAAGCACTATAAGTTGTCCTGAATCACGATTATCAAGAATTACTTTGACGCTTGTTGCGTCAGGAACACCAATTGTAATAGGTACCACACCGCTTAATGGAATAATGCCTTCGATTGAAATATTTGGATCGGGAGTAGTATCAACTCCACTTGCGTTCGAGGTAGATTGATTAGCCGTAGTAGAGAGTGGTTCAGTAACTGTAGCAATTTGTGTTTCGCCTATAAATGAAAGTATCGCGTCATTACTCAATGGAGTGTTGAGGAGTGAGAAAAATGCACCAACAAAAAGAAATACGAATCCAGCAATGCGTGCGACTATCGGCAACCTATTGGGAGAGAGTACTGGGAATCGAAATGGCGAGAGGATTGCGGGCTTTGGTATAACTGCAGTAGAAATAACCCGAGCAGTTTTTTTTGTAACTTTTGTAGTTTGCTCAGTTTTTGCTTTTGTAACAGTAACAGAAGTACTAACTTTTTGTGTGTTATTGGTAATCGCAATATGTGTATCTTTGGGTTCACGAGACTTTTTAAGTTTTACCACTACCGTCTTTGTCTTTACCGGCGCATGCAACACCTTCGCAACTATAGCGACTTTCTCTGCGCGTTTTTTAGACACAGAAACACTGCCCGATGCTTTCACCGGGATTTTTGTTTTTGCTGTCGGTTTCATCACGCGGGCAGCCATATCGTACTCACAGTATACCGCGAATCATTGTATTGTTCGCATAACTTCTGTCTATAAGTGTCAATAACTATTTCTTTTTCTTCAGTGCCTCAAGCGTGAGTATCTCGTCACGCAAAATTGCCGCCGTTTCAAAGTCGAGTTCCTTTACCGCTTCCGCCATTTGCGCTTGTTTATCCTTTATCACTGCCTTTGGATTTTTGATATAAAGTTCAGTATCAATAGTAAGGAGTGTTGATACTGCTTTGCTGTGTTCACTGCGCATTTCTGCGGTGATATCTTTAATTTCCTTTGCAATAGTAACTGGCGTAATGTTATGCGCTGCATTATAGGCAAGTTGCAGTTCCCTGCGTCGATTGGTTTCACCTATGGCATAGGTGAGTGCAGGGGTCATTTCATCTGCATAGAGGAGTACGCGGCCGTTCACATTACGCGCCGCACGACCAATAGTTTGAATGAGTGATGTCTCTGAGCGAAGGAAACCGGACTTATCTGCATCAAGAATGGCGACGAGTTCCACTTCAGGAAGATCAAGTCCTTCACGGAGAAGGTTTACCCCTACCACACAATCGAAAATTCCTTTACGGAAATCAGTCAGTATTTCAATACGTTCAATAGTTTTCACATCACTATGAAGGTATTTCGAATTCACACCTCGCTCCGTAAGAAATTCGGAAAGGTCTTCTGCCATCTGCTTAGTGAGTGTCGTAACCAAGACACGTGCACCTCCTTTGATTGTTTTGACTGCCTCTTCAATAAAATCTTTTACTTGGCCTGGGTACTCACCACGCTCGGTGACTGGGCGTAGGTCAATAACAGGGTCTATGAGTCCGGTGGGGCGAATAATTTGCTCCACAATTTGACCACCGTTTTCAGGACCATGTTCAAATTCAAACTTCCCTGGTGTTGCTGAGGTATATATGCACTGTCCAACGTTTTGAGAAAACTCATCAAAAGTGAGCGGGCGATTATCAATAGCGCTCGGGAGTCGGAAGCCGTGCTCTACGAGCGTATTTTTGCGTGAACGGTCACCGGCATACATGCCACCAAGTTGTGGGATGGTTACGTGTGATTCGTCAATAATGGTAAGGAACTCAGGAGTACCATCTTCTGCATGAGGAAAATACGAAAGTAGTGTATACGGTGGCTCCCCTGCTTTTCGACCGTCAAAATGGCGTGAATAATTTTCGATACCATTGCAATACCCGACTTCACGTATGAGTGCAAGGTCATGGTCGGAGCGGCGCTTGAGGCGTTGGGCTTCAAGCAATTTCCCCTCACGTTCAAATACTTTGAGTTGAGCATTGAGTTCTGCTTGGATATCTTTGATAGCGCGTTTTCGTTCCGCCTCCGGTGTCACAAAGTGTTTTGCGGGAAAAAGGAAAAATGACTGACACTCCTCGAGAATAGTACGCGAAAGAGCATCTATTTTTGTGATGTGGTGGATGGTATCACCTGAAAACTCGAGACGATATATCACGCGCTCATTGGTGGGCATTATTTCTACCGTGTTCCCCACCGCTCGAAAATGTGCAGGAGTGAGGTCGGCATTAGTACGTTCAAAGTACATCCCCACAAGCAGTCGGAGTGCATCGCCACGAGCGAGTACCATACCTATTTCTATTTTCTTATGCACCTTTTCATATTCAATAGGTGAGCCGAGGCCGTAGATACACGAAACGGATGCCACAATAATGACATCTTTGCGGGTAAGGAGTGCCTGCGTTGAGGCGTGGCGGAGCCTATCAATCTCGTCATTAATCATTGCTTCCTTTTCAATGTAGGTATCCGAGATGGGCATGTATGCCTCAGGCTGGTAGTAGTCGTAGTACGACACAAAATAGTGCACGGCATTGTTGGGGAAAAAGTCGCGGTATTCCTGCGCGAGTTGGGCTGCGAGTGTTTTATTATGCGCAATCACCAAGGTGGGCTTTTGAATCTGTGCAATCACGTTTGCTGCGGTGTAGGTTTTTCCCGAGCCCGTCACGCCCAAAAGCGTCTGGTGGCGCATACCTGACTTAATTCCCTTCACCAGTTTTTTAATCGCCTCCGGCTGGTCCCCAGCGGGGGTTTTGTCGGTGGCTAAGGTAAATTCCATAGATGTTGAGTATACATTCAGATTGCCCATAAAAAAAGCCGGTTCGCTACGCGAACCAGCTCAAGCAGTCACTTATCCCATCGGAGTTTCGCCTCCATCATAGCAAACTCAAGCTCATGAATAAGAATTGTATGCTTTTCAGCAACAGGGAGATAGTGCATCCATGTTTCAAGAACCTTCGCCTTTTGATTATCAAGTGGCATTGCAGAAAGAGTGAGGAGATTATGAAGACGGTCAACAAGCCGCACGTAAACCGCCCGACGTGGTGCATATCGAAGTCGCTCGTAATATAACTTATCGACTTCTCGTTTATCACCATCAAGCAATTCTGCATCTGGTTTTGTATTCCAGTAAACCAAATCAGACACATCATCGTTGTACTCAGAAGCAACGCGTTCAAATGTCCATCCAAGGGATTTTAAATCCTCGACATTATCATGAAGTAATGCTGCGACAATCAAATTTGCATCATCACGTCTACGAAGATGCTCGAGACAAATTATCGCAACTGCGAGAGGGTGCACCGCATAGACATCACCTCCTTTACGCATTGCTCCCTTTACTGCAAAATCACGCCACATCTCAAGACATGCTTTTTCGATGAGTTTGAACTCACCACTTCCTGTCGGGAAATACAGAGACACTCGTTTGAGAAACTTTTCCGGTGTGTTGTATTTGGCAACATACTCACGAATTCTCGGAAGCATGATGACTCCTTTCTTTCAAAGATTATCTTTTTTGATTATACAACGAATTTTGGATGGAGTACAGATGGCACCCTTGACAATATAAATATGAATGCTATATTGTCCACAGATGGTCATTCGGCGTGACTATTTGCATCTCCTCGTGAGCTCTGCCCTGCCGCTTAAAATAACCCCTGAGAAAAATTTCTCAGGGGTTTTCTAATATTTGCTCACGGAGTTTTTTGGTGAAATTAACGATGAAATACAGGTTGTGGAGTGAGGCAAGATGAGGGCCAAGCATTTCGTGTGCTCGGAAAAGGTGTGCGAGGTACGCGCGCGTGTAGTGAGTACATACATAGCAATCACAACCCTCATCAGGCTTTCCTAGGTCTGTTCGATACTGCGCATTTTTGAGTGAGATACGCTTAATTCCCTCATGTGTATGTATATAAATAGTACCAGTACGCCCGAGACGTGTCGGGAGTACACAGTCAAAGGTGTCGCAGCCCATAGCAACTCCCTCGACAATATCTGCTGGCTCTCCAATACCAAGAAGGTGTCGTGGTTTATTTTCGGGAAGAATATCATTCACGACAGCGAGTGCATCGCCGAGGTCCTCTTTTGAAAATGAGCCACCAATACCAAAGCCATCAAAGTCCATTGCAGCGAGGGTGCGGGCGCTTTCTTGACGTAAGTCAAGAAAGCGCCCGCCTTGCACCACACCATAGAGTCCCTGCTTCTGAAGCGCGTCATAATTGCGCTTATGTGCAAGAAGTGACCGCTTTGCCCAGCGGTGGGTGCGTTCCATTGCTTCCATTTGATACTCACGTGGTGCTGTAGGAGACGTACACTCATCGAAAGCCACAATAATATCGGCACCGATACTGTGTTGAATTTCGATAGAGCGTTCTGCAGTGAAGCGATGCATACCACCATCGATATGTGAGGTAAAGGTCACACCATCTTCATCAATGACGCAGAGTTTTCCCTGACTTTCCGCAAGTTCTTCTGAATACACTGCAAGACCTGCGTCCTGTGGCTCCACCACCTCTTCTTTTGCAAACTTAGTGACTCCCTTTCCAAAGGCAGCCCCGAGTGAAAATACCTGAAAACCCCCTGAATCGGTCATCGTGGGTGTCTGCCAATTTGCAAACGTATTGAGTCCACCCGCCTTTTCAATAATATCGGTCCCTGGCTGCAGGTAGAGGTGATAGGTGTTTGCAAGCGTTACCTGGTTCCCTACATATTCCTTCAAATCCTCTGCCTTTACTGATTTCACACTTCCCTTGGTACCCACCACCACAAAAGCCGGCGTTTCAATATCGCCATGTGGAGTATGAATAACGCCAGCCCGGGCACGTGTGCCGGACTGGCGCTTCACAATGTCAAAAGTTATAGGATTTGCCATTACACTTAAATCACATTTATTGCCGACATCGTAAGTCGGCAATACTTTTACTTGATTTCGAGAAGTTCAACTGCGAAGACCAGTGTTGCGTTTGGAGGAATTGCTCCTACCTGCATATTGCCGTACGCCATACTGCCAGGAATCACAAGAATGCGTTGACCACCAATTTTCATACCGATAAGTCCCTTTTCCCATCCTTCAATTACTTTGCCACCACCTACGGTGAAGATGAATGGTGTACCACGCTCATAGGATGAATCGAACTTCACCCCATCCTGCGTTGTGCCGATGTAGTGCACGGTAACGGTATCTCCCTCTTTTACAGCAACATCACCAGTACCAAGGCGCACATCATCAGTTACCAATTCTACGAGTTCACCATCTGCGGAATGTGCGTCCTTAAGTGCATTCTCAAGTCCGGCTTCTTCATCCTCTTCTTGACTTACCGCAACCACTGCTCCTTGTGTATCTCCTTCCACAGTATTTTTTGCCATAAATACATCTGTCTGGAAACGAATCACACTGAGTGCGAGCGCCATAACTGCGATACTGAGAAAAATTCCTATTGCTTCTGTTTTATTGAATGGATTCATAGATTACGTTATTTATTCCTCACTATAATAGCGGTGTTCAGAAAACATGCAAGCAACTATCGTTGGAGCGTGATTGCCCCCACTGACACATTTACCCGTGAATCAGTGGTAAGAGCGCTCAAAATACGCTCACGAAGTACTGTTGCCTCTTCAACATCAGCGTGGTGTGGTTGGCTTCGTGTATCGATACTCGAAAACGGAACGAGTGTATAGATAGTCTCTCTATCAGTAATTTTCATTTCGACACCCATCATCTCCTGCACGTCATTGCTGAAAAATTGATCAAATACAAAATTACCTAAAGAGTAAAAAATGGGTTTATTATCATAGAGAGCAACATCCTGCACCACATGTGGATGATGCCCGATTACCGCATCAATGCCAGTATCGATAAGTGACTCTGCGAGTAACTCCTGTGAAAGAGTATGTGTAAGTACATACTCCTCACCCCAATGTACATACGCCACCTGTACATCACTCTCTCTGCTCAATTTTTCTATATACGACTTGAGTGTGCTTGAAGCAGGGATTCCATAGAGTGTATGTACAAAGAGCATCCCTACTCGATACTCGCCTGCCTTCACAACCTTTGTACTTATCTCAGAAAGTCCCTTGGGTTCTCCACCACATACAAGCCCATACTCCAAACAAAGTGCCCGTGTATACAAGAGTGCAGGAGTACCATAGTCGAGTGTGTGGTTATTTGCTAGTGAAAGTACATCAAAGCCAGCAGTCTTTAGATATGCAAGATACTCAGGCTTTACTGAAAATTGATAGGTGAAATTAGGCGTGGGGTAATGCACTTCGGACACCACTCCTTCAAAATTACCTATCGTGATGTCAGGAACAGTAAGTGTATCGCCAAGCGTCTCAAATGGGTAGTTAATACCAAACTGCTCCATACGCATCTCTACCGCACGTGCGAGCATAATATCCCCCACAAAAAAAAGTGTGGCGGGTGAGGTGGTAGTAGCCACCGGTGCTGACACAGTCACATGCTCAAAGCGTGAGATTACATTTTTTCCCGCACCCTCTACAACATGCACACGCTCAACAAATGGTGTGTGTGTTACCAAAAGCCCTGCAATGGCGAGTGCAGTAATACCGAATAATGCCTCTTTCATATCTTTCTTAAGTGTTTTGTTGTGAAGCTTTAATGTGCGTATGATAGATTTCCAAAAGCACGAGGAAAAAACTTAAAATCACTGGACCAAGAATAAAGCCAAGCGGCCCAAAGAATGCGATACCACCGAGTACTGCAAGAAGCACGAGGAACGGATGCACTTTATTCCCACGACTCATAACATAGGGGCCGAGAAGATTATCAATGAGCCCTACAGCGAGCACACCCCACACTGCAAGGAGAATTGCAGGTAATTGCGCACCAACAATGAGGAGGTACGCAACAGCAGGTATAAACACAATTGCCGTACCTACTCCCGGCACCAGTGCACCAATAGCAGCAACACAACCCCAAAGAATCGCTCTGTCAAAGCCAAAGATGGTAAGACCGACTGCAGTGAGTATGCCCTGCACCATGGCAATAAAGACAGTACCGAGCGCCACGGCACGCACCGCGCGTGCAAGGCGAGCAATAATTTGTTCGTCATAACTATCACGAAGCGGACTCAATTTAATGAGATAGGTAGTGAAGTAGCGTCCATCACGGAAAAAATAAAATGTTGCAATCAAACTAATGAAAAAAAGGAAAATAGTGGACGCGGTACTTGTAAAGATAGTGACAAAATGACTCACAATAAAACTTGCTGTTTGTTGAATCATCGTTGCCACATCAAGGGTAAAGTTGGGTATTACTTTTTGAATCACCTGCTCAATAGAAGCAAGTGAATTCAAAAAACCAATGTTATTTGATGCATTCACTAACGCATACACGGAGACTGCTTCATGGAGAATGAGTGACGCGAGAATACCCAACGGAAGCACAACTACCGTAAGGACAAAGGCGAGCGAAATAAATGCTGCGAGTGTCGGATTACGCTTTGGCGTTTTGAGTAAAATCCGTTCATGGATTGGGTAACATACCGTCACGACAATAGCTGCAAGCGCGAGAGCCCCGACAAAAGGCATAAAAAGGCACCACACGAGGTATGCACTCGCTCCTAAAATACCAAAAAAGAAAATGTGCTCAACAAGTTTTTGCGTAGTAATACTCATGAGTACATTGTATATCGAAAGTTTCTATGAAGAAAGGCCAGACGTGTTGTCTGGCCTTATTTCTAGTACGCAAAGCGTTGTTGTGATGCAGTAGCCGTGGCTTCGAGAAGTCCGAATGAAGCACTGAGGGCTGAATCTGCAGAACTGAACGTTTGCGAAAATAATGATGAGAGATACCAGAGTATCATAATCATCCCGATGGCTCTAAACATATACAATGCGTTGCGACATATACCGTATGGGACTAACATACGGCGCAAAATAAAGATGCATGACGCGACAGAGCCATCAAAGAACTCTATTCAATATTATAGCACGTTTTTAAAAAATGTACAGTACCCTACTCAAGGAGTGCTTCTGCAGAGCGGGTGAGTTCATCGGGTGCAAGGACGCCACGAGTATGTGCAGTAATTACTCCATCCTTTGCGTAAAAGACTGTCTCAGGCATTGCGTACCCCCCTACCCCTTTGTAAAAGGTGTCTGCCGGGTCGACAAGGAAGATAATTTTTGTATCGTCGATGTCAAATGTTGCTAAATACGCCCGAATCACCGCTTTATCCTCCATGCGGTTTATAGCAAGTATTGTTAGACTATTCCCTTTTGATTCTTTGAGGGCTATGAGTGCCAAGAGTTCGTCCTTTGAAAAGGGCATCCATGTGGCCCATGAATTAATAATGAGTGGATCCCCTGCAAAGTCAGAAAATCGTACCGGATTACCATCGAGGTCGGTATATGATTGTTCTACTGGCGGCTCGACTGTTTTGAGATCATTATGCAGACCCGAATACGGACTAAGTGGTGAGAGAAGCAGGAAGAGCAACCCCCCACATATAAGCACCACACCAAAAAGCACACCGAGACCAATTTTTTGTTGTCGAGTAATTGTAAACATTATCCCTTCATGAAGAGTTCAAAGTCTTCAGGAGTTTCCCCTTCTGCGGCAGGAACAAGATTGAGTTCTACCGGTCGACCTTCAAAAGTTGCCTTAATGGTGGCATCTTTGTGGGCATCAAAGGTTACCATGAAACGCTGCGGGGTAACGGTCTGTACACAGGTCTCGGCGTGATTAACCACCTTGAAGTTCACTATTACTGTCTCGGGTGATGACTCTTGGATTACTACATCAGAGTAATCGAGGAGATCACAAGGGGTCGGCATAAGTATTTCTCCTGCAAGGGTATGTGTAGGTGGAATAAAAAAATGCTTTGCATCAATTCGTGTGATGTTAGCATACGGTCCATCTGCTGGTATTTGTACACCCGGGGTCACTGCGGGTGCTTCAGCGATTTCACTCTTTTTGAGGTATGCAAAAACGAACATACCTACCACCACGAGTGCGAGGATAGTAAACGCTACAGTCATGTGTTTGTGTTCCATACGACAAAAAGACTTAGTGAATAATTTCCTCAAGTATATCACTTTTAGATGTTGTGTGTGTATCTTTATTCTGTCAATACATCCGTTGTAACACCCTCTTCCGCGGTTACTTCATATTCAATATTCTGTTCAGTGGCATTACTAATATATAGCGTTATTGCAACAAAAATTGCAATGAGTGCACCAATAGAAATAAAGAACCATTTATAACTGAGGGCAAAGCGCCATACGGTAGTAATAACATCGAGCGACTCTTCAGCGGTGGTAAGTCGAGTACGTAAATCAAGCACTCCATCACGAAGGGGTGCTGCTACATTGCGGTAGGTGTGCAATGTTTGAAGCGGTGCGAGCGACTCTTTTTTCAATACTGCTTCTTTGGTTTTCTGTGCATCAACATCTACCCCCGCAAGCACGAGCATGCGACGCACATATGCTTTCACCATAAGGGTAATAAGTGCAATAAAGATTCCGAGAACTGTCAGCACAATAAGTGTCCACTTTATCGGGATAACCCAAAAGTATGCTACCGCAGTGGTGTTTTGCATTTCGTCTTCACCATAGCCTAGGGTTGCGATTGCTTTATAGCGACCAATATCTGTCATTTTGAAATCACTCTTCCACGAAAAAGCAAAGTCTCGAATGGTGCCCGGAAGCACATTGCCATAGTGTGTCTGATAATTCACGGGAATAGTACCACGTGGAGTGCCCCACATGTTGGTAATCACAATATCGCCTTTTGGCTGCAGATGAACGTTACCTTTGTTTTCAAAACGGAGTGAAAAGGTTGCATCAGGCACATCAAGAAATGCATCAAGTGCACGAAATTCACGTATCGTTGCTGCTTCATGCATATCCCCTTCCACGCGCATAAAAAGAAGTGACGTCACCACCTGTGAGGTAAGTACCGCAAGTTCTCCTGCGTCTTTTGGTGGCTCGGTAGAAATTTGAATAGCAGCATAATGTCCGCCCGGTGACGCGTTTTCAGGTGCTTCAACAATGAAAGAAACATCAGTAGTTTGCTCGGGTGGAATAACGTATGGGCCCGAAGGGAGTGTAATCCACTCAGCGAGTGTTGCATTGTCGCCTCCGCTCTCAGAAAGTGGTATAAACTTCCCTTGCCCAGTCTCACCCACTGCTTTAAAGTTGAATAGTTCTGCATACACCGTAAGGGGGTACGGATTGCCATTCACTACTTTCACACTACTTTGCCATACGGCTCCGGGGTTGATGGAAAGTTGAAACAATGGTGGCGTAACACTCACTACCTGTTTTTCCTGCGCATATGAAAATGAAGCGCATGAAAAAAAAGATATGAATGCAAAAAAGATATATAGAGCGTATGAAGAAAGTTGTGTGGTCATAAAGTTTTGGTGAGATCAACGTCATGATGCTTTGGTTCACTCACCGAGTCGCGCACATGCACCATGAGTCGTTCACTATCATCGATGAGTTCATCGTCGTCAAAATATTTTTTATGCACGAACCATGCAATAAGCGCAACACAGAGGACGAATGCCCCAAGAAGTATTAAAAGTACCTTGAGCGGAAAGACGTAGAAAAATGAAGTATCCTGCAGAGACGCGCGCTGCGTGCTGCCATACTCTACCGAGAGAAATGCTTTATATTTTCCAAACAATCCCGCAACAGGCACCGTCCCCGTAAACGTATATTCACCTCCGGGACTAATACTGACATTTTCACTATTTACTGGCATGGTACCTACCTCCTTTCCCGTGCCGTCGTAGAGAATAATTTCTCCTTGTGGAACAAGCACTTCATCCCCAGGATTTTTAAAGGTAAAGACTGCTGCTTGATTATCTACTTTTGTCACAAAGCGACTAATAATAAACTTTGAAAGTTTTAAAAACTCGTTCTTGTTATCGGCAATAGTGACGGTCATCACGATACCAGGAGCCTGACCATTCACTACTTGTTTCTCTGCTTCATCACGATTGCCACCATTACCGAAACCTATAAATGCGTGGTATGTACCAGGTACAGGATTTGGGGTTACACGGAGCGTGAGCGTAAGTGTTTTTACCGCACCTGGCTGCAAGTCGATACCGAGACGACTTATCTCAAGCCACGATGCAAGTGAGGTAGTGCGATCGCTCTCTACCGGTGCAAGAAATTTATCTATTGTTCCCCCTTCCTGTAATGAGATGTTGTTGACCGAAGGATATATGGTGACGGGTGAAGTGCCCGTATTGGTGATGGTGATTTCCTTTTCAACAATATCTCGTGCTTCTGATTTGAGGTCAATAACCATAGGACTCACGGTATACGACGTAGATGCAAGTGCGAAAGTACTCACACTTAAAAAAAGTGTAAGTGAAAGAATACTCCATATATGCAACTTAAAAGATTGGAACTGAGACATAACGAATGTGTGCTTCATAGAGACCGGCATCTTGTAACCCTCGAATCATAATACGGTACACCACATCGGTGGTGTCACCCACCACCGGCTGTGAACTATATGATACCTCATCTAGGGTTGTTGTGCTCATACGTGCATACGTGTCGAGAGCGGAAAAACGTGTCGACCCCCCCTCGAGAGTATCATCTCCCGTATGGTAACCAAAGCAACTTGAGGCCTCTGCGTCACAACCGGTAGCCCACGCTGCGGGGGCAACATTGGTAGCAGTAATAGGTTTCATGGTTGCACCCACAGCGCTTGTAAGATCAGCGTCCATAACCATAAAGATTTGGTATCCCTCGGTGCCGTTTGCATCTATAGTCAAGCGATGAGCACCCTCTTTAACACCATCAGGGACAAGTGTCCCGAACGGTAAAGTAATAGGGGTGGTATTGATATCGAGTGTTACTCCCTCAACAACCGTCGATGAAGCGATACCTGTCATTGCAAAATCAAGATGTGCCCCTTCAGTGACGAGTGATGGGTATGCTTCGGTGGTATTCGCGGGTACCGGAATGCCCTGTGTAATATCAAAGAGACGGAAGTAGTACAAGCGATTCACACGCGGCCCCGCAGACTTGAGCGTAAATTCATATTCAGCTGCTGCGCTACTGTTGTGACGGAAACCGGTGAGCGGGAGCGGTGAGAGGTTATGTGTACCGCAACCATTTCCGACACTCCCCACACATGTATCTGCATCAGAAAGCGTCTTGGTAGTTATTTTTACATTATCACCACCCGCGCCATCAGCATAACACCATGTCGAAGTAGCAAGACATGTTGATGAGGCAACAACATCAAATGCAGTACTAAAATTGGGAGATTCAGAGTATTGCAATTTAAAGCGCACATTGTCACGCGAAATGTTTTCAATCTCCTTTACCGTGACACGTAGTTTTACTATTTGTTCATTTGCAATATCTACTGGCGACACATTTTCATTCCCCAGTGCCGTAGCGGGAGTTTCGTTTGTTTCATCATTGTACCAACGCCAATTTTGGGTGCGTGGTGTAAAACTTGCTGTGCGAATTTGCGGATAATTGAGATACCCGGCGAGAACCGTACCATTTGCCTCCACCATACGGAAACA
>CAZMYZ010000009.1:0-1602 GCA_964570795.1 uncultured Candidatus Saccharibacteria bacterium
AGGTGGTGGGCGGTAGGGTGACGGCGAGCATACCAATCATGATAAAGATGAGTGAATTGGCAAGGAAAGCGAACTGACTCCAGTATTTCTCCACAAACTCGAGTGCATGGACAGGAATCTTGTATCGGCCATAATTTCCCATAAGGAGCGATGCAACTGCGGTAGCAATAATGGACGAGAGCATTATGTGTGTACCGCCTATAGTCATGTGGTGATTCCAGAGTTCAGAACAAATGAAGGTGGTGTGCGCGAGTACCATGGTGAGTGTGATAGAGGCAAATTCATTGCTTCGTGTGAAGCCAATGAGTTTTGCGAATACACCACCAAAGATGAGACCAAAGAGAATACCGCCAAACACCATACCAAGGAAAGAAAGGGTGCCATGGAAGATATCGCTCGTACTATAGACACCAGTCTCGGCGATAGCGAGGATGACGAGGAAGAGCGCTACACCAGTACCATCATTGAAAATACTTTCTCCTTCAAAAATAAGTGAGAGACGGCGTGGGGCACCATATTCTTTGAAAAGTGCCAAAACGGCCACGGGGTCGGTAGCAGAAATAATGGCACCAAAGGTAAGTGAGAGGAGGAATGGGATTTCAAACCCTACCATGGTAAGGACGGCATCAAGCCCAAAGGCAATAAGGAATGTAGATACAATGAGGCTCACAATGGCGAGCACACTAATAATGAGTGCATCCTGTGTGAGGTGTTTTATGTTGATATTGTACGCTGACTCAAAAATGAGCGTCGGGAGGAAGATAAAGAAGAGAAGTTCTGGGGTGAGGGTGAGGTCGTCGAGAAATCCAAGGTACGGAAGTGCGGCAAGAGACGCAAGCACGACACCGACACCTACAAGGAATACGGTGCGGGGGACTTTAATACGTTGGGCAACAAAAAGTGAAATACTCGAAATGGCGAGCATTGAAAAGAGCGCGAGCGCTGTTTCTACGGTGAGCATAGTGCGAAATTACTACAATATGAATAACAAAGTGCCTCCGACAACGGTACATACACACCCCATGCCAAAGGCGTAGAGGGTGTGACACTGTTCTGGTGATAACCTAGTGATTATCGCGAATGCCGAGGTATTTGGCAAGGATATGCTTGAGGCCGCGGCGAGAAATGACGCCGATTGGCCGCTCATCTTGGTCGACAATAGGAATATGTGCAGTTTGATGTGCAATCGCGGTGCCAGCGATGGTGATGAGTGAGTCGTCGACATGGACTGATTGAAAGTCGACATTCATGAAGTCACGCACCTCCATATCTGCAGTGTCCTTTACTGCCATTTCAAAAAGTTCTTCAGTGCCGAGTTGGGTGAGTACATGGTCGCCATCGAGACTCGTGGGAACAATAGCATCAAGAAGGTCAGACACATTGACTTCACCCGTAAGGACGCCGTCATCGCCAACTACCAAAAGGGAATTGGTGTGCTCTTTCATCATGAGTGCGATTGCATCACGAAAAGTACCATCTTCGGGGATGAGAACCGCTTCTTTTGTAATATCGCGTATCTCCATATACGTATAATGATACTCTTTCTTCATGGTGTGTAAAGAACCCCACTCTTACGAGTGGGACCAGGGGTTCTTTGCTAGC
>CAZMYZ010000009.1:1702-29515 GCA_964570795.1 uncultured Candidatus Saccharibacteria bacterium
ACTGAAAGAAAACCGCCACACGGAAGTGTGACGGGTATAGGGCTAATATTCGATGTCCTTGATTTCATTGAGGACAATCTGCGCGCGAGACTCTGCGCGCATTTTTTTTGTGAGTGTGCGCGCAACTAGCCGTACTGCTTCGACACTTGGGGTGCGTAAAGTGACAAAGGGAAGTATGCCTTTGATTGTTTTTGCTTCACATCCAATACCGTAGCGATGTCTGAAAACCACCGCATCTTGCGCATTGTCAAACGTGCGCACAATTTTTTCACCCATCTCCTGCACACGTGACTCACCAAGGGTCTCGATGAGAAATTTGGTTTTATCGGGGTCTCTAAACCCCATATCAAAGAAAAGTCGCCAAACTCCCGACATCTGAATTCCGGGCATGCACGCCTCCTATAAATGAACGTAACTCATGTATTACAGCACATTTTCTGTAGAAAAGCAAAAATGGGTGACTTGTACACATGCGCGTGAGTCACTTTTCACGTATGCTATAGCCTATGATAAGTATGAATATTATTCAGGCGATGCTTGCGCCTGCGGTGATGGTGTCGGCGTGTGGGTTACTGCTTTTGGGGATGAATAACAAATATTCACTTGTGATTGATAGAATCCGTGCACTCCATCTCGAAAAGCGCGTACATGCAGATACGCTCACCCCAGCACGCCGTGAAAATATCGACGCACAACTCAAGGCGTTCCGGAAGCGTGTGAGTATGGTGCGCAACGCAGTGGTGGGGTACACGATTGCCGTGGGATGTTTTATTTTAACCTCACTCGGGATTGGTATTCAGCAGTGGCTCGCAGTCCCCTCACTCACATTTGTCGCCGTCGTTTTCTTTCTTATCGGCATGATTGCAATTTTTGCGGGAGCACTCTTTGCATGTATTGATGCATGGACGGGGTATCAGGTGATTATGATTGAGATGGAGGAAGAGGAACGAAATATATAATTATGAATGATTCACTTTTTCTTGAGGCGTACAACAGACTCAATGCTGCTCAAAAAAAGGCGGTAGATACGATAGAGGGTCCCGTGATGGTGATTGCCGGCCCTGGCACCGGAAAGACGCAGATTCTCACCTTGCGCATTGCGAATATTTTGCGCGTGACTGATACAGCGCCCGAAAGCATTTTGGCACTCACGTTCACTGAGTCAGGCGCTCGCGCGATGCGCGAGCGCCTTGCCTCATATATAGGAGCGCCTGCGTACCGTGTGCCGATTCATACCTTTCATGAATTCGCGGGAGGACTCATTCGCGCATATCCTGATGCCTATGAACGTGCGGTGGGCGGGCGTCCCATTGCCGATCTTGAGAAAATCACCCTCATCGAGTCTATTCTTTCCACATCTACCATCACGCTCTTGCGCCCACGAGGGAATCCGCAATTCTATATTTCACCCATTATCAACGCTCTCTCTTTGATGAAGCGGGAGTACATTACGCCGGATGCATTTACCCGTATTATTGAAGAACAGGAGGCGGTACTTAATGCAACGCCGCAGTTTCATGAAAAAGGTGCTCATAAGGGCAAAGTACGGAGTGAGTATATCGACCGTGAGAAAGGGGTACAGAAAAATCGTGAACTCCTTTTTGTGTACCGCGCATATGAGGCGGCCCTCGCCGCGGAGCGTCTTGTCGATTTTGACGACATGATTTTTGAGACCGTGAAGGCACTGGAACATAATGAAGATATGCTTCGCTCACTTCAGGAGCGGTATCAGTACGTGCTCGCCGATGAGCATCAGGATGTAAACGGAAGTCAGAACCGTATTCTCGAACTCCTTGCCTCATTCCACGAGCGACCAAATCTTTTTGTGGTGGGAGATGAAAAACAGTCCATCTATCGTTTTCAGGGTGCGTCACTTGAAAACTTTCTTTTCTTTGAGGAAAAGTTTCCGCATACGACCACCGTGGCACTTACAGAAAACTATCGTTCTGCGCAGGGTATTCTCGACCTCGCACAGGAACTCATTACTGCCGAGGAAGGACCAGCATCCGCCCTTCGTGTCGCACTCACTGCTACACGGGAAGAGACGGCACAGATTGAATCACGAGGTTTTAGTCACGAGGCGGTAGAACATGCATATATAGTCGATACTGTAGAGAAACTCATTGCACAAAAGGTACCGAGAGACGAGGTTGCTATTATTGTGCGTACCAATAGAGAAGTGGAGGAAATCGCTACGCTTCTGCGGAAAAAGGGAGTACAGGCGGAGTCGTCTGCAGACAGTGATATTTTAACACACCCCATTACTGCGCATGTGCGGATGCTTCTTCGTGCTGCTACGAGCCCGGGTGACGAGCGTGCGCTCTTTGAGCTCCTCCATAGTGGATACAGCGGTGTGCGCACTGCAGATTTGGTGCGTATTACGCAGCATCGCTCATATAGTAATCCACTTGCGCACATTGTTGCGGATGTTGATTTTCTCGAATCAATCGGTGTGGAAGATGTTGCGCCTATTGTGCGCATGGTGAAACTACTCAAAGGCGCGCGTGATCGTATGGGAGTGGAGGCACCGCACCGCCTCCTCGAGTATATACTCAAGGAAAGCGGCTTTTTCGACCATGCGGTTGCACAGGACCCTTTTGAAGGCAGTCGCGTGATTCGCCGTCTCTATGATGAAGTGGAAGTCTTGGTACAGCAGGGAAAAGTATCAACACTGAAAGATGTGGAAGAGATGTTTGCACAGTGTGTCCTTCATAATATTGCACTCAACGCACCGTATATGCATACGGGAAGTAGCGCCGTACAGGTAATGACCGCACATAAAGCAAAGGGACTGGAGTTCCATCATGTATTCGTCCCCCATCTCACCGACAATAAATGGGGTGGTCGCGCGCGCGCGTCGTATTTTGCGATTCCCGTTACTAAGCAAATTAAATCCGATGCAATCGACCCACTTGAGGACGAGCGTAAGTTGCTCTATGTGGCACTCACCCGTGCGAAGGTAGGACTGTACCTTAGTACTTCTGCGACTAATATTGAAGGACGCACCCTTCTACCGACACGACTGCTTGAGGGGGTTGGCGAGACACTTATAGCCCGTCCTGATGGACAGCAGTACGAGGATGCTTTCAACCCCGGTGACATAATTGCGGATGAAGTACCCAAGGATACTATCGACACCGCACTGCTTCTCCATACTGTGAGTACTCGTGGACTTTCAGCAACGGCACTTAATAATTACCTCCGGAGCCCTTGGGACTATCTCTATCGCAATGTACTCCATATTCCCGAAATACAGCCCGAGACGGCACAATTTGGTACGGCGCTTCATGGTGCGCTTGAGAGCATTTTCCGCTATCGGCACAATGAAGGAACACTCCCCGATGCCACCATCATAAAGGGTTACCTCGAGCGAGAATTGGGGAAACTTCCTATTACCCATGACGAGTATGTACGCCACCACGAAGCAGGCTTTACGGTTCTTTTGTCATATCTTGATTTTATTAAGGACGCACTCCCTCACGAAACAAAAGAAGAGTATAAGTTGCAGGTAGTCCTTGAAACGGGAAATCCTGAGTTACCACAGATTCCGCTCACCGGCATGTTTGATCGTCTCGACTTTGGAGAGGACGGTATGCTTATACGTGTTGTTGATTATAAAACAGGCAAGCCACGTACACGCGGTTATATCGAAGGTACGACGAAAGATTCAAATGGTGACTACAAACGCCAACTCACGTTCTATGCACTCATTCTCGCGCTCTCGGGTGACGAGCGCCTCGCTTCACGCACAGACACACTCTCATTCATCGAGCCTGATGAAAAAGGGAAGATTCACGAAGAGACATACGTCATTACTGAGGAGGAGATTGAAGCCCTCAAAGTGGAGATTATTCGCGTGGGACTCGAAATAGCACACGGCGCGTTTTTAAACGCGCCGTGTGATCCAACTATTTCTTCGTACTGCCACCTCGTGTCAGAACTCAAGAGTCGCTAGGATATTATTCTGCTCCTTTTCCAGAAAGTTGTGCGAGCATGGTGTCTACCATTTGCTTCACAACTTCGTATGGCTGAGCGCCGTCAATCACGCCTTGTTGGTCACCCACAATCATTACTGAGTATGGTGTGCCCTTTGCACCTGCCTTCATTGCCGCAGCTACGTCCTCGGTGATTTTTGCATCAAAGGTACCGGCTTCTACGCAGGCAGTGTACTTTGCCTTATCTACTCCTGCAGTCACTGCGTATTCAGGGAGTTTTGCAAGGTTTGATGGTTCGTTTACTCCACGGTCGCTGATAAGAAGATTTGCAAATTTCCAAAATGCGTCGTTGCCACCGAGGCTTGCAACACACTCAGACGCTGCAGCCACCTTTGGGGCATTTGGATGAAGTTGCTTGAGTGGAAACTGGCGATATACCCATGCCACCTGACCATCCTTACCATAGGTCTCCATGATTTTTTGCATGGACTCATGGAAGTTCTTACAGAATGGGCAATCGAAGTCCGAATATTCCACAATCATAATAGGCGCATTTGGATTACCGTAGATATGGTCCTTGTCGGTAACGGGCGCTACTTCCATGGTGCCGGTCACTTGTTGGTTCCCAGGCTTTTCATTTCCTACTTGTACAGGAGTACCTCCTTTATTATTACCACTATAGACAATCGCACCCGCAATGAGGAGTGCAGAGAGCACAATAGCCACCGGAACACCAAGAGGGCTACGAGGGGCTTGTGGTTGTGGTCGAGGTACTGTGTTTTCTTCTGTCATGCTTATTTATTATCAATGCGCGCTACACGCGCATGTCCGATTATATTGTTAATCACTATGTACGGAAAAGTATACCATAGTCATATTTTTGCGTGATATACTGTATGGATATGGATATTCTGTCGGCAAGTTTCCTTGGGTTTGTGCAGGGAATTACGGAGTTCATCCCTGTTTCCTCATCAGGACACTTGGTGCTCGCGCATATATTGCTTGATGTAGAGGCGGTGAACTCACTCGCGTTTGATGCGGTCCTTCAACTCGCTACCGCCCTCGCCGTCATCGTCTACTTTTTTGACGAGCTCTATGCGCTTGTGCAGACCGTCTTCCGTACACTGGGTCGTCTCCCTGTGAACGAAAAGGATTTACTCATTGTGAAAGCACTCGCTATCGGTACGGTACCTGCAGTTATCTTAGGTATCTTCCTTGAGTCCTATATGGAGAGTATTTTCCGCAACCCGATTCTGGTTGCAGGCACACTTATTTTAGGTTCATTCCTGTTTATGTATGCAGAGTATGTGTATGACAATAATTTTCATACGGGAGAGATAGATACGAAAACCGGCTTCAAGATAGGTCTCTTTCAATCACTTGCGCTTATACCAGGATTTTCACGTTCGGGGGTAACGATTGCCGGCGGTATGCTTATGGGTTTGAGTCGCTCTGAAGCAGCGCGCTTTTCTTTCCTCCTTGCACTTCCGGTGATTCTTGGTTCTGGTATGAAGAAACTTCTCGAACTTATTACCTCTTCAGTACAGGTTGAATGGGCTCCTATCGGGATTGGAGCGGGTGTGGCATTTGTGGTTGGACTGTGTGCAATTCACTTTATGATTACCTTCATAAAGAATCACTCACTCTGGCCGTTTATTTGGTATCGGATAACTCTCGCATGCTTCGTCCTCTTTGTCGCCTTCTTTGGATAAAACATGCAAAAGAAGCACATCTACTTTGTTGTCTTCGTCAAAAAATAGTTCACCGTACGAAAATGTACGGCTCACAATTTTTTAACTCGACGCCTCGTACCTGTACTCCTTTTGCATGTTTTAGTTTCCAGTCAACAATTTCGTTTCTATTATTAGCAGAAATATTTTAATCACATCACTATGAACATCTTCAATGAGTACCGTGCATATATACAGGACAATCCAAAAGGTCTTTGGTTTAAACGAAAGTTATACGGGTGGGGATGGACACCAGTTACCTGGCAGGGGTGGGCGATTATACTCGGCTTTATCATTATACTCATCGCTGATTCGGTGCGTACCGCGACGCCGCTGTCACCCACAGACCTCCCACCTCTTGCATTCGCACTTCGCGTACTTCTCTATGTAGGAGTCCTCATAGCCATTTGTTACAAGAAAGGCGAGAAGCCAAAATGGCAGTGGGGTATACCAAAAGACAATCAAGACACCACCCCCGAAGCATAATACATACACTTTTATATTGCCGACATCGTAAGTCGGCAATATAAAAAAGGCCGACGTCGGCCATACTGAAATAAAAATGAGCGACTTACGATGTCGCTCATTTTTTGAATGGTTGAACAGGATTTCATCTTCTCGCAACTCACTTTCAGAGAAACCTATAAAATGGTACGATTTTGGTATGACAGAGATACGGGATATTTCCCAATTAACTAATAGAATCAAGGAGTTTTGTGATGCTCGTGACTGGTCACAATTCCACGATCCTAAGAATCTTGCTATATCGCTTCAACTTGAGGCTACAGAAGTGCTTGAATTATTTCAGTGGACACTTGATAACAAAATAAAACCTGGGAAAGAGGAAGAGATTGCTGATGAATTGGCAGATGTATTCTACTGGCTTATCATGCTGGCTAATCACTATCACATAAATTTGGCAGATTCACTCAATGCCAAAATGGATAAGAATGAAGAGAAATATCCCGTTGAAAAAGCTCGAGGTAGGTCAAACAAATATACAGAACTGTAAGATGGCTGAGATACATACATTCCCATTCGATAAAAACAATTTCGATCAAATAAAAAATTATAAGTTTGGCAAGAATTGGCCGGTAGTATATCTGCTTGATGACAAGAAAGAAATCTATGTAGGGCAAA
The DNA here is from genome assembly GCA_964570795.1 of uncultured Candidatus Saccharibacteria bacterium. Classification (GTDB taxonomy): domain Bacteria; phylum Patescibacteriota; class Minisyncoccia; order Phycocordibacterales; family UBA918; genus Damh-18. The sequence continues at coordinate 8,508 of CAZMYZ010000009.1, forward strand.
CAACCAATGCGTATTATCGAAGTAAACAGCATTACGAAAACCCAGATAGAAGGAAGTTAAAGGAGATACATATTATTACTGATGACGAATTTAATATCTCTGCTGCATATGATATTGAATCATGGCTTATTCAGTATATTTCTGCCGACGGAAAATACATTCTACAGAATAGTAATGGTGGTTTAAAAAATCATAATTATTACGACCGACTCAAATATAAAGCGAAGTTTGAATTAGCGTGGGACGATCTGCGTGAAAAAGGTATTGTAGAAAATACGTTAGAGGATTTAAAAAATACTGATTTATTTAAATATTCACCCTATAAATCTCTCACACTAGACCAATTAACCGTAGCGAAACAAATTTCGAAGGCACTATTGCATAGTGATACGGGAACGTTTATGGTGACTGGAAAGCCGGGTACGGGAAAAACTATACTCGCAACGTATCTTTTTAAATATCTAAAAGAAAAAGAAGAAACCAAGCATTTAGAAATTGGGCTTGTTGTTCCAATGACCTCTCTCAGGACTACTATCGGAAAAGTATTTTCTAAAATTAAGGGACTAAGGTCATCAATGGTGATTGGTCCCAATGACGTCATAAAGAAAAAATACGATTTACTCATTGTGGACGAATCGCATCGATTACAAAGAAGGAAAGGAATTATGGGTTATGGGGCTTTTGATGTAATCAATAGAAAACTTGGCTTAGATAATAATGGTACACAACTTGATTGGATTCTTAAATCCTCAAAGTACCAGGTGTTCTTTCATGATGAAAATCAGAGTATTAAACCGGCAGATATCCGCCCATCAGATTTTAGTAAGATGGTCTCAAAGAAATTTACTCTTAGCACCCAAATGCGCATTGAAGCGGGTGATGAGTTTATTGAATGTATTGAAGATATTTTTGACCTTAAGACACCCAAAAAGGTGCTGTTTGGACAATATGACTTTAGAATATTTACTGATCTTGAATTGATGCTTAAAGAGATTAAATTAAAAAATCAAAAGCATAAATTGGCTCGTGTTGTTGCGGGATATGCGTGGCCTTGGCATACAAAACCAGGTCGTAATTCAAGCAAAAAATTTGATATTGAAATCGACAATATAAAACTAGTCTGGAATTCAACAGCGCAAGACTGGGTTAATTCACCAAACGCGATTAATGAAGTCGGGTGTATACATACTGTACAAGGATATGACTTGAATTATGTTGGTGTAATTATTGGCCCTGAACTTTCATATGATGAGAAACAGCAAAAGTTTATTGTTGATCGTGAAAAATATTTCGATATAAATGGCCGTAATGGAATTACTGACCCTGAGGAATTGGAACGATATATTATTAATATATATAAAACACTACTCACTCGAGGTATAAGTGGTACGTATGTGTATATTGTTGATGAAAAATTACGGAGATATATTCAAAGAGTTGTTGGTGGTAATGATTATGATACTTCTATTAAAAGTAATCAAATTGATCCCATACCATCACCATACGCACGAGAAATGGTCGAGATTCCCTTGGTTGGTACTGCTCCTTGTGGCGAACCACTGTTGGGTGAATCAAACATTGAGGAAATGATTCTTGTGGATAGACAAAAAATTAAACCAGGAGCAAAGTACTTTATTGTGCGTGCTGTTGGTGATTCAATGAATAAAGCGGGGATACATGAGGGGGATTTGGTTTTGTGTCGTTATGCTGAAAAAGCTGAAACAGGTGATAGGGTTGTAGCACTTCTAGGGGGTGAAAACGTCACTATAAAATATTACGACAAAAAAGATGGGCGTCGCGTGTTGCTCCCAAAAAGTACTAACAGTACACATATGCCAATTATTCCTGAAGAAGGAGATATGGTACAAGGGGTTGTTCAGGAAGTACTGAAAGATTTTGATTGAAATAAATATTATATGCAGGAACAACAATCTTAAGATGGAGATGCTTTGGAGAATGAGGGAATCAATTCTCGAAAATCCTATATATTCTCGGTTTTTTGAAGATGTAATAATAAATAAAGTCACTGCAACCGCAGTGACTTTTGAGCAGGGTGTACTGTACTGGCTTCATTGGTGAGTATCCTTAAGTTGGCATATCTCCTTCTCCTCAGAATCTCAAGCATAAATACATTTTACTCAAGTGACCCTATTTTTTATCACGTCGCTGTCGAAGCGCTGAAGCGGCAGCAGTCTTTGAATTCTTTCCAGTACTCTTGCTTTTGAGTACCTTCGAGGCAGCCTTTCCGGCTTTCTTTGATGTCTTTGCCATAGTCTAAAATTGGTTATGAATGAATAAATATTTTCGACACCATAATTATATCAAATTTATATCCTGAACAATAAAAGGCTTATCACTCTCAAAGAACTATCAAATTTATTAAGGAGATTGATATTATTTTTAAAATCTAAAATGAGTGATACAATACAATAAATATGTCTAAAGAAATAAGAAAAAAAAGAAGTGATACGCTAGTAAAAACCATAGAAAAAAAATATGGTATTGATTTAGGTTATCGTTCTGATGCCCAACTGCATACCGTTTTGACCAAGGAAGGGCTTCCTTCGCTTTCCAAACTCCTTAAAATGACACGTGCAGGTAAGTAGTGTGATGCAATATGGACCTTGCTTTTATTAAAGACACAGAACTCCGTAACAGAATTAAAAACGCAATTGAATATATTTATGCATTGTATGAGGAGTCAAAAAGTGATTATCAACACAAGACATACCGACAGGAAACATATCGTGTGATTATTTTGTATGTTGTTTCAACTATTGAAGCAATTCTCTTGTATTTCTACAAGACTCGTGGTGAGAAGATTGAGTATGTAGAATATAAATATATTCACACGTTACCCGTAGAATACAGGCATTCTCAAAAGAGCACCTTTCCGGTGGTGGTTGCCATTCAAGAGAAAATAGAAAAAGAGGAACATCAGATAGGTTTACATGACCTTGCGCTCTTTTTTAAGAAAAAGAAATTGATTCAAGAAAAAACAGTAAATGCCATACTGGAAATTAACGATGTTCGAAACACTTTTCATTTCAGTAAAAAAAGTGTTGAGCATTGTGATATTGAACAGGTTGAAAAGGCTTTAAGTCTTTTACTGCGAACAATAGAAAAAGCACCGTCTGCTCTTGCTAAGAAGAGTAAGTAAATCAAATATGGTGACAGAGGCAATTTTACATTTTTTTGGACTACAGAAAAAAAGACATACAAGCGAATTTTCTCGTTTCTTTCGTGAGGCTTCATCGGGAGAGAAAAAGCGAGTTTTCATGGACGTAGCAAAAAAAGCAAGTGAAGAGCAACGAAAAATTATAGAAAAAGTCTCCTAGAAAATCCCCAGACACCGCAGATGTCTGGGGATTTTTGATTTGGTTAATTATTGGGGATGGTAGACATCGTAAGTCGGCAATATAAAAAAGGCCGACGTCCGACGTCGACCATAAAAATGACGGACATCGGATGTCCGTCATTTTGAGTCTGAGTGGGTGTTATTTAGAAGGGGAGGGAGAAGGTCATGGAGCGGTCGGCTTCGGCAGTCCAATTGGAGGTGTCGAGGGGGATTTCGAGTTTTTTTGAGCCGTCTTTGTAGAAGACCTTTTTATTCTCGAGGGCGTATTCAAAGAGTTCTTTAGTGACCTTCACATCCTGCTTGCAGTACTTTTTAATCGATGCAATGTCGCCTTCACGCCACCATTTGATAGCCATAAGGCCGTTACCTGCCTTTTTTGAGCCGATAGTTGCCTGTGCAACAGAATCAAGTTTAAGACGTTTGCCGAGAGAGTCACGTATTGATGCCATGATGTCGATACTCTTCATTTTGGTGAGATCGCCCGGATAGTATTTATTAAGAAGTGGAATATCAAAGTGATCGCTGTTGTACCCTACGAGTACATCCGCTTGTTCGATAATAGGCCAAAGTTTATGGAGTTCATCAATTGCCACGGTGGTATATTCGCCCGTGAGTGAGTCGTATGCGCAGCCTACCGATATCGATAGGTCTTTTGGGTCATTACTTTCAACATCAGCAAAGGTGTTTTGGGTTTCCAGGTCAAATACAACGTACCGCATACAATTACATTCCAAAATCCCCAATTACTTTGTCGTCTATGTCGTTCGACCACTCATCGTATGCAATATACGCCTCGTGTCCTCTCTCCTTGACTCCTCGTACTTGAGGATTTTTGAGATGTAATGTACACATGGAACTTAGCGAGAAAGAATAGTTATAAGGTCTTGGAGTGCGCCCGTAACCTCTTCCTTGGTAGAAAGATTTTTGAGGGTGTACGTGCCACTTCCTACTTCATTATCACCAAGCACAATGATGTATTCAGCACCACTGTCGCTTGCTGCGGAAATCTTTTTAGCGAGTTTCCTATCGCTAATGTCGGTAGCAGTACGAATACCACTGGTGCGAAATGCTTGAGCGATTTTTTCTCCCTCGAGATTGAGCGCAGAGTCTGTGGGAATCACCATGAGTGTCGGTGCGGTGACATGAATATCTTTGGGAAGGAGTTTGTGTGTGAGGAGGAAATCTTTCATGACAACATCCCCCATACCAAAACCAATACCCGAAACCGCATCACCGCCAAAGAGTCCGGTGAGATTGTTGTATCTGCCACCGCCGAGCATGGAACGGTTGTTTTCAGGTGAGGTGTCAAAGATTTCAAAGATAGTACCAGTGTAGTAGTCGAAGCCGCGTGCAAGAGATGCGTCAAAAACAACATTCGTGATACCGAGTTCTATGAGTGCATTGATGATTTTTAGAACTGTTGTTTCCTCGCGGAGTACTTCGGGAGTAGTTGCTTCGAGTCCTGCAATGAGTCTATCGGTATCAGGAACGATTGCACCAAGCATCATTTTAAACTCCGCAGCACTGACTTTGTGCTTGCGGTCGACAATGCGGGTGACGGCACGAATAGAATCTGCATCAAGGTGGAAGATGTGCACATACCATGCCTCCATGAGTGCACGGTCGTTGATGCGGATTTTGAATGTGTCTGGTGTGGCGCCAAAGGCAATGAGTGTGTGATACGCAAGCGCAATCATTTCGATATCGGCAGCGATATCATCGACGCCAAACATATCGCAGTTGAATTGCCAGTGCTCACGAAGGCGTCCACGCTGTGGACGCTCGTAGCGAAAGAGATTGGGGATGGCGTACCATCGCACGGGGAAGGAGAGTTCACGCTTCTTCCCGGCTACCATACGTGCTACCGAAGGGGTCATTTCGGGACGGAGGGTTACCTCGCGTTCACCACGGTCGGTGAAGGTATATGTCTGCTCATTTACAATTTCTTCACTGGTCTTTGAGCGGTAGAGTTCTGCCGGCTCGAGGATAGACGCATCGTAGCGTTCAAAGCCAAAGGATTCTGCGGTCTTTGCCCAGGTATCAAAAATATACCGTTGTACGGCCATGTCTTCTGGATAAAAGTCTCGGGTGCCTTTATAGGCCTCGGTGCTTAATTTGTTGGTCATAACGTAGTTTGATTGTATGCGAAATTGGTACTGAATACAAGAAAGAACTTGGACCCTATCCAAAAACCTCATCTACTTTGTTGTCTTCGTCGTTCAAACATTCATCGTACATTACGTACGTCTCATGTTTTCACTTCTCGACGCCTCGTATCTGAAGTTTTGTGAATAGGGTCTTACACTTCGGACTGTACTGTAGGCACACGCTGAGGCATGAGATTGTCTGATGAATTGACAATGAGTGCCTTAATGTCTGCAGGGTTTGGAATGCCGGTGACTTTAAAATGTTCCTCTTCACCGGCGGTCTGAATTTCGAGGGTGCCGTAGTCGAGGAATGTGGCAACAATGCCATCGATACTTACTTTGATATCCTGCATGCGCTCGAGGCGGAAACTCGCCATGGAGCGCTTAAAGAATCCTTTTTGGTCAACGGCAATGAGTCGTTTGTTGGTGACAGTCCAGACATCGAGGTAGTAGTTGGTCCAGATAGTGAAGAGAACCATCCATTGGATGATGAGCCATGCACAGTAGAGGGTGACCATGAGTGCGTCGTTTACCGGAATGAGTTTTGTGATAATTTCACTACTCATTGCAACTGCAAAAAATGGAAGGGGAAGAAACGCGACTATCACGATACCAATAACGTTCATGCAGAGTATAAACCAGTGCTTGCGTACCTGGAGGAGAATCTCCTCATCTTGGTCGAGTTGAATCTTTTCAGTTTTCATAGGGTATTGATGCCAAGGGAAAGTGTTAAAAAAAGCACTGCACCCCCCGTGAGATACGTGGCAAGTGCAATAAGGGAGATACGTTTACTCGTGCCGTAGGTAAACCAGTGATATGCGAGGAACGTGCCGTGAATGGTAAAAAAAAGTATCAAAATAAAAAAAAGCATTTCGGTACCTACGTACATATAATGCTCAAAAAGTGATGCCATAGGTATTATTGTGGCATAGTTTCTGTGGTAGAGCGAGTGAGTCGTGTGTACCGTAGTACCCCATACTGGTCAGAGTGTGTGGTGGGAGTGAGGCCTGCCATACGAGCAAGTGTGTGTATGGTAGACACTTGTTCGGGCTCGTGCTCGAGATAGAGTACTCCTGTAGGGGTAAGATGCTCGGGTGCGCGCATGATAATGGCTTCGATGAGCACCATACCACCCTTACCACCATAGAGAGCGAGCGCGGGTTCGTGAGCAAGGACCTCGGGCGAGACGCGCCCGAGGATTTTATCAATATAGGGAGGATTACTTAAAATATAATCGTACTCCTCGGTAATCTCATCAAAGAGTGAACCGCCGTAGATATGAGAACGAGCAGGGTCTATTGCATTTTCGGTAATATTTTTTGTGATGGTGGAGTGGTGATGCAGAGCGATTTCACCAAAGTCGACGCGGGACGTAGGTAGTGCGTGTAACACCGCCACCCCTACACAGCCCGAGCCTGCGCAGAGATCGAGTACGTGAAGGGGTTTTTCGCTGTGTGTACGCATCTCAGTGATTGCTTTCTCTACCCAAAACTCTGTCTCAGTGCGGGGAATGAGAGGATGTGAATCAAGAAAAATAGTGGTGCCTAAAAAAGGGATCGAGCCGATGAGGTATGCGAGCGGCTCGCCACCTTCAAGGCGTTTTGTGTCGGCGAAAAATCCTTCGGATTTTTCGCCGTGATATTTCTCCTTGAGTAGCCATTCTTCATTCTGTGTCATAGAGGAAACTATACGTGCTTTACTCTCACTTCTCAAGAATGGTGTACACAAGAGCGTCTTTCTTCACGCATACGCGTGGTACAATTTTTCAATATGAGAAACAATACTGATTTGTACAACACGGTTACACAACTGATGCAACCCGGGAAAGGTCTTCTTGCCGCCGATGAAAGCGATGCAACTGCAGGGAAGCGCCTCGAGATAGCGAAATTACCTAACCAGCCCGGCAATCGCCAGGACTTCCGTGAAATGCTTTTTACCGCACCAGGTATCGAAGAGTATCTCTCAGGTGTGATTCTCTATGACTCCACCATTAAAGAAAGTACTGACCAGGGTGTTCCCTTTGCCGATATTCTGGTAGCACGCGGTATTGTGCCGGGTATTAAGGTAGATATGGGTGTAAAGCCACTTCCAGAGTCCGAGGGGGAGGTGGTAACACGCGGCCTTGATGGGCTCGAGGAGAGACTCAAAGAGTACTACGACATTGGTGCACGCTTCACCAAGTGGCGTGCGGTGATTACTATTGGTGACACTATTCCTACTGACGAATGTATTGAACTCAATGCAGTCCAGATGGCTCAGTATGCACTCAGTGTGCAAGCACAGGGTATGGTGCCTATTGTGGAGCCCGAGGTGATGTTCCCTGGTGACCACTCACTTGAGGTGGCAGAAGAAGTGACAACCCGCACACTCACGACTCTGTTTGCAGTATTGAAAAAATACCATGTTGACTTGAAAGGGCTAATTTTGAAATCAAGTATGGTGCTCGCAGGTGATGCGCATGGAGAGCAGTCGACTCCTGATGAGGTTGCTGCAGCAACACTCCGTACTTTTAAACTCTCTGTCCCTCGTGAAGTGGGAGGAATTGTATTCCTTTCAGGGGGACAAACCCCAAAGCGTGCTACGGAAAACCTCCAAGCAATCGCTGCTTTTGGTCCACAGCCATGGCCTATCACTTTCTCATACTCACGCGCGATTCAGGAGCCAGTATTGGTAGCATGGCAAGGTAAATCAGAAAATATTCCTCAAGCACAGAAGGTGCTTCTCTTCCGTTCAAAGATGAATAGTCTTGCGCAACAGGGAAAGTACACTCCTGCTGATGAAGGGAAGTAAGAGAAAAAATAAAAAGACGAGGTACTGACCTCGTCTTTTACTTTATTTTTTCTCTTTGTAAACAGTATGCTTCTTAGCGATTGGATTGAATTTTTTGAATTCAAACTTCTTATCAGCGAGCTTCTTTTTATTCTTTCGGGTGTAGTACGTATGACCTTTTCCGACGCCTTTTGAGTCGCCCTGAGAGACAAGTTTAATTAGTTTATCCTGTGACATAGTGGGGGGATAGTACCAAAAATAAGGATATTAGTCAATGAATGGGGATTGGGGGATACCGAGTTAAAAGCGCTTTGTCCAGAAACCAGCCTTGGTGCCAAGAGGGAGATAGCGCCCTATTTTGGTGCGGTGGATGGAGTACGCAAGCCCGCCGGTGCCTAATTGTGCTCCCACAAAGCCTGCAAGAGAGCGCATATACGTGCCTGAGGAGGCAATAATAGTGACGGTGATAAGGGGGAGAGCCTCGGGTGCAGAGGTGGCAAAACGGTCCCATGACGCGCGGACGTCATCGCGTCGAAAGTCCGCTCCGAGAGCCTTGCTTTCCTCGGTGACCTTTGGAATGGTTTCGATTTTTGCACGGACGGTCTTGAGCACCTCTTCTCGTGGCACCATGCGTACACCATTGAGTGTGACGCGATGAATGACGGAGTGCTGTGTAGGGATTTCTATCTCATGAAGCCGCTTCTCGAGTGCCCAGGTGTGGAGTGGTTTCCCGCGGACAGTCTTTGAAGAAAAATGCGGATAGGGAAATGCATTGTGTCCACGAAGTCGTCTGAGTACCCCACTAATATCTATATGCTCAAGTGGTGGAAGAAAACAGGATTCAATAAGCCCTAGTACATCGCCGGTGTCTGACTGCGTACCAAGGAGAATTTCTACTTGGTATTCTTTATCAAACGAGTGATACTCTTTTTGCTTTTTGCACTCGTCTCCAATGAGGATGAGGAGTTTCCCTGATGCCATAGGGTCGAGGCGGCCAGCATAGGCTAGGGAGATGTCTCTTGGAATCCTGAGGGATTCCCGCAAGCGTTCCGCTGCGACAAGTGGCGTCTCACCGACCACTTTTTCGACAGTTGCCCATCTTGGGTAGGGATTCATATATGTAAATATACCATTTCCATAAGACAAGAAAAAAGGCGATTCCGTAGAATCGCCTTCTGGGCACGCTGAGTGCCTAAGTTGCACTAAGCATCTTGTCGTGAAAATTTCAGGGTAACAAAAACCTTGTCGTTACGAAGTTTTTCCACGGTGAGGTTGCGGTGTTTGTTCTGCAAGTACGTAACGAACTCATTGATATCCTTTACTTGAAAATCCGTCAGGTGTTTACGACTGCTGCAACAGACGGAGAACACGAAGTTGCCGTTGTTGTGACCTTTTGCCAGTTTCAGGTCTTCACGTTTTTTTGCCCATGCAAGAATCTCTTTCTCAAGGTCTTGCATAAACGTGGAGATGCGCTGACTTACAGGCAATTTTCCAGACTTGAGAACAAAACCTTTTTTTTGTACTTCCTCTGCCACTTGTGGCATAAGTCACCTCATAATTTTGGTTGAATATACGCACACCGACCATTCGGAATGCAGTGAGCAATATAGCATTACACAATAAGAAAAACAAGGTGCATAGGGTATATCTTGGTGTGGGGTATCTCGATTTTGAGTACGAAAAACGCCGACCTGGGGAGGTCGGCGATGCGCCTGGCATTTCAGGCCATGTGCAGCGTGCAGTTGCAGAGAGTCGTGCTCTGACGCATGTCACGCTTGAAGTTGAGACCATCGAGGATGAAGTCGAGCATTTCCATGACTGCCGTCCAGATTTCCCAACTCTGGAGCCTGGCGTCGAAATCTTTGGGTGAAACGAGGACTTTGACCGCCCCATCACACTCGCCGGCAAACATTACCGAGTAGGTATGGTTGCCTCGCGATAGTTGCTTGATGCGCTCCATGATGATTTGAAGGGTTGTGTGAGGAACTGCTTTGGTAGTGGCATTTTCAGCCATGTTTGTACTCCCAAAAAAAGACGCACACCGACCATTCGGAATGCAATGAGCAATATAGCATTACACAACAATAAACACAAGATGCATAGAGTTCCTTGCTGTGTAAGGTATACTACATAGATTCGTCACTAGAAGTACATAATTAGTATTTATATTAAAACCAATGATATCTCGATTCTTTGCCATTTTTTGTCTTATTACGCTCATGGGAACGCCGCTTCTTAGTAGTGCTGCTACTTCTTCATCAGATTTGGAGGTGTCCGGCTGGATGCCATATTGGCGCGACTCACAGTCAATAAAAGATGCAAAGAAACATCTCGGAAGTATTGATGCGGTGTACCCATTTGCATTTACGGTAACGACGAAGGGTGAATTACGCGATCAAGCAGGGCTCACCGACAAAGAATGGACAAGTTTTATCAAACTTGCACAAAAGAAGCATGTGGACGTAATTCCTACTATTATGTGGAGTGATGGTGCAAGCATTCATACGGTTTTGAGTGCCACCACTACCCGCACCGCGCACATCAAAGAAATTGCTGCAATGGTAAAGAAAGGAAAGTTTGATGGTGTGGACATCGACTACGAGGGAAAGAAGTCAGAGACCATTAACTACTTCTCACAATTCCTCAAGGAACTCAATGATGCTCTTGGAGAGAAGTCACTCCTCTGTACTATAGAGGCGCGTACTCCGCCCGATTCCTTGTATAAGGAAGTGCCTGCAGTGATTAACTACGCCAACGACTACAAAGCAATTGCACAGTATTGCGACCAGGTAGAAATAATGGCATACGACCAGCAACGTGCCGATATCAAACTCAATGAAGATCGTTCAGGGAAGCCATACATGCCCGTAGCGGATGCTGCGTGGGTAGAGAAGGTGATTCAGCAGACACTCAAAGATATTCCCAAAGAAAAGATTGTTATTGGTATCTCTTCATACGGACATCACTACGCGGTAACGGTCGCTCCTAATTGGTATCGTGACTACTGGAAACTCGGTGCGATGAATGTACCAAGCCTTCTCGATGTAGCAAAAGAAAATAAAGTAACCCCGACACGCAATGATGCGGGTGAAATGAGTTTTACCTATTTACCTAAGTCATCTACGGTAAAATTCCCGAGTTCACTTGCGATTCCTAAAAATACACCAAAGGGGCAGGTGGTTGCCGCGAAAGCACTTGCCTACGCCAATAAGACAGGGAAGGAAGTGGTCTTCCATATGGGATGGTATTCAGATGTTGGTGCTATGGAGGACAAAATAAAACTCGCAAAGAAGTATGGCCTCAAAGGTGTTGCCTTCTTTAAGATTGATGGGGAAGAGGATCAGAAGGTGTGGAAGATTTTGAAGTAGTACGGAAGCGTACACGGTACTCATCGTGGATAAGGTAGAGAATAATGAGATCAACCACAATCACCCCTGCAAGGATGAGTGAGTGAGTGATGGAAAGACGTATGATGCCGTAGAGGATAAAAAGCACAATAATACCCATGGCGACGGGGAATGCTTTTTTGATGTGATGTAAAAGACAGAGAGAAAGTACGATATCGACAGCCCCCCAAAAGATAAAGTAGAACGCAATGAAGTAGGTGACCGTGATGTCGTGAGTATCAATGAGGATGTACATTTTTTCAAGGAGAATGTCCGTGGTTTTGCCGGTGAGTTCATGAGACATGAGTGTGTATATAAACTCAGCGAGCGGCTGCCCGGTGATTTTCAGTAAGGTGGCGCCTAAGAAAAGGCGCAAAAATCCGTAGACAATACGCCACCACATACTGAGTTTAAAGAGAAAAGAAAGATGTTGTTGAATTTCTTCCTCGATAGATTCTCTAATGTGTGACATGAGAAAAATAGTATAGCAGATGAGACACGAAAAAAGACCCCTTGCGGGGTCTTTTTTCGTGCCTACTATCCTTGTACAAAAGTGAGGGCCATTCCTTTCTCTGAGCCGCGACCGGTGCGACCGATGCGGTGGACATAGTCCTCGTAGCAAGAGGGAAGGTCGTAGTTGATAACGTGCGTCACGTTGTCGACGTGAATACCGCGTGCCGCCACATCGGTAGCAACGAGTACCCGTGCGTGACCATCTTTGAATCGCTTCAAAGAACGCTGACGTTGCGGGTGTGACTTATTACCGTGGATAGACTCTGCACTGATGCCGTGGGCGATGAGTTGCTCACTGAGTTTCTCCACGCTGTGCTTCATAGCACCAAAGATAAGTACACGCTTGAAACTAGGGTCACCAAGTAGATTGGTAAGTGTTTCAAACTTGTCACTATGTCCGTAGTGGACGACATCTTGATGCACGCTATTGGTAATATCCTGCTTCTTCACCGATACGGTAACGGGGTCACGGAGGAAGTCGTTCACCAGACGCTTGATATCGTCAGACATAGTTGCTGAGAAGAAGAGTGTCTCACGGTCGGCTTTGATGCCGGAGAGAATGAGACGCATATCATTGATGAATCCCATGTCGAGCATGCGGTCTGCTTCATCGAGTACGACGGTGCTTACACCGCTGTTTCTAAATGCACCACGCTCAATGAGGTCGATGACACGCCCAGGAGTACCAATCACAAAGTGGTTCTTGCGTTTGAGACCTTGAATTTGTGGACGAATGTTGGTGCCGCCCACACAGGTGGTGGAATACAATTTAAATCCTACAGAAAGTTTCCTGAGTTCGTTTTCAATCTGAATCGCGAGTTCACGTGTAGGGGTGAGGATAAGTGTTTGGCGTGAATATTCGCGAAGGGTCTTGTCAATGAGCGGAATGAGAAAGGCTGCTGTTTTTCCGGTACCGGTGTTCGCAAGACCAATCACGTCACGTCCTTCCATGATGTGCGGAATGATTTCATCCTGAATCGGTGTAGGGGAGGTAAGACCTGATGAAGTAATGGTGTATGCGAGTTTTTTGTCCAAGCCAAATTCAGTAAATTTGTGCTTTGGGGTAAAGACCTCAGTCTCGGTGTTGGTAACGGGGTTTTTGTTGATGAACTTTGATACATCAAAGGTCTTCAATACGCGACCGCGACTGGTGCGCATGCCACCGCCATTATTATTGTGTGTAAAGGTACGACTTCCGCTCCCGCTTCGAGAGCGACTGCCGCTACTAAAACTTCCGCGTGAGTGACTCCCATCGCGACTGTCGCGGCGTGGTGCGAATGAACGTTCTGATGAACGTGCGTGTGCGCTGTGTGAGCGCTCTCCACCCTGTGCATGTCCGCCTTCGCGACGGTGTGAGGGGGTGTGTGATGCACTCCGTGGGGCACGAGAATCACTTTGGCGTGCACCCTGTGCTGCGGTACGAGTAAAAGGAGTTCGTTTTCCGGCAGTGCGCGCGGAAGACGGACTCCGACGTGGTGGTCGGTTTGATGTGTTCATAAATTTTTCTATTTGTGGGCTGTGCAGGTTATAAACCGAAATGGTATTCGAACCTAGAGAGCCCTACACGAGATTCTTAAGGTGATTTAAGAATAATATACAAAACATAAACTGTCAATACTTTGATACTCATAAAGACATACTTTATGCAGTATCTGCACTATGAAAAGTTCCAATCGTACCGTATAGTTTTTATATGCAAAGTTTTGTGTTATTTTCGGATCCAAACGTAGTATTTATGTTTAATCTCGGGCTCTCGCTTCTTGCCGGGCTTGCTATTGGTATCGAGCGCGAGTCACGCGGAAAGGACGCGGGTATCAGTACACACTCACTCGTGATTATGGGTTCTATGCTTTTTACCTTTCTCTCGATGCAGGTAGACCCAGAATCCACCTCGCGTATCGCCGCACAGGTGGTGACGGGTATTGGTTTCCTTGGTGCCGGGCTTATTTTGAAAGATGGGACGACAGTACGCAACCTTACCACTGCAGCAAGTCTTTGGTTTGCGGCGGCTATTGGTATGGCGATTGGATTCCAGTTTTATATTGCTGCAATTCTTTCGACGCTTGTTGCACTTCTCACGCTGCGTATTCCTCACATTATTGAGCCTGATAAGGATATACTACATAAATAACATAGCGAGCAATGTAATAGCCGCATCCTAAAGGATGCGGCGTTACTGTTTTTTATTCACATACTGTGCACCGGCACGAGTGAGTGTATAGAATTTTTCAGGAATAGGTAGAGGTTTGTTGGTGAACGAAAGCAGTTCAGCACGTACAAACTGATTTACGATAAGGAACTCGAGAACTGGCAGTATGTGGTATTCCTCCACACGAATACCAATTGTTTTCTTGATGATACCTGGGGGGTAATACCTATTGTATTCCTGGGTAATTTCGGCGAGTGATTTCTTTTTGTATCCACGCAAACATGAAAGCGTGCGCGTGACGAGTGTATCGGACAGTGTGTATTCAGACATGGTACGGCTCCTAGAACTGAGACTGCGAGCATCATAGTGGAGAATGGCACTAAAAGTCAAATGGTGCCAAGTGCACGGTACTTATGCACCATTTACAATTTTTTGTGCACAAAAAATATAGACGGAGCGTGATACTATACATACGACTGTAGAGAGGCTTTCCGCATGACTGGCACTGTACAGTTATTTTATACGTCATGAGGGTTTTGACATTCGGGTGGGATTATCCACCTATGAAAAATGGGGGCCTGGGCGTTGCGTGTCATGGGCTTACTGAGGAACTTATCGAACTCGGACTCGATATTGTTTTTGTGCTCCCTCGTGAACAGCCGACGATTGGTGGACAGAAGTTCATTTTTGCAAACAGAACACCTGCGACGCTTCATGTATTTCCCTCAGCGCTTTTACCCTATCAGCATGCACAGTCATTTATAGAATACTTTACCCCCGAGGGACGACGCATCAAATTTTCACGCCGCATTATTGATGAGGTCTATCGCTATGCAGATGCTGCATATGGTATAGCGATGCGTGAGCAGTTTGATCTCATTCATGCACATGATTGGACATCATACCTTGCAGGAGTCGCTGCAAAACTTGCAACGGGGAAACCCTTGGTCCTCCATGTGCATGCTACTTCGTACGACCAGGCGGGAGGCAACAGTGTTGACCCCGATATCTATGCAGTGGAACGTCATGCATTTCAGACGGCGGATTCAGTAGTGGCTATTAGCAACTACACGCGAGGTATTGTGATTAATAAATACGGTGTCGACCCCGAGAAAGTGACAGTGGTACACAATGGTATCAAGCCGCTCGTACCACCGGTTTTGCCGCCGGTTCTTGGTGAACTGAAAGCGCAAGGGAAGAAGATTGTTTTTTATAACGGACGCATTACCATCCAGAAAGGCGTGGACCATTTCATTCGTGCTGCACGCAAGGTGGTAGATCATGACCCCAATATTATTTTTGTGATTTCGGGGTGGGGTGATATGGAACATCAGATTATGCATCTCGTGGGTGCGCTTGGTCTTTCGAAGAATGTTATTTTTGCCGGTGCACTCTGGGATGAAGAGCGTGACCGTATGTATCAGGCTGCCGACTTGCTCGTCATGCCGTCCATCTCGGAGCCTTTTGGTCTTGTGCCGCTTGAGGCAATACAGCATGGTACACCGGTCCTTATCTCAAAGCAGTCGGGTGTGGCAGAGGTACTCACCCACGCACTTAAGGTAGATTTTTGGGATATTGATGAGATGGCAAACAAGATTATCGCCGCGCTTCACTATGGTGTTCTTAATAAACAGTTGGTAGAAGAGGGACGAAAGGAACTCTTGCGCCTTACCTGGCGTCGCGCAGCGGACAAAGTGCATGCGCTATACAGAAAATTACTGGATTGGGTGCACACTAAAAGGTAGAATATCGTATGCTTACCGTTTGCCCGTATTTTCACGTTCACCAGCCACATCGTATTAAAAAATACCGTGTCTTTGATATCGGTAATGATACTGAATACTTTAACGCAAAGGATCATACTGATTTAAATAATGAGCGCATTTTGCGCAAGGTTGCAGCAAAGTCGTATCTCCCTGCAACCAAGGTTCTTGGTGATTTACTTGAACGACATCCTGAGTTTCGCTTTTCGCTTTCATTTTCTGGTACGGTACTCGATCAGTTTGAGGAACATATGCCTGAAGTCCTCAAAGCATTTCAAGACTTGGTTGCCACAGGGCGTGTAGAAATTCTTGCGGATACGTACTATCACTCACTTGCATTTTTTTATTCACGTTCTGAGTTTGAAGCACAGGTAGCACTCCATAAAGCAAAGGTGCAAAAACTTTTTAATTACACTCCTCGCGTCTTTCGCAATACTGAACTTTCGTACACCAACACCCTTGCACAATGGTGCGAGGAAAATGGCTACATTGGTATCATGGCAGAGGGATGGGACCCGGTCCTTGGCTGGCGCAGTCCCAACTACCTCTATACACCAAAGGACTGTTCATCGATAAAAGTACTCCTCAAGAATTACAAACTTTCTGATGATATTGCGTTTCGTTTTGGTAATCAGGGATGGGAGAGTTACCCCCTTACCTCAGAGACGTACGCACAGTGGGTGCATGCGCACCATGGTGATGGAGAGACCATCAATCTCTTTATGGACTTTGAAACCTTTGGTGAACACCAATGGGAAAACACGGGTATTTTTAATTTCCTCAGTGCACTTCCTGAAAAGATTCTTTCACACGGTGAGACGAGTTTCAAAACTGCGAGCGAGACGGTGGAGTCTTATAATTCGGTAGGGGAAATTGACGTGCCGCATATTCTCACTTGGGCCGACACCGACCGCGACCTCACTGCATGGGTAGGGAACGACATTCAGCGCGATGCCATTGCTGCTATCTATCGTATGGAGGAAGATGTACTCAAAGCAAATGACGCCGACCTCACCGAGAAGTGGCGGCGTCTTCAGACTTCCGACCATTTCTACTATATGTGTACCAAGTGGTCTGATGATGGTGATGTGCACAAATACTTCAGTCCGTACGAATCCCCATATGATGCGTATATCGCTTTCATGAATGCCTTAAGTGATTTACAATTAAGGGTATCGCACGCATTGCGTACGGAGGTAGAACCACTGGTTGTGGTGGAGCCGCAGAAAGGTTTCTGGGCTCGTGTATGGACATGGCTTCGTACTGTGTTCAGGCGCATCAAAGACGCAGCGCATCGCTTTCGTGAGAAGGTCCTCCCACGAATATTTTAATAAAAAGAGTTTAGTTCATTCGTTCTTATGCCCACAAAAAAAGTAGCCACAAAGGCTGCACCAAAAGTCGCAAAGGCACCAGCAAAAAAAGTCGCTAAAAAAGCAACTTCAAAAACAAAAGCAACACTTGTGTGTGCTCCCGGTGAACAGTGCTTTTGGACAACTGATGGTCGCGTTCTTGCAAATCTCGTTGAATTGCGTGATGCACTTGCGTCTATGACTGATGATGTTTTTGCATATCACGTATCAAAGGAACGTAACGATTTTGCCGATTGGATTGAGCAGGTCCTTGAAGATCGAGAACTTGCTGCCGCATTTAGAAAGTCAAAGAAACTCAACACCGCACACGATGTTGTGGTCACCCGGCTTCGTATTTACAGTATCTAATATATGTCCCGCTCCATCACTATTGGAAACGGGAACCTTCTCGTCGGCATCGATAACCGTGGTTTGGTGCGTGATTTTTATTTCCCCTATGTGGGGCATGCCAATCATGTAAGCGGTGCAAGTGGCTCCTACGTGCACCGTATTGGTGTGTGGGTGGACGGGATTGTGCAGTGGCTTTCTGACCCTGCGTGGTCGGTGGAAGTACGATACACCGAATACTCGGGCACGAGTGATATTTATGCAAAGAATTTTTCACAAGGGGTGTCGCTCCACATCACTGATGGTGTACATAATGAAAAAAATGTATTCCTGCGTAAGGTGGTGATTACCAATGAACGTGACGAACATCGTGAGATAAAACTCTTTTTTGGGCAGGAGTTTCGTATTACGGAGTCGCGTCGTGGGGATACTGCTTTTTATGACCCGCGTGTACGTGCTATTGTACATTACAAAGGACATAATGCATTTTTGGTATATGCTGCACTCGAGGGTGTGGGCTTTGAGGACTACAGCGTAGGACTTTTTGATATTGAAGGGAAGCGCGGCTCATTCACCGATGCAGAAGACGGTGTTCTTTCGCGTAATTCCATCGAACACGGCTCTGTAGACTCGGTGATTGGTCTTACATTCGATGCTGCGGGACTTGCGTCACAGACTGCGTGCTACTGGGTTGCCGCAGGACGCTCAGTACAAGAGGCGCATGCGCTCCATAGACATATACTCGAGGAGAAGCTTGAAGTACTTCTTGAATCCACTGAGCGCTACTGGCAGGCATGGACTGAAAAAGATTCACGTACGTTTGATACTTTGGATGCACGGATTGTTTCCCTGTATAAGCGTTCGCTTGCGGTGATACGTACGCATACCGACAATCGCGGAGGTATTATTGCATCATCGGATTCCGACATGCTCAATCAAGGACGTGACACCTATGCATATGTGTGGCCACGCGATGCAGCAGTGATTGCGAGCGCGCTCGATAGAGCAGGACATCTCGACGTAACCCAACGTTTTTTCAAATTCATGGCTGAGTGTATGGAGCCTGATGGGTACCTCATGCACAAATATCGTGTCGACGGTGTCTTGGGGAGTTCATGGCATCCATGGGTACAGAACGGTGTGTTCAAATTACCGATTCAAGAAGATGAAACGGCAACAGTACTCCGCATGCTTGCCGACCATTATCGCTACGCAAAAGATTTAGAGTTTATAGAATCTTTGTATAATTCCTTCATCGAACCGTGCGCCAATTTTATGGATGGCTACATCGAGGAGGAGACCGGCTTGCCGATTGACTCATACGACCTCTGGGAAGAAAAGTACGGCTCATCCACGTATACTGCAGCATCGGTATATGCAGGACTAACCGGCGCCGCAGAACTTTCTGCGCTCCTCGGGAAACGCGACAATGCAACGCGCTACCGCAATACTGCTGAAAATATTAAGCGTGCGATACTCACCTATCTCTATGATGTGTCTTCAGGCACATTCATAAAGTCCATTCGTCATGAGCAAGGGAAACTCACGTATGACAAAACACTCGACATGAGCAGTCTCTTCGGTGTCATCTTTTTTGGAGTGCTCGATGCTACCGACAAGCGGGTGCAGACCGCATTTCTCCATACCACCGAGCGTCTCAAAGTGCCGGGTGACCTTGGCGGATTTATGCGTTATGAAGGAGATCGGTATTACAAAACCGGGGAGAGTGCACCGCCAAATGCATGGTGTATCACTACGCTCTGGGTGGCACGATACTATATTCGTCTTGCAAAGAGCAAGGTGGAGTTGGAGCGCGCAGTAGAGATCCTCAATTGGACGTGTGACCGTGCCACCATAAGCGGTATTTTGCCTGAGCAGATTCATCCGTATACAGGGGAGCATCTTTCTACGGCGCCACTCGTGTGGAGTCATGCAGAGTTTGTGATTACCGTTGATGAATATCTCAAAAAAGCCGCAACGATTACATAAAGTAAGCGAAACTCTGCCCGAAGACCAACCTCGGCTAAAACGTTTAAGGAGGGGTACCTCTCTGGAATACTATTTGATTGGTGTTGGTCGGTTGATTTTAATTCATTGCTATAGCATACAAATAAAGTTGAGAGTTGAGTCCTCTGAAAGTTTAAAAATCTTCCCTGAGGACCGATCTCGGGAAGGAAACGGGGAGGAAGACTTCAGGAAGGAATAAAATCGCAATCGTAAGATAATATACAAAAGAAAACCGTAGGCACCAGAGGTGCCTACGGTTTTCTTTTGTATCCTACACATTCACAATACACTCGATGAGTACAAAGGTGAGCCAGAAGACTATGAGTACAAAAGCTTCCTTGCTGGTCACCATTCTTCCTGAGCGCATAAAACTAAAGAGAATAAATGCTGCCGAGACCATAAAGACACCCGCAACATAGATAATGGTGGTAGGGAAGGTAAAGGGAGCAAGAAGGGCAAGGATACCCACAACGATGGTGGCATCAGCCAGTACGGTACCGAGTACGTCACCGAGGGCAAGTGAGTCGTTTGCGTGTTTGATGGCATGCAGAGAAAATGAAAGTTCAGGAATTGTGGTACCAAGACCCACGACGAGCATACCAATGAGTACAGGACTTACTCCCCACATGAGTGCAAGTGAAGATGCGGCAGCAACAGTGAAATGTGCACCAATGAGGAGGAGTGCAATACCGAGGATAAGGAGGAGGACGTCGCGCATCCTTCGCGTACGTGGCTCATTTTTTGCTTCAGCACCACTTGTGTGTTTGAGGGTGAGTGCGTAGAAGACGAGTCCGGCAATAATGAGTGCAGCACCCTCTACGCGAGAGAGATGTCCATCGAGTCCGAGTACAATAGGAATAAGAAGCAGGAACGGGTAGAGTGTGTGACTCACAAGAATCTTGCTTTCCACATGGAGTGGGCGTCGCGCAAAAAGGGTAATAAGTGCCACAATGAGGGTGAGGTCGGCGACATTAGAACCAATAAGCATACCAAAACCAAACTCAGGGACACCCTCTAGGGCGGCATTGAGGGCGATAAAGGTCTCAGGAAGTATTGAAATAATTGCAACCACAATAAAACCAACAGTATATTGGGAGAGGTGAAAACTCCGTGCGAGTAATGATGCGTATTTTGTGGAAAGCATTGCACCGCGCATCACTGCAAGTATTGCAACAGTAAAAATGAATATCTGGGTTATCATGGGCATATTGTACACCAT
>CAZMYZ010000010.1:0-27677 GCA_964570795.1 uncultured Candidatus Saccharibacteria bacterium
GCATAGAGTGCACGATTGATTGCATCTATCCCCTCCTTTCCCGTACCATCGTCGTACGCAGCACTACCCACGCGATAGGCTTCACCTATGGCATTAATGTCGTGCACATCACCTTTTGTCTCCAAAAGCCCCCACACACCCTTTGCTACCGTAGGACCGATGTCTGAAGGATAATTGACGCGATGGAGCGTGGCGCCTCCATATTCAAAAAGACGCGAGATGGCTTCACCCACAATATTCCCCACGAGATTCCCCACATGGAGTGGTTTAAAGAGATTCGGGCTTGTATATTCAAAAATAATTTCTTCACCTTTCAGAGTATCGTTTTGTCCGTAGGTGGCAGGGCTCGCGTTCACTGCTGCAATTTCTTCCACAAAAAATGCGCGATTGAGGGTGAAATTCAAAAACCCGGGACCCGCGATTTCGATAGACACCACGTGCGGGATTTTCCCTTCGAGTGCTGCGCGAAATGCTTCTGCTACTTCGCGGGGGCTCTTCCCCACATGCTTCGCGCACACCATCGCCACATTCGTAGCATAGTCTCCATGTGCCATATCAGCAGGATGCTCCACTGCAAAAGAAATTCCCTCGATATTGAGGTTCTTGAGTACTGCATCAATTGCTTCGCGAATTACTGATTCCATATGCACACAATACAAAACTATTCGCGTTGTGTCACGAAACTACCACGCACTCCTGGTGCAATAGTAAATTGCTCACGACCGATGACTTGCCCACGCTCGGTCTCCACCGTACAGCGCCATTCCCCCTCACGGTATCCACTGATTTCGGTAAATCCACGATATCCGTCACTTCTCCCTCCCGCAATAGCATATGAGTACCGCCCATGGTCCTTCCATTCCCCAGCCGCTTCATCATAGTATTCCCATCGATGATACACCTCGGTAATGAGGCGTGATGGTGCAAACACCGACGCAAAGCAGAAGATATTTTCTCCCGCACTGTAGTGAAACACACGATCTGAAGAGCGATACCATTCCCACCATTTTGGCTTCTCATATGTGAGTTCATACGTACCATCATCATGCTTCACCACACTGTGGTAGATACCCACTTCTTTAAGTGAAAGCGGAATGGGTGGAATAAGATTGGTGAAATAGAGGACATTGAGCGTAAGGTAGATGAGCCCAATGATAAATACCACATTGCGTTTTTGGAGTAGTACATAGTTGGGTACAATGCGTGTCACCAACCCAAAAAAGACGTACATAATAATGAGTGCGAGAAGACCACTCCCCACAAAAACCACCGGCCCCATTTTCCCAAGTACGACAGGCACGATAAGCGTCACGTACGCAAAGAGCCCTACAAAGAATATGACGAGATTGTATACAAGGCGCTGTCCTCGATTTTTAATAGTCTCATTGCCATAAATCACTATGAGAATCATGAGGAGGAATGGCCAACTGTCAGTAAGCGAGCCACTACGCCCATAGAAAATAAGCATCCCTGAAAGAAGTCCACCAAAAGCGTATTGCATGACAATGGGTGATTTGTCGCGAAGGAATCGACTCACCTTCTCCCCAAGACGTTCTGCAATGCCGATATAGAGGGTGAGGATAGAGAGCATGGCGAGCACCACATACCCAAGAAGCACCGCATTATCAAATACTTGGTCTACACGCGTAAGGGTGAGATTATCGAGAATGAAGCCCAAGAGAAATGCAACGGTAAGCCAGTGATGCCCTATGAATGCGCGCATTTTTTTATACATATCTCCAAACATTCCTTGTATTGTACCGTATTGCGGAATGAAAAATCCCCCGCAACCTTTGGTCGCGGGGGATTTTCTTTTCCTATGTTTTACACCATCACCTCGGGTACCGGGAATTTCGCACAGAGTGTTTCCACTGTTGCTTTCAGTTCTGCTGCATCAGCATGAATATTCTTGAGGCGCGCCACCATTATCTCTGCCACCTGTGTTGCTTCTGTTTCCTTCATGCCACGAGTCGTCATTGCGGGTGTACCAAAGCGAATACCTGATGGGTCCATCGCGGTACGTGTTTCGTCTGCAATCATGTTTTTATTGAGTGTGATACCGATTGCATCAAGTGCAACTTCGGCCTCTTGTCCTGAGATACCGAGTGAGCCAAACACATCTGCCAAGATAAGGTGATTACTTGTTCCCCCTCCCTGCATGCGAATGCCTGCAGTGTGGAAGACTGCTTCCATTGCTTTTGCGTTCTTCAAAATCTGGAGTGCATACTCTTTAAACTTTGGTGTCATTGCTTCTCCAAAAGCAACTGCCTTTGCTGCAATCACATTCATATGAGGGCCGCCCTGCATGCCAGGGAACACGGTCTTGTTGATTTTCTTTGCAATCTCTTCACTTTCGCGGGTAAGAATCATGCCACCACGAGGACCACGGAGGGTCTTGTGGGTCGTCGTCGTAATCACATCAAATCCGTCATCAAAAGGATTGCGTACGGCACCTCCCGCAATCAGTCCCGCAATATGCGCCATGTCGGCCACCGTATATGCACCCACCTCCTTCGCGATTTCTACAAACTTTGCATAATCGAGTTCACGACTGTATGCAGAGAATCCTGCAAGAATAATCTTTGGTTTATGTTCAAGTGCCACCTGGCGAAGATGGTCGTAGTCTATCTCGCCCGTATTCACATCCTTCATCTTGTACCGTACAAAGTTGAATACTTTGTTGATGGAGGTGGTGGGATGTCCGTGGGTAAGGTGTCCACCATGCGAGAGATCCATACCAAGCACGGTGTCGCCCGGCTCGAGAAGTGCAAAATACATTGCCGCATTTGCAGGTGCGCCCGAGAGTGGCTGCACATTAGCATATGCGCAGTTGAAAAGTGTTTTCGCACGCTCAATCGCGATGGTCTCCACCACATCGGTGTACTGCTGCCCACCGTAATAGCGCTTGCCGGGATAGCCTTCTGAGTATTTATTGGTGAAGACGGAGCCATTTGCCTCACGCACTGCACGCGAGACATAGTTCTCACTCGGAATAAGTTCGAGTCCTTTTGCTTCGCGCTCCTCCTCCCCCATGAGTGCTCCAAACACCTCTCTATCCTGCTTCTCAATATATTCGTATTGCATAGTAAATTTCAAATTGATAATCATTCCATAAAAACAACTATACTCATTTTTAAATGGTTGGGCTTGGGTCTGGATTTAAAAATGAGTATAGTTGTTTTTTGTAACACATTATGTCCCCGTACTTCCGAAACCCTTTTCTCCGCGTATAGTTTCATCAAGTACAGACACTTCTTCAATATTGGGATGCTCTATTTTTTGTATAAGCATCTGTGCAATTTTATCACCAATCTGAAAGGTATGCGCAGTATCCCCGAGATTAACCATCCCCACCAAAATTTCCCCCCGATACCCTGCATCAATCACCCCTCCAAGGGTCTTAAGTCCATACTTATGGGAAAGACCGCTCTTGTCCCACACAAGACCTACAAAGCCGTCTGGAATCGCGAGTGCGATTCCAGTATGTATTTGTACACGCTCACCTGGACTTAAAGTAATTTCCTCATCTGCAAAAAGGTCCATTCCCGCGTCCTCCGCGTGCGCAAAATGTGGCATTTTTGCTGTATGTGTGAGACGACGTACTTGCATCTTCATAGTGTCTATAGTGTAGCACTTTTATACATTCCCCTTCATTTACAAATCCAGTATCATAATGCGTATATGATGAAACCATATTCAGAACGCACCCCTGACGAACAGTACAAAAACCTCCTTCGCGAGATTCTTGCAAAAGGTATGCGCACCCCGAGCCGTCAAGGCACCGACGCGCTTACCCTCATGGGGGCAACACCGATGCATTTCAAATTGGAAAATGGTTTCCCCATGATTACTGAGCGTAGCGTACAAGGATTTTGGAAACAGGCAGTGGGCGAAATCATTGGCTTTATGAACGGTGCGCGCACCCTTGAATCGCTAGAATCATATGGATGCAAATTTTGGACTCCATGGGGCACCAAAGAAAAATGTGAGAAGCGTGGACTCGAAGAGGGTGACCTCGGCCCTGGCTCATATGGTGGCGCCTTCCATGATTTCCCTACTGCAGAAGGACCTGCCTTTAATCAATTCAAAAATATCGTAGAGCAGATACAAGAATTCCCTGAACTACGCACACACTTTATTTCACCATGGGTGCCTCAATACACTATCCGTGGCGAAGGTAAGCAGCAAAAAGTAGTGGTCTGCCCGTGCCACGGATGGCTCCATATTCGCGTCATTGATGGCAAACTCATCCTTCATATGTTCCAGCGCTCGGGCGATGTACCTGTGGGTGTACCCTCTAATATGATCCAGTACTCCGCACTCACGATGATGCTCGCTCAGGTAACCGGGTACGAAGCATACGAGTATATCCACACTATTTCTGATGCTCACATTTATGTAGACCAAATCCCAATGGTAGAGGAACTCATCGCGCGTGATACCAAGCCCTTCCCTACCGTTACCCTTACCAATCCAACCAAAGACCTCTTTGCTTTCCGTAACACCGACTTTGAATTGAGTGAATACACCGCAGGTGAGTCGATGCGAGGTATCCCCGTAGCTATTTAATATGCAAACACCATCATCAGCTGGCCTCGTCCATGAAAACGCGCGTACTGAGGAGCAAAAGCAACTCATGGCGCAGATAGAGTCTGATGGTGTCTGCCCGTTCTGCAAAGAGTATTTCACGACATATCATCCCAAACCCATTCTCAAAGAAACTGAGTACTGGTTTGTCACTGAAAATATGAGCCCCTACGAAGGAACCAAACTCCATTTTCTTTTTGTATACAAGCCCACACACATCACTTCCCCAAGCGATTTACTCCCCGAGGCGACACAAGACCTCTTTGCGCTCGTTGCATGGATTACCGAAACCTACGCAATCCAAGGTGGGAGTTTCTTTATGCGCTTTGGCAATACGGCATACAATGGCAGTAGTGTGGAGCATCTCCATGCGCAACTCATCACCGGAACTTCTGCAGATGAAGGGACTGAGGCAATTCGAGTGAAACTTGGATGGAAGATTGACTAATTGTGTATTCATTGTATAGTGCTCCCTAGGTAGTTTTCTTTCACAACCACAAGGAGTAGCGCCATGTGCGAGCATCAACTAACCCCGGAAGAACTCTTTTGTCTCGAAGGGTGCCGCAATTTCCCGCAGTACGAATTAATGCGCAAGCATTTTGAAGCGGAGCATTGTGCATTCTGCTTCCTCGATCCCGAGAAAAATGTGGTTCTCTGGGAAGACCAATACGCGATCGCGTGGAGCGTGCACCCCACATTGAAGCAAAAAGGGCTGAGCGAGCACCTCATCATCATTCCAAAACGCCACGTGCGTTTTGAACATGATCTGACCGATGCCGAAGTGCTCTCGATGCACCACGCCGCAAAATATCTTGCGACGCAGTTCCCTCTCCCGGGTGGGATATATGCTACCCGCTTCGGTGACATGCGTCTCAATGCCGGCACGGTCACGCACCTCCACAAAAACATCATGGTCCCAAACGGCACCGATGAAGTGCGTGTCCCAGTCTTCAAGACACCGGCAGACCGCGAACTGAATGTCGCCCGCGCAAAGGCATTCGCCATGCACTACGAAGCAACCATGCAGGTTTAACCCTCAGGCGCATCCATGAAAATGGATGCGCCTTTTCTTATGTCACGCTTTGACATACCGTATTGCTGGTTGTATAGTTCCCCTTGGATTTTGACTTGTATCAATGAGGGAGAAGTGCCATGACTGCACTCTGTGATGTATCGACTCAATTAACCGTTCTTTCTGAAAATCACCTATGGTGTCTTGCAAATTGTCACTCATATGAAAAATATTGGTGGTACCGTACACTATTTGAAGCGGGAAAATGCCCGCTTTGTAGCCTACCGAAAGAAATTTACCCGCCTCTTATCGACAATAATGGGCATGTGTACACCAACAACCATTGGACAGTTGTTGTAGACACTCTCGCTGAAAAAGAATTTCGAACGCAAACACTTCTTCTTATCTTCAATGAACACGTTGGAGGTTTTGACTGGAATTCTATGTACAGCGCTGTCGACCTGCAGCGTATCAAGGTAC
The DNA here is from genome assembly GCA_964570795.1 of uncultured Candidatus Saccharibacteria bacterium. Lineage (GTDB taxonomy): Bacteria > Patescibacteriota > Minisyncoccia > Phycocordibacterales > UBA918 > Damh-18. The sequence continues at coordinate 6,080 of CAZMYZ010000010.1, forward strand.
ACCTCGAATTGTATCTGGAATCACATTTTGGTGAAGCGCATGGGGGGTTCGTTTCTCGAATCGGCAATGGGAAACACACCGTTGATACCGTCCCCAGTCACTATAGTGAAACATTTATTATTCCTGACGAAAACGGCAGTGTACTTGCCCCCATCTTTAAAGGTCCCGAGCGACAAAAATTTATTCGCGAACGTGCAATGGGTTTTTCCACTCGCTACGAAGCAGGAGAAGTCCCTGCGTAATTGTTCCCTCACGCGCAATCCAGAAATGGATTGCGCGTTTTCTTATGTTTCGAGCGTCACCTGTATTACCTCAATCCCCATATCACTAAAGAATGCATCACCACCAAGTACCGCGTACCCCTTCATAAAATATATTTTCTTGACGCCGCTTTTTGCAATAAGACGTGCACAATAAGGGCATGGAAAATCAGTCACAAAAAGCGTCGAACCTTCAGTACTCACCCCCTTTCGTGCTACCTCGCCTATCACACCCACTTCTGCATGCGCTGAAGTGACATAGTTTACATTGATTCCTTTTTTAAAAAGTGCACGTGTATCGCCAATGATATTGGGGAGTTCCTTCTCGGGCATATGCTCATTGTGTGCAATCGCAATAAGTTTCCCGTCTTGCACCAATGCCGCACCCACCTGGCGCCACCAGTCGGCACTTTTTTCTGCCTCAGCAATCACCTTGCCCATCATCTCTTTTTCAAAATCTGCGAGCGATACTTTTTTGGTTTGTGGTATATCTTCTTCACCTACATTTTCTCTATTACTGCGCAAGAACACATTTTTGTACTCTACCGTATGCCCATCAAAATAGGTCTGTATGATATACGTACTGATATCCTCCTTCGGCACCACAAGTGATGTATGCGACTCATGTAATACAAAACTCGCCGCAACAGTAAGGGACTCCACGGGAATACTGGTAATCTGTGCAAGCAATGATTTCATCACTTCATGATCTACAGCGCGGAGCCTATCTTTCCTATTGATATAATCGAGTTCTTCGTGCGACGCAAGTATTTCATCAGAAATAAGATACAGAGCCTCAACTCCTTCTTGCGAAAGACTTTCGACAAATGTGAGATACCCTTTATGCAGGACAGGGATATATGCAATCGCAACTTTTTTATTCTTCATGCTTGCTATGCGCTATTTGAATAAGACGCAATTTAGCACTTGTGCTTGTCTCTGACTGCGGCTCCATCACCACTATCTCTCGGCAATATTGTGCTTTTTCATCCACCTCTCCCTCTTTGTGTTTTGTCGATTCTGAAACAACAAGCACATCAGGTGACACAATTTTAATAAGATGGTTCTTTGGGTCATCAACACTTTTAAGAATAATCACGTCGACATGCCTACAGTGAGAAAGTATTTGGACTCGCTCTGTCTCAGGGACAATCGGACGATGCGGGCCCTTACGCTCCTTCACCTTTGCATCACTATCAACCCCTACAATAAGTAAATCGCCAAGACCTTTTGCTTTTTCGAGATACTGTGCGTGTCCAATATGAAAAAGGTCGAAGGTGCCTGAGGTAAGTACAATCTTAAGTCCTAGTTTTTTCCAATACACTACCAATTCTGCGAGACGCTCATGGTCAGGAATATATCGATGTTCAAAACTCGTTGTATCGCCAAAGATACCTGCGTTAATTGCCATACATGAAAGTATAGCCGACCGCGAGTACCCTCTCAAGGGGTCGCATCGAGCAAAAATGTGGCATAATTCAATTCTGAAAAAGTGATGCTTGCAAAGAATTTGAGTATAACGGTACGCAGTGCTCTGCGCCGCCATGAGGCATAGTGAGAGCACACGGCGGCGACTAAGATTATCTAATTCGCTGCGCTCATAATATAATCTAAGCATGAATACGCCACGTATTAGCATCATTGCCGCCCTTGGACAAAACCGTGAACTCGGTAAGAAAAACGAGCTCATTTGGCGCATCAGTGCGGACCTAAAGCGCGTAAAGGAACTCACTATGGGACATCCTATTATTATGGGATGGAACACCTATCAGTCTATTGGGCGACCACTCCCTGGTAGGACTAATATTGTTATTTCGTGGACACCTGCGGAGATTCCTGGGTGCGTAGTGTTCACTTCCCTTGCGGAGGCACTCACGGCTGCACGGGAGGTTGAGAAGGAAGAAATATTTATTTTTGGTGGTGCAAGCGTCTACACCGAAAGCATTTCTGCTACTGACCGACTTTACCTCACGCGCATTGAGGCAACCGATGCTGAGGCAGATGCATTTTTTCCACCGTATGAAAATGACTTTTCACATGTCATAAACGAAGAAGCGCATCCCGAAAACGAACCACCATACACATATCTAGTACTTGAGCGATAACAAAAAACCGCAGACCAAAAGGGTCGGCGGTTTTTTGTTATTTTATACAGTCTACTCTACAACCCTTATCCCTTACAGGGACTGTACACCTTTTGGCTACTTTGTTTCCTTTACAGTCACAAAGTATCTCAAAAGGTCCATAAAGGTGATTTTATATCACCTTTATCCCTTACAGAGACTGTTTAGGTTGTATGACAAAATCCGCCAGGAGGCGGATTTATGTCGACTGACAATTGAGTGAGCAAAATGAATAACGAAAGTTTTCATTTTTGAACGAGAGCAGTCAGGAAGCTCTGCTTACAACCTCGATTAAAGTGGTCTATACCACTTTAATCCCCATGCTTCGACACGTTCCCTCGATGATTTTCATCGCGGCTTCGATGTCGTTGGCGCTCAAGTCCTGCATTTTGATTTCTGCAATTTCGCGGACTTGTGCCTTAGTGATATCACCTGCCTTTGAAACGAGATTCTTTCCAGAACCCTTTTCCTTGCCAATCGCTTTTAGGATAAGGCGTGATGCAGGAGATGTCTTGGTGATGAAGTCGAAACTTCGGTCATCGTAGACATTGATTTCAATTGGCACCACTTCGCCCATACGCTCACGAGTCTTCTCGTTGAACTGATTGACGAACTCGCCAATATTGATACCTGCCTGTCCGAGTACTGGTCCGAGTGGTGGCGCTGGTGTAGCCTTTCCACCCATAGCCTGAACTTTGATTTTCTTAACTAGTTTCTTTGCCATGTTGTGTAAATATTATGATTGTTGAAAAGTCCGTTCCATACCAGACCTCTCTAGAAGCCCGCGTATCGTACAAGAAATAATAATAGAACGCAAGTTGTTATTTCAAGTTCATAAAAAGTTTTATTTTGGTGCTATGGCGCGGCAGGCAAGAAAAATTTTTTGAGGTGTACTCTACTGTACATTGAGAAAAATTTTTCGAAGCCTAACAAAGCCAGAGCCCAAAATTAAATCTTTTTGACTTGAAGGAAGTCGAGTTCCACCGGCGTCTCGCGACCAAACATAGCCACAAGTACCTTTACCTTTCCACGTGACTCATCTATCTCCCCTACCTTACCTTCAAGCTCCTTGAAGGGACCATCCACAATCGACACGAGATCGTCGATTGCAAGGTCTACATGATGCTTTGGCGCATCGTCTTTCATGCGCCCCAAAAGTGCATTGAGTTCCTCGTCACGAAGTGGCACGGGCTGTGTACCACTGCCCACGAAACCGGTCACACGTGGAGTGTTGCGCACGACATACCATGAGTCGTCGGTCACAATCATGTTTACGAGTACGTATCCCGGGTAAATGCGCTCTTCCTCGGTCACGCGCTTACCGCCCTTCACACGAATCTTCTTTTCAGTCGGTACAATCACATCAAAAATACGATCCTGCATACCGAGTGACTCGATACGCTGCTTCAAATTACGCGATACTGCGTTTTCATATCCTGAGTAGGTGTGGATTGCATACCACTGTCGTTCTCCTCCTGTTTGTTGTTTCGCCATGCGCCTAGAATTTGTTATGAACGAAGTGAATTAGAAATTCTCGGCTGCCTGAAAATTTTATTCCTAATAAATTTTCAGGCCGCCCAAGTCTGTCTACCAACTCTGTTCGAAATTATTAAAATATAGTTTTCCTACTTTACGAACCAATTGAGTCCCTGCTGGAAAAGGTAGTCGAATACGCCGAGATACACTGCCGCTACTGCTGATACCACCACCACAAGTACGGTGTACGTCGTTGCCTGTTTGTTGGTTGGCCACGATACATGTTTCATCTCTGCAACAGTATCTTTGATGTAGTTGATAAATGAGTTCATACAATATGATTTATGTTAGCAAAATTAAAACGCCCCTGGGGCGATTCGTTTATAATAGTACCAGATATATGCGGGGTGTCAAATAACGAAAATCGCGCGCCCAAGGGGGCGCGCGATTTCAATGTTCTCTTCCCCTTTGTCTACTAGTTCGTCCAGAATGCCACGTCCGCTTGCGGCGTGGATGAATGGACAAATATATAGATTGGCGGAGCCAAATCTTCTGCTAGAAAAAATACCCTGGTGCCGCCTGTGTAATGCCCCGTTGGCTTGCCACGGGGATAGCGAAGGCGGATGTTTTTACTTAATCTCGTAGGTAAGGTTCACTCGTACCGTGACGGTGTTTTCACCTGAAGGAAGTGCTGGCGCAACGGAACTTTCAGCACGCGCACTCATCGCATCAAACTTCATATCGCCCCCCATACCATAGGCAATTGGGTAACCTCCATTTGACTCTTCCCAATATCCATTCATACGAACAATGCGTACACCGAGATTATCGGCAAGCACCTCTGCTTGTTCCTTTGCATCTGCAATAGCCTTTTCACGTGCCTCAGTCTTAAGTACTTCTTCATCGTCAATAGTGAAGTTGAGTCCACTCACATTCATTGCACCCTTTTCACCTACTTTTGAAATAATCTCTCCTGCCTTTGCGGTATCACGTACTTTCACAGACACATTCTGACTTACCTTGTATCCAACAAGTTTTGGCTCACCCTGTGGTGGGCAACTCCATTGAGTACACATACTCTGTGGGTACTCGTACTCGGGAGCAAGATTATAGTATTCGGTCTTCACGTCCTTCTCTTCTACTCCCGTCTCTTTGAGATACGCAAGGACTGCATTCATAGTTTCTGCAGACTTGCTCTGTGCGGCGCTCGCATCCGCTTCCTTTGCTTCTACTGTAAAAGTAAAGGTTGCAACATCAGGAGTTGCAAATACTTCTCCTACACCCGTTACTGAAATAGTGGTTGGTCCTGAATATACATACCGCGCCTGCTTTATGGTGTAGTACGTATACGCACCGAGCGCAATAATAGCCATCACTCCCACGAGTGCGACAATCTTGCGCATATATGATTCTTGAAACATACGATTAAAAATTATTCCGATTGTAATACATCAATGGTACCGCAACCCCGTATAAAGCGCAAAATAGATTATTTCTGTATGAAAAGCCCTGCAATACGTTCAAAAATACTCTTTTCGCGACAGACGTTGGTGTATTCTGCAATATCAGAAGTTTGTATCCCTGCTGCTGACGTTTGTTTCCCCATAAGGTAATACATGATAGACTCTTCCCCCTCCACATGGCCAAGAGAAAGTGCGTGCCCAAACTCATGCGCAAGCACTATGGTCAGTTCCTCTTCGGAATCATACTGGTAGATATTGATAACTTTGTCTGCGTAGTCACCCTGTGCAAACTCGCGTGCGTCACTAAATGCATCGTTGTATTTCTCCACAATGCTATTGTAGTCAGTAATGAGTGCGTTGCCGCGTGCGCCGATAGTATTAAGATTTTCTGCAATCGCATTGAGTTCTCCTGCAAGTTTTTGAAGTGCATCCTGCTCTTTGGAAAGTGCACTACTTTTTTGCTGAAGTTCCTTTGCAATCTCTTCGGGCGCACCACCATCATTATTCCATTTGGTGACTTCGGCATTGTACTTTTGGAGCGTGGCTTCGTAGGCAACTACTCGTGACTCATATTCCTTTTTGAGGGTACGGAACTTCGCAATAAGGGTTTCGTACTGTGATGCAACACTTTCACTCATCCCTTCTTTTGCCTCGAGGTCAGCGCGTAATTCCGCTTCTCTCTCTGACTCCTCTTGGCGTTCATCAAAAATAAGATTGATGGGCACCCCCTCCTCAGTGTCACTATATACAAACAAATCCGTGTGAAGGGCGTCCTCCCAGAGTGCCGCAGCATTCCCTGCAATACGCTGTATTTCTTCTTTTGATGCACCGAAGCGCTCATCTACCGTGCCTACATGATAATACACTGGTGTGCGGCATGTAGTGTCGATATACTGCGACCAAAACCCTCCTCCAAAGAGGGTGGCAACGAGTACAAGCAGTAATATGGAAAGTCGCATAGAGATTAAGTATAGCAAAATACTTCAGAATATTTCTAAATAGAGGCAATTTTTGGTGATTCGTCTGAAAATTTATTAGGAGTAAAATTTTCATACTTGGTCATAATTTTGATTAGAAATACAAAATTATGACAGACTCCGAAATTATTGTCGCTTCGCTCTGTAATTTCGGGCCACTCGAAAAATATATGGGCTTTGCCTATTATTTTTCGGCCATATTTCAGTTTTTGTTGGGTATTGCATACTCTATTAATCTGTGTTATAATACCGACAGTCACTTTCGACTACGACTTGGGAGAAAACTATGTCCAATGTTCTTGCCGATGCACGCCTGGGCGAAATCGCTATCGCTTTGCTTCTCGCAGAGTTTGATGGAGTTCCACTTGAAGATCTCCCTGAAGCACTCAAAGACCTTGAAAACGAACTTGTAACACTCGGAATTTGCAATACCGAGGAAGCATCTGCTGTGAATGAAGAGATGCTTGCAATGCTTCAAAAGATACATACCCTGAGCACAGTCAGGCTTGAAGCAAGCCAAGAAGAACAAGCGGCTCGTTTTGCACGTCAGTATCCGCCGGAAGTGTTGGAATCCATCAAGCAACTGCGTGCCTGCGAAGGTGCCAATACCCCTTCACACTAACGCATCTCGCCTCCACACCCCCGCGACTCACGTCGCGGGGTTTTTATATCTATATTTACATTTGTAAACTCAAAATATGTAAAACTCACAGAAGCAAAAAATCATACGCATATGCGTATGATTTTTTGCTTCTGTGAGTTTTAGACCAAACTGATAAAACTTAGTGAATTTCGAGGCGAAACGAAGTTTTTGGCTGAGCCGTACATGACGTACGGTGAAGGGAAAAACTGAAGTGTCAACAAAGAAATTCGCAAGTTTTACCTGTTTGGTCACCAGTTTAAGGCACCGCCGGTCTTGTATTCGGTTACACGAGTCTCAAAGAAGTTCTTCTCTTTTGGAAGGTCAATCGCCTCACTCATCCAGGGGAATGGATTGGGAACGCCAAATTGTGGTGGGAGCCCCACACGTTCAAGACGTCGATCAGCAATATGCTCAATGTACTGACGGAAGCCTGCGGCATTCATACCGAAGATTCCTGCAGGAAATACTTCCTGTGCATAGGTATATTCAAGACGTGCTGCTTCGCGTACGTAACCGATGATTTTATCTTGGAATTCCTTTGTCCACAGTTCTGGCTGTTCTTCACGAATCGTGTTGATGAGTTGGCAACCAAAATTAAGATGCATCGACTCATCACGCATGATGTATTGAATCTGCTCTGCACTTCCTGTGAGTTTATGCTGACGCTGAAAACCAAACATCACCGCAAACGAAGAGTAGAAGAAAATACCCTCGAGGATAAGTGAAAAGACACAGAGGTTCTCGAGATACTTTTGGTCATTCTCGAAGGTACCCGTTTTGAAGTTTGAATCAAAGATTCCCTCATTGAAGGTAAGAATGAAACTTGCCTTATTGTAGATAGCATCGCGCTCGCGGTACATGTTGAAAATCTTTGACTCATCCATCGCGAGTGACTCCACAATATACTGGTATGCGTGGGTATGAATCGCCTCCTCGTATGCCTGGCGAAGGAGGTACATACGAATCTCTGGAGAGGTGATATGGCGGTAGTTCGCTATTGTGATGTTGTTGGCTGCAATGGAGTCTGCAGTCGTGAAAAATCCAAGCACCGTTTCAAATGCATGTCGCTCATCCTCGGTGAGAGCGGTCTTTGACTTCCACTGCTCAATATCGAGCTGCATTGAAATCTCTGTAGGGAGCCAGTGATTGGCGTTGGCAGCATTGTAGTATTCCCACGCCCACTTATGCTTCATCGGGTAGAGTTGAATCACGTCAGCATCCTCGCCATTTATCGCGCGACGCTTATTGATATCGACTGGTGGTGCATTCTTGGTTATTGCCATATTGATTAATTATTTTTATGTGATGGCAAAGTATACCACCTTGAACTTTTTTTTCATTCTTGACACAAAGACATGTTCTTTCTTGGTGCATCTGATTTTCTAGAGTTTCTTGGTCTTATTTTTCATTATGAATAGAAAAATAAGACAGACTCAGAAATTATTGTCGCCTTCGGCTCTGTAATTTCTGGCCTCATTGACACGCCTCGCAAATTGCTTCTTCGGCAATATGGAGTTTGATTGGTGATTTTGTTGCTGCGACCGCTACCGCAGTTTCGATGGGTGCTGCCGGAACGAATGGTGATGGGGTGGGTGCTGGTGTAGCCACCACTTCTTCCACGACCGCTGCCATTACGCTCCCTACCGGTGTTGCCATCTCCCCTACCGTCGGTGCTGCACCAAAGGTTGCGTCTTGCTGTACTCCTGAATCAGCGTCTTTGCGGAGGTGTGTGCCTGCAGTACCGATAGTAGACTTTTCTACCTGCGTAGCCGCGAGTGAGCGGAGGTAATAGGTGGTCTTGAGTCCAATCTCCCATGCATACATGTAAAGATCTGATATTTCTTTCCCTGAAGTACCACTAAAGAAGATATTGAGTGACTGTGACTGATCAATCCACTTGCCACGATACGCTCCCGCCTTCACAAGCCAACGCATATCAATCTCGAAGGTCTCTTTATATTTTTGCTTGAGTTCTACGGGAACGCTCGGAATATTCGCAAGACTACCGTCATTGTACTTTATCGCGCGAAGCATCTCTGCATCCCAAAGACCAATTTTCTTCAAATCATCGACGAGGTATGGATTCACAATCACAAAGTCTCCTGAGATGTTCGCCTTTACATAAATATTCTTATAGATTGGCTCATTACCTGGAATAGACCCCGCAATATTGGCAATAGTCGCCGTTGGCGCAATTGCCATGGTATTGCTGTTGCGCATACCGTACTGCTTTACCGCTTCACGTACGACACTCCAGTCAAGATGCTCGGTGCGGTCGACGCCGGTAGACATACCGCGTTCTGCTTCAAGGAGTGCAATAGTGTCAACGGGGAAAATGCCCCTATCCCACTTTGAACCCTTGAAACTCTGATACGCACCACGCTCACGGGCAAGATCGGTCGATGCAAGGATTGCATAGTACGAAATTACTTCCATAGAGGTATCTGAGAAGGTCACACACTCATCAGAACCAAATGGAATATTGAGCATGTAGAGGGCGTCCTGGAAGCCCATGATGCCAAGCCCTACAGGGCGATGGCGCATGTTTGAGGTGCGCGCTTCTACCGTAGGATAGAAGTTGAGGTCAATCACATTATCGAGCATACGCATCGCGGTTGTGATAGTTTCCTTCACCATTTCCTTATCAAAGACACCATCAATGATGTGCTTTGGATAATTGATTGAACCTAAGTTACACACTGCAGTCTCCTCTGCTGACGTATTGAGGGTGATTTCAGTACAAAGGTTTGAACTATGTACCACACCTGCATGATCTTGTGGGGAGCGGAGGTTTGAAGGGTCTTTGAAGGTAATCCATGGGTGACCAGTCTCAAAGAGCATGCCAAGCATTTTCTTCCACATATCCTTTGCCTTCACCTGCTTAAAGGTTTTGATTTCGCCACGGTCTGCCATCTCTTCGTACTTCACATAGAGTTCTTCAAATTTCTTTCCATACGTCTCGGTAAGGTCGATAGCCTCATCCGGAGAAAAGAGTGTCCACATGCCGTCCTCTTTTACACGCTTCATGAAAAGGTCAGAGACCCATGCCGCAGTGTTCATGTCATGGGTGCGACGGCGCTCGTCACCCGTGTTCTTGCGCAACTCGAGGAAGTCTTCAAAATCGACATGCCAGTTTTCCATGTATACACAGGAAGCACCGCGGCGGCGGCCTGAACGATTGATGGCCACCGTGACGTCGTTGGCAATCTTAAGGAAAGGAATAGTACCCTGTGAGGTAATGCCGGCTGCCTTAATTTCAGCGCCCATGCCACGAAGTTTGCTCCATGCGGTACCAATCCCCCCAGCCCACTTTGCAAGCATCGCGTTGTCGCCATACACCTTAAAGATATGCTTCAAATCGTCTTCAACCACATTGAGATAACATGAAGAAAGTTGTGGGTGTGGGGTGCCTGCGTGGAAGAGTGTCGGTGTCGACGGCACAAAGCGCATGAGTGACATAATGTTATAGAACTCAATCGCGCGTGCTTCCTTATCTTTTTCATTGAGTGCCAACCCCATCGCAATACGCATCCACATAATCTGTGCAGTCTCAATGAGTTTTCCCTCAACACGCACGAAGTAGCGATCATTGAGTGTCTCAATACCAAGATACTTAAAAAGGTCATCACGTTCGGGCTTTATAGCCTCTGCAAGTGCCTCGAGATTATATCCAAGGAGTGACGTATCATATTTCTTTGCCTCAACACCGCGCTTAATATTGCGCACAAATGCATTTTTATATGCAATCACGCGTTCACTCTTTGAAATAGTATTCAGATTACCCATTGCTTCATCAGCAATACGACGAGCCAACTGGCGTGCAGCCACCACTGAGTACGCAGGATCTTCCTCAATACGCGAGCGAAGCACAAGGGTAACCAACTTTGCCATTTCAGCAGTCTTGATGCCGTCATATACTTCGCGCTCTACCTGAGACACAATCTCTTCGAGATTGACCTCAGTAGTGTATCCCTCCATGAATTCACTCAGGTACGCATGCATCTTTTCGCGCGAGAACTGCTCTACGCTACCGTCAGTACGCTCGATCGTGAGACGCTGCTCTTCGATCTCCTTCACCACTTCCTGCTTGCGCTCTTCACTCTGTTTGAAACGATAGAGAATGTATGACTTTGCAACATTAAAATACCCGCGCTCCATGAGTGTGTTCTCTACCAAGTCCTGCACTTGTTCTACCGTAGGGCAGTGTTCCTTCCCTTCACAAAGTGTGCCGAGACTTGCCACGACCCGCTGGGTCATCTGTTCGAGCGCTGTATCATCAACAGGAACTTGCTCTGCAGCAAATGCCTTCTTCATAACGATAACAATCTTCGTTGGGTCGAATGGAACAACCGTGCCGTTTCGCTTGGTAATTGTGGTGATCATAGCGCAGTAATGCAGTTAGTGATGTGTAAGGTTAGTGAATCAAATCTCTCCGACGCGAATGTAAGGAGGGCTCTTTAACAGGCCACAGTGCATTGTGGTTAACGATGAATGTGCCTGCCGACACACGAAGAGCAAGTGCGTGTGTTATAAGCATGATACCACGCACAAAAAAAATACAAATTGTGGCGCAAAATCGTCGATTGTATGCAAAGCCTAGTGTTTTTGGAGTAAGGTTATTTTATGTCCTGTGGATAGCAATAGGATGACGTGTGGCGCAAGACTTGCGGGAGTGGTGAGTGTGTTTTGAAGTATCGAAATACCCCGGCGCGCGAAGCGCGCCGGGGTATTTTCTCTTCCCTTACTCCCTCCCCTTCAGAATATCTCGTATCTCTTGGAGGAGAATTACCTGCTCATCAGGCTTTGGCTCAGGTTCCACCTTCGTCTCTTGCTCCTTCTTCTTTTCAAATGAACGCAAGAAATGCATCACCACAAAAATCACAAAGGCAATGATGACAAAATCGACCACTGCTTGCACAAACTTTCCGTATGCGATAGTCGCATCCCCCACCTTGAATCCCCACCCGGTGAAATCAACACCTCCTAAAAGGAGGCCTACGGTAGGCATAATAATAGTGTCAACAAGTGACGACACAATTTTTCCAAACGCACCTCCAATCACCACCGCAACAGCGAGATCCATCACGTTCCCCTTAATAGCAAACGCCTTAAAATCCTCTAAAAATGTTTTCATAGTATATGTATATAGCAACTAAACCCCTGGAAATCTACCTCCAATAAGTATACACTTGGCGTACCTATGTTTGAAGCCCTCATTGCCGCTGCCTGTATCACTCTCATCGCACTTGTGGGGGCGCTATTTTTCCGTGGCGATTCACACGCTGATGAGCGTATCCATCGATTCATACTTCCTGTGGCGGTGGGGGTATTCCTCGGCGTAGTATTTTTTGAACTCATTCCCGAAACTCTCGAAGCATCACCTGCATGGGGACCTATTGCGATTCTCGCAGGATTCCTTGGCTTCTACCTTCTCTCACATTTCCTCGATACCTACCACCATCACCATACCGACAGCCATGACGGCTGTGTGCATAATGGTGCGCGTATGCTTCTCGTGGGCGACAGTATTCACAATTTTGCAGATGGCATTGTGATTGCTTCTGCATTTATACTCAACCCTGTTGCAGGAGTCATGACTGCAATCGGGATTGCGCTCCACGAAATCCCTCAGGAAATTGCAGAGTTTGGTGTACTCCTTCGCGCAGGATACTCAAAAAGAAAGGCGTGCTTCTATAATATGCTTTCAGCATCAAGCGTTATTCTCGGGGTGCTCCTCACCTATTTTTTCATACATACGTTCGCAGATGTAGTTTTTATTCTCACCGGTATCGCTGCAGGTAACCTCCTCTATATTGCTACCGCAGACTTTATTCCCGAGCTCCGTCACTCACACAAAAATCACTTTATAGAAACATTTGTCGCAACACTCTTCGGAGTAGTGTGTATTGGTGTGCTTATTACATACACGCACGCACTTTAGAGCCCAAGAATAAGGCGCATGATGTAGTAACCCATGCCCGTTGCAATCACAAAGGTGATAATCACCACTCCTGCTAAATCAGTCCCTTCCATATAGATATAGTGTATCAGATATTTCTACTGTCGTACGCCCAGTGGAGTAGTGCCTGGCGTTGGCGCGGCCGACAGGTGAGGTCGCCCGGCATGCAGTTGTGCGCTATTTGGTAGGCATGGCGGGCGACATTCTTCCATCGCTTTATTTGCCGCTCGTCATCCGCATGTCGTCTCCCGCTATAGTACCTGCAATACCACTGAAACCAGCCCCGTGGGTCATCTTTGTGAATCCATCCTTTTGCTTTCCAGACCGAGAGTGGCTGACTTGCATTAACTCTAAAATAATTCAATTCTTTATGTCGCTTCCCATCTGGGGAAAGTTTCGCATGGGTAAACCATGATGCAGGAAATTCTTCTCTGCAATCGGTCATATAGAGTCCACCAAAAACGCCAAGTGCGAGCATCTCCTTTGGTGTAAGGTGCGGTTTGAAGTCGGGATGGAAATGTTTTCCCACCGGCTCGGTGCACACATACGTGTATCCATCCTGCATTGTGTCATGCACCACTACTGTTTTCATATGTTATGCCTTTCCCTTACTCTGTCGTATCGATGAACGATATGCGAGCGCCACAAAGGCGAGTCCGATAAGCCCCGTGATTACCTCAGGCACATGAATAATGAGATTTGCAAGCATCGCAATAGCAAGTCCGAGTATTGCCCAATGTGCACCATGCTCAAGATACACGAGTTGTGTGAGTGTCTTCTTTTCTACCATATAGAGCGTGAGCGAACGTACGAAATACGCACCAATACCCAAGCCCACCACAATAATAAGGAGATTAGTCGTGAGCGCGAACGCTCCCACGACACCGTCGAGCGAGAATGCAGAGTCGAGTACATTGAGATATACAAAGAGTGTCGCTCCGCTCTGCGCCACTTCCCCTGCTTCGAGCGAAAGCGAGCCCGCTACCCCTTCCATAATAATAAAAAGAACGATTCCCACAATACCGGCAATAAGCACGGAGACCGGATTGAAATGAGTTACTGATGCAAGTACCGCAAGAAGCGTGAGTGCAAGTGCAATCTCGATAGCCTCGATACGTCCCCACTTTACCAAGTGTGCTTCTATCACATGTATCCAGTGCACATCCTTTGCTTTATTAAAGAAATATTTGAGCGACACCATAAGAAGGAATACACCACCAAACGCGGTAATAGTCCCATGGACACTCTCGAGAAGATGCCCGTATGCCGCAGGATCGTTTATTGCGAGCGCGGTGATGTACCACGGTGACATCCAGAGCGCTGCACTCACAATGAGTATGGGGAGTACGAAACGTGTCCCCACGACCGCAATCGCAATACCCCAGGTAAGGAAGCGGCGCTGCCACACAGGATCCATACGCTCAAGAACTTTTGCATTCACTACCGCATTATCGAAGGAAAGTGTCGTTTCCAATATCGCGAGCACGGTGACGAGCAAAAATGCAGATATGCCCGCCTTGTACCATACGAGCAAAAGCGCCACAAAAGAAAAGACGACTGGCCAAAAGAAAAAGTGTTTGGTGATTGATTTCATGTAGAAAACTATAGCATATGAAAACCACCGTCTGCGGAAGCAGACGGTGGTTTTCATTGTCTCTTATATATCAAGTTTTCGTTGTGCCGCATCTGCAATAGTGTCGAGCGCCGCCTCGTCATCGAGCGCGGTGAGTTCTGCTTTGAGTAGAACGATTTGTTCCTCGAGTTCCCGTGCCTCTGCTTCATGTCCAAAATCAATAAGTTCTGGAGAATCGAAATCTGCATCAATATTCTCTCCCTGATTGGCGCTCAGTTCCCTAAGTACCGCAATACGTGCTTCTGCTGCTGCGATTTCCTGCACTAATTCCTCACGAGTCTTTGGCACCTCCTCTTCGCTCTGTGGAGCGTTCATTGATTCCATATTCATATCCCCATATTGTCGCAGATATTTATGAAAGAGCAAGACATAAAAAAGGCCGCATCACTCTGGATGCGGCCTATAGTCCTTCACTTCGTAAACGAATCCTTCGTCACCACCCGAATAGGTGGGTACCACGACTTCGGATCATGTTCAGTATCAATAAAGACACCATTTCGTATATCTTCATCGAGATCATATCCGATGCGTACATCAGGAGGAATGTGTGTGTCCTCCTCGACAATCGCATTTTTGATATGCACACGCGGACCAATGGTTACATTATCAAACACCACCACTCGTTCAAGAACAACATGTTTTTGGATGCGGACATTGCGCGAGAGCACCACTTGCTTAAGACTCGTATTGTCATCGACGATACACCCACCGGCCGCAAGCGTATCCATGAGATGTCGCATTAGCTGTTTGTCAGGATTGACAAACTTTGCAGGAGGCAAACCATCCCAGCCTGTAGGTATAGGCCAATTTTTGTTGTACAGATTGATCATGGGCACCACTTCCGTAAGATCCATGACCGCTTCCCAATATGACCCTATACGCCCAACATCACGCCAATATCGCGTTGGGGCAACAAGTGCATCCCCATGCATTTCTCCGGTGATATCGTTCTCGTTGTAATCATAGCCATACATGGCACCCTGTTTTGCAATGATGCGCGGGATAATATTCTTCCCAAAATCATGCTCAGAATCTTCTTGTACATGATCTTCATCAAGCACATCAAGGAGAAACTTCTTATTCACCATGTAGATACCCATCGATGCAAAACAACGCTCGGGATTATCGGGAAGTGTCTTTGGTGCTGCAGGTTTTTCTTCAAAACCAACAATGTGTGCACCGTCGTCAAGTTCCATAACCCCAAAATTACCCGCCGCCTCCTCGGGAGTCATCGTAAGGCCACACACCGTAAAATCTGCATTCTGCTCGAGATGAAACGTGCGCATCTGTTGGATATCGAGTTTATAGATATGGTCAGCAGCGAGGATAACCACAATCTCCGCAGGATCATTGCGAATCATTTGTCTGTTTTGATACACCGCATTTGCAGTGCCGTTATACCAGGAATCATCATCATGCTGTTGTTGCGCAGGTACAACATTAACCATCTTCCCCCACCCATGTGAAATGAGGCCATCGTGAGTACTCAGATGCGTGATGAGACCTTGCTGCATATACTGCGTCAAAATCATGACATGGTTAATAATTTGCGAATTAATTGCATTAGCAAGCGCAAAATCAATAAGCCGATTTGTTGCAAAAGGCATCTCGGGCTTGCAACGATACTGTGTAAGTGGGCCAAGGCGTTTACCTCGACCACCCGCCATTACGATTGCAAGCACTGGCTTTTGAAAACCAATCCGCATATGTTTCCCAGGCATGGTGCACCTCCGTTTAGGTTGTGAAATGTACAAGAAAATCTACGCGGAAAATACCACGTAGATTTATTGATGTCAAACAGTGCGGCGCGATTTTAACGTTTAAAGATTTAAGTAGGTAATGGTAAGTTGCAACACCGTAGCAAAAGAGACCCAGAGGAAATACGGAATATTTACATACGACACCCATGGTACATAGGAGTAAATTGCGTAGAAGGCCCACACCAGCGTACCAAGTACAAGCACTATATCTATCGATGCAAAGAGGTTATTTTTAAGACCAAATTGGAGTGGTGTAAATGCGAGATTAAACACAAGATTTAGTAGAAACGGAAGAAATACGATAAATGGTATTCTTCCATGAAAATACAGATATGCGACATACCCAAATGAGGCAGCAATGATTGCATAGAGTACGCTCCACACAGGACCAAAAATCCACGATGGTGGAGCCCACTCAGGTTTCACAAGTGTTTGGTACCAAGTATATGTTTCCATATGGTAAGTATAGCAAAGTTCTCAACTATCAATGACTGTATGGGACAGCAAGAGGTGTGACAATGTCTGGGGTGATGCGAGTATTTTTATTCCAGAGTTTCAATACAATCCTGAATGGCCTTTTTTACCTCTCTCATTTCCTGTTGCGACTCATCATTAAGCACAACCGAGAGGGGTGAGAGAAATCCTCCCAATTCTGACCAAAGATATCTTAGGGTATTATCTAAATCATACACACCTTCCTCTGAACGTGCCCTCATGATATTTCCATCCGGGGTGAAACTCACCCACACTCGAGATACATAACCATCATCCTCAAGTTGCGTTAAAAATTTCTGCAAGAATTCTTGCATTTCTTGCTTGGTCCTATTTTTTAATTCTGACGCCTCCACTACAATACCGATTTCCTGTATGAGCGGAGTCAGCGCACTTCTCACCTTATCCCGAGACTCAACATCAAAAGATTTTTCGTGCGATTTAAGATTTCTGTTTTCAGGATTTTCCATACCAAAAGTATACCAAAATTAATTCTCTCTAGGGTACCGTTTGGCTTGAACTAAAATCTCCCCTGTTTATGGGACATTTTAGTTCTTTTCTCATTAGGGCGGCTACCGGGAATCGGCGCAACTCACATCAATATTTTTGTTCATTCCATTCTAAAAATATTGTGTGGTTCCTGCCCTGCCTCGACCCTCTCTTTCTCCGCTCCGCTTCGAAATTCACATGGGCCTGCGGCTTTCGATTCCCGGTAGCCGCTCCAAAATGCAACCACCCCGATACTTTCGTATCGGGGTGGGCATTTTGGGCGACGTCGTAGAGGAAGTTAGAACTGTCTTCCAGCGTTTGAACGATACGAGTATTTATATTCCTACGTTCTACCCCACCGCTCACTCCACTATATCGGGAATGTAGTCACGGGATATTTTCCGCACCTTCACTGTCTGCATACCGAGAATAAATGTTTTCATCAAACGATGCAGACCATCAAGGATGAGTCATCTACCCTTATTCTCCATTATGTCTATCGGATATGAGAGGTCAGCATTCATCGTCCTGTCGTATTCAGCTTTATGTTCGTCAGGATGCTCAATCACTTCTCGTGAAGTGAGGTTATACACGCCATTCTCCCAGAGAAACGGTATATCAAAATGCCACGTGAGTTCATTGATGCTCATTTCCTCTACAGGCACATCAAGTTTCCATACCTTCTCTTCGCTCCAACTAAAGTCAAAACCTACGTCTTTGATTATTTGTGGAATTTTTTCTTCCCTTTCTTCTCTTTTTGCTCTCACTATGACAGATGCAATGAAGTCCTCTTTACCGTTCGTATATGAAACTCTATCCTCTGGATATTTTTGAGCGAGGTCCTGTTTTAATCTCGCATACTCCTCAGCGACATCTGGATGTTTGAGGTAATACTCACGAATAAGAATGTGGTTTGTCCATTCTTTGCTTGTTTCCTCAACAAACTGCAAATGGTGTGTTCTTCTTTCTTCAGGACCTTTTACTGCCAGTCTCCTTTCTGGAACCCCTCTTTCCCCGACATACTCATACCCTAATTTTTCTAAATCATCTTTGATTGCGTCTGCTTCACCAAGTGACCGCACCACGGCAAACATATCTATGATAGGTTTTGCAGGGATATTTGGAATTGCAGTGCTTCCGCCGTGCGATATTTTGAGGATTGTATTTGGAAATTTAGCAAGCAATAGCTTCTTCTCCTCTTCAAAGAGAGCTTTCCAATTAGGATTATGTGGGACCAGTCTAACGGTTCCTCGTTTTACACCAAGTTCGTCTTCCATACCCAAAACTCTATCAGGTTAGAACTGAAAAGTCATTGTTTGTCTTCATAAAATGAAGAAAACTACTTTAGGGCGACGTCGCAGAGCTGAAACAGTTTAGGAAACTGTTTCAGGAGGTTGTCGGTATTTTGAAAAAATACCATACAACCTGAACAGTCTCTGTATAGAGATGTTAGAACTGTGTTTCAAAATTTGAACGACCCTTCTATCTACATTCCAACGTTCTACCCCACTGTGTAGTTCACTATATGTTAGTCTGCATTCAATTGGGAAAGGTCTTTTGGTTTTTCAAGATAATCTTCCACGAGCACAGAGATTTGTCGTAGCTGTAATTTTGAAGCGTTGAAATATTTTCCCCCACGAATATCAAGAACGAGCTGGCTCATTCCACTGTCAACGTACGTTGGATACAAAATTAGGTTGTAAAGTGTCTTGTCCCAGTATATTCCACCAATCAAAGTTGGGAGTTCATCAATGATGTATCCTGCCAATCTATGTTTATCTTCGTCAGATACCTCCGCTTGGCGTAACTCAATATACTTCTCAACTTGTGCAAGGATTTGTGCTCGGAACTCATCGTTACTTTCGTATTCGTCAGCAATGACCTTCCGTAGCATATCGTAACCCCAATTGTATATATCCTCCCAAAAGATAATGTGTACCTGTGAGATGTACCCTGTGTCGCCCGTTTCTCGTGCCAACGTTCGCTTTGCCTTATCAAACATTCCTGCTACGCTGTATCCCTTTTGTTCAACTTTCTTTAGAGCATCCTCGTGAGAAAGTCCACGAAAAACCTCCCAATTGATTGCGTCAATTTTATCGGCAATAAGTATCACCGCATTTTTATTGGTGTGTTCGTGTGCCCATTTTACGTAGTGACGAGCGAGTTCGGGGGTAAGTAATTTATTACCAAGACTGATGCCAACAAAAATATTGAACATCTTGTCTTCTATTTCTTCCTGTCTCACATTGAAATACTGCATCACAAAAGTATACCAAAAAATATTCTCACTAGGGTATCGTTTGGCTAGAACCAAAAAATCCCCAGAGTACAGGGACCTTTTAGCTAAATCTTCATTAGGGCGGCTACCGGGAATCGGCGCAACTCACATCAATATTTTTGTTCATTCCATTCTAAAAATATTGTGTGGTTCCTGCCCTGCCTCGACCCTCTCTTTCTCCGCTCCGCTTCGAAATTCACATGGGCCTGCGGCTTTCGATTCCCGGTAGCCGCTCCAAAATGCAACCACCCCGATACTTTCGTATCGGGGTGGGCATTTTGGGCGGCTACCGGGAATCGAACCCGGACGGCCGGCTCCACAAACCGGAGTTCTACCACTAAACTATAGCCGCCATGTGGTCCGCATAGTTATAGCGGTTTTTAGACAAATTGTCGAGACGGGAAAAAGACAAACCTCTATTTCGCACTCGTGCCAATAAAGATAATTGTGGGGTCGTAGGGGTCGTACGCCACAAACGACGCATTGCGGCTATTGTCGAGAGGTGTAATTGCCCAGGTCACTCCGTAGTTTATAGAGCGGTAAAATGTCTTGCCTGCTACAAAAGAAATCTCGTTTGAATCATTCGGGTTGATTGCTACAGACGGTATTGGGAATTTCAAGGCACTTTCAATAATGTTTACCGGCTTCCAAAACTTTCCATAATCGGTACTGCGATATAGTCCTGTGGATGCACTCGCATATACTGTTCCAGAAACACTTGGGTCTGCGACAATATATAGCAACCCGGAAGGTGTCTTTTCTGTTTTATTGCGTTCAAGGAGCGCTGTGGCAACTGCTTTCACCTGCTTTGCACCTTCTTTATCACCCGCTCGGGAAAGTGACGTTGATTGCTCATTCAGTCGTTTTACCTCTTTTGTTTTTTCTTCTTCCCAATTAAGCCACGTGAGTCCACCATCGACAGAATGATAAATCTTTCCCTTCTTCACAAGCAAGTATACAAATGAGGCTCGGGAACTATCATATGAAAAATTACTGATATATCCTTTGATATTCTGACCAATATTTTTCCACGTATCTCCCCCATCAATACTTCGCACTACCGTACCTACACTCGTTCCCGCAAGTACAACACTGGCATTTTGTGGGTTCTGCACCAGTGCAGAAATATAGGTATCCATACCTGGTTCTGCATACACTGCACGCCATGCCTGCCCTTGAGTATCCGTTCTAAAGATACGCCCATTCCCTGAAACAACTCCCGATGCAAACGCGCGATTATCGGGATCATTTTTATCGAGAATAAAACTATAAATTTGTTTTGGAGGGAAACTAATCTGCTTCCAATTATTCACGCGATCTTCATTCAAAAACAAACCGTCATCATAGGTAGAAACTACCAAACGACTTTCGGTGTTGGGATGAAAAGCGATACTGAGTACGTCGGCCACGCCGATTTTTGCATTTGTTGTTGTTGCAATTTTAAAATAATTTTCAAAATTTAAACCTCTATCATTGCTGCGGAGAATACTGTCTTTGTATACACCCATCACTACATCATCAGTATTTTGTACCAATTCTTCTGATTCTGTATTTTGCTCAGTGGGTTGAGTTTTTTCACTTTTATCCCCTGCCATAAAGGTCATTGCAATCGCAATAACAACCACAATTACCGCTACCGCAATAATAATTTGGAGGACTACATTTTTTTTCTCATTCATAGATGTATAAATAGTAGCATATTGTGTCTCGGGGAAAGGGTGTGGGTGATTATCGAGAAGTCCTTAGACTATAAGAAAAGGTCGGCAAAAAGCCGACCTTTTTATAATTTGGCGTCAGGTCAATAACTAAGGCTTTTGGTCACGATAAAACCATCTCCCAGATTGTTTTATCTAATTATTTTAAGGAACTGCGTTCTTAAAATAATAAGCACTCTCGACCCCGGCTCGCGGTTCGTCGCCTTTTGAGGGCGACTCACAACGCTCCGCCACACCAATCAAAAAAATCAGACTGATGTCTGACTTTTTTGATTGGTGCCCAAGAGAGGATTTGAACATTACATGTTCAGTACAGGTTGTCGCTATTTT
>CAZMYZ010000011.1:0-24356 GCA_964570795.1 uncultured Candidatus Saccharibacteria bacterium
CGACGATACGAATTTGATTGTATGTCGTCGTGTTGAGACCTTCGAGATTCACGGGGCCAGAAGTAAAGCCGGTCTCATTGCCTGAAAGTGCTGCGTTTGAAATCACTTCCCATGCACCTGCTCCGTTCACATATTCAAGTTGATACAGAATCTGGCTACCACTCAGTTCAACATCCTTCCATGAAAGCTGACCCCATGCAGGCCCACTCCCGTCATCAAAATCGATTGTCGGAGATTTAATGACACCCGATGTCAGCGGCGATGGACGCAGTGCAAATTGGAAGCCCGATGCACCATCACTTGCGGTCATGGTAACGGTTGCTGCACCTGTGGCTCCTGCAGTCGACATTGCACGTGTTCCCCATGTACCTGCAGCGTTCGTACCCAGGGTACCCGCCTGAATCTCCGCTTGCTCTACCCACCCTGTGCCCGCAACACTGAATGGATACGTATCACCGCCGTCCCCTGAAAGGGTATAAAACGCAAGCGCTTCACTTACGGTAGTAGTAATACTCGTTACGGGATGGTTGAGAAGGTTGGCGGCTGAGTTGTAGTCTGCACCAGTGACATTGATTGGGCTTGCAGTATCTACTCCCGTCAAACGCATATAATAGCCCCAATAGTCATTCGACGATTGTGCAGGAACATTGACTGTTGCACCTTCTGTACCATCGGCAACTCGGTAAAAGGCTGCGGTGTGTGCTTGTGACGAAGCGTTTCCTGCTTCATTGATAAAGGTAAAGCCGGAAGGTTTGAGACCGATGTTATTCCACTGAGCGGTGGCAACAGTGTTGTCATTTCCGACAATAATAAGGAGAAGATCGCCTACTTGTACCCCTGTTGGCTTCGTGAGTGTGAGTGACGAGTTTGGCACGGCGACATTTGATGTCCATCCACTCTCAAGCACAATACCACCACCAATACCCACACTTCCTGACGCAGTTGAAACGTCGGTGAGTATTCCCTTTTCAAACTGTAAACCAAGTGTCTGATGCCATGTCGAAACGATTACCGGCTCACCTGATGTTGCCGTGGTGAAACTCCACGGGTCAGACCAGAATGAAAAACTATTGCTTCCCGAGGGGTCTTTTGCACGCACACGCCACCAGTACGTAGAACTTGCTGTAAGTATATCTGCTGTCTGTACCTTGTACGCAATGGTGTCACCAGAAATATACGGACTTACGGTATCAGCACCCGTCGTGAGATTGGTAAAGCCTGCGGGCGAAGTACTCGAGTTTCGTGTGGTTGTACCTGTACTAAAGGTATAGTCGGTTGACCACGAGATTTCATATTCGAGATCTTGTCCTTGTGGGTCAGTGGAATAGAAGGTAAATGTTGGTGTCGTCGTGGCAAACTTTTCGTTATCGAACGGATGTATATGTGTGGTCACCGACACGCGCTCTCCCCAGATTACTGCCCACTCAGTCAGTGTTGGTGTACCACTTCTAAAATTGGCCCGTATACGTATCACGTCGTATATCGAACTATCGAGGTCAAGGAGATCAACTGGTGACGTGTCATAGCCCGCAGCATTGCCTGAAAGCGCACTATCGGGGATAAGTTCCCATGCGCCATCGAGGTAATACTCAAGGTGGTACAGAATATCGTTTGCAGAACCTGTCTCGGTAAACGTAAAACTTCCCCATGCGTTACCCGTGGTACCATCACTAAAGTTGATGGCGGTACTCGTTGTTGTACCTGTTGTAGACCCGCTTGCAAATGCAACAAGATCGCCTGCAGTCGCGTTCGTTCCCACAAGTGTGTCCGTATCAAACTGCGCTTCTGTCGTTTGCAGCCAGGTGCTAAAACTTACTGAACCAATGGTAAAGCTGTCTGCAGTAGACCACGCACCATACGCACCCGAACCAACATCCTTTGATTGCACACGCCACCAATAGGTAATACCGCTTGTCAGTGCCGAAGGAATCGAATAGCGCATACGCGCAAAGTTATTGAATGGCGTTTTGTCTGACGTTTCTCCAATGTTTATAAAGTCATCGAGGTTTGTCTCCGACTCGGTATCAATAGCCGTTGAACCAAAATTAGGATCGTCGTCAATCTGTATGCGATAGTCAACCTCATTACCTTCGGAGTCATTGGTAACAAATTCAAACCACGGAGTCGTGCTCGCGAATTTTTCATTATCAAAAGGGGTATAGAGGGTCGGCGCATCAGGTGTACTGTTGGTGATGAGTGACGGATAATTGGTGTATGACCGAAGCAGGTCACCATCAGCATTCACCATACGGAAACAGTATGAACTTCCTGCAACAGCATTGTCATTGTACAGGGTCCAGTCCCACTCACCGTATTGACCCACATTTATTGCAGTGTGATTGGGGTACGAATTGTTGCGCTCTTCATACGATTCCACAACATCAGAATTGGTGAGTAACGTGGACGGAAGTATCGTTGCATCAGCAATAGTAGGGTTATTGAAACCACGCCAGAGCGCCGTCGTGCTTGCGGTATCCCCTACATCATACCAGATAAGGTCAGCACTACAGGTTGCCCCTTCCGCAAATTGTAGTTTGAATGATGCAGTACCTATTGAAGCGCTTGTCGTCGTACTCATAAGAGACATACGAAGGCGCAGCGCGGCGTCTGGAAGTACCGCTCCATCCACATCAATGGGTTCGTTTTCTAGAAGCGGTGTCACGCCACTTACCCATGCATCTGCAGGAGTATATGCATCGATATTTTGATACCAACGATAATCCTCTTGCGTAAACTGTGGGGAACGCACCCATCGAACAGACCAATCATTGAGTATCGGTGACGAAATTGCACTTGCCTGATCAAAGCTCGCCACAAGACAAATGCGGTTGCGGGTCGTTGTTGAAAGTCCCGAAATATTAAGCGGGCTCGCAGAAACATCAAAACCAGCAGTATTCCCCGGAAGTTCACCGTTTGGTACCATCACGTTACACGTCGATGTTGAGGTTGAGGCGTAGTAGACACGCATACGCAATTCCGCACCCGTTGGTACTGTTGCATCCCACGCCACTTCACCCCATGTACTTTGACCTGGGACAAAGTCATGATCGATAATAGTAGAGGTGGCCGTACCAATACTTCCCGTTCCTGAAACCTTAAGACTCATACCGCTCATAGAGTCAACAGTGTTTGCATTGTTTGCGGTATGCGCAGATGCTTCTGTTCCCGAAGTGGTTGCGTTTCGATTATTGATATGAAGACCCACTCCCCAGTTTGCCGCCGGGGTAACCTGTGTACTCACTGTCGATGGATTTGGCCATGTTGCATTTGACCACGTAGTCACGGTGCGTGCATTATTACCCACTGCAGAACGCGCGAGGTTTACGATTTCGATTGCTTGATCTCCCTGACCAATAGTAAGTCCAGCCGCAAAGGGGCCAACAGTAATGTCTGCAGTTGCGTCAAAGTGGTTTCGCGCATCTGTGTACACCACCGACTGATTTACCCCCGCAAAAACTGATGCATATACGAATGTATAATACGCCGTACCCCCCGTAACTTGAACGTTGAGCACCGTACTTGTTGCTGCAGTAATATCTGCATCTTTAAGATAGTACAAATATGTATGGTTGACATTTGTTGCGTTGGTGCCGTCTCCAGTAGCAAGGGTGAGTGGCTTCCCTCCGTAGTACACACCTACAGTTTGTGTGCCCGCAGTACTACGTGTCGATGCGACAGCAACGACAAGAACCCGGTCGGTACCCGCACCAACCGAGTATGATGCGTTCACCGTACCTGATGGGTACGCGGTATTTGCGTACTGCTGTGACCATCCTGACTGTGTCGTAATGTCCACCACAGCAGAACCAAGTGTTGCAATCTGGATACCGTCTCCTGTTGCAGTCGCATTTGCGAGACCGTTGAAACCAAATTGTGCGTTTGTTGTTTGATACCACTCGGGTGTGGCGTTACCGGTACTAATCGTAATACTACGCACTGAAGAAGTTGCACTCCAGGTATTGGTACCCAGTGGGTCACGCGCGCGCACTGCCCACCAGTAGGTCGTCCCTGGGGCGAGTGCGTCGGCAGATTGAACGATGTAGGTTGTTGTTGCACCCGCACTAAAGGTAGCGCTACTCCATCCTGCATCAGTGGGATAATTTGATGATTGCTTGGTAAAGATCGGTGACGTGAGTGTAACGTCGTCATCCACAATGATCTCGTACTCGAGTGCATTATTCTCATAATCAGTCGCTGCAAATCCACCAAGTGTTGGTTGTGTTGTTGTTGATTTTTGATACTCAAATGCGGGAGTGAGCGCAAGCACTGGTGTACCAGGTATCTGGTTTGGCACCACCCATCCCACCGTCCATGCATCGAGTGATGGCGAGGTTGCTCCGGGC
Organism: uncultured Candidatus Saccharibacteria bacterium; assembly: GCA_964570795.1. Taxonomy (GTDB): domain Bacteria; phylum Patescibacteriota; class Minisyncoccia; order Phycocordibacterales; family UBA918; genus Damh-18. The sequence goes on from CAZMYZ010000011.1 coordinate 4,344, forward strand.
GCAATACTGAGTGTTGCCTTCACGCAGATACGGTTATACGTTGTTGTCGACAACGATGATATCCAAAATCCACTTTGACTCACGTCAAATCCAGCACTATTTCCTGGGAGTACGCTTTCAGGGACAATCCTATCGCATGCCGTCGTACTCGAATAATACAACCTGAGTTTTACATCAGTATTTGCTGGCTCGGTGGTGTTCCAAATCACATCTCCCCAGTCTGCCTGACCAGGCACCCAATCAAAATCAATCTCCGGTGACATAATCGTACCCTGCGCATTTCCCGCATTCACTGAAAACTGGAACCCGGAAGCGCTGTCATTTACTGCGAGTGCCACTGTAGCAGCTCCCGTCGCACCCGTAGCCACCATGGAGCGTGTTCCCCATGTTCCTGCCGACTCTGTCGCACCTGCCCCCGCTTGTATTTCTGCACTTTCGCTCCAGCCAGTACCTGAGACACTGAATGGGTAGGTATCAGCACCATCGCCTGCAAGCATGTAAAACGCAAGTGTATTTGCTTGGGTCGTCGTGATACTTGGTATCGCATGACTTGCGGCAGCAGAGCCATTATAGTCACCACCAATCACATTGATTGGATTTGTGGTCGATGCACCCGTGACACGTACGTAATACCCCCAGAAGTCTGCAGATGCCTGCGCAGGAACACTCGTGGTAGCGTTCTCAGTTCCATCTGCAATACGATAGAAGGCAGCCGAGTGAGCCTGAGAGTTTGCGTTGTTTCCCGATTCGTTAATCAGCGTAAATCCAGACGGTTTCAGTGTTGCATTATCCCACTGATCGGTGTTTGTGGTATCGTCGTTACCTACAAGTATCAAAAGTAGGTCACCCACTTCAACATTGGCAGGCTTTGTGAGAGTGAGCGATATACCAGGAGATACAACATTTGATGTCCATCCACTCACTACTGTCGGTACACTTTTCGAAGTCGTTGACAAATTTACACTTCCTGTTGTTGTACTTATGTTTGTACGCGTATCATCCTCAAATTGAAGCCCTAAAGTTTGGAACCATGCATTTGCAGAAAGTGTCGTGTCTATAGTGACGCTTTGAATGGTAGAGGTTGCACTCCATGTGTTGGAGCCAAGCGGGTCACGGGTGCGTACACGCCACCAGTATGTGGTGCCATTCAAGAGAGCATCTGCTGGCTGGATAGTGTATGTCGCAGTAGCACCCGAAGCAAACGTTGATGACGCCCATCCAGTATCAGTAGGATAATTTGATGATGTTTTTGTAAATGCTGGTGAACTGAAATCAAAACTATCATCAACAGTAAGTTCATACTCAAGACGATCACCTTCACTGTCAGTCGCAGTAAACGAGAATGAAGGAGTAATGGACACACTCTTTTGATTATCAAAAGGAGTCACCAGTGTCGGTGTGAGTGGAGTATTGTTGGTAAGGAGTTTTGGATAACTCGTATAGGCAAAGAATGGCGCGGTGTCGCCCTGCACCATACGGAAACAGTACTCCGTGCCTGGAGTCGCAGCATTATTTTGGAGTACAAAGTCCCACTCACCTACTCCATTTACCACAATCTGATTTGGCGTGACAGTCGCATACCCATTTTCCTCATAGGTTTCACCCACCGTACTGCCTGTGAGCAGTGTTGAGGAAAGCGTGCCGTGGTCAGCAGGGGTTGCATTGTTGTATCCACGCCATATTGTATTTGAGGTACTGGTGCCGACATCATTCCATATACCAATAGCGTCACAGGTACTTATATTTTCTCCATACTGAAGTATGAATGTCTGTCCCGTGGTGGAGGTAGCGTTGGCCACGCGCGTGCTCATACGAAGTCGCACTACTTCACTATTTTTTACCGGAGACGATGTTGCCGTAATCGCTTCCCCCTGCGCAATATTGGTACCACCCGCTGGCCACACATCTGTAGGAAGTTGTGCGTCGGTATTGGTGTACCAACGGAATGAGGTCTGAGTGTAGAACGGATTATAGTTTGCACGCTTACCCATAATCACGGTGAGGTACGGCGGAAGGTTGCTTGGACTATTAAACCCAGTCACATTGATTTTATGCGTATGTGTACCACCTGCACCGAGTGCGCCTGCTGTATCGTTTACCGTTGCACTTGGTGCAGTACTGCTCGCGTTGTTGATGTTTATGTGGTTGTGGTTTGACACACCTCCCGTAGCACCAAAGGTTGCCCCGGCCTTAAGGAAACGTCCATTGAATGTCGAAGTAGCTGCAGATGAGACGTCGGTCCAACCACCAGGAACCTCATCCGTCCACATTGCAATAAGATTATTTGGGGGCAGGCTATCCGTACCAACCTTCGCAAGAAGCACCGTAATGTACGGTGGCTCAGTATTTATTACACTCGTTGTCGTGCTGAGTGTATGTGTGTGGGCTGCTGCTGCACCGGTTGCACCACCACCACCTCCTGTGGTACCTGCAGCAGCCGTGGTCGTTCCCGAAACAACGTGGCTATGGGTATTAGAGCCACCCGTAGTGCCGGGTGTATTTTCACCACGGATATGATACCCGTCTTGTGCAGCATAGCGTGTCCAGCCACTCGGAAGCGAAGACGATGCCACATCAAAGATACCAATTGCTCCTGCAGGAATACTTTCCGGTTCACCGGCATGGTCGGTAAACTGAATTACGCGCAACTGCCTGTATGAGGGTAGGTTGGACGCATTGCTCACGACTGGTGTAAACGAGTGTGTATGTCCTACGGTTGCAGAGGTATTACCACCACCGTTTCCAATCGTTGCAAGTGCCGAGGCAGTCACCGAGCCTGATGGGTTGTGGGTGTGTGTTGTTGCACCTCCTGTCGTGTTGTAGGTGGAATTTCCTTGAATAAAGTTTTGGAAGAACGAGCCAGAACCACAGGAGAGACATGACCATCCTGTAGGGATGGATGCTCCATTATCCCAGAACAAAACCATACTTCCCGTGGCATCTGATGCAATCTGCCACTGTCGATGTTCGAGGAAGACCACATTTGTAGAAGTAGCTTCCGCAACAGTCACTGGCACCTCACCCACAGAAATCACCGTGGTGGATTCCATAATAGGCTCTCCCTCCTCGATGACTTCTTGCGCATGCACGAATGTACCGAGCATTGATTGCAGGAATGACACCGGTGATACCTCTTCAACCACGGGTTCTGATGGCAAGAGCAAGTCCATAATGACATCACTCGGCAAAAATGTTGGTTCATTCGGGAGGGCTTCCGGTGTCGTGACGGGCTCACTTGGTGTCTCCTCGACAGGCGCAGGTTCTGGTGTTATCTCGTCCTCTCCTTCTGTGTCACCTGGCACGGTTTCAGGTGGAGTTGTTTCTTCAGAACCAGGGATTGTTTCTGATGGGATTGTCTCTACTAAATCAGGAGTATCTGAATCAGTGAGCGGCTCCGCATCGGATGCTTCCGTATCGTCTGTTTCTGCAACCCCTTCTTCTACGACGAGAGGTACTTCACCCTCGGGGGTAATTGTAGGTTGTAGTGATGCATCGGGTGTCAGTGTACCAGCAAGTTGTGCAGGCCCTAATTCATAGAGGTATGGAGAAAGATCAGGTGCATCAAACTCATAGGACACCGTCTGACTTTCTCCGGCTGCAACACTGAGGTCCCACACCAATTCTGTGTAGCCATCCATGGTACGAATACGCGCATCGGTATTGTAGACACGGAAGTTGCCCGGCACTCGCTCAATGAGTTCACCCTCAAAGGCACTACGGAGAGCATGCACGGTGAGTTCCATCGGATACATCGATGGCGGATAGATACGGGTAGGGCCATTACGTTCAATCACAATCTGTTGCACCGCTGCCACAATAAACGTGTCCATCGTATGTGAAATAACATTACCCAAATCGTCCACGCGCTCAAAATACATTTCGTAAGTACCTGGCATATCCGCTACAAACGACGCACTGAAGTCAGGAACGTCAGTGACATTGTTTCCGAAACACTGACCAGACGAAGTCACGGGTGTATTCGTAATAAATCCCTCTGGATTAGCAATATACAAATTGAGCGTTGCATTACAAATGGTATTACCGTTTGGAGAAAGTGCGCCGAGCGAAATATTCACAATGTCATTCTGTGAATATTCGGTTTGATTACTATTGATTGAAAGCAAACCCCACTGGAATTCAAGAGAGTCTACAGTCTCATATCCTCCTTCGCTAAATTGCACTTCAAGACTGTAGAGACCTGGTCGTAGTCGTTCGCGGTCAGCGTCCGTCATTACGATAGAAACAAGCCCGTCTTCGGTGATGGAATATTCTGGAGTAATTCCGACTGAATCACCGTCAGCATTTTTGATGGTCACACCTGACACCGACGCTAAATCAGAACCAATGAGGTATCGAAATGCGCGCACAAGGATATTTCGCTGTGACGTGTATTTAAGGTTGAATTGAGGAAGTTCTTCACGAAGGAAGTCGAGGCGGTCACTCACCAATTCAGTTTGTTCAAGTCCGTCAAGGTGCTTGAGCATTTCATCACTTGAAAAGCGTCCTTCGAGTGATTCTTTGTTAAAGGTAAGCGTTCCTGCCTCAAGCCATAGTGAATCGATGTACAGTGATTCAAGTGCTGAAGTATCCCCCACAAACGAAACCGTAATCGTAAGATCAGAAAGTAAGGCTGGGTCGGTAATGGAAGGGAGTGGAATCAAATAGTACCCACCGTTGATTGCATTTGATGCCTCTGCTTCCAAAAGGATACTTCCAGCATTTTTTTCAAACTCACCAAATGAATAGTCAACGGAAATGAATCCGAGAGAATCAACGCGCGCGCTATCGTACTGTCCTGCAAGTGAAAGACGCAGTTGCAGATTGTCGATTACTTGCCCGCTTGCAAGTTCTGGAATACCGAAGTCACGGGCCGTGAGTTCATACGATCGTGGCTGTTGCTTGATTGATGTAGTTGCATCAGTGTCTCCCGCTACTGAGTCATCAGAATCAGATGTATCGTCGTCTGAAGTAGCTTCGTCGTCGGTTGTATCGATTTCCACATCAGACACCTCTACTGCGCCTTCCGCATCTACGGGCATTACCGTATCTCCTTCTGCATCCACTTCAGTTTCAATGTTTTCCTCGACAGTAGTCTCAGTAACTTCGTCCACGGGCATCGGTGTATCTTCAGTTTCGGCTATGATTGGCTCTGTGGATTCTGCTTGTGCAAGGAGGAAGTCACCAATCACACGATTGAACACCGAGAAATATGACGAAGATTGTGCAGCGCTTACGTCTGGTGTTGGTGTGCTTTCTTCCTCTGGCGCAGCCTGTTCGTCGGACGCTTCTTCCTCTACCGCAGTCGCCTCAGTTCCTGCTGATTCCTGTGATTCATTCGCATCAGTCGAAGCGGCCGCTTCTCCTTCAGTGGTCACCGTAGATTCCTCAGACGATTCTTGAGTAGTTTCACCACCTACGTTCACATCATCAGAAATACTATTTTCGCGTGAATCAGTATTTGAATTATTGTTGCTTGCTTTCCCATCAAGGTAGGCAGAGTTGTTTCGATTAAAATCTTGGAACAATGACTGCTCACCTAAATCTTGTGACGCAAGTGTTTCGATGTTGCGCCACGCCGATCCAGTCACCTCCGAAGGGAAAATATCAATCGAACCAATGGTCGGTTTTAGAGCACTTTGTTCTTCAGCAATAGAGAATATCGGGCTACCCACAGACACAAAAACAAAGACAAACAGGACACAGAAAATGATGCTTGCAAAGAGTGTTTTGCTCGTGTGCAATCGATATTTTTGACCACCATGACGAGTGTGTTTGAGCGAGTCGAGATTAGTCGTTAAAGAAAAAGGTGCTCGTACACGAGTAAAACACCGCTCTCTCCATTCTAGCGCTCTAAATATCAGTTTTTTAAATTTGTTTCCTGCTTTTTGAGAGGAAAATTTCATCACACGATGAAGGGAGCCAATACTCAAAAAGAGTACGGCTCAACTATAATTATACCCCATCAAACCTAGATTTGACGGGGTATAACTGTGGACTGCACAGAATTTATTTCTCATAAATTCCTGGGAGTCGTTGTGGTGTGCTAAAAGTCCTTTCAACCTTACTTCAAACTCATGAGACGTCCGAAAAATTCTATTTTAGTATCTTGCTCACGTCAGTGATTTCTTTCTCGATAAGTGTCTCAGAAACTTCAAGTGCTTGGTTGAGTCCCTCTACCGCCTCTCGCTCTTTCTTTGAAAGTCGTTCGTGTTTCGTAATCAAATTGATTTGGTCATAAATCTCATCACGAAGTGCAGAGAAGATTTTTTCCATTTGATCCTGAATCTCACGAGTTTCCTTGCGCAACTTTTGTTCTTTTTGCTCGTGCTGCTTCTTCGTGTACATCATGTACGCAAATTCAGCGATAAGCGCGAGGAGGAGAAGGAGAATAATCAAATTCTTTCCCTTGAAAATATCCCAAATTGAGCCCGTGGCTACCACTTCTACTGGTGGATGCCATCCGGAAGTAATGAGTACTGCTACGGTAGACACTGTCTTGTTGCCAGCAAAGTCGAATGCGGTAACGGTGACCGTATATGTCCCATCCTCAAGATTCTTGAGCATATAGCCGAGCTTTGCTTCATCAGGAGTGATTTCTACAGGCTCGCCGTTTGCAATACTCAACTCATACTTCTTGATTCCTGACGTGACATCATTTGCTTCAAAGGTAAGAAGTGGGAATGCGGATGGTGAGTTGCCTGCACGTACATTAATAGTGAACGCTTCAGGAGGAAGTGTGTCGATAAGGAGCTTGCGGTGAAGGATTCCTCCCCAGCCCACTTGATTCTTGTACTGCATCGTGAGGTACTGTACGCCATCAATAAGCATCTCCGGAGTAAGTGATACTTGGTCAATCGGCGGATCATACTCAGTATCAGGGTCAAACTCTGATGAGGTGGCAATATCAAGAGCAAGCACATCTACGTCAAAGGGTACTTCCCAGGTAAACACACCAACTTTCGTTGCGTACCATACTTCAGGATCAAGGAATACTGCAGACCCAGCTTCTGGCGCTCGTGGTGGATCACCAAAAGTAATCGTTGCGTCATTGTTTTCTTCTTCAGGAGTATCGACTGGTTTTTCTACTGGCTCTGGAGTAGGTGGTGGGGGTGTGGGAGTTGTTGCAGCAGTAAGGGTGTATGAAGCATTGGTGGGGCCTGTGTACACATTGGTACCGAGACCGTCAGCAGCAAGCACTGACGCAGAAGCAACGGTCACGGTACCGGTACCCTCCTTCAGTACTTTAAAGGTAACCGAAACGAGATTGGAACGTGTCGAAAATGGTGTCGGACTTCCACCGCCGAGTGTAATGGTACCCGCGGCATTGGAATAGGTAGGCTCGGTGGTCCAGAGAGAAAATACTGAGCCTGTCTTCGAGACATTTGATACGGCGAGTTTGGTGTTATCAAAACTAAGTTGTGTCTCTACTGCGTTGACACTCTTCCCTTGCGGATTGGTTTGAATAGTAACCGTAAATGACTGGCCGACAGAGTATGAGCCGGTACTTGGAGAGACCGCAACATCAGCAGCGAGCGCCGATGCTGTGTACACGCAAAAGGCACTCACAAAGAGCGCTAGGGATATTACTATTTTTGTGAATCTGTAAGGTACTGAAGGAACAATCATACGGTGTCTTTATCGGGTCGGTTTCCCTTTTACCCGATTAATCTTAAGTCTCACTTTCTCCTTTTCCTCTGGTCGCAAGAGTGGCAGAACGAGGACAAGGACGCCATTTTTTACCTTTGCTTCGGCGTGTGCAATATCAACACTTTCCGGAAGAATGATTCTGCGATAGAAATCACCCCATACACACTCCTCGGTAAAAAATGCACCTTCTGGCTTTTTCTTTGCAAAGGCAAGATGCGTAGGGCGAAGGCGCTTACCTTCAATAAGCACGACATCAGCGTCTCCTTCGATGGATACGTGAATATCAGAAAGTTCGGCACCCGCAGCCTGTGCGTACACCACAATAAGATCCGTGGTTTGAAACACGTCCACGTCGAGTTGTACGATTTTGTCGAGCGCGGTTTCTTCCTCGCTTGATTGCAAGCGTTGCTCGGTACGAACACCTCGGCCTTTCAGTCTTTGCAAAAAGGACATACGTGTATAGTATACGTCATCATCATATTTTTTTTCTCGCAGTTATACACAAATGTGTGATTGCATTACAACAATCGAACAACGCTTCTTTCTTCTTCCGTACTTCTCACAAAACAAATTCTTTTCTCGCCGCGAGCTTTGTATACTAGCGACAGAACTCTTTTTCCGCACTCCTTTTCTTCAGCACGCATAAAAGCAGTACGTCAACAAGTTCTTAAAGACTCAAACGAGAAAAAATCCGTTGAGGCACAACTTTAAAAAAGCATTGCGGAGCGCACACAGCGCGAGCATAGCAAAACCTAAAGTTACCAATCCGAAGGATTGGTAACTTTAGGTTTATGCGTGGTTTTTTCAAGTTCGTGTCGAGAAAGGATTTTAGAATTTTCTGCAACAAGTTCTTTATAACCAATCACACATCACAACGACGTCTGAAAATTTATTAGGAATAAAATTTTCAGACGGACTCCTAAAATATAGTCGCTCGTGCTCCTTATTTTAGGGTCATCCGGTCCAATTGAAGATCATGATAGAGAAGTCCGTAAGTGAAACTTTGCCGTCACCATTGATATCTGCAGGGGGATTAGAATTACCGCCGGCGCTTCCCCACCAGAAGAGCAAAATAGAGAAGTCGATAAGATTTACCTTACCATCGCGATTAAGGTCGGAGCTGCGCGCTACTTTTGCTGCTTCACCCACCCCATAGAAGGTATATCCGGAGAAATTGGTGCTTATGCCTGCTTCTTGCTTTGCCTTCGCACGCACCTTATAGGTACCTTTATTAAAGCCGTCGGTAGGTACCTGCACGGACCATGCACCATTGTTATCTGAAGTTGCAGTGAATGTCTTAAGCGACGCACTTGATTTATCATTTTGATTTTCTATCGTCACAGTCGCATTCGGGATAGAGTATCCACTCACCGTAAGTACAGCACCGGGGTCAACGGGATTTGGTGTCACTTTTATGGATGGCATTACGTTGATGTTTGAAAGTGTAGAGCCGCGAGCACCCGTTACGGTGAATGTTGTCGAGTACGTACTCGACTTCACACCACTCTTGTCAGTACCATATACACCAAAGGTATACGCACCGCGTGCAATAGCGTCGAGTGTGCTCGAGAACGCACCATCGCCACCGCTCGTGACCGTGTCTGCTATCTGTCCATCTACAAGTATGGTGATGGTGCTGCGTGGAAATGCATATCCGTTGATAATAACGCGTCCGTCACCACTCTGGTATGGCTTGTCGGTACCTTCAAGACCTCCGCTCCCCCCATCACCTTCACTACTCGCTCCCGAACCACCACCTCCGCCACCACCACTTCCCGAACCGCCAGCACTTCCACCACCTCCACCGGAACCATTAGTACTACCGCTTCCTGATCCGGTATCACCGGTTCCAGTACCACCTCCCGAGCCAGAACCATCACCTCCACTATCTCCGCCAGGATCACCTATGGGAAACTCAGGTATCGTAAATGTGATTACATAGTCATCCAAGTTCATGTTTCCTTCGTCATCAATACAACGTATAAAGTATGTGTATGTAGTATTTGTTGCAACTGTTATGGTTATAGAGTGGTTTGTTTGAAATGATGTGGAAAACTCATTCCACATAGAGTAATAAGGCGTCCCTGAAGCGGTTGTATATCGACACCGTGCAAATTCGTCTGTTTCAAATGATATTTCTACACCAAGTGTCGTTCCTGAAAGTTCTCCTGCAGGGGCACCATTAAAGCGAAATGGTGGATTTGTTTCTCGCGTGTCCACGTCCTGAATGCGCACCTCATCTACAATTGCGTAGAGGCCACGCACCCGTGCGTTGGTTACACCATCACCCGCCTCGATAAAATATTCAAATGTTCCCGTAGTAGGCGGGTTCGTAATGCCCACATCGGTAGTTGTGGCATTTGGCGTATTACCACCAATAAGAAGCCGTACCCGTGCGCCTGCAGGAATACCCTCGGTACTATTAAGGGTTATTTCTACGTTCCCCGATGTACCTGTGGTAAACGTGATACCGTCTTCGGAGGCATTTGCGGATGTGGTCGCCGCACGAAGTATATGTTCACCCCCATTTGCTACATACAGCGCAATATTATCAAAATCAAAATCAGCTGATGCAGGTATGTCAAAATCACCGTCATCGGGAGTAAAGCGAATGAATCCGCTTGGAGGAATCGCAACACTGGTGGTGAAGTCGATGGTGTGGTTTGCACTTGCGCTCGGTGCCGATGTTGATATGCGGTCACTATAGTTTGTTATGGTTGCCGCAAACACAATCTGATGAACGCAAAGAAGCACGAGTAAAGACACTGCGCCCAGAAGCCACTTTGTTTTTGTATACTCTAAAATTCCCTGCAATCGCATGGTGTCCCTTTATTGTACCGCATGATTGCTCATTCTTGGGTAGTACTATTGCACAGTGTCAGTTATTTAATACAGCGGAATCCAATACCTGTACCCGAAGTGGTGGGAGGAGTGTCGGCGTGCACCGTATACACACCGCCGTCAGTACCACTGTCGTAATAGCCACCACGAATCATGCCGTAGGCACCATCAGTACGCGACCAGAAATAGTCTTTATCAAAAAGGTCGCTTGGCGCATCAGCAACAACAGTCGCCATGCCGTTGGCATCAATCTGCGATACAAAGCCGGTACCCGGCACTGGTGTAGCATTGTGTATACCGTTTATCACATCATCACTCACCCATTCCCACACATTTCCCACAAGGTCGTATGCCCCGCTCGGTGACTTACATTCAGCAAGTGCGCCTGTTTTGCTAATACTTTTTTGCGACACATTACACACCGCTTCTACATTTGCCATACCGAGACTAAGCGCATACCATTCGGCACTCGTGGGAAGCCGTTTGCCGCTGCGGGCACACATCTGCATCGCCTGGTCGCGCGTAATAAAGCGCCATGGAGTAGCGTCTTTTTTTGATTCCGCAGTACACGTACTTGCATCGAGGTTTTGTTTTGTCGCCATCATCTGCTCGGGCACGGGCGCGGGGCAAGTATCTTTTGCAGAAGCCTCATAGGTATCGACACACGTGATATTGGGGATTGTGGAGACTGGCGTCATACCCGAAGGACAGGCTCCCCCATTGCGGGAAATCACCTGTGAAAGAAGCGTGCCCTCTGCACCTCCTATCGTATCTGCAGCGTCAATGCCGAGCGCAGTAATAACAAGCGCACCAAAAACAAGCAGGACAATCTTCCCCCATTTCATATATACAGTATACGCCTATCACCGACTCTAAAACGTATCTTTTACACAGCGAAAGCCCACACCTTGCGTCGCAAAGCCGGTGGGTACCGATGCATTGATGGTATACAGTCCCGCATCTTGATTACTTCCATAAAATCCACCGCGAATCATACCAAACACTCCTTCATTCTTTGTCCAAATATAATCTTTTCCATATAAATCATCTGCGGTTTCACCAGTGGTCACTGCCACCCCTTGTGCATCCACCGAAGTCACGTACCCCTCCTCAGGAAGTTGCCTCCCGCCGTAGGTATTACCCACCACTTCTTCATCAACCCATTCCCACACATTTCCCACCGCGTCATACGCACCCGCTGTAGAGACACACGCTGTGTTCCCTGTCTGCGCTACCGCATTTCCTTGTATCGTACAGGATTCAGGGGTCGTACCGAGCACGATGTGATACCACTCGGCACTTGTGGGGAGACGCTTCCCTGTTTGGGCACATATACGCTGCGCCTGCGGCAAGGTCACATAGTTCCATGGTGTTGCATCGGGCACCGAGGCTGCATAGCATTCCTCATTTTTACTATTTTCTTCACTGTTCATCACATTAGTGAGTGTACGGTATGGGCATTTTTCAGATGGACTTGCTTCATACATATCCACACAGAGCACACGCCCATCGACAGTGAGGGGTACTGCGCCTTCATTACAAATTCCTACCTTCCCTACACCGGCCATCTGCCCAATGCCGCCATTAATTCCCTGCATTGAATCAGCAGCAAAAATACCGAGTGTCGAGAGGAGTACTGCTCCACACACCGTCAAAATACCCTTTACCCACTTACTTGCCATAGCGTAGTTGTCTTACACGCACCCAGTCCATGGCGTAGTTGAGTACGAGAAGTACTGTAAGAATAAAAAGAATCACACTGATGATATAGGTGGAGTAGTTGTTTGCGGAATCGGAGGCACCATAGTCGCGCGCAGCGATTTCGCGCTCACTGAGCGCCGCCTCACGCGCATCGAGTTCGCGTTGCTTTGCAGATATTTGTGCTGAAAGAGAGTTGATTTCATTTTCGGGCACACTTGCAAACATCCCTGCACCCACACTCGCGACATACGACTTCGTTACTCCCGAGAGTTGCTTGGTAATAGGAAAGAGGAAACCGCCATCAAAAAGTAATACAAAGGCGGTTACCACCATCGCGATACGAAGAAAACTATGGTATCGGTTTACCTGCATATACTGCATTTTATCACACCTACGCAGAGAAGATGAGGAGTATAAGGAGGAAAAGTACCACCGCTGCCATAATGGCGGTAAATACAAACGTGAAGCGTGAGACTCCTACCTGCCTGCGGTATCGCTGCGGCACGATGCGACGCCCACCTGCGGCACGCATGATGGCTTGATTGATATAGTACTTCGTAAATGCATATCCACCCACGACTATGATAATAAGTCCAGCAAGGAAGCCGAGCATTACCTTAATAGGAAATACCCAGAAGATGAGTGAGGCGTCGATAGTTTTTTGCCCATCCTCACCATCGTATGCAAGTGCAAGAATTGCTTCATAGCGACCAAAGCCAAGACTCTCATCGTTCCATTCAAAATTGATATCACGCATGGTCCCCGGGAATACACCTGCCTGATTATCGTTTACCGTAATAACCACAGGCTCACTCCCAAACATACTCGTAATAGTCACCGGTCCGCGAGGACGGATCATAATGTTTCCTTGGTTTTCAATCTTTGCAGTAAATTGTACGTTCTTTGCTCCATAGAGTAGTTTATCGGTAGAGAATGAGCGCACGCGCGCGGTGTCGATTACGTCACCACTGATGCGGATACTCACCACCGACACCACTTCATACCCCACACCTGCACCAGTCTCACGAAGCTTCGGTGGCTCTGCAGACACAAAAATACCTCCGAAGTGACTTCCCGGAGAAGCATCTGCGGGCACATTAATGACCACAGGAAGTTCTACCGTGGCACCTGCAGGCACCTTGAGGGGCTCTGTAGGAAGCACGAGCCAGTCAGTAAGTTCAAAGCCGGTGCGCTCAGTACCTTCCTCTGCAAAGAGTGGCACGCCGCCTGCCTCGACACCGGTAATGTCACGTTTGTAAATAAAATACTCTTTATCAGCGCCACTTACGTTTGTAATCTTCAGTGTGTGACTCTGCGTAGTGCCAGGGTCGGCACGTTCTTCGATGGTGGCAGGAATAAGCGTGATTCCTGCGTTATCTTGTGCAAGGGCGCTACTGCCGCATGACAAAAACAAAAACAGCGCTGCAAAGAAAACTGGGTACACCTTCATATCTATTCGTTCAATTCTATCACTAGCGTGACGGTAATTCTATGCGTGACTGTATATAAAGTCTTACAATATGTATGCGTGTATATCACAAAACACCCACGCGTAAGCGTGGGTGTTTTTCCAAAATTCTAAGTGCTAGAACGTAGGTGTTGCAATGTATGTAAGCGTAGTGCTGTAGTCATCACCCGCTTCCTGCAGTGCTGTGATTTGTGCCTGGTAACCGATGGTTGCCCGTCCAATGAGGTTGGTTGTACCATCCGATGGTCCTGTGTGAGCCATAATCGCTCGAGGTGTGGTACTTGCTGCTACCCATTGGTCTGCGGCAAATTCTGTACCAACTCCAATCGAGGTATCTGTGGTCGTAAGACCCCAGTGACCCCAAGTATTTTCGTTACCAATGTTATTGCTTGGTGCTACCCACGCTGCTGGCGTGTTGGTGTATGCACCATCAATGAATCCATCGATATCGGCACCTGTTGATGAAAGCAAGTTTTGCTTTTGGTCAACAGTGACTACATAACCGTGAATTGCGTTTGTTGCTACCGTAAGGTCTTGCGCAAGTACTTTTGATACGTTTGCTGCAAGTGTACCGAACGGAAGTGTTGTACTGGTACTTGTTGCTGAAGTGCTAGTTGCTACTCCAGGAATGGTCTTTGCTGTTGATGTTCCACTTACTGTGAAGGTAAGAGTGGTATCAACGTTTGCTGTTACCAACACGTTGTTGATAATTGCTACTCGTGTTTGTCCTGAATCTGCTGCTCCTGCAGTGATAGTAATTTCGTGTGAGGTAGTTGCAGAAGGATTAGTAATGCGGTTTGTACCGCCAGTTGCATTTGTACCGATTGCTATTGTCACTGTTGCATTTGGTGCAGCGATTGCTGAAGCACCTCCACTTGTAAGTGTGATTACCTGACCAACTGGTGCAGGGACATTCCACTGTGAAGCGCTAGCACCTGAGGCTACGAGTGTTTGGTCAACACCCGCAATGGATAAATCAATATCTCCTACCGCCACAGAACCAAGAGCAAAACCTGCTGGGAATGTAATGGTGATGCTTTGTGTCGAGGCAACACCCGTTGGACTTAAGAACTGCAAGGTGTGGTTCGATGCAGTGCTTGGTGCTGAATCTGAGAGGGTGTCTTTCACGTAGGTGAGGTTTGCGGCCTCAGCGGTCGTGAACATGTGAGCACCCACTGCCCAGAGTACAAGCGCTATTGCAGTTAGGGTCGCGATCCCGCTCTGCATAGTAACTTGTCGTTTAGAAACGTACATGTACTTTTGTATTAAATGTTTTTAAATAACTTTCACTGTGTACGACACACAATGTTTTCGATTGAGGAAAGTCTGTGGAGAGATACTTCTTTAAGTCGTACCAAAAAAATGATACAGCCGTTTTACTTAAAGTCATATCAGTTGACTTTTACTCCTCGCTCGACCTCATATAGTATACAACGTCTTTAATGTCGATGGGTGATAAATGGTGTTGATAACTTAGGTTGATATCAATTAGTTTCTTTTCCATATCAGACATCTTTCAGGGACAAAATAAGACACGAGACTACATGGCTTTAACGCGCGCTATTTCTGTCCAACGTGTCGTATATTGTGGGGATAACCTTTCTGTGTGCTCCTGCCATTTTTCCTTCCCCAAAGTGATTCCTGGGCGGATAGTATCGCGGCCAAAACGTTTATTAAGTGTATCGGAAAGTACACTGAGGGTGCTTGTTATTGTATTTCGTTTTTCTTCAGGGAAAAGCGAAACTGGTGCTAAGTGCTTTGACTCAATACCACCTAAAATAACCCCCGCTTTTTTATAGGGAATTTCTGGGTCAAAGAGTTTATCCAAAAGGCGCAATGCTTCTTTTGTGAGGACAAACGTATCATCGGTAGGTACGAGAAGTGTACTCATGAGAACTCCCTCACGATGAGCAAAGTCACTAAACCTGCTTCCTCGCGCCATCACAGAAATAGTGGAAGCGACGAGTTCGTGTGTACGGAGTTTCTCTGCCACATGTGCGACATGGTGCCCCAAGGCGCTTTGGAGCGTGAGTTTGTCGGTTACAATTTTCCCAAAGGAACGCGTGCTTGTGAAAGACTCTTGTACAGCACCTCCACGATCGCCAAGTCGCGATACTGGTGTACCGCTGAGTTCTAGTACCAACCGCTCTCCCACCACCCCTAAGTTACTGTGAATAAAAGCCCTGTCTTGTGCCAAAAGTTCTCCTACGGTATGAATACCTGCCTTGGTGAGAAAAGCCGATGTTTGTCGCCCTATTCCCCACACACTCCCACACGAAAGTGGTGCAACACACTCCTTCCATACCCCCTCATCCATCACACACACCCCATCCTCCATGTTCGACATCACTACCGACACCGTAATGGCCGACGTCGGACGTCGGCCATTACCTTTTTTCTTCGCAATACTATTTGCTACTTTTGCAAGGGTTTTAGTTTTTGCCACCCCAATAGAAACGGGGATACCGGTCTTTTGAATGATTCTAGCCCGAATCTGCGCTATCTTTTCTTCAGAAAGAGGTTCAGGTACCGCAAAAAATGCTTCGTCGATAGAATATACTTCTATTTCACCACATTCAGCACGCAGTGCATTCATTACACGTGCAGAAATATCACGGTAGAGATTAAAATTTGATGAAAACAGCGTTATCTTTTCTTTTTTGCACTGCGTCTGCACTTGAAAAAGTGGAGCACCCATGGGAATACCCATATCCTTTACCTCTTGTGAGCGTGCCACGATACAGCCATCGTTTGCCGAAAGCACCGCCACCGGCTTCCCCACCAAATCCGGCCGAAAAAGCCGCTCACAAGAGACGAAGAAATTGTTGCAGTCCATAAGCCCTATCATGCGCTCTCAGTATACCAAACCCCATATATCCACTAGAGGCATAGGATTAAAAAATATACACATATATAAATTCATACACACACTTTCCCACAGAAGAACACGATATACTATGTGTAATGAAACAAATAAAAAAGCAGGTGTCTCTTGCAAAACGTATACACTGGTACCCCGTCACCACTCTGGGATGGATAACCACTTTTGTGTATACCGGACTGCTCGTGTATGTTGTATTTGAAACCAATCGTGACCTCTATTCTGTCAATCAAGCATTTTTTCGTGGCTCGATACTCATTAGCGGCATGATTGTTCTTATTTTGCTTTGGGCACGCTTCACCGGGGAACGTCCGTTCCTTAAGAAATAAATCGAGATGCATCTTGTTTCTTCAAAAAAGAAAGTCCGCTCACAAAAAGGTTTTACCCTCGTAGAACTCCTTGTAGTCATCAGTATTATTGCGGTACTTGCTCACTATATTCTCCCCGCACTCGCTCGTGGCAGAGAAAAAGCCTTTATGGCACGTGCTGAAGTTGAGTTTATGAGTGTCTATACATCACTCCAGGCATATCAGGATAAGTACGGAAGTATGCCTCCCGATGCCAACAGGGATATTCCCCCAGGTCTTGAAGAATTTCTTGCACCAGGTATTTGGCCTGACGCTGCATGGCCTGGAAGTGTGTTTGATTGGGAAAACTGGGATGACCCTGATCATCCAGGAGAGAAAATATATCAAATAAGCGTGCGTTTTTGCCCGGTAGGACAGCCACAAAATTGTAGGTTCCCCAATGAAGAATGGGCTCAAGATTTTGATATTAATAGTTCAGTATATTATTGCATTTCCGGAGCGTGTCGCTCACATATCAATTACCCAGTAAGTCATCCTGGATATTGTGTAAATTGTTCAAACAATTAAAGTATCTATACAAAAAGTTTATGCTCGACATCGTAAACCAGCATGAGAATATGCTGTCTTAGGAGATGAACTGCCGGACACTGCCAACCACCACACCCCACACAAAGCAATCATCATGTCCGAGTACCGTAATAGGCTGATATGCTTCATTTTCTGAAACGAGTTCATGGGTGTCACCACGCGAGCGGAGACGCTTTACCACCAATTCTCCATACACCGCAGCTACCACAATAAGCCCATCCTCTGGGGTAATAGATCTGTCCACCACAAGCACATCGCCCGAAAATATTCCTGCACCAATCATTGAATCCCCCTCCACACGCACAAAAAAAGTCGATGCGGGGTGTCGCACGACCAAATCATTGATATCAAGCACCTTTTCAATCTGATCGTCGCCCGGCGAAGGGAAGCCAGCCTGAGGACGGGAACTATACATAGAAAATTGTGTGTCAGAAGATGCTACGCCACCGAGCACCTCACCAGTTGCTTCGCGGCTCTCAGGTTGTTTATTTTGCATTAGACTATTGTAACACCAGTGAGGAGTGTGTGTACCTCAAAAAGAAGTGCCATGACCGCAATAAGACCGCCGGCGTAGGCAATCTGGATTGGATTTTGGCGACGCCATTCAATCACAATTGAAAGCAAGAGTGCAACAAACACAATGAGTGCAAGGGCTAGATACACCACCTGAAGCCACTCACTTGGTTGAGTCATAGACTTTTCAAACAAAGTAGGACTATTGGTATCACCTGAAGAAGGTGTATTTGGATTAATGGTTGCTGGGACACCTTCACGTGAGGTGGTGGCAAGGTCGGTATACATCACGGTGGTGCCATCATGTGTATATGAGGCAATGGTAGTCGAGGTACTCTTTTCTGCTTCAAAAACAGTCGTTGATGCTTCAGGAGTAACTGTTTCAGAAAGCAAAGCGCTTGGCTCAGGAGTGTCTACAACCTCAATAGGCTGTGTAGCCGGAACCACCTTCACAGGGGGAGTATTTGAAGTTTCACCAAGAATATCTGTTTTCGGTGCTGATGTTGGCACTGCTGCCTGTGCCACTACAGGTGGCTTAGCAACCACAGCGCTTGGAGTACCAAAGAGTTGCACCACAAAAACAGTTGGTTCGCCTTCATAAGTACCTTTTGCTGTACCTACACCAATCTCCGTAAAATTACCATTCATGATATTGGCTCGGTGTGTCGGCGAATCCATCCACGCATCCACAACGTCACTCGAGTCGGTAAAGTGCACCGCGAGATTTTCTCCTGCATGAATAAAATTATATGACACCTCATCAAACCAAAACCATGGTGAAATGCCTGTAGGGCTATAGTGTGAGAAGTACTCATTCTTTGCCATATCCTGCGCTTTGAGTTTTGCAGCAGCATCAAGCACATCACTCCGTGAAAGACGACCGAGAGAATCTTCGCCACGTTCCTCATTGGTGAGTTCCACAATCACCGCAGGAAGAATGGTAGAAACCATCCAGTCAGAACCAATCCACACAAGTGCTTGAATGTTTGCAATTGCAAACGAAAGTAACACGAGCACGAGCATAATGCCCATGGATGCACGCTCAAGAAAATCTGGCTTGAAATCGTTTTTTTCGTGAGGAATAAAACGGTCTTTGAGGAAGTCTTTTAACATTATTTATATTATACCATACCCTTGACAAAGTTGTAAATATGGGATGTGAATACCTTGCACTTTTCATACTCTTAGTTTTCACATAATATGGCTTATACTATACACAGAACCAGCAAAATACCGCCCGAAAGGCGGCCTTTTGCTATTTCTCCCCTGCACTTTCCTCCACATTGCCGACTTACGATGTCGGCAATAAGATTTGTTAGTTTTTGAGGTGAGCGTATACGATGAGATTGTGTGAATATTCTTGTGCACCCTTGTTGAATACACCAGTACAGGTAACGAGTCGCAATCCTGCATAGTCTATCTGTCCATACACCTTTTCCGTAGGAAAATTGCTTTGTGGTATACGCTCTTTGCTTTCCACCACAAAGGTTGCGGTGGTGCCATCGGCACGTTCTACCAGCACCTCATCCCCTGCTTCGAGTTGCCCAAGAGAAAAGAAGACTGCAGGACCCTCGTACGAATCCACGTGTCCGAGTATTACCGCAGGGCCTATCTCCCCTGGTGTCGCACCATACGTGTACCAACCCACTTCAGTGTATGAGTCGGGCACCGACACGGTCTTATCCTCATTCAGCCCTAATGGCGGCACAAAGGTGGTGTCAAGGTTGATTTTGGGAATAATAAGCCGCACCGGCTTAGAGCGAGCGTATGGTGACACTGGTGCCGCCTCACTTTCTACCACCTCCTCCGGTGTCGGCGCAAACGCAATTTTTTCTCCAGGAATATAGTAGAGCGCTGCCGCGCCAAGCACACACCCTAGAACGGCAAACGCCATTACGCGAGCGTAATGGCGAGTGGCCGTGCTATGTAATACTGAGATTACGTTTTTAAGCATTTATTTACTTACTCTTTTGTACCAATGCGCGAGCATTGAGTACTGCATGGAGTGAAGGAAGTGAGACCATTACTGGTGAAGTTCCTCCTGCACCAGTAGCAGGTGCACCTGC
>CAZMYZ010000012.1:0-11977 GCA_964570795.1 uncultured Candidatus Saccharibacteria bacterium
CGTCTGCCATGGGTCTAAACCCATTCGACTTGCATGCCTCATCCACGCCGCCAGCGTTCACCCTGAGCTAGGATCAAACTCTAAGTTAAAACAGGATCTCTACCACCGAAGTGATAGGCGATCTTGCGTTTGAGAGCATATGGAAATGTGTACTAACATTCCCGCTCATCAAACTATTTCCAAGGATAAGACAAAAGAGAATGCACGTTTCCAAAATAAATTCTGGGAACATGATAATGCTTTTGTCTTAACATTTTTGTTTTGCTGATGCATACCGTTCTGTATATTTTTTAAAAACACACAAAACTAAAGTATGTACTATATATGATGTTGCTTCATCATATATACTTATTCAATTATCAAACGACAGATGTTCTCGTTCGAAGGACTGGACTTCCTGCACGCGAAGCGCAGAAAAAAGCCGTATGTAACCCCCGATGAACAATGACAAGCATTATACAGATGCATTTAAAATTTGCAAGTACTTCAAGTGGAAATAAAGAAAAAGGGCCCCAGCGATGACGCGGGGGCCCTATATTTTTGTACTTTTTCACCTATTCTGCGGAAATAACTACCTGTTTTTCATCCTTTTCTTGTGGCACTTTGCCACGAAATGCAACAATCTCAATCCCCTCTTTGACCGCGTTCGGCCCGAGAAGCGTAATGAGATTTTTGATTGCGTCATTCATTAGGCGCGTGCACCCATGGGTCTTTTCTGTCCAAAACTGCCCGCGGGCATACCCTTCGACACCATGGAGTTTATTCAACTCCCATCCCGGTGTATCCCACGCCATATCGAATCGCCAATCACCCATAGCATTGAGTGGGTGCCCGTGTGGCATACATCCGGGAAGGTCTGGATGTTCCTGACGAACCGTTCCACCAACTTTTGGACACCAAGTTGGTTTTTCGACGATACGTAAGACCTTGCCACGCACAACCTCCTTCGGAAGTATGCTTGGGTGTGGCGTCATCACCGCATAGCCAACGACCGGCTCATAGATACCTGCGGGTGAACGACGGTAGTACGTAAGTTCCTTCGTCGTGTAATTGACAAAGATGGCATGCACCTGCGTCGAAGCCAGAGGCTTCGACGCAGGTGGAGTAAACACCCCACCAACAACCTCTTGCCCACTTTCGGTTACATTGACCGTGAAGCGTCCATACGTGAGTGTTTCCACGACTGATTCCGGAACTGCAGGAGTATATCCTGAAGTCCACATGGGTGGCGTACTTTCTGTAGCATGTACCGCAGGTGCCTTCATGGACGTAAATCGCACGCTGCTGCACCCAGCAAGGAAAAACGTGGCCAGAAGCCATACTACAATTCTTGTGACCATGGTGGCCTCCTCGAAAAGAGAAAATGAATAGAACGACTGACGAGATTATAACACATTTTTATAAAAAAGAAAGACCCTGCCGAAGCGAGGGTCTTAGAGAGAACAAGTACTACGAAAGATATACGCAAGAACGTTGGTGAGAGCGGCCGACCGAAGGTCTGCCGCGACCCACTCATGCTGCACGACGTTCCTGAGCATCAGTCACGCTCGGAGAAACGATATGTGGCACCGCGCCACGTTGTGGCGCAGGAGCCTTTCCCTTGCGGAACACAACAACGGCCATCACACAGAGTACGAATGCCATGGTGAGCAGTACTCCAAGTACCACGTTGCCCCAAGCAACAATCGGCGACTTTTCGATGCCGGTGACGCGCTTGTCGAGAGAGCCGACTTTCGCATCGGTCGCATTCGCCTTGGCATCAGTTGCTTCGACTTTTTTCTCCAGCGCTTCAAAGCGGGATTCAATTATTTCGTTGCGCGTGGCCAATTCTTTTTCCTGCACACTCAGTATCACCTCAACGTCTTTCTTGGTCATCGGTTCATTACCCTTCTCATAGAGTGCATCGAAGCGCTTTTTGAGAGAGGCGAGACCGGTGGTAAGGGTGTTGAGCGCCGTGTTTTCCTGCGGAGCGGCGACAGCCACCTTCGCTTCTGGTGCCGGAGCGGAAACCTTGGGAGTTTCTGCAACTACCGACCCTGTAGAAATATCTGCGAGCCAGAAGCCGACGCCCTGCCCTTGAGCACGGAAACTGTCCAAAGTGATCGTACTGCCGAGATTATTGCGCGCAAGGAAGATACCTTGGCATTTTTCTGCAGTACCGTACTTTCGTACCAGTGCGGCGTGGTTTTGCTCCCCGAACGCACATGCCGCCTCGGCCAATACTTTGGTGTCGAAGAATTCCACACCCTGCTCTTTCTGAAGTTTTTCCATTTTTTCAAGACTGCTCTTGAAAACCTGGAAACCCTCCCCAGACATTGTCACGAATACTCGTGCATCCGCAGCGAAAGCCGAGAACGAAACCAGCATAATCGCAATCAGTGCGACAAAATTTTTCCACGTTTTCATCTTTTTTCCTTCCTTTCATTTTGGAGGGATGTCGCGGCGGGCTTCGCCCGCCACTACCATTTGCTTATTGTGCCAAACACGCACCAGTGCACGCTGCACCGGCGCCAATGTTTGCGTCTATCGCGGCACCCGCAGAGGCACCAGATTTCGACAACGCGGCGGCAGAGCCACCTTGGATGTAGAAATTATTGCCACAATTGGAACCGCGACAACCGGCATCAGACATGATGCGAGCAGCTGCAGTAGTTCCCAAAGCGGTCACCCCCGCAGTTACACCACCACTGACGGCACCAACAATTGCTTGACCAGCAACCGTGGGACCAACAGCGACGTCACGCGGTTTGACGAGTTTGGGGTTGACGAGTTTTCCATCCTCGGTTACCCCGTCGACGCTGTAGTTGCTGATGATTGTCGCTGAACGGTCGAGACCGTCCTTGACAGTCACCGCCTCCACCCACGTACCGTCGGCCAGAGGCTTTACGCTGGCACAGCCGGCGAGCAGCAACATTGCAATCGCCATGAGCAATGCGCGAACAATCGTGTTTTTCATGATGATTCTCCTTGAGGTCATTCACAGATTTGGATGGTTTGGATGAGGGTGGTCGGAGTGCTTTGTGACAGCACCATGACTCCGGAAACAAAAAGTCCTTGAGTTGCACAGCAGCATCCAGACTGGATGAACTGCGCAACAACCGAAACACCTGGTGACTGCACCACAGAAGTATCCGCACTTCTCACCAACCTGCATTTTTTCACAGGGGGTGGAGGTGTTTCTACTTGTGGTGCAATGGGCACCAATTTGGTCGGTACCTGCTTCCCAGGACCTGCAACGGCACCCTGGGCGCCGAGCAGTAAAGACAGCGCGCACGTGAGCGCTATTGCAAGATGTTTCATCTTCTTTTCCTTTCGTAGTGTCAAAGAACGCGGAATGCGTCCGTTATGTCTCCATTTTACCATACTTTAGAGAAAAAGCAAGTACTTCACTTTTCCCTAGCACCCCACAAGAACAATGAAAACCGCCTGAATCCAAAGAGGAGACAGGCGGCGGTTTGTGTCACACGCGGTGACGGGATTGGCTCAGGTGAGCCTTGGCAGCCTTAGTGGCCGGCCGGTGCGGACAGTGTCTTCGAGGTACTGAAACCGACGCCGACATTGGCGTTGCCGAAGCCACTAACCATTGCGGGCGTGTTGGATGCACCACTCGCTGCCCAGCCGGTGGAAGTCGAAAGTTGGCCGGCAGAGAGGTCGACACTGAAGCCACCTGACTGGCAGGAAGGGCCGCACAGATTGCCGACAGCACCCATTTCGACCAAACCCTTGGAAAAGCCGGTCTGATTGACACTGGAGCCGCCTTGCTGACCAGCAAAGACTGCTCCGGCTTCGCCGTTGTTCCAGGCGTTACCTTCGAGGTTGAAGCCAGAAATGGTGGGTGCCGGGGACTGAGGCGTAACGCAGCCGGTGCACGTGGCGGAAGCCGATGTGGACAGGCCGAGACCGATGGCGATGATCATGAGCGCGGATTTGAGGAACGATTTCATGGTATTTCTCCTGAAAAATTGAACAAGCTGGAGTTGTATCGGTGCAGAATCTGCGCCGATAGAGATGCCCCGTCGAAACGGGGATCGGGAAATGTATTCCCCGCTCCAACAGAACTGGCGATAGTATACGTATATTTAAATATTTGTCAAGCACCTGAAAATGGCTCTCCGTCAAGGGTTCCCCTTGTTGAGCAGCATGTAGCAAGGCGACGCCTTGCTACATGCTGCGTAGAATTTATGGTGCTTTTGCTGATACAAAACTTCTAGGTTTTGGGATATGAAAAAAGACTATCGCATGCGATAGTCTTTCGGAATTGGTGGTCATAGTGACCAAAGGGGGTGGTCTCGAGAGACCGAAGGAACAGGGTCGGCGCGTTGCTGACTCACTTATAGTAGCACTACAATTTAGCACCACAAGTATGCTCCTGTGGATAACTCTTCCCTACACGAGTATTCGCCCTATTCACACAATTTATACACGATATTATCAGTATCATAGGCACAAGAACCGTTGTTGAGCGCACCGTTTTTACCACAAGATACTATCACACTTGAATCAGTGCTCGCGTCATCTACCCCCTTGCAGCCCTCTGTGGCGGCCATACACTGATAATCCTCATCGAGATAATACGGATGGCCCCACGGGTCTTGTACATCCGTCATGTACGGACCATGCCAATTACTCCATCCATTCCCGTTACTTGTAAGTCCTGCAGCAGCGTCAGACAAATCAATCTCATTATTTCCCGGAAGTGATGCACGACAAAGACTCACATCGCCGTTGGGGTAATATCCGGTATCATCAAAAAGTGTAGCAAAAGTGGTCTTGAGTGCACTTATTTCCATTACCGCATTTGCAACCTGTGCCTTGTCACGCGCCGTATTGAGTGAAGGAAGGATAACTGACGCAAGAATGCCGATAATAGCAATGACTACAAGTATTTCGATGATAGTGAATCCCTTTTTATTTTCAATATGGATATGCATTATTCATATAATATCACGCCGGTTTGGTTGAGATTCTAGTTTCCCCAAGGTACACTACGTACTAATGCAAATACATGAAACCGTAGTGATGTCGGTGGGCGGGTCACTCATTGTGCCCGATGCGATTGACACACTTTTTTTAAGCGAACTAAGGAACCTCATAGAACGACAAATCACCGTCCATAAGCGACGGTTTATTATTATTGCCGGCGGAGGGAGGACTGCGCGTCGCTACCAAGATGCGGCGGCGGCAGTCTCTGAACTTGACCCTGAAGACCTCGACTGGATGGGCATCCATGCGACGCGTCTTAATGGCCACCTTCTTCGTACTATCTTTCGCGATGTGGCACATCCCGTAATGATTACGAATCCCGACGAAATCCTCGACGTACCCAAGGACACATCACTCATTATTGCAGCAGGTTACCGCCCTGGTGCGTCCACCGACCTTCGTGCTGTGCAGATTGCTACAAACGTCGGCGCCACTAAGGTAATGAATCTTTCCAATATTGATTATGTATACACCGAGGACCCCCGAAAGAATCCTGCTGCTGAAAAAATAGAATCTATCCGCTGGGCAGACTTTATGCGCCTCATCCCTACCGAGTGGAACCCGGGACTCTCCTCCCCTTTCGACCCTGTGGCCGCGCGCGCTGCGGAGGCACACGACATAGAAGTAGCCATCATCAACGGCGAGAAAATTGCCGAGATAGAAAACTTTTTGGAGAATAGAGCATTTATAGGAACACTCATTCACGCGTAAATTCGAAAATCCCCTGCGAAGACAAAGTCTTCGCAGGGGATTTTTAGTTGATCATTCTACCCATTACTACGTTTCAACATGTAGTACATCTCAATCTTACGCAAGAGATTATCCTTAGGAATTACATCACCCTTTTGGGCGTATGCCATACTTACTCGCTCAAGGTAGTCCTCCATAGTTTCCGCATGCATGGGCACCACATTCATTGGTGGTTTCTGCATGGTTTCTACCAATGTTTTAAACTCGTGCATCATGCGTTCAGGATTTTCTACAGAAAACCGCGGTCCGCGTGAAAGCATATCGGTCACTTGTGTACTGCCAGCAGTTGCCCACTTTTCACCAAAAAGATTTTTGAAATGTCCTTCCATAATACCTGCACTGATTGCATTGTGTGCATCTGCGCGAGGATATAGTTTCATCCATCGCTCGGTGTTCTGTACTGCGTCATTAAAAATCATAGTGCGGAGATTTGGGTCTTCACCAGGATTGATGGATCCTGCGAGGTATTCATATTTTGCGGGAACGCCAAACCCTTCTGCCTCTACAGGAACCACATCTGGTGTCTCAATGGTCTGTGGTACTACATTGAGCGGCTCGGGAGTGTAGAGCGCTTCGGGTGCATTTCCACCCATTGCTTCCTGTGCTGCACTTGCAGCACTACTAGCGCGCGATGCCGCTTCTTCGAGAATGGATTGGTGTGACTCAATTATCTTATGGAGTGCTTCGGTATTTATCGTTTCACCCGCATAGATAAGGTCAATATTGTTACTACGCACACCAATCTGTTGTAATTCTTCTGGTGATAATTCATTAAGGATTTTAACAATTTCGGACATCTGTTTTCCAGGCATCTGCTCCCTGATAATCTTGGTAAGGGTATCACCGCGCTGAATCTCATACGACCCGAGTGCTCGTAGTCCGCCCTCACCACCGGTGAGAGCGGAAAGATCAGGTGAAGTATCAGAGAACTCTGGCTGTGGAATATCAAGAATTTCATTGAGCGGGACTTCTGCTCGTGCAATTTCCTCAGCGGTAAGGAGTGGCCCATCATGTGCCGAAAGTCCTTCGGGCATTTTGTAGGAGTCATTTTGTATGAGTGTTCTCAGTTTTTCTCCCAATCCCATTTCTTCCACTACACCCGCAAGATAAACACCCGCACCCGAGAATGACCCTGCGCGAAGTGCATGCCACGACGCTTCCTTTACCTGGCGTAAACGACGTTTCCCTTGAATGATGTTTTCAGTTTTTGATAATTCACTTGCAAGGCGTTCTTCAAGCGTTTTTGGGTTTTTATCTTTGTGCCAATCGGGAATAGGTTCATCAATCTTTGGAAAAGCGCTGTTGTCCGCAACAATCATCTGTGCGAGTGCGAGCGTTTCATAGAGCTTTGCCATCTGGACTGCGCGCTCTTCCCTGTCTCCAAAATTAATACGGTTGAGTCGCTGTTTATCTTCGACATATGAAGCACGTACACGAATACTCTCAAGGAGGTTATTCATATCCTTTATATATCGTGGTGAAGGTGGTCCTTCAATGTCGTTGGTCTCACGCAGTGTACGGTATTTATCGATAAGGTATTGCAGTTTTTGTGTCGCTCCTACTTCGCGCTTTTCTCCTGCAATATCAATAGTCATTTCGGCACTCACGATGTTGAGCGCTTCTCCACTTGTATCGCGAGCACCCATACGCGCAGCACGATCGCGTTCACGCATCTCTGCCGCACTTCTATCCCATGCACGTCCGCCTGCTATTGCAGCACTTGTTACTGGTGCCGCAAAAACCCCCATAGCACCCGCAAGTGCCGTGCGTCCCACCGCACCAAGTGCCATATAGCCAAGGTTTGATTTACTGCACAGTGACTTACCCACCATCTTCCACATATTGGCATCAGGAATGTCTTTGATTGCCTCCACCGCATCGGGCGAGGTCTGCTGGAACTGGAGCATGTACATATTTTTGTCGATATGGACGAGCCTGTCAGCGATAATAATAGGATCTACATGTGCCGCCTCGAGCACGCGACTCAGTTCCTTTTTCGATGCCTCGTATGAAGCCTGGATTTCTTGATACTCTTTATATCGTTTACGTGATGGAGAAAAACTATCCTTGATGAAGGACATCATTTTTGATTCTTGTGCGCTATGTGTCCCGATACCATCCTCTTGCCATGATGCAGGAGTCTTGCTCATGCGATGCGCCGCTGCATTGAGGGCATCGAACGCCTGCTTCCATTCTTTCCTGTGTTCACGAGGAATCTCTATCCCTACAAAATCGGTAAGGAGTTCTCCGTTTTCCTCATGCACCTTTGGCCCATAGAGCGCTGCACTCTCAACAAGTCGTGAAAGTGCATCAAGTGTTGGCCCTACATCTTTTTTCCTTCCGAGTTTCTCCACAATCCCTTCCCACGCATGTTTCAAAAACGGCGCTTTATCACGCTCATTAAACTCACGAAGGTTTTCAAATACAAGTTTTTGCTGTGCAGGAGAAAGTTTTTCACTTCCCGGTATCTGTTCCCATATTTCTTTCGTTACGCCAAACTCAGACTCAAAACGAGTATCAAACGTACGCGGCTGCTGTGCAGGCACTGGTTGTTTTTCATTACGAATATCCACTCCTTCGCTCGGTCTTTCAAGTACGTCTTCTTGAACTCTCTCTTCTTCGTCCCTAAGCATTTCTGAGCGGAGTTCTGCTACTTTTTGTGCACGCTCGCGCAACTGCGCATTGGTAGAAATCTCATGCTGCAATTCTTCTTCGGAAACAATGTCGGTGAGTACTGGAATACCATCTTCAGAAGTTTCCACTACATCAATAGGTGTCAGAATCTGCTCCTCGGCATCTGATACTGCTTCAGCGGGTGCTAGAGTACTTTCTTCCGCTACCACCTCGCTTACTTCTGAAATTGCTTCGGAGGACTCTTTTTCGAGCGCATGGAGCGTTGCACGCTCACGCTGCTCACTGAT
The DNA here is from genome assembly GCA_964570795.1 of uncultured Candidatus Saccharibacteria bacterium. Lineage (GTDB taxonomy): Bacteria > Patescibacteriota > Minisyncoccia > Phycocordibacterales > UBA918 > Damh-18. Next base: position 8,655 of record CAZMYZ010000012.1, read on the forward strand.
TATTTCTTTTAAGAGAAATACCGCCTCGTCGGTTGAATAGGTATACACTTCGCGATCATGAGGTCGCGAAAGAAGCAGTGTGTCACCACGTTTTTGCACACTTCCCTTTTCGGCAATTTTGACGGTAAAACCGACAGTTTTGAGTGCTTGAAGGATAGGTGCAGGAGTGCGCTCCCATCCTCCCCTTCCTTTCAAAAGTCCTTCCAAAGACTTAAGTTGTTCTGGGGGAATATCGGCAAATGCGGGTTGTACAACCTCTTCTTGCATCATTACTGACTCAGAAGACTCTTCTCCACTTATAGACACTTCGTCCTCTGCGGATAGTATCTCGGGGATATTTGTGGGTGACTTTGGTTCCACCTCAAGCGGTATCACCAATTCAGACTCGTTTCTTTCGATTGGGGGGTTATGTTTCCATTTTCCAGAACGACCACGCGAACTTTTTGTATATTCACCCTCCATATATTCACCTCGAGATTTCATAATACGCACATTGTATCATGCAAGGTGTGTGCAGGATGGATGCGTAGTGTGTAAAGAAACCCCCGACAAAGACTTTGTCTTTGTCGGGGGTTTCTTTTGATTCTTTTATTGAAATACTTTTTCTATGGCTGTATGGAGTTCCGCAAGCGTACCATTATTTTCTATGGTCACATCGGCCATACGCATCACGGCACTAATATTTTGCTTGTTGGGGTCATCAGAGTGCATCTCGCGTGCTTCTTGCGCTTGAAACTCTTCAAAAGTTACTTGGTCGAGGGTACTGCCCCTGCCACAGATACGTGTGTAGCGCGTATGCTCATCGGCATCCACTGCAAGGAGTGTGCCCCCTCGCTCCTTGAGTGCCTCTGCCTCACCCACGGTGCGAATGGATTCTATGACTGAAGGACTCCCACTTGCTTCAGCCTCTGCATAGAGCGCATCAAAGAGGTGCCGTGGGCCGTTTTGCCCGCGAAGTCTATTGGCAAACTCCGCCATAGTGTCACGGTCGATAGGAGTAATACCCTGCTTTTCCATTTGCGCAGCAAAATAACTCCGGGCGGAATAATGCGTAAAGCCCTTAGTACGGACAAGGTAGGAAACGACCGCGCCCTTCCCCGCTCCGAGCGTACCAGTGATGCCGATTATCATGCGAATATCAATTTATAGGTATTTTGAGTAAGTACGGGCGCGGATACTCCTTTCCTTACAGGAACTGTACACCTTGTCGATATTTTCTTTTCGGCATTCGCCTCAAAAAATATCTGGCAAGGTCTTGCGGAGTGGGCCCCTACCCACTCCTCACCTTTTCCGGCACCCAACGTTCCAGTAATACCGATTATCATGACTATTTCTTCTCAGGTGCTTTCGTCCACTTTTCAGCATAGACGAGGAGTGGGCTTGCGAGAAATACTGAAGAATAGGTACCAGCCACCATACCGATAATAAGCGTCAATGAGAAGTCTTTGGTGGATTCTGGACCCCACACAAAAAGTGCGACGAGCATGATGACCACCGTGACGGACGTATTGATAGAACGCGCCATGGTCTGCATGATACTACGCCACACGACATCGGCAAAAATCTCCTGCTTGCGATGCTCTATGTTGAGGCGGAGATTTTCCCTGATGCGGTCAAAGACCACAATGGTGTCATTGATAGAAATACCGAGTGTCGTCAGAATCGCTACAATGAAGAACACGCCGACTTCCGCCCCGCGTGCGTACCCAAGGTATGCAAAGAGACCAGTAGGAATCAGAATGTCGTGAAGGAGTGTCACAATTGCAATCACACCGTACTTCCACGAGGATACTGGTTCCGATACGTGGCGGAAAGCAAATGCGATGAAAGTAATGATAGAGATGGACACGAGCACAATTGCCCACCATGACTTCTCGACAATCTCAGCACCAATAGAAGGTCCGACGGAATTAAATTGTACTTCAGTTGCGGTGCCAAAGGTATTGAGGGCAGTCATGAGTGCCTCCTTTTCTTCGTTTTTGAGTTCGCGTTGGCGCAGCATGAAGTCGTTATCACCCGATGCCTGTACACGAATTTCACCATAATTGAGTTCAGCAAGTTTGGTGTTCACCTCCTCCACCGCAGGACGATTTTCGTAGGACACCTGAAGCATTGAGCCTCCTGCCAAGTCGATACCGGGCTTCAATCCCCACATAAGAATTGCCACGATTGAAACGAGTGCGAAAAATGCAGGAAGGATGAAGAGCAATGACTGATTTTGTTTGATATTCATATGTTTATCGTGAGATGCCTGAACTCATAAGGAATTTGCTGATTTTCCCTTCACCGCGAATAGGAAGTGCGATGAGGAGGGTGCGCGATACGGTGATTGCCGAAAACATGGAGACCAAGACGCCCACCGAGAACACGAGTGCGAAGCCTTTAATGAGTGCAGTACCAAACCAGAAAAGAATAACGCCCACGATAATGTGTGCAATGTTGGAATCGCGAATCGCGAGCCATGCGCGATTGAAGCCTTCTTTAATGGCTTCGTCGATATGCTTGCCTGCGCGAAGTTCCTCCTTCATACGTTCTGCAATAAGCACGTTGGCGTCCACGGCAAGTCCCACCGAAAGGATGAAGCCAGCAATACCTGCTGCAGTGAGTACTACAGGGATAAGTTTAAAGAGCGCGAGCATAATGACTACGTAGACCACAAGTGCCACCACTGCTACCACGCCGGGTAGGCGGTACCAGAGGATAAGGAAAATGGAAAGAATGATGAATCCGATCACACCTGCATACACACCGGCGTGGAGCGCCTCATCACCCAGAGAGGAGCCGATAGTCTGTGTGGAGACAAGGGTAATAGGTACCGGCAGCGCACCGAAGTTTAGATTGCGTACGAGTTCACGCGCCTCGTCGGGGGTAAAGTTGCCCGAGATAATTGCTTTTCCGCCACCAATCGCTTCATTGATAACCGGTGACGACATCATATTGCCATCAAGGAAAATAGCGAGTTGCTTACCCACATTGTCGCGGGTGATATTTTCAAAAAGTGTTGCTCCTTCTTCGCTGAAGGTAATAGAAACAATAGGCTCATTCGAAAGTCCTCCACCACTTCCCTGTCCAAAGACCAATTCGGCACGAGTAAGGTAGCGTCCCGAGAGACCAGTATCCATGTATGGATTTTTGAGTGTGGCAGGATCTGCATCAGGACCCGCAGCCACCGCTGCATCCATTGCTTCCTTGTCGACAAGTTTAAATTCAAGGAGTGGTGTTTTGCCGATTTCCTTTACCGCTTGATTCACATCGGCGACGCCCGGGAGTTCTACAATGAGTCGCTCTTTCTTTGTTTCTGCCACGACACTACTGCGCTCCAC
>CAZMYZ010000012.1:12077-22571 GCA_964570795.1 uncultured Candidatus Saccharibacteria bacterium
CTAATATGGAAAATACTATACCACAGGCTGCCGTTTCGAGGCGCAATCCAACACATTTCTAAGGAGTATGGCAATAGTAATAGGGCCGATACCACCTGGAACAGGCGTAAAGAGAGTTGCTTTTTCTGCACAGGCGGGGTCGGCGTCACCGCGGAGAACCCCGCCATCCTCGGAGGTTCCTGCGTCAAGGATACTAACCCCCTCTTTCACCATATCAGGGGTAAGGAGCCCAGGCACCCCTGCTCCGCACACCACAATGTCTGCGGTACGCGTGTAAAAGGCGATATCTGCAGTATCTTTCGTCACCACACTCACGTGTGCTTCCTGTGCTGAAAACCATGTATATGCGGGAAGTCCCACGAGTTTGCCATTTCCGATAATGGTTACATTCTTCCCTGTAGCAATGACATTATGGGTCACGAGTATTTCATGAATTGCGCCGACTACCGGCGAAAGTATGTTTGTGGTTTGTGGATTGAGTGCATCGACATCGTGGGAGGAAGGAATGGCGGCGAGCACACGAGAGGTATCGATATGCGCGGGGAGTGGGAGTTGCACAATAATACCGTCGGCACGCTCCTGTGCCTCCGTGCTCGCCGCCAGTATCTCCTCGGTAGTTGCCGTCGTATCAAAACGAAGTACTTCAGTCACAATCCCCACCTCGGCAGCCTTTTTCTCTTTCAATGCAAGGTATCGTTCAGTCTCAGGTGTCGGTGCACAAGAAATAACCACAAGTCGTGGTGCGTGAGGCAGAAGCCCTACGTCAGTACGTATTTTTGCAAACACCGCTTCAGCGATTTTCTTTCCATCAACTATCATGCGCGTAACTATACGGCTCGACAGAGAAAAAGTCTATGCGATGTTGAAATCCTTTTTCAGTGCAGTAATACCTTCTTCAATACTCACCTTTGGCTCCCACCCAAGAAGTGTCCGAGCCAAAGTATTATCGGCACAGGTATGCATCGGTTCTACACGTGGTGCCACATACTCCACCTCCCCACCGATGAGTTCGGCAATGCGATTAATAGAAATATTTCTTCCTGCACCGAGATTAATGACTTCACCCTTCCCGACGCGCTCGCATGTGCTCGCACGCACAATCCCATCCACCGTGTCACTCACATGAGTGAAATCTCGTGTTTGTTCACCTGTTCCCGTAATAGTCATCGCAACCCCTTCTGTACGTTGTTTAAGAAAACGACCTATGACGAGTGCGTATGCACCATTCGGGTCAAGGTGTGGACCATACACATTGAAAAAACGAAGTGAGACGGTCTCAAGTCCATGGAGTTCATGCCAGAGTTTAAGCATGAGTTCTCCCATATATTTTTGGAGACCATAGGGACTCTTTGGTTGTGCAGGGAGTGTTTCCACAAGTGGCATCACCTCCTGGTCGCCATAGGCGGAACTCGACGCTGCATAGACAATACGCTTCACCCCTGCACGACGCATTGCCTCAAGTACCGAGAGCGTCCCACCCACATTTGCCTCCTGTGTCTCAAACGGATGTTCAATAGAAAATTGCACACGTGGGAGTGCGGCGAGATGTATCACTACATCCACGCCCTCGAGTACCTCAGAGAGTGCATCAGTGTCACACACATTTATTTTATGAAACACTACTTCCTTAGGAAGTCTTTCAGGGTTTGCACCGCTACTTAAATTATCTACCACACGCACACTATGCCCGTCACGCACAAGGCGCTCTGAAAGATTGGTTCCGATAAACCCCGCCCCGCCCGTGATTAAGTATGTAGACATAATGAATTGATTTTATACGTATGGTAACAAACGACTAATAACTCTAGTTCTGCGCACTACCAAATGGATTACGTCCCTGTACGTAGCACCAGTGTATTGATGGTCTTGAGTGCAATTTCAATATCGAGAAGGAACGAACGATGCTTGAGATAGTAGAGGTCAAAGGAAAGTTTGTCGATAGTACGCTCCACATCCACTCCCCCACGCGGCACATCGAAGTTATTTATTTGTGCCCACCCTGAAAGCCCCGGCTTTGTGAGGTGGCGCATATTGTAGTATGGGATTTCGTGTGCATATACCTCGACGAGAGTCGGTATCTCCGGACGGGGTCCAATGAAGGAGAGGTCTCCACACAAGATATTCCATAATTGCGGCAACTCATCGAGGCGTGTCTTCCGCAAGACCGCACCCACACGAGTCGCACGCAGCGTACTCTTGAGTGCGTCAGTAGGGTCATCATGTCCCGTCATTGTGCGGAATTTTAAAATGCGCATGATTTTATTGTATTGCCCCACACGCTCTGCAGTATAGAAGAACTTCCCTTTATCCTCGAGTGTAATGGCGAGCATGATGAATGGAAAGAGGAGGAGCGCAGGGATACCCAGTATGAGTGCACCTACAACATCAATCATACGCTTCAATATGTCGTACGCGTAATGCGGTGTTCCCGCAGTCACATGTTCCAAAAGCCAACTCTCCTCAATGAGGGATGGTGGCACACGGTGGTACAACTGCTCATACACCGCCGGCAAATTTAAAAAGGTCGTGCCGGTGTTTCTAAAGGTGAGTGTATAAAAATCAGGAATAAGTTTATTTGCATACTCATCGCGCATATCGGCAATCACAATGTCTGCCGAACCGTTTTTCACAAAACGCAAAAGTGATGCGCGAAACTCCTCAAAATCGGGAATATCATTTTTGCTCAAAAGGAATGGTTTGATGTTTTTGAAAAAAGGGCTTCGCGCAAACATACGCGCAATCGCGAGGGCTTCTTCACTACTTCCCACCACGAGGGCTCGCATCGGCTTCGCAGTAGTAATACGAGGATATACATAGAGACGCCACCCAATGATAAATGCTGTTGATATAACGAGATAAATGGCGAGATTTGTTTTTGGTTCAATCCCAAAAGGAAAGGCGAAGAACATCAGCGCGGCGCAAAGGATATTAAAAAATTGTACTTTGAGCACAAGCGCCGGAATACTTTTGCGCACAAGTGAGATGTGACGGTCGTAAAGCCCCGTGATAAGAAACACCAGAATCCAGAGGACGAAGAGAATTAAAAAAGGATTGAGGTGATCTCTCATAATTTCCGGTGTCGGTACTTCTTGGTATCGCACAAACAAGGTGAGTATGAGCGCACCTAAAAAGGCGACCATATCGCCTAAAACCAAAAGCATCGTGCCACCGCGGACGAAAATATGCATGTACATATCATACGAGAAGGCAGGGTTTCCGCAAGGCGTACCCAATCCGCTCATACTACAGTTATCACCCGAAACGGCGTACAATAGTTACACACCATGAATACACCCACTCGTAAAAAAATCCTCTTTATTATTACCAAATCAAACTTTGGAGGTGCTCAGCGCTACGTATATGAACTGGCTACCGGCCTCCGCCACACACAATACGACGTCGTGGTAGCCTTCGGTGGAAGTGGCTTTCTAAAGAATAAACTCGAAGAAGCAGGGATACGCACCATCTCACTCCACTCACTTGAGAGAGATGTGCATGTTATGAAGGAACTTCATGCATTTCGTGAGTTATATCGCCTTATACAAAAAGAGCAGCCCGACGTCGTCCATCTCAATAGTTCAAAAGTGGGGGGAAGCGGCGCTTTTATTGCACGACTCTGTGGTATTAAAAACATCATCTTCACCGCGCACGGTTGGCCTTTTTATGAGGAACGCGGTTTTGTATGGCGCGCCATTGTATGGTTTTTCTCATACCTCACCACCCTTCTCGCCCATCGAGTGATTGTGGTGTCGCACCATGATTATACTGGTGCGCGTATGCCAGGCCTCAAAGGAAAAATTGCACTCATTCACACCGCACTCCCCGATATCACCTTTGAGGAGCGAAACGATGCGCGCGCCACACTCTTCCCTTCCAAAGTAATCGCCGCTCACCAAAACGACATTTGGCTCGTCTCTATCGGAGAGCATACACACAATAAAAATCTCGGTGCACTTATAAACGCACTCGGGCACATGGAGCAACTTGGTCACACCAATCTCTTCCTTACCCTCATAAGTGACGGTGAGGAACGCGCGCACCTTGAGCATCTCGTGCATATCTACGGACTTCGTGAGAAAGTATTTTTTACCGGCTTTGTACCCGAGGCGCGCATATTTCTCAAGGCCTTCGATGCATTTCTACTCCCCTCATGGAAAGAAGGGTTCCCCTATGTAATCCTCGAAGCAGGTGCAGCGGGACTCCCCGTCATTGCAAGTAATGTGGGCGGAATTCCTGAAGTAATTGAGCATGAAGTCACGGGCCACCTCATCAATCCCCATAAGCCAGATACTCTTATTGATGCACTCCATATACTTATAGAAAATCCTGCACGAGCACAGGAATGGGGCCACACGCTTCACACCCGTGTCACTACGTTATACCGTCTCGACACCATGTGTACACATACTTACGCACTGTATCAGAATGAGTAGTTTATAACTTTCAGGTATGAGTGTATATGACTACATGTATTATTCCCTATTCCTAGATGCCTCATCGCATTTCTCAACCTTTTTCAATTCGACATCATATACTTCTTTAGGGACAATGAAATCAGTTAGTTTGCTGCTCTGTATATCGAAAACCCTTACTCGCCCCACCTCTGTATTGTAGTATGTGCCGTCTTGTTGCTTTTTGTATGCTTCCACCAATGGATTCCAACACGGATACCTATCTTGGTGACTTATTTGTTGAACAAACAATATCTTTGAGTCAATTGTTCCAATAGGAGTAAAAACATATTTCTCTGTCATTACCTCTTGAGGAGATACTGCTTCAATCTTTTGTATGCTGCCTGTCTTTTTGTTTACCGCATATGTGTTTTTATCATTGTATTCGTCTGCATAAAAGTAGACCACGTCAGCACTCACAGGACTTTGTAAGACCAACGAATATTTTTCGCCACCTGTTTCAACTGACGACCCTTCAAAAAGAGTTATTTGTTCTTCCGTAAATCCTTTTTCTCTTAATGCACTCAATGAAAATTTTTGTCCACGGGTAATAACAATGGTTGATTGATCTAATTCATCTTGTGCTACCACTCTTCCCGCTTCGTCGGTTTGTTGCAACACCAATGAATCATTGTTGTACTGAAAGAGATACACTCCGCCGAGACAGAGTATTGTTAAGAGAAACGCACCTAGAATTAAGTAAACTTTCACACATACTTTATGCCATATAATGTGAGTGTTCTTTGTATGGCTACTCCACTAGCAATTCCCTCGCTACATACTGTTGCTTCGTATAGCGTGCCATCGCAATCACCATTCCCACCCCAAGGAACTCGGTAAGCAGGTGCGACCCTCCATAGGAGAGGAATGGTACCGTCGTACCCGTGACGGGCAGTAGCCCAATATTCATACCGATATGTATGAGAAAGTGACTCACAAAAAGAATGGCGACGCCTGTGGCAAAGAGTCTTTCAAAATTGGTCGCGCCGCGAAGCGCGTGAAAAAGAAGTCGCCAAATTGCTATTGAAAATAATGAAAACAAGAGGAGTACCCCTACCAAGCCCCACTCCTCAGCATACGCCGCAAAGATAAAGTCCGTCTCATACTCGGGAAGGAACTGGAGTTTGGACTGTGTGCCGTACCCTACCCCCTTCCCGAGGAGTTGCCCTGAACCCACCGCAATAGTGGACTGATACGCGTTGTATCCCGTACCTCGAATATCGGCAAGCGGATGAAGGAAGGTCATAATACGATCCTTTTGATATTCCTGAAATCCAAAATTCCATAATCCGAGAAATCCAATAATCCCTACCATACCCACGACCGCAAGGTGTCGAAAAGAAATCCCCGCGACGAGCACCATCCCAAACCAAATCAGAAAAAGAATCGCTGCCGAACCGAAGTCGGGCTGTACAAACACAAATCCAATAATACCAAGTGCGTACACCCCCGAGACAAGAATATGGCGAAAGTCACCGATGAGCTCATGTCGTTTCGAAAAGTATTTTGCAAGAACTGCGATAAGAACGAGTTTTGCCGGGTCGGATGGCTGGAGCGAAAAGAATACAAGATCGAAACGACTCTGTGCACCTTTCACAGTTTCCCCCACAAAGAGTACGAGAACCAAGAGCGCTACAATCCCGAGGTAGATAAAAAACGTTGTGTTACCTACGCGCAAAAAACGATAGTCAGGGATAAGTGCAAAAAAGAATCCAAGGAGCGCTATCCCAATCCACGCGATTTGTTTATCGAAATAGGAATTGTCACCATCAAAGGTGTACATGGTGACAAGCCCAAGGAGAGTCAAAAAAATAACCGAGGAAATAAGCCACCAATCCATACTCCCTATAAGTGCCCGGAAAAAACGCATACCCCATTATGAAGGAGTCTACGCTTCCTGTCCAAAGGTGAGATTTATTCAAAACTCGTTGATGGTTTTGCAATAACTTCAATTACCGTCGGTCCATCCTCGCAAATTGCGGTAGTAATAGTACGATAAATATCATCCACATCCCCTGCGGTTGGTGCAATAAATGCATGCTTTGCATCAGAGGCAACCTCCTCGAGGAATTTTTTATTGACACTTGCTCCAAGACCAATAGTAAATATATCTACTCCCTTTTTCTTTAATTCATTTGCGGTACTGCTTGCATACCCTTCTGCATTTTTTTCAGGAGCGTTGGCAAGGCCGTCCGTAAAGAGAATTGCAATCTTGCGTGCATCGGGATTATGGCGACTTGAGAGTAATTCTTCGGAGACACGCTTAAGCCCTTCTCCCGGATTCGTGCTTCCCCGCTGCTCTACTGGGTCAATAGTGAGTTTTGCGACGGTGGATGCGACTGTTGCTGTATCTGCACTCAATTGCGACACGAGTGATGCTCCCGTAGCAAAGGTAGCAACACCGATTTGATCTTCCTCATGCATACGGGTAACAAAATCTTTTGCAGCGGTAAGCACCGAGGTGAGTGGCTCAGGTGGATTACCACCATCAGAATCCATACTTCCTGAAAGGTCGATAGCGAGCATGACGTCAGTGGGCACGTCGCAACTACGCAACGTCTTTGCGATAGGTTGCGGCCAGGTAAAGATTACTTTTTCGGTCGTGCGTCCTTGGAAATATTCCACCACCGTGCGGGCAGCAGTAAGAGGCTTGCCTGATGAATTAAAAATAGTTGCCACTATTTCTACCTCACGTGTTTCCTCAAGGAGTGTGTTACGAATCTGCGCGGTAAGGCGTGGTGTATTATCTACTCCCACCAAATCGCGCTCTTCAAGGAAGAATTCATCACGTCCAATCTTTGCAGGCACCCACACCACCTCTTCCTCGTCATTAAATGTAATCGCTGCCTCGGTAGGCACACGTGTACCAGTCATCACACGCCCTTCAAAAATAGGGTAGGTCCCATCAGGTGGCAGAACCGTGGTGCCACTACGTTCCACAATCACCCCTTCTTTGTCTGAAAGCGTTATTGTGTACGGCATATTACCAGTACCCACTTCCCTATTAGCATTTTCAATATAGGCGACCACATTGTACTGACCATCCATAATCTTGAATGGTGTCACCCAGAGCACCTTTGGCTCAGTAATATCAAGTCTACACACACGGGTACAGGCGCCACCGCAATCCATACCGCGCTCATCCCCGTTTGCCATCCTATCGAAACAAGTAGGTCCTACATACCAATATGCGTAGTATGCTCCCGTACCAATAAGTGCGAGGAGCATTAACAAGCCCGTCATGTATTGAATGCGTCGCATCATTGCCCACCATCGAATCATAGTGAGTATATTGTATCAGAAAAGCCCCGCGAGACCGTAGGTCTCGCGGGGATTCTCGTCAACTCGCACGAAGTTAATTCCAGATTATTTATCCAAAAGCAAAATAGCGTACTGAACCAACAATGGTGAAATCATAAGAAGAAAAATAAAAAACAAAACTATCCACCATCCATAACGATGAATCAAACCTTGCGCTAAAACCACTAATGAGACAGGAACGACAAATAATACCCCAGAAAAACCAAGAATCCCAAATGGGTTATTGTACTCTCCTGTATCAAAATCATTATAGAAAAAAGTAAACAGTAACCATGTGAAAATAAAATATAAAAATAAGATTAACCCAGTCCAAATTTGCCTTTTTGGTGTTACAATTTTTCTGTCCCTGAATAGGAAAAGTAAAAATACAATTGTTACTAAAAATGGTGTGTAGGCAAAAAAAATAATGGTGGGTGTCATACAAAAATTATAACATGCCATATTAAGACTACAGCATCCACTAAAAAACACCCTTTCGGGTGTCTTTTAGTATTGAAAACTCTGAGTTGGCGCTGACCTGCTTGAACAAACGAGTACGGGAATGAAAATTCATTTTCATTCATTGTACGAGTGCAGTTCAAGAAAACTTTTCTGAGTTTATGAAGAAAAGATTTCCTCCCGATAGGGAGAGTAGTCAGTACTGCCACCTTTGGTGGCACAACTAAAAACACCACACTTTCGTGTGGTGTTTTTAGTTGAAAACTCTGAGTTGGCGCTGACCTACTCTCCCTCAAAAGAAGTACCATCGGTGCAGGCGGGCTTAACTTCCGTGTTCGGAATGGGAACGGGTGTACCCCCACCGCTAGAGCACCAACTCACAGTTTTCAATATTTCAAAATTTTATCAATTGCATATTCTAGGTTTTTCACATCACTCAAAAATTGTATGCCTAAATGTTCAAAATTGAATGAAGTACGAGTCACGTGAGAAAAATAATACGAATGGGACACGAGGTCCAGTGAATATTATTTTTTAATACGTGACGAAGTAATTCGTCAATTTTGTGCATTTAGGGCCATGTACAGCATTCCCTATGGGAACACGTCTGATTAGTACACCTTGGCTCAATACATTGCTGTACTTCCACCTAGTGCCTATCAACCTGATCATCTCTCAGGGGACTTAATGATTCCTCATCTTAGAGTTGGCTTCCTGCTTAGATGCTTTCAGCAGTTATCCATTCCCAACATAGCTACCCTGCGGTGCCACTGGCGTGACAGCAGGTAGACCAGAGGTCAGTTCATCCCGGTCCTCTCGTACTAGGGACAAATCTCTTCAAGAATCGACGCCTGCAGTAGATAGAGACCAACCTGTCTCACGCATCTTGTTTACTCCAATTACTTGGAGGATCGGACTATAGCATTTTGTGCACTCTGTTTTGAGTGTGAACAAATTCAACGTGTAGTCTCTACGGGCATTCATAGTATGAATTTCCCTCGGTATTACCCTTCATTTTCATGAGTCGGGTTTCACCGATATTAGTTGATTTCACACAAAATATTTCTATCTTGTGCCGCCGTGATGATGTCTTTTTGAATACTGGTCAAGTATTCTCCTCGGGTTTAGATTGGTTCAGGTTCCGATTTTTCAGAACCTGAACGGTCTAAACCCAGCTCACGTAACTTTTTAAATGGCGAACAGCCATACCCTTGGGACCTGCTCCAGCCCCAGGATAAGTTGAGCCGACATCGAGGTGCCGAACCGTGCCGTCGCTATGGACGCTTGGGCACGACTAGCCTGTTATCCCCAGGGTAACTTTTGTCAGATAATCTCCGGCCGCATCTAAAGCGGACCGTCGGTTCACTATGCTCTGCTTTCGCATCTGTTTGGCACTGACGCCTCACAGTCAAGCTGGCTTATGCCATTACACTATCGGTACGGTTTCCATTCGCACCTAGCCAACCTTGAGACCCCTCCGTTACTCTTTGGGAGGGTAGCGCCCCACTAAAACTGCCTGCCACGCACTGTCTCAACACGGTTTTTCCGTGCTGGTTAGAAACTGCCAAAATAAAGGGTGCTATTTCACTGGCGACTCCATGGTACCCGAAAGCCCACTTCAAAGTCTCACACCTATACTACGCATTAATTCAACAGCCCCAATACGAAGCTACAGTAAAGCTCCTGGGGTCTTTTCGTCTAACTGCAGGTAGGGGGCATCTTCACCCCCATTGTATTTTCACCGAGCAGGTCCTTGAGACAGTTTCCCAGTCGTTACGCCTTTCGTGCACGTCGGAACTTACCCGACAAGGAATTGCGCTCTTCTATTCCAATTCTTTGCAGAAGGACTCTATCTTCATCCTCTCATTACTGAGGTGGGACGTGCAACATTTGGTCTCTTGTTGGTTGCATTGTGGACTATACGTACATTACTGCACGTAAGGTAGCTTTGGCTTGTTCTGTCTAACTCTATAATCGTTCCAGTCCTATCGGCAATTTTTCCTAAGAAAAATTGCCGAACCTTAGAACGATTATAGTTATCGCTGACATTGACCGGGGCTTATATAGTCCAGCCTTACAGATTACTCCATAAGACCCCCCATATTTAACCTTCCGGCATTGGTCAGGCGTCACCCTCTATACATGGACTTACGTCTTCGCAGAGAGCTGTGTTTTTGTTAAACAGTTGCCAGGAAATCTTTCGCTGCGGCCCCAAGCGTATTGCTACGCCAGGGCAGGCCTTATCCCGAAGTTACGGCCGCTTTTTTGCCGAGTTCCTTAAGGA
>CAZMYZ010000013.1:0-22311 GCA_964570795.1 uncultured Candidatus Saccharibacteria bacterium
TAACACCATTTGCAGTTTGCCATGCGGCTACTGCTGCTGCGGTAACAGAACCGAAGTAACCTGTTGAACCACCTGCGTTAGTAAAGTAGGTAGGTGTAAGGTAGTCCTGAAGACACTTTACATCTGCACCCTCTGATCCAACAGTGAGTGCACGTGTGAACGTACATGCTGCTGAACTTGCTGCTGGAGCAGTACTACCCTGAAGGGCAGCAATCTGCGCCATAAGCGCGTCAATTTGTGCTTGAAGTGCTGCTGCGTCTGCTGTTGCTGCCTTTGCAGGTGTAGCAAGCATAACGAGCATTGATGCTGCAACAAAAGCTACGAAAAGCTTTGATGCAACTGTGTTTGCAATGTTCATAAATAAAACTATTTATAAGTTTTTACTCTAATAATAAGAATTAATTCTTATTTGCGAACAACCCGTCGAAGGATTGCTCACGAATATCACTATTCCATAAATATGTTTTACAAAGCACGCTGTGCGCGGCTTCGTTGAGTCGACACTCACATACTGTATGGATTAGCTACGAAAAGAAGTGGGATATGCGGATTGGCTGTCATGACGGGAAAAGGAAATGCTGAAATTCAAGCATCAAAGATGCTTATTAATTTTATGTGCGTCTGCACATATTATGTAGTGAACATATAGTCCACATTTTCAAAGAACAAAATACCTCCACACCCATTTGCTTAAAAAAAAGCGCGCTGGGTGCGTGTATAGATATAGTATACAGAATAAATCTGATACTACACCCCATTCTGCCTGTGGATACTGTGCATATCTATGCCGTGAGTACCTCCAAAAGAATGTTGGGAAAGTGTACGTTTCGACTCTTACAAAGTCAATGAAGTACAGTGCCTCCCACTGCGTATTATGACGATTATGTACACCACATCTTACGGCTTTTATGCACTATATATGGTGGTGCGGACGAGTGCCGCGGGCTGGAATCGGGGACTCCCGATTCCAGCCCGCGGATGTCGTTTACACCCTCTTTAGTACACGCATCTTGTACTTGTCTTTCATTCTCGCTGTGTCTCTTAAATACATTTTCAGGGACACACTCTCGTTCGTACGCCACTACACTAGTTTGTATTTACTCCACCTTCTCTCTCCGTCACGAAGTATGAGATTGTCTTTTATCATCGTGATGAGTTCACGCTGGATTGTCTTTTCGCTACAGTCCGTAATACTCTCCGATATGTCTTTAATAGTCGCCTCGCCTTTGTCTTTTATGATGTCTAAGATACGTTCACTTCGTGTGCGTCCTATAGGCTGGCTTATTGCCACCCCCTCGGGACGGGTCTCGATACGCTTAGGCTCGCGTGCTTTCCTCCCCTTCTCCACTCCTTCTATACGGACCTCATCCACAATAAGAGGGTTTCTATCGGGCGAGTCTATGTATTTACGCAGTGTGCGCTTTACGCTATCCAATTCATTAAGGAAGACCTCGAGGTACCCCTCGCGGAGAATGCGGGAGGCATGGGAGATGCGGAGATTGCTCTCGAGGATAAGGAGGGCGTGCTGCACCTCCCTGGCATGCACATCGGCATAGGAGCGCGGGGAGCGGAGCGCAAGCAAAACGACATCGAGGAGCGTCTTTGCGGCTTCCTCGGTGTCGCGCACGATGGTGTCTTTTTGTCCTTCTTCGGTGTCTGCCCGTAGTATATAAAAGACTGCACAGACTATCTTTTCTGTCTTTTTGTAAATATATTTATAAAACTCAGCATCCTCTATTATTCTATCCTGCATATCTGTCCGTGAGAGTGTCTCTTTACTCGCTATACTGTCGTATAGGTGACTTTAATAATGGGGGAACAAACTTAAGGACAGTATACGTCATTTTGCCCTTTATTGGAAGATGTGACTTTTATGGGGTTTTGTGTTGGAGTTTGTTTATCATTGTCTCTGCTTTTTAAGTCTATGGTCGCACTATTTTGGGGAAAAGTGAGGTGAGGTGATGTGATACTATATATGTATTAATTTTATTAATAGTAACGGCGGGCTACAGCGAGAATTGGAGCAGTGCGTCACGACAAAGCATTTTGAGAGCATGTCGTGACGGCCAAGATTCTCTAATTCGCTTTGCTCATAACAGAATCTAGGCATGGCAGCACCATCACGAAGACGAAAGACACGGGTAGTCACTCCCCCACCGCAGACGAGTTCATTTTTTGGTGATCTCTCACCCCACACAAAGCAGGCTATTGGTGCGCTCTTCTGTTTTGTGCTCGCTATTATCTTTGCGATTGCGCCTTTTGGTATTGCGGGTGTTGCCGGTGACTACATATACAAAGGTCTCGACTACACCTTTGGCTATGGCTTTATCTTTGCGCCTATCATCTGTCTCCTCTTTATGTATGTCTTTCTCGTACCGCGGGACGACAATCACATTAGTGGCTCAAAAATAATCGGTATCATCATCACCTTCCTTGGGCTCCTCGGCCTCCTCCAACTTGGATTCACGCACGGCGGGCTCCTTGGGAAGGCAGTGCACTATCCGCTCTACTCACTCTTTGGTGGGATTGTGACGGGGGTGGTACTCTTTGCCTTTTTCCTCGTGGGAGTCTTCCTTACCTTTGATACCAATATCATCCACCTCTTTAAGCGTGAGGAGGAAGAAGAGGAAGACCTTATGGATGTGAACCCTACCGTGACGGGTGGCCCGGCGCCTTTGGCGCCGGGGGAAGTACCTCCACCAGAAGAAGAGCATGCTGAGGGAGAGCCCGAGAAAAAACTCTCAATCACTGACCGTGTCTTCAAAAAACAAACTGCGGACTTTATGGTGTCGAGCTTTAAGGGTACGTATGCTCCTCCCCCACTCTCGCTTCTCAATAAGGACAAGGGGCGTGCTGATGTGGGTGATGTGCGTGCCAACTCTATTACTATCAAGCGCACCTTGAAGAAATTTAATATCGACGTGGAGATGGATGCAGTGACTATTGGCTCCACGGTGACTCAGTACGCTATTAAGCCTGCTGAAGGAGTGAAACTTGAAAAGATTGTGAGTCTCCAAAACAACCTCGCCTACGCACTCGCTGCGGATTCTATCCGTGTGGAGGCACCTATCCCTGGAAAGTCACTTGTGGGTATTGAAGTGCCAAACAAGACACGCCAGACCATCGGCCTCGCTACCCTCTTTAACTCTCCCGAATACACCGACTCACCAAAGCCGCTCCTTACCGTACTCGGAAAGAATATTGCCAATGATGCACAGTTTGCTGATGTAGCGCGTATGCCGCACGGACTCATTGCGGGTACCACCGGTGCCGGAAAGTCGGTGGCGATTCACAACATCATCATTTCCCTTCTCTTCCGCAATTCACCCGACCAACTTCGCTTCATCATGGTGGATCCAAAACTGGTGGAGCTCACCCTCTATAATGGTATTCCGCACCTCCTCACTCCCGTGATTACCGATGCAAAGAAAGTGATTATTGCGCTCAAGTGGTGTATCAAGGAAATGGATAGACGTCTCGAGATACTTCGTGAGCACAAAGTACAGAACATCAGTTCCTACCACGAAAAGATATATCGCCCTGCAAAGCAAAAATTTGAAGAGCATGGCTCGCCTGAGGAAGAAGAAGCAACTCTTCCTGAGCCACTCCCCTATATTGTGATTGTCATCGACGAACTCGCCGACCTTATGAGCGCATATCCAAAGGAACTTGAGGCATGTATTGTGCGTCTTGCACAAAAGAGCCGCGCTATTGGTATTCACCTCCTCCTCGCTACACAGCGTCCTGAGGTGAAGGTTATTACCGGTCTCATTAAGGCCAATATGCCTACCCGTATTGCGCTCAAGGTGAACTCAATGATTGACTCACGTACTATTCTCGATCAGCCCGGTGCAGAAAAACTCCTCGGCAAGGGTGACATGCTCTTCCTCTCTACCGAAAGTCCAAAGCCTATCCGCCTCCAATCTGCCTTTGTGACTGAAGATGAGGTGAAGAAGGTGGTGAACTATCTCCGTGACCAAGATTCTGCACAAAACCTCGACACCATTAATCTCGACCCGAGCGGCGACAAAAGTGACCCCAATGCCATCTTTGCATCAAGTGTCGGCGATGATGAGGATGAAGATGATGAACTCTATGAAGAGGCGCGCGTTATTGCGCTTGAAGCAGGCAAGATTTCTACTTCATTCCTCCAGCGCAAACTGCGCATCGGCTATGGACGTGCGGCGCGTCTCGTCGATATCCTTGAGGAGCGCGGGATTGTGGGCCCTGCAGACGGCTCGAAGCCACGCCAGGTGATTGCGGAACGCCCATCCTCAGACAACGAACTCTAATCCATGCATTGCATAAACACCCATTCCCTTACCCTTGGCAAAATACTCCGCATCACGGGTGTACTCCTTCTCGCTGCCCTACTCATCTGGTACGTGCACTTTCAGGCACGCAATTTCCTTGCTGGACCCTCTATTGCTCTCGATGACACCCATGGTGTACTCCATCATGAGCGTAGTATCACCCTCACGGGCACTGCACACAATATCGTGCGCCTCACCCTCAACGGACGGGAGATACACACTAATGAAGCAGGTGCCTTCACTGAGACACTCGTGCTCGAAAATGGCTATACGATAATGACTCTCGAAGCACAGGACCGCTTTGGGAGGACCACAACGCATACGGAGGAGTATGTGTATGTGGCGGGATAGATAGATACAGGCATTTTGTGCTCACGGGGAAGGTTGTGATTTAGGGGATTTTGTGCGGTATACTATATGCACATTTATAAGACTGAATAATTATTTTATACAGTGGTAGCAAAGAAAAAAGCGGCGCCCGCAAAGGCGAAAGTAACGAAGTCTCCCCTTGAGGCAGGAGAGCGACGCGGACTGGATGATATTGCAGAGACACTCAGAAGTATCAAAACAAAATTTGGTGATGATTCCATCATGACCCTAAGTAGTACCCACAAGGTAGACGTGGACGCTATTTCTTCAGGTTCTATTGGGCTCGATGAAGCACTCGGTATTGGTGGATACCCTCGGGGACGTATTATTGAAATCTTTGGCCCAGAATCATCAGGCAAGACCACCCTTTCCCTTCATGCAGTAGCAGAGGCACAAAAACTCGGTGGTATTTGTGCATTCATCGATGCAGAGCATGCAATGGATCCACAGTACGCGCAAAACCTCGGGGTGAAACTCGATGAACTCCTTATCTCACAGCCAGACACCGGCGAGCAAGCACTTGAAATCGTCGAGTCCCTCGTACGCTCGGGTAAAATAGATGTTATTGTCATCGACTCCGTAGCAGCACTTACGCCAAAAGATGAAATCGAGGGTGAGATGGGTGCACACCATGTGGGCAAGCAAGCGCGCCTTATGAGCCAAGCACTCCGCAAACTCACCAGTATTGTGGCAAAGAGCAACACCGTGGTTATCTTCATCAACCAAATCCGCATGCAGATTGGGGTGATGTTTGGTAATCCTGAGACCACTCCGGGTGGAAAGGCACTTAAGTTTTATACTTCGGTTCGTCTCGACATTCGCCGTATCGCGCAGATTAAGAAGGGTGAGGAGGTGGTGGGCGGACGTCACCGTGTGAAGGTGGTAAAGAACAAGGTGGCCGCACCATTTAAAGCGACTGAATTTGATCTTATATACAATGAGGGTATCAGCCGCGAAGGTGAACTCCTTGCCCTCGGTGAGAAATATGGATTCATCAAGAAGTCTGGCGCTTCGTACTCATACCTCCCCCCTGGAGGAGATGCGAGTGCTGAAGTGAAACTCGGCCGTGGCTACGATGCGACACGCACTGCACTCCGTGGCGACAAGAAACTTATGAATGAACTTTTGAAACATATTCAGAAGGCACTCAAGAGTGATACTGCTCCGGTGAAGGTGCAGAAAGGCACTTCTGATGAGGAGGTGGGGGCGGAGTAAGACAAATAGAAACACAAAACCCGCGCGCCGTAGGCGCGCGGGTTTTGTGTTTCTCCTTCCCTACACTCGGGCGAAGGCGTAGGTGCTTTCGTGGCGTGGAGTGAGTGTAAAGCGGAGTGAAAGTGAAAGAAAGACAAAGATACCAATGAGGAGAAGAGTCCACACCTCTGTGGTGCGTACCGCATTGTATACAAACGTACCCACATTACTCATCTCAATCTGTGAGAAGTTGTTCAAGACATTCCCGAGAGACACAAAACGAGTGAGGGCAATCATGATGCCGAGCATCACAAATCCCTGCCAAAGCCCAGGAATGGTGGCGAGACGGATTGCGTATGCGTAGTAGATACCGCGCATTATCTTTTTTTGTAGTGTTTTCATAATACTAATTGATTATTGTAGGTGTTTTGTATAACTTGTGATTGTATAAAAAGGTTTCTTGGATTAGAGCAACGGGACACCTTCTGCCTCTTTGCGAAACTCGGCTTTAGCGCGGTGAATGCGGGCTTTCACGGCACCTACAGTCTCCCCTGTCTCCTCAGCAATATCTTTGTGCGACCAGTGCTCGAGGTAGTGGAGGCGAAGGACGCGCGCGAAGTGTCCTGGCATTTTTGCAAGAACTCGCTCAATAGCATCAGCATCTTGATTGAAAGCACTATGCTCTTTCATCTCTCCCATCAACTCCATGTACTCGGGATCGAGAAGGAGCGTACGCTTCCCCTCCTTCACACACTTCTGATACCGTGTGAGTGCGGTGTTCACGAGAATAGTATATGCCCATGAAGAAAACTTTGCACCTTCACGAATCTCGAAGCGGTGCGCGTTCATATATATCTTTGTAAATGCATCCTGTACTACCTCTTCGGCATCCTGCTCATTGAAAATAATGGTCTTTGTTTTGCGTAAAAAAGCAGTTTGATATCGCTCGAGAATTGCAGTAAAAAGCCAGGGTTCTGCTTGGACGCGTGCAAGAATAGTCTCATCGGGGAGTAACTTCACACTCTCTGTAGTTGAAAGGCCAAACATATACTGGTACTATGCACCCACTAAGGTTAATAATTATTACGTATCATACACTAAAAAAGTTATGGCGGTACTTGCATACAACGAAATTACACTGAAGAAAGTCATTATTTGGGACGATGAGCCATTTATTGTGCTCGCATCGCATGTTTTTAGAAAACAAAAGCGCAAGCCCGTCAACGTGACCAAACTTAAAAGTCTTGTCTCAGGACGTGTGGTAGAACAGACCTTCCACTCAAACGAAACAGCCGATGAAGCAGATATGGGTAGCAAGCCTATTGAGTATATCTATGAGAGTAAGGGCGAATATTGGTTTAATACTCCCGGGAAACCAAGTGAGCGTTTTGCAATTGCTGCGGACGTCGTAGGTGACGGTATTCAGTACATCAAAGCAAAGACGGTGCTTGATGCCCTTCTCTACAACGACAACGTGATTGGCGTGAAGATTCCCGTAAAGGTAGAACTTATGATTAAAGAGACTGCGCCTGCTGTAAAAGGAAACACTTCCGGCAACGCGCTCAAGGATGCGATTCTTGAGACTGGAGCAAAAGTGATGGTACCCCTCTTCATCAACGAGGGTGATATGATTCGTGTGAATACGGAAAGTGGTGAGTACACCGAACGCGCAGAAAAAGCATAGTCGAACTTCTAAAACAATCTCATCTGCTTTGTCAGACTGCGACAATTTGAGACTCATCGTACAGTGGTACGTCTCGCCTCAAATTTCTTGTCTTCCGCGCATCTGAAATCGTTTTAAAAATTCTTGATTGCAGAAGATACTAAAAAACCGCACGCCCTACGGGCGCGCGGTTTTTTGTTTCCTATTCGCGTCAGGTTACTTATTCTGCGACGTATGGCAAGAGGGCCATGAAGCGTGCGCGCTTTACTGCCTGTGCGAATACACGCTGCTCGCGTGCAGTGTGACCAGTGCGCTTTCGGCTAAACATACGAGCATGTGGGTTCATGTGTGCGCGGAGGCGCAATACATCTTTGTAGTCGTAATGTTCGACGTTTGTTGTTGTTTTCTTTTCCATGTGGATATTTTAGTTGTTAATGTTTCAAGTTTTCTAAGTTTGCATCTGCTCTCAAAATATCTTCACAAATCTTTTCAGACGAGGCGCTGAGGTGTGAGGACATGAGGCGTACGACGGTACGATGAATGTCCGAACACCGAAAGCAACGAAGTATCAAAAGATTTTGAAATATTTTGATTAGAAAGGGATGTCCTCGGGATTAATATCTTCTTCTGGATACTCAGGCGCATTCCCTTTCTGAGGTGCTGCACTCGGTGCACTCGCCTCGCGTGGAGCACTACTGCCACCACCGTCGGTACGAGGACCAAACTGTACTCTATCTGCAACAATTTCCGTTCGATATTGCTTTACACCATCCTTCTCCCATGACTGTGTCTGGAGACGTCCTTCGACGTACGCGCTCGCACCTTTCTTGAGATACTTTGCGCTATTCTCAGCCTGAACTCCAAAGACCACAATGTTGTGGAAGTCTGACTTTTCTACACGCTTTCCATCTCTATCTTTATAGGTGTAATTAGTGGCGATGCCAAAACTACAAACCTGCTGACCACTTGGAAGTGCGCGCATCTCTGGGTCTCGTGTGAGATTCCCGAAAATCATTGCTTTGTTAAGGTACATGCTTATTTTTTCTTATCGATTGTAATATCTCAATCCTCTTTTGATCGCTTCTTATACCTTCTCCGCAGTCACTTCGTCGTGGGTGATTTTCTCGAGTGACTCGTCGAGCGCTTCTTCTGATACTTCTACGTTTTCCTCAACTTCAGTCTGTACTTCGTCAAGAGTTTCCTCCTCGTTTACTACCTCTACCATTTTGACTGATTTGCGGTTTTCGTGGAAGCGGAATGGGTGCGCTTCTTCTTCTCGGGTGAGTTTGATAAGAAGATGACGGAGCAACGCGCTCTCAGTGCTCATTTCCTCCATGAGTGCAGCCAGTTTGTCTGCCTCAAGCTTGAAACGAACCCATCCGAAGTATGCGCTCGTGAACTTTCGGTTCTTGCCCTCCATAGGCTTTACGATTGCGTAGACGAGGTCTACACGCTCAGGAACCTCTTCGTTGACGATTTCTCCGACCTTAGTAATGTGTGCCTTGAGTGACTCAAAGACACCTGCTACTTCCCCTTCAGCAACCGTTGGAAGAACGTGGAAGGCAAACTCATACGTATTTCGCTCGTCGAAATTGTCGTGAGTCGCCTCGGCTACTGGCATTGTTGATTCTGTCATAATAACTTACATGACTGGAATCGGCTGGATTTCCAACCTATTCCACTAATAATGTGGCGTAACCGTACCATATATACCGCACATTTTCAACCCTATAGCCCTCATACCATGCGTGATAGAATGAGGGTACTATGCATACTTTCTTTGCTCGTTTTGGACCCTTTATTGTAGTACTCCTTATTATCGTTATTGGTGTACTTTCATACACCCTCTATCGCCAAGATACGGCACTCAATACACTCAATGAGACCTATACGCGTACCGCGGGCGAACTCAGCGTCACGCAGGGCACCTTGAGCGAAAAAGAAGCCGGGCTTACCGAAAAAGAAATGACGCTCGAGGAAACGCGCGTTGCGCTTGCTCTTGCCGAAGAAAACGCGGCTGAACTCAGTACACTTCTCGAGGAAGAAAAAGGCCGCAATGACGAATTTGAGAGTCAAATTAAAAAAGTGTCGGGGACCGTGGGTAAACTCGATAAGTTGTCCAAGATGGACCCGGAACTGCTCATGAAATATTCCAAAGTATATTTCCTCAATGAGCACTACGCACCCGCAAAGGTAACTGCAATAGCGTCTTCCTCACTTCTCCGCACCGACACTCCTGAATACATCGACGCACGTGTAGAACCCTTTCTCACAGAAATGTTTGAGAATGCACTCGAAGACGGTATTACCCTCAAGGTAGTTTCGGGATACCGTTCCTTTGCAGAACAAAAAAGTCTTAAGTCATCGTACACCGTACTCTATGGCTCGGGTGCCAACACCTTCTCTGCCGACCAAGGATACTCAGAGCACCAACTCGGAACAACTGTGGACATCACTACACCTACTATCGGCGGTACCTATACTTCCTTTGCCGATACTGAGGCATACGCATGGCTTCTCGAGCATGCGCACCGCTATGGCTTTGTACTTTCCTACCCCAAGGACAATGCGTATTATGTCTTTGAGCCATGGCATTGGCGCTTCGTGGGTGAAGACCTTGCGGACGACCTCTATGACGATGAGAAGTCTTTCTACGATGTAGACCAACGCGAGATAGATGCGTATCTGATTAAGTTTTTTGACTAGAATCCATCCACTAACCCTACCTACTTCGTTATCTTCGTCCTTCAAACATTCATCATACGTTATGTATGCCTCATGTTTTCACTCCTCGATGCCTTGTATCTAGGGTTATTGGATGGATTCT
Source organism: uncultured Candidatus Saccharibacteria bacterium (assembly GCA_964570795.1). Taxonomy (GTDB): domain Bacteria; phylum Patescibacteriota; class Minisyncoccia; order Phycocordibacterales; family UBA918; genus Damh-18. The sequence continues at coordinate 10,367 of CAZMYZ010000013.1, forward strand.
AAAGAATTGGTATCTACATAAAACCGCGGGCACGAAGTGCCCGCGGTTTTTGTATCTCAGAGTGTAATATTAAAAAGTCTTTCTGCGTTTTGTACGAGTGCTTCTCGTACTACATCCTCATCTTCTCCACGAAGCATGGCAATACGCTTATACACTTCACGCACATGAAGTGGCTCGTTGCGCTTCCCTCGAAATGGCACGGGCGATACGTAGGGTGCATCAGTCTCTGCATGAAGCATCGCGAGCGGTGCTTTTTTGATGACCTCATCATACTGAGAGGCAAACGTGATCACTCCTGTGAATGAGGTGGTAAATCCTATATCCCAAAACTGTTTTGCGATATCGTATGTGCCTGCAAAAAAATGTACATTGCCCGATACCTTTGCATGTGCCTTGAGGACTGCGAGCGCATCTTCGTATGCGTCCATACTTCCCTCACTGGGACGTATGTGAAGCATGAGGGGCTTCCCCACTTCATTCGCGAGGCGAATATGCTCGAGAAAAACTGCCTCCTCTTCTGCTTTCATTTCCTTGTCTACACGAAAATAGTCGAGGCCACATTCTCCAACAGCCACCACCTTTTCATTACGTGCGAGTGTGCGGAAATCCTCATATACAAAAGTCTCTGCATGCTCGCCACTCGTGTGTGTAGGATGCATACCAACCGTCGCAAAAATACCCTCGGCTTCATGAGCAAGTGCTACAGCCTTTTCGCTCGTCACTTTCCCGGTGCCAATATTGATATACGCCACACCCTCCGCGCGAGTGCGCTCACCCACCTCTTTTCCATCAACGTCAAACGCCTCGAGGTTTAAATGCGTATGAATGTCTATATAGCGAAATGTCATGGATGTTCGTCAAAATAATCTATGCTCTCAAGGAAAAGTCCCGTTTCAAATCCGCCGCGTTTTTCTTTTTTTGCCTCGCGAATTTTCTCCACTTCATCAATGGAAAAATCTTTGTGGTACGCAATTGCAGTGAGTACTTCACTAATATCGGCAATCTCTTCTTTGAGTTTCATAGTGTCATCGCCCTCATACACCTCAAACATTTCCTCTATTTCCTCGAGTAGTTTATTTTTTAAAAGTTCGAGTGTTTCCTTTTTCTCAAGATACTTCACCCGAAAATCACTCGCACTGATACCCTGCGCGACATCCGCTTTATAGATATCTATCATCTTATCGCGAACTAGTTTGTTGTATATCTTTTGCATACGCTACGAAAGGCGCGGGAACAGATTTTCTGGTTTCTTATTTGCTTTGACTGCTTCAATAATTACCTCAGAAGTATGCGGGATGCATGGTTTTAATAGTTGCCCAATACGGTACAGACCCCTGACAAGTTCTGCAATTATTTTATCAGCTTCTCCCTTGTCAGTCTTTACCATTTTGAAGGGCTCGGTTACTGCAATTTTTTCATCAAGAGCACTGATTTCAAACCATATTGAATTCATAGCAACATCAATCGCAAAGTACCCATCTACTGCAGCAAGAATATCTGGAAGTTGTGTTTCCTCGACTACAACAGGAGTACTCAAATATGTTTCAGACATTTTCATAATGCGCGAAGCAAGATTGCCAAGCCCATTCACGAGATTGGCGGTATACCATTCGTCGAGACGTTCCCACGTAATATCGGTGTCCTCAAAGGGATGCACGTGACGAAGGAGCAGATAGCGCGTCGCGTCGGTGCCGTAGCGAGACACGAGTTCATAAGGGCTTATCACATTCCCAATTGATTTACTCATCTTCTGTCCACCAGAATTAATAAAGCCATGGTATACCACCTGCTTTGTAGCAGAAAGTCCTGCAGACTTAAGCATCGCTTGCCACATGATGGACTGGAAACGCACCTGATCCTTCCCTGCGAGTTGGAGTGTCTCTCCCTCTTCCCAAAACTTTTTGAAATTACCTTCTGCATCCTCAGGCCAGCCGAGTGTGGAAATATAGTTAGTAAGCGCATCAAACCACACATACATCACTTGCCCCTCGTCCCCGGGTACTGGAATACCCCAATCAAGCCGCGCCTTTTCGCGTGAGATACTAAAGTCTACGAGTCCACCCTTCACAAAAGTGAGTGCTTCCTGGCGACGCCACTCGGGCACGATGACGCCCTCATGCGAAAGATATTCTTCAAGGTAGCTTTGGTATTTGGAAAGTGCAAAGAAGTAATTTTCTTCCTCTATCTGCTCAGGTGCTTTTTGATGCTCAGGACACTTTCCGTCTACCAAATCGCTCTCTGTCTTAAATGCTTCGCATCCCACACAGTACAAGCCGCTATATTTCTTTTTATAGATATCGCCATTCGCATCGCACCGCTTCCATATTTCTTGTGCAGCATGCATATGCTTTTCATCGGTAGTACGCACAAACGCGTCAAAAGAAAGTCCAAGTGCTTCTTTGAGTTTAAGAAACTCGTTTGCATAGTGATCGACATACACTTGTCGTGACTCTCCTTTTCCATCTGCCTTCTGGGCTATCTTTTGCCCGTGTTCATCGGTACCGGTACTAAAAAACACATCATCTCCCACACTGCGCCACGCACGCGCAAGTGTATCTGCCTGTATCACCTCAAATGCAAAGCCGATATGCGGGTCGGCGTTTACATACGGAAGCGTCGTGGTGATATAGCGATTACTCATGAGTTTAGGCTACGTTCTTTACATATTTGACCAACTCTGAAAGCGCAACACGCTCCTGTGCGCCGGTGTCGCGATTGCGCACGGTGACGGTATCTTTGAGTTCTGGCTTTTCCTCCCCAAGCGTATCGAAGTCAATCACAATACATGATGGAGTGCCGATTTCATCCTGACGGCGATAGCGCTTGCCGATATTACCATTGTCATCCCAGGCGATATTGCCAAACTCCTTTTTGAGCAAGAGAAATACCTCGCGGGCTTTCGCGACAAGTTCTGACTTATTCTTGAGGAGTGGCGAAACCGCTGCGCGGTATGGGGCGAGGTGTGCAGGGAACTTCAATACCGTACGCACTTCCCCATTCATCTCGTCTTCATTATATGCTTTTGCAATCACCGCAAGGACAGTACGTCCAAGACCAAAGGTGGGCTCGATTACGTGCGGAATAAACTTTTCTCCACTCTCGGGCTCAGTGTACCGAAGATCTACCTTGCTATGCTCCATGTGATTTTTGAGGTCGAAGTCGGTACGGTATGCAATACCGCCAATCTCCTTGAAACCGAAAGGATACTTGAAGTAGAAGTCCATGGTGCGCTTACTGTAGTGCGCGCGGTCGTGTTCATCGAGTTCTACTTCTTTGTAGTCCTCGGTAGCAAAACCAAGAGACTTAAACCACGCATGGTACTCCGCGCGCCACGCTTCAAACTGTGCTTCCCACTCTGCTTCCTTGATGAAATACTCAAACTCCATAATCTCGAGTTCACGTACGCGGAAGATATAGTCACGAGGCGCAATCTCGTTCCTAAACGAGCGTCCTATCTGTGCGATACCAAAGGGGAGTTTTGGAGAAAAAGAATCAAGGATATTTTTGAAGTTCGTAAACATTCCCTGTGCAGTTTCACCACGAAGGTATGCGAGTGAATCATCACTTTCTATCGCGCCCATATACACCGGGAAAAGGAGGTTAAACACCTTTGGTTCTGAAACGGGATTCCCTTCAGGGCTTTTGATATTATGTTCTTTGAGTTTAGCCGTGAGTTCACCAATAGTGAGACCTTCAGCATTGTGTCCTGCATCCTCAAGGAGATGGTCAGCGCGATAGCGCTTCTTTGAAACAAGGTCTTCGACGAGTGGGTCGTTGAACGTGGAAGTGTGCCCTGACGCCTTCCAGATAGATGCACTCGAAATGAGTGACGCATCAATACCAAACATATCGGTACGATCATCCACGAACTGCTTCCACCAGAGTTGTTCGATGCGCTTTTTCACTGCGAGCCCCAAAGGACCATAGTCAAAGGTGCCTGCAAGTCCGCCATAGATTTCTGAACCCTGGTATATGAATCCACGTCGCTTGCAAAGCGAGATTATCTTGTCCATTGAACTTATTTTTTCTTGAGCCATATGAGAACACAATATAGAGAAATCGATTATATTTCAAGGGTAAGTAATATCGATACTCTACTAGAACAAAATTTATTCTGATGCCTGGACAGCCCCTGATTGTATCTTCTCTACCCCCTTTTTGTAGTAATCCGTTCGTGCAACACTACCACTACTTGAGATTTTTGTTCCCGTAAATTGATCCATCGCGGTAAAGGACTGCTTTTCGAGTAGATTGGGAGCAGTCTGTATCTGCATCACACTTGGTGTAATCGAGACTTGTATATACGCGTCTTCAGTACTATTTGGCGCAATAGCCCCAATTTTCCAAGTAACCATGCGTGAATTTGCATTATACGTTATCGCATCCCCTTCTGAGACAGTATTAAGCCATTTCACATGCTGAGGTAATTCTCCCGTCACTACAGCATCTTTAAGTTCATTGGTGCCTGACTTGGCTGTAAGATTCAGTGTGTACGTGGTTGTCTCCTCAGCAACAGGTGGTACGGGACCACTATTTTCAAATGGTCCTGAATCATACAGTGTTCGAGTAGTGATTGACGCAGCGCTTTGTACTTTTACTATTTGCTTTGTAGTAACGTCGAGTACTTGTGGTACTTGATTTTCAAAAATACGTTGTCCGTGAAGGGATATTTTGAGTGTAATTGTAGGATCACTGTCTGTTTTTCTGTTTGGTTTAAGATCAAATGAAAGGCGGCTTATGTGTCCGGGAAGAATTTCTTGCAGTGATTCTGTATCAGAACTATCCCACTGCATAGTATTCTTTGTTGAATCGTAATAACCTTCAGTTGAAAAAACAGAGAACTCATCGAATGCATTCCCTTCAATTTCAACAGAAACTCGTCCATCAAAAATAGTTGAATTGAGTGTATTTTCAAGAGATATACGCACCGCCGCAACTTCGCCCTTTGTAATAACAATAGGATTGCCCGAACGCCCATTCACCGTAATGTCTGTTTTTAAAAATGGTTCTTCAATTACTACTTCCGCATGTGCCTGTGCAAGGATTGCAGAAAGTTCGTTTTTATTATCACCCTGTGCCACACCTACTTTTGCAGTAAATTTGCGTATTTCTTCGTTGCTTCCAGTAATCACCCCTTTTACCGTAATTACTTTTTTTTCACCTGGTTTGAGTGATGGTATTTTCCACACATCCTCACCTGAAGCAGTGTCTGGGTCTGATTCGCTAAAATCAAATCCGCTTGGGTATGACACTCTTACCAACACATCAGTCAGCGGGACATTGGCGTTCGACTGTATGGTGAGAGGGAGTGTGAATTCCTGCCCTGCAGATACTGTTTTAAGTGCATTAAATGTAATCACAACCGGTGATGTACCTATCTTGATATGGAGCGGTTCAGCATCTTTATTAAAAGTCGCATTTGATCCGGCAATACGATACTCGATGGATACCTTGATTTCTTTTTCCTCATTCTCCTCGCCAAAGATACGTGCGTCCAGTTCCACATTAATGAGTTCTCCACTTCCTATTTGATTGAGTTGTTTGCGTTCAACATCCAATTCTTTGCCATCGATAGCACTCTGTGTTCCTTCAGGATATTCAATAATGAGTGTGGCGGACTGAATAGACACACCATTTTGATTCGATACCGCAATCTGGAATGGAAGAATTTCACCAGCACCAACTGTATTTTGTCCCGTAATTGCAAGTGTGATGTTATCGCCCGAAATAGTGTTATTACCCGAAAACATGAGAAGGCTCGCTACAGCGGCTGCACTCATAAAGAAAAGAACCCCGATAATAGCAATTACTTTTCTGAACGTATGACGACGCTTCATGGTAGTAGTATACGACACTGTCTCGTCAACTGTTTTACCAAGTACCACTTCATCTGGAATAGATTGTTCTTTTGTTACCTCCATCACTGGGGGAATAGTACTCCGCGAAACCATTGTCTGAGCAGGCACGCCATGACGTTGTACTCCACCCAAGGTTTCACCTCGTGCATAGAGTCGTTCACGTAAACCCCGAATACGCTCCGCTTCGAGAAGTGCAGCCTTTGCTGCCTCTTGTGGTGTCGGTGGTTTTTTCTCTCCTTCGGGAGTTTTAGGTATTGTGTCTTTTGTTTCTTCAGTGTCCATATCGTACGAGTATACCACAATGGAGGTACTCCCTTGTCTACAGATGACTCTCTAAAAGTGCCTGAGTAATGAGTGTATTACAGTGTTTTTCTGTATCCACATCAAGCAAACTACTATCGAGTGATGCGAGTGGCGTATCGAGATACACAGCAATGGACGTGTCACTCGCGATATACCCGAGTGCATGCAGTATACGAAGCGAGAGAATAGATTCGAGTTTTGCAGGCATATGCTCCATTAGATGCATACAAGCAAAAACAACTTCATCAAAAATCGTCTCGTGGGGAGTCTCCCCTTGCATTACTCGTCGAATAAGCAATACGAGGTTACGAACAAAAGCCCGTGCTTCTCGTGTTGCTGCAAGGCTATAGAAATTATGGAGTGGCTCAGCACCCGTCACCCGCCATCCAACTTTTCCACGTACGAGTGTTACCCGTGCATGTGCACACTCCTGAAGTGAGTATCGGTGTTTGGAACGTTCTTCACGCACACTTTGTGCGTGAGCATACACCATACCCGCCTCACGGGTAAACAGGAGAAATGAGCGATCAGAGGTCTGACTGTCGATACTTGCACAGATAAGCGCCTCAGTGATGTAGGTTTGGTACGCCATTATAGGACGGTGATGCCAAAGCGGTATTCAATACCGTCGAGGACGAGCGTTTGCGTGGTTGCGCCTTCGTCGGCGCGCGCTTCGCGCGCGCCCGTGGTACGCAACACCTCCCCTTCAAATGGAGCAATGAGTTCTTTCGTTGCCACGCTCACAGAAAGTACGATTCTGTCGTTTGGCTCAAGGCCTGCCTGTTTGCGCGTATCTTGAATTGCACGCATAAGTTCACGCACATTCCCCTCATGCTTCAATGCGGGAGTGATAGTGGTATCGAGTCGCATACGCTCTTCCATAGCAGTATCAGGGAGTACTTGCTTCACATTTATTTCACTTGCAATAATCTCGGTATACTGGACCTCCATTTCCACATTCATATAGAGCACCTGAAGTGGCTGACGTACTTTGATATTTGCCTTTGTGCGAGCTTCGAGTGCACATGTGACAAACTCACGCACCATACTCATTTCTCCAAGAACCACCGGGTCCACTTCCCCGCCCTTTGGCCACGCCATAAGATGCACACTCTCTGCTGCACCTCCCTCGCGCACTCGCTGGAAAAGGTATTCTGCATAGAACGGCATCACCGGTGCTATAAGGAGTGCGAGATTTTGGAGCACATAGCGCAAGGTTGCAAGCGTAATCGTTTTATCGGCTTCATCTTCACCCTTCAATCTTTCGCGTGAACGACGCAGGTACCATACCGAGAGGTCGTCAATAAGTCCTTCTATGGGGCGTGTTGCTTTGTCGAGTTCGTACGCAGTATAGCCCGCAGTGATGTCTCGTATCGTTTCATTGAGGCGTGCGAGTATCCATCTATCAAGTACATTTGCAGAGTCCGCGTGTGCTGGAACACCATCTGCATCAAAATCTTCACGAAGGTCTTGGATGCTAGGCGCCGAGGAAGGAGAAGGCGAGGCGTATTCAACATACGATGAGCTTTCGATTGACGAAGGCAACACCGCAGACGAGGCCTTCGTGGAGGTTTTGTACATTTCATACATCGCGAGGACGTTATGGAGACGTCCAATATTTTTGCGTTGGAGTTCCAAGATTTCCTTTTCAGATACACTGAGATCTTCCCCGCGCACCACAGGGGATGAGAGGAGGTAGAAGCGTAATGCATCCACACCCACGCGATTCGCGAGTTCCATTGGATCGGGATAATTTTGCAATGACTTACTCATCTTTTTTCCGTCTTCTGCAAGGGTGAGCCCATTCACAATGACATTCTCAAACGGTGATTTTCCAAAGAGTGCGGTACCGAGAACAATGAGTGAGTAAAACCACCCACGGGTTTGGTCAAGCCCCTCTGCAATAAACTGCGCAGGGAAACCAATCCCCTTCTCAGCGTTAAAGGATTCGAGATTTTCAAACGGATAATGGTTCTGCGCATATGGCATTGAGCCTGACTCAAACCAGCAATCAAAAACGTCGGGTACACGCACCATGGCTTCACCGTCAGTATCACGGAGCATTACCTCATCTATATACGGACGATGAAAATCAAGAACATATGCATCATTATGCGGAAGTGGTGTGAAATCGAGAACACGCACTTCTGCATTATGCATATCATATGCATCAGTCTCGATTATCTCCCCGAGACGCGTATGCTCGTCACCATATGCTGCTGCCTGCATCATTTGTAATGCTCCGTTGTGTGACACGATAAGTATCTTTTTGCCTGTATGTTTCTTTTCTATCTCGTAGAGGAATTCGCCCACACGCTTTTTTACATCAGTCCACGATTCGCCTCCTTCAGGATGCATCACGAGACGATTGTATCCTGCACCAAAAAACGCATGGTACTCATACACCTGCTTCCCCTCAAATTCACCAAACTGCATTTCCTTGATGCGATCATCTTCGAAACACGCTTCCATAGGTACCCCGAGTTCCTCACGGATACGCATCGCGGTAGCCACGGTGCGCTCGAGAGGTGAATAGTATATAAGGTCAATCTGCGTACCACGGAGCGCCTCTACCGTGGCGTCCACCTGTGCTTTTCCTTTTTCCGTAAGGCCATTTTTCACCCCCGGTATACCATTCAAAATAAACTGAGGATTGAACTCTGACTCACCATGACGGGTGAGGAAATAGGTATTCCCTGACTTGGGGATATACGTCTTCAATTCTGCAAGTGAACCAAACACTTTGTACGTGCCGGTCTTTGCATTTTTCCAAATAGGAATTGGGGCACCCCAATAACGCTGACGAGAAACTGCCCAGTCGCGTGCACCCTCAAGCCACTTACCAAAGCGATTGGTACCCACATGCTCGGGTACCCAGCGGACCTTTGCATTCTCACTCACGAGCGCATCTTTGATGTCGGTCACCCGTACAAACCACGAAGTAGTTGCATAATTAAGAAGTGGTGTATCGCAGCGCCAGCAGTGCGGATATGAGTGCGTAATATTTTCTTTACGTACAAGAAGATTTGCATCCTTGAGGTACTTCACCACTTCAATATCAGCATCAAGGTGCGAGACATCTGCTTTATCATCGTCTTTTGGCTTTACGAGTTGCCCCGCAAAGTGCGTGACGCATTCTTTAAAGTGACCGTCCGCATCCACATGATGCATTACCGGCACTCCTTCGCGCTTCGCAAGTTCCATATCATCCTCGCCGTATGCAGGGGCAATATGCACTGCACCCGTACCTTCCTCCCCCACCTCTACATAGTCGGCATGATAGATAGTCCAGGCTTTTTCTTTCCCCGCGAACTCCTGTTTTGTAAACGAATCAAAAGGCGGTAAGTATTTCTTTCCAAGAAGTGCTTCGCCACTCATCTCTTCGAGAATCTCATATTCATCGGTACCGAGTTGCGCGAGACGTGCTTTTGCAAGAATTATATTCTCTTTCACACCATCTATCGTTACCTGTACTTTCACATATGCAATCTCGCGATTCACCGCCACCGCAAGATTGCCCGGAAGTGTCCATGGGGTTGTCGTCCAAATGAGTATTGAGGTATCACTTGCATTTCCTACATCATCAAGCAGCGGCATCTTCACCGTCACCGCAATATCCTTGATATCCTTGTATCCCTGATTCACCTCAAAGTTGGAAAGTGTAGTGCCACAGCGGGGGCAGAGATGCATGGTTTTAAATCCCTCATACACCAAGCCTTTTTTGTTGAGTTCAGAAAACACCCACCATACCGACTCGGTGTATGTGGCGTCCATCGTACGGTAGTCATCCTCCATGTCCACAAAGCGTCCCATGCGCGGGACTACTTCCTTCCAATCATCCGCATACTCGAGGACCGCCTCACGTGCGGCTTCATTAAATTGCTTTACCCCCATCTCCTCAATGTCGCGCTTGGTAGAAAGTCCTAAACGCTTTTCAATAATATTTTCAAGTGGCAACCCGTGGCAGTCCCACCCCCACTTACGCACGACACGCTTGCCGTTCATGGTGTGAAACCTCGGTATGGCATCCTTTATCGTACCCGCAAGAATATGTCCGTAGTGCGGAAGTCCCGTAGCAAACGGTGGTCCATCATAAAAAACAAAAGCACCAACAGGCGATTCGCCCGCAGGTGTTTCTACACTCTTTTTAAAAATGTCATGCTCCGCCCAAAAGGCGAGTATTTCCTCCTCACGGAGTGCGACGTCACTTTTCTCAGTATTTTTTGTATCCATATGGTTATGTATATCAGACATAATAATTAAATCTCATGTATCAGATGAGTGTTCGCATCATAGCATGAAAATAAGAAAAGGCCCCGCGATTGCAGGACCTTTTAGTGACGCTACCCTTCGAGGGTAATGTACACGGGCGCCACCATGGTGAGCGCCAAGAATAGATAGATGTATGGTAACGGCAGTCCCGGAGCGAGTAGCCACAGCCCTACGAAGAGGAATATGCTCGTGATGAAAGTGCGAATCATCCACGGACCGTAGTAGTCGCGCTTGCTCTTCTGCCACACATCGTAGCCGATGAACATAAAAGCAAACATGCAAAGAGTGAATGTAACATGCACCCCCAGCATTTGTGTGTCTCCTAAGTCAGTTGGCCGGCCATCTCCCGTCATCGCACTTGCAAACAGTGGCAAGACCAAAAATCCGAGGCAGCCTGCCCCGACCGATATCATCGCACTACGCCCCATTGCGCAGATTGCGGATGCACATTTTGACATGATGAAACTCCTCTTTACACAAAAAACAAAGAACTCTCTCGCTTCATACAATACAATAGTAACTGAGTTGTGTCAACAAACAGTGTTGGGGAGCTGCTACAGGGTCTTGAGACGTCTAAAATCCTTCCGGGGGGAAGGATTTTAGACTTGGTCTTATTTTTCATTGTGAAAGAAAAATAAGACAGGCTCCGAAATTATTGTCGCCTTCGGCTCTGTAATTTCGGGCCACTCGAAAAATATATGGGCTTTGCCCATTATTTTTCTATACGACAACTCGTGATATTTTTTCGCTTGGGCTCAAAAATATCTACGAGTTCCTGTAAAAGTTCGCAATAGTCGCTAGCGCTCGTTTGCTCACTTTACATTTTCTCGGGTGCTTTGATGCCGAGAAGATAGAGACCATTCTTGAGGGTGATTTTCACTGCGCTTGCGAGGGCGAGTTTGAAGGGGGTGTGGGGGTCAGTGTCACTGAGGATTTGCTCGTGCGCGTAGAAGGTGTTGAATGCACTCGCGAGGCTGGTGAGGTAGGTAACGAGATAGTGTGGTGCCTTTTCACGCTGCGCCTTTAGAACAATCTCCGGGAATTGATACAGATACTTTTCTACCACATACGGTACTTCAGGAACCACTTCAGTATTTCCGCTCATCCCCTGCTCTTCTGCCTTCATCAAAATAGATGCAATACGTGCATGCGTATACTGGAGGTACGGCCCCGAATCTCCCTCAAGTGAAAGTGCACGCTCTTTATCAAACACAATATCACTTCCCACCGATTGGCGAAGTATCTGATACTTCAGAGCGCCCACCGCAATCATCTCACCAAGGGCATCAATATCATCTGCGCGACTTTCTGTAGCACGCTTGTATGCCTCCTCTTGCACCTCCGCAAGAATACTTTCTCCCGTGAGGACATTCCCCTTGCGCGAAGACATCTTGCCTGTCGTGAGCGTAAGGAAACCTGTGGCGATATTTTCAATCACTTTTTCTTTTGTTTCCGGAAACACTTCTTTAAGTGCCGCGATGAGTACCTTAAAGTATTCGCGCTGCTCGCCTC
>CAZMYZ010000014.1:0-22035 GCA_964570795.1 uncultured Candidatus Saccharibacteria bacterium
CAACCTCCCGCGTGACAGGCGGGTGCTGCTAACCAGTTGAGCTACGACCGCAAATAAGGAGGATAATGGAAACTTGTTCACAGTATATCTCCGAGTGCAACGGTGGAAAGATTTCTCTTATAACCGCATTCTTACAAATCTATCAAAAACGACCTTCTTCCGTCTTAAATACAATTTGTAGGATGTATTATACATAATTTCATAAATTTTCAAAGCGTCTTTGGTACTAAACTGTAACCGAGAGAAATTCTTAGTTTTTGAGGTAAAAATAGACCCTTACTTCCCCATAAACGGATTGTCCATAGCGAATGTGAGGAGTGGGGTTTCGTCATTGAATACTGACTCGTGGAAACCATACTTTTCACCATACAGTGTACCCACATGGCAAAAGCGTGCATTATCATATATAAATCCGATGCGTTCACTCACTTCCCGCACTGCATTTTCACTCTCCCCTTCTACTTCCACAAATGGCTCGAGAAACGGCCACTCATCAATAGTGATGGCAACGCCATCAAGCATCCAAAGTTCACGGCGTGTTTCCTGATACGCTTTTTGGGTACAACCTATCCCTGTAAGCATATCGCACGCCTCCGTAAAAGAATCGACAGTGAGACATATTTCTTTTTGGTCGCTAATAGTAGTACCATCAACCACTTTAAGGCTCATGGTGATTTTATCACCTTCGTCACGCACCCGAAGCCACCCACCCTGCACCTCATTGCCTTTGGGGAGGAAAAACACCGCACGCTTTTGGAGAAACATCGGGCGTACAAGAGTGGCGCCAGACACATTAAGGCGAGTCCGGACATCTTCTATATCAATATTCAAGTATGTCGCTTCGTATTCTATGTGCATATAAATAATATATCACAGTCAAAATCCCCTTTACGGGGGATTTCTTTGTGTCGACGGGAGGAACGAACCTTACAGGTTCAGTACAGGTTGTCGCTCTTTTTATAAAAAGAGCAGGCAACCTCATCGTTCCCTCACGAACAGTCCCCCGGACTGTTCTCCGTCGACCCAAATTAAAAACCGCCTTGTGGCGGTTTAAAATTTGTGTCGACGGGAGGGACGGCGTCCGCTAGTAATTCGCTGACGCTCATAACTAGCACCTGCCCGCGGTTTGCTGCTTCGTCGCTTTTGGAAGCGACTCATATCGCAAACCGATCGTTCCCTCCCGTCGACAGTCAAAATCCCCCTTACGGGGGATTTATTTGTGTCGACGGGAGGGAACGATCCTCCGACCTTAGCTTTATGAGTGCTACGCTCTAACCAACTGAGCTACGTCGACGTGTATGTCTTTCACTCTCGTGCATACCAGAGTGAAAAGAGAATACCATCTCTCCCCTATTCCTTCAACTCCTATCTGCGGTTCATAGAGAGGATAGTCTCTGCACGCGTGATATCCTCAGGGTACCCTACCGGTATCCAAAGTTGTTCTTCTACCACCGCAATAGGATATTCCTTTGCATAGCGCTCTATCACCTCAGTGAGGTAGTATTCCCCTTTCACGGGTGTCTGCGGCTCAAACTCAAATATATGATCGTCAAGGACCATAGCCCCCGTACTCGCACAATTGGACGGTGCGTGCTCGGGCTTTTCAATCATAAGTCCCAATGTACCGTCAGGGTTACGCACCACAATACCAAACTTCTCTGGCTGACTTACCGATGCCACGAGAATAGAACGCACAAAAGAAGCGGCACGTGCTAGATCCTCTCTTCCATGAATATCATCTGCAAAAAGAAACATAAAGCGTCCCTTTATCATATCCTTGCAAAGCCAGAGGGCGCGTGCAGTACCATTTTGCTCGGTCTGTTCCACAAAGCGTACTTTCCTTCCATGAAACTCGGTACCACAGTATTCCTTTATCTGGTCACCTAAATACCCCACCACAATAATAAGTTCATCCACCGCGCTCGGAAGTGCCTCCACAATATGATCGAGAAGTGGTCTTCCTCCTACTTTCACGAGTGGCTTTGGACAATTATCAGTAAGTGGGCGCAAGCGGGTACCTTTCCCCGCAGCAAGAATGACGCATTGCATATAGCGAAAATTGTATCACGAAAATATATTCGTGCGCATCTATTTATCTACCCGTGTCAAACTGCTCAAGTGAGGTATTGAGTTGACGATTCACTCGTACAAACGTGGCACGTTTTGAAAATTCCTTGAGTTTACGCGCTCCAATATAGGTTCCTGTACTCCGGAGTGCTCCAAACAAATCCTGCAAAAACACCTCAATATCACCCTTATACGGCATCAAAACCTCACGCCCCTCACTTGCGCGGTGTCCTTCCTTCTTTCCATAGAATGTCTGCAGGGCTTTATTGGAGGATGAACCAAAATATTCTTTGTACTTTTTTCCATCGCGCTCCACCATCTCTCCCCCGCTTTGGTCATATCCCGAAAACATAGACCCAAACATATTAAAGTCTGCTCCTGCACAAAATGCTTTTGCTACACACGAGGGATGCTGCTGCCCACCGTCGGCAATCACAAGCCCATGTCCATGCTCGTTATCAATCCCATGCGCAGCATCCGCACATTCAATCACTGCAGAGAGTTGCGGGTAGCCCACACCTGTCATACGGCGCGTCGTACATGCAGAGCCGGGGCCAATACCCACTTTTACAATATCGGCTCCCGAAAGAATTATCTCCTCGGTGATTTCATTGGTCACCACATTTCCTGCAACAATAATATGCTCGGGACAGAGTTTCCTCAATTCCCCAATCTTCTCGAGAAAATGCTCAAGGTACCCGTTTGGGATATCGATACACACAAAAGAAAAATGTTGCATCAAGTCTGCTGCAAGCATCTCCCGAAGTCGAACAAAATCTTCATCACGTGTACCAAGTGTGTACATTACAAAGTCGGGGTTGCTAAATGTCTTGAAAAACTCTTGATAGTCTGCGACGGTATAATATTTATGGAATGCTGTAATGATTTTATGCGGAGCAAGTACCTCAGCCATGGTAAAAGTACCACTTGTAGCCATATTTGCCGCAATTATCGGTACTCCTGTCCAGGTTTTTGGAGAATGGTAAAAGGTAAAGGTGCGCTCGAGTGACACCTCCTTACGTGACTTGAGCGTACTTCGCTTCGGGCGAAGGAGCACGTCGCTGTAGTCGAGTTTCAATTCTTCTTCTATACGCATATAGGAGTAAGTGTACTCCGATTGGGCTGGTGTTGCTAGTGCTATGGTGGGCCCGGAATCGGGGTCAAGTTTCTAAGTAAAATTTCGTAAACTCAATTTTACTAAGAACTTCCTCCCCGGACTCACTCGTGGCAAAGCCACATCGCTCCGTCTGTTCGATTCCGACGAAAGCAAAGCAGTTTGCTTTCTTGCCTCCTCACAAATATATAAAGAGCACCCATGAAGGGTGCTCTTTATATATTTGTTGCGGGGCCCGGAATCGAACCGGGGTCTGGAGGTTATGCGTACCACTATAACTTTCGTTACTTAGAAAAATCTAATTTGATGGTCTGGACTATACCTTCATCTGTCTCTTGCGAGCGAAGATGCCTACCATCTAGTCTCTACACCTTCCCATCCGAGTGATGGACTTGGCTCGGTATTGCCATGCGTCATGCGCGAAGGTTTCACCGAATTTGGCAAGTGTTCCATAGAGCATTTCTGCTTTACGAGCCCTCTTGAGCCTCCCGAGGTACCTCTCCTCTACCCCGCTATGTTTATGTCGTCAATATATGACGTTTGAAAGTGTACCAAATCACTACACGAATGTCTACTCTACGTATGTGATATAATTACCTTATAAACTATGAAAAAAGATTCTATCAAAACAAAAGCACTCACACTTCGTCAACAGGGCGAAAGTATCAACAATATCGCAAAAAAACTTTCCATAAGCAAAAGTACTGCAAGTGTGTGGTGTCGTGATATTACTCTTTCAGAAACTCAACAAAGGACCTTAAGTGAGCGAAGTAATCATCAAGCAATTTCTGCACTTCTCCGTGCGTCAGAGAAAAAGCGGAGTGAGCGAATTATTGCAACAGAAAAAGAAATGCACACAGGAAAGCAAGATGTGGGACGACTGTCTACACGAGATATTTTTATGGTTGGCTTAGGACTGTACTGGGGCGAGGGATATAAAAAAGGAAGCCAAGAACTTGGATTCACTAATAGCGACCCCTTATTGATATTATTTTATACAGAATGGCTGAATCGCATATATAGTATTGGGCCGGACTCTCTTATTCTTCGTGTGAGTATAAATATGCAACACAAAGAACGCATTGGGGAAGTTGAACAATATTGGTCATCACTGACTCAAATACCATTATCACAATTTACAAAATCAAGTCTTATAAAGACATTATCGAAAAGAGTGTATTCAAACAACACCCACCATTTCGGAACATTACGCATAAAAGTACGGAGAGGCACTGCGCTCAGACGAAGAATACTTGGCTCAATAGAAGCCTTGTGTATTACACCACACCAAACTCGCGGAAGACGCGCTCGAAGCGCATGAGAGTGTCCTGTGCGGAACGTTGGGTAAGTACAAAGTCACTCCCGACATGTGCAATTTCATTACGCACTTTGTGTGCCTCCCAAGCATCCTGAAGTGTCGTGAACGAAGTGGTATTTGCGGACTTGAGTTTCTCTC
This sequence comes from uncultured Candidatus Saccharibacteria bacterium, assembly GCA_964570795.1. GTDB lineage: Bacteria > Patescibacteriota > Minisyncoccia > Phycocordibacterales > UBA918 > Damh-18. The sequence continues at coordinate 4,638 of CAZMYZ010000014.1, forward strand.
CGATGCTCTGCCCCACATACCCTGCATTAGTAAGTGTCTCATCAAGCATGATGTCTGCCTCAATAATTGCAACACGCCATGACTCGGGGTTGCGGTCGGCAATTTTCACTTGGATAGCATCCCAGCGTGCATTTTTTGTCTCGGGGGCGTCGTGCTGTGCCGCCCAGGCTTTTTCGGCGGCGCGAAGCGCCTCCTGCTCTACTGCAGCAAGTTCGCCATAACGCACCTGCGCATACACAAACCCTGCAAAGAAAAGCATTGAAATAAGGAGTGCAATAAGTGAGTATACATTCCACCAAAACGCAACGGTATCGACTAACGCATTCCAATTACCTCCAAACAAAGTAAAGAGGCCCGATATATCTAATCCACTTGAAGCGCTCGCGGTCATAGCACTATTCTACACTACGAAGGGATTGTGAGCGTAGCGTCGTATGTGCGTTTCCCAAAATCAAAAAGTCGTTCATCCCCTGCATGCGGTGCGATACACTGAATACCTACCGGAAGTGCAATACCGTCACGTACCACCGTACCACCGGGAATAGAAATTGCAGGAACGCCAATGAGATTGACCGGTACGGTAAAGATGTCAGCAAGGTACATTGAGAGTGGGTCACTCTTTTCACCAATCTTGAATGCGGGAGTAGGTGCAGTGGGAGTCATAATGAGGTCAACGCTTTCATACGCTTTATTCATTTCTTCACGCATCAACACACGTACATGCTCTGCCTTCCCATAATACGCATCATAGTAGCCCGCTGAAAGCACATACGTACCGAGGAGAATACGACGCTTTACCTCCGCACCAAATCCTTCTGCACGTGTCTTCATGTAGTCCTCAAGTAAGTTCTTCCCTTCTACACGAAGTCCAAAGCGCATACCATCGTAGCGCGCGAGATTAGAAGACACTTCTGCAGGCATCACAATATAGTATGCCGCAAGGCCTTTTTTCATGAGTGGTAGCGAGACATTCACTACTTCATGTCCGGCTTTGATAAGTTTTTCTATATTTTCATTAAAGAGAGCGAGTACGTCCGCATCCATTCCCTCTCCAAGGAAGTCACGTGGGATGCCGATACGATATTTTTCTTTGAGTGAAACCGCAGGGAATGTATCCTCATTAATCGTGGTTGCATCATATCTGTCCTTACCATGAAGTACGTTAAAAAGAATCTCCGCATCCGCTACAGAATTGGTAAAGGTGCCCGCTTGGTCGAGTGAGGAGCCCATTGCAATAAGTCCATGGCGTGAGATGCGTCCATAGGTTGGCTTGAAGCCCACATTCCCACAGAAACTTGCAGGGAGTCGCACCGAGCCACCGGTATCGGTACCAAGAGCAGCAACAGCGGCACCCATGGCTACTGCTGCGCCAGAACCGCCCGAGGAACCACCCGGCACGCGGCTTGGGTCAATAGGATTTTTGGTCACCCCAAAGGCAGAGTTTTCAGTTGAAGAACCCATTGCAAATTCATCGAGGTTGGTAGCCCCCACAAAGACCGCACCCTCTTCGCGCAAACGCGTAATCACGGTTGCGTCATAAGGGGCAGTATAGTGCTCGAGCATTTTTGATGCGGCAGTTGCACACTTCCCCTTCATAAGAATATTGTTTTTGATTGCAAGGGGCATACCAAGAAGCATCGGCGCATTCTCGCCTTCTACTGCATAGCGTTCAGTTGCCTTTTGTGCGTCCTCCTGTGCATCATCATACACATCAAGAAATGCATGAATTTCTGGATCGCGCATTTCAATCACTGCACGCATATCGGCGAGTGCTTGGAGTGGAGTGTATGTTCCCGCAATAAACTGCTTGCGGAGGGCTGTAATAGTAGTCAACATAGTCATTACGATTTATCACCGAGTATCTTCTGCACCTTCACATATCGCCCATCACGCTCAGGAGCTTCTGCCAAAATATCTTCCGTATATAGGTCGGGCGCATGGGGGTTTTTATCCTCACGCATCACATTGTAGAGCGCACCTACTTTCTTTTCTTCGGCGCCACTTCCGGCAATCGCCTCGATTTCACTTACATACCCCAAGATACTCGTAATATCTTTCGCGAGTGCGTCTGTTTCTGTGTCGGTAAGTGCAATACGCGACAACTTTGCTAGATGTTCAATGTCTTCTTTTTTCATAATATATGTGGGCTATAGTAGCACCTAGGGCTTAAAGTTTCCAGAAAGTACAAGGTTTCCCTGTATTATTTCAATAGAGCGAGAAACTCTTTTTTATTCAGTACACGCACACCGAGCGATTCTGCTTTTGCTACTTTCGAGCCAGGGTCAGTACCCACTATCACGAAGTCGGTCTTTTTTGAGACAGAACTGGTGACGTGTGCGCCCGCTTCGCGTGCACGCTCTTCCGCCTCCTCACGACTCATTCCTGCAAGTGTTCCAGTAAAAAGAACGGTCTTCCCGCCAAGTGGTGTAGCGGCCTGAGGTACCGCCACTACCGACTCAATCTGAATATGAGCAAGTAGTGCATTGAGTTCATGTTGGTGATTTGTATCTTCGAGCCATGAGGCGAGTGACTCTGCCACAATCTCCCCCACCCCATATACACGTGCCAAATCTTCACGAGAAGCACGACGAATTTTTTCTATTGTTTTAAACTCCCCTGCAATAATGCGCGCAGTCTCCTCCCCCACATGATTAATAGAGAGTGCTACCAGAAAACGATAGAGCGGCACGCTTCGTACTTGCTCAATGGCAGTGATTACATTCTGTGCAGATTTTTCTTTAAATCCCGGAAGCCCAATGAGGTCACCTGGGGTGAGTGTAAACAAATCCGAAGCAGTATTAATGAGATTATTATCGAGAAGCAAATCGATAATACGTGGGCCGAGACCATCGATATTCATCGCACCGCGTGAGGCAAAATAGTACAGACGGCGGCGATGGAGTATATCGGAATCCTTTGCAACACAGCGCCATGCCGCCATACCAGGCACACGCTCAATACTTCCATCACCTCCACATTCGGATACATTGGTGGGAAAATGATACTTTTTTGTATTCTTCGGGCGCAACTCGAGCACAACACTTACAATCTCAGGAATCACATCCCCCGCCTTTTGGAGAATCACTGTGTCACCAATACGAATATCAAGACGACTTATCTGATCTTCATTGTGGAGGGTGGCGCGTGAAACAGTAGACCCCGCGATGAGTACAGGGCGAAGGTGTGCTACCGGCGTCAACACCCCCGTACGTCCTACCTGGAGCACAATATCTTCCACTACCGTAGTGGCCTGTTCTGAGGGAAATTTGTATGCAATACCAAAGCGTGGTGACTTTGCCGTGTAGCCAAGTATTTTCTGGAGACGCACTTCATTTACTTTGAGTACGGTACCATCCATACCATAGGGCATGCGGTGTTTTTTTGGTACCCACTTTTTATACTCAGCAATTGCATCGGTAAGTGACTTACAGAGATATGCGTGTGGGTTTGTGGTAAACCCTAGTTTTTTAAGGAGGGCTAGTTCTTCAAATTGCGTTTCAGGGATAGACACTTCACCATCCTCAAGGAAATCAATATCGTAGGCAAAAAATGAAAGTTGGCGCTCACGAGTCACTTCGGGATCGAGTTGACGGAGTGAGCCGGCGGCGGCATTGCGTGGATTCGCAAAGAGTTGTTCGCCGCGCGCTTCGCGCGCGGTATTTACCTTCTTGAACTCCTCCTCCCCAAGCCACACTTCGCCCACAGCAATAAGCGTCACAGGCATTGTAAGTGTATGCGGTATATCGCGTATCGTGCGCACGGTATGGGTGACATCCTCACCCACTTCTCCATCCCCGCGCGTTGCAGCACGCACGAGTATTCCCTTTTCATACTCGAGTACCACTTTAAGCCCATCTATTTTATGCTCACTTACATAGGAAACCTTTTCTTTTACCAATCCTTCTTTTTCAAGAACGCGCATGAGACGTTCTTCCCACGCAATGAGTTCAGCATCGGTAAATACATTATCAAACGACCACTGTCGAACGCGATGCTTCACTTTGGCAAATGCATCATCGGGACGACCTCCCACCGCATCTACAGCTACAAACGCATCTGCAAGCGCCGGGTACTGTGTTCTGAGTGCAAGAAGTTCAGACACAAGAGAATCGTATGCTTCGTCACTGATTTCGGGTGCATCCTCTTCGTGATAGCGTTTCTGATGATACGCAATAAGTGCCGCAAGAGTATGTGCGCGTTCTTTGGCATCAGTAGGTATTTTGGACATACCCTATAGTAATATGAAATGCACACTTGCGCATGTGGTAGTAACAACACAAAAATCCCCCGGCAATTTTCCAAAGGAAAATTGCCGGGGGATTTCTTACCTACCCCTAATACACCTGCGTATATTCGCGCTCTACTACTCGTGTTCCAGTATTTTTTTGCGCACATGGCACATTGTATCCACGTGACTGAATCACCGTACACACACTGTTTTGTCTGCAATCCGGACTCATTCGATTACCCCCAACCCATCGCGCAACATCGGTTGATGTACTATAAAATTTAAAAACACTGATATCAACACACACCTGGGGACTCCCCCAATCGAAGATGAAATTTTGTTCTTCGCCACTCACTGCCTTTCCATCTTCATCTCCATTATAAGGTGCATTATCAATATTTGTTGCAGAAACGGTAATATTTCCCATACAGGTGATTAGTGGGATAGTTGTCTGTTCTGGGTCAGGATTATTTGCCGACGGCACTTCAAATTTCCCTGGATTTGATTTTGGAAAGTCATGGTAGAGTGCGCATTCCATACCCGCATTCGCTGCTTGAAAAGCCATTTCCGAAGCAAGTGCAATTCCCGAAAGTTGATATTGTTTCAAAGTCACGTTAAGGAGCGATGTACTCACCCCTAAAAGCACCCCCACGAGGAGTAGTGCCACAAGGAGTGTCACCCCTTCCTGTCTATTTTTTGTACGTAGCGTATTAGTTTTCATAGCGTTCATAATGATCATAAATATATGTCTGCAATATGACATGTCGCGTTGTATTATTGAAAATTCTTCCGTTCCAGAACACATCTACAGTTACCAACGACCCACCTGCAACTGGTGTATCAATAGTGACAATTCGAGAAAAAGGACTTTGTGGACCAATATTTTCATGTGAGTATTCACCAGTACTGCTATCAACATACAGTTTGCTACACGTCCCACCAGTACATGGAACAAAAAGATTATTATCCATGGGGTCATATGCACACCCATCAACACAATTAGGTACCCAATCAAGCGTATCAACACTCGTATCACCAGCATATGCATCAAGAGCAACATCATCCCGTAATTGCCGTACCGCCTCTATCGCCTCCTGAGCGAGGAACACTGCAGTAAATTGCTCATTCGCATACTGGGCATTCTGAATCCCTTTTTGTGCAATCGTCATAGGGCCAATGATTACCAAAAGAAGCACTGCAATTGCTACAAGTGTCTCCACAAGCGTAAATCCATTTTTACAATTCACAATAAGTAACATATATGTTTATAGTAAGTCGAGTCGTCTTTGCACCACGTGCGTTTGAATATGAAAGTCAGTATTAGTATCGAGACCATTGTTGACATACCCCTTAATGGTAATATTCGCTGATGGTTGTTTAATATTTCCATCATCCTCTACATCTGTTTCGTCAACCTCAAGCAAAAAGGTATCAATCACCACGTCATCAGCAGTAATATCTGACCAACTGCCTGATATTTTTTGTTGAATCTTCCCTCCTACAAGCCGATACCCCATACGCACATCATCCCGTTCACGTGTAAATGCAATGAAGTTGCCCGAAGCACAGTCAGATGCACTATTAGTACTCCCCACCGTCTCTTCGTCGCTTCCGTCAGTATTTTTACAAAAATAATGATATCCCATACGCATCTCACGCGTCATACTATCGAGCGCAAAGGAAAGATTACTCGTCGCTGAATAGAGCGCCTGTGCCTTTGCGTTTGCATTCACCATGGTAAGCAGCGTACTCGTACTCACCACCATCACAATCGCAAACACCGTAAGCGACACCATGAGTTCGATAAGGGTGAACCCTGCGGATACTTTTTTATTTTTCTGACTCATATACATACGTATCACTATTTTTTAGATACTGATATCTGTCCCAATTGCGATGCAGTAACAACAAAAATATTTGTGGTGGGGTTGTTTGCAGAGTTAATTTCTATCCTTGCCTCAGTATTATTTCCACTATAAGTAGCCGCCCCTTTCACTCCATAAATAATTGCCTTAAACTCTGGTCGTTTATAAGAAATATCGAGCCTATCTAGTTGACATACTTCTGATCCACTCGGAGGTGTAAGACATAAATCACTCACCTGCACGGTACGACCCATCGTGGACGTGGCAAGTGGCACGGCAAGGTCGGGGTTTGGCTCAGATATATCGTATCGAGGATTTCCGTCAGTTGTAGTAGAGACGGAAGTAAATTGAAAGGCAATATATGACTGCTTTCCACTTTCCACAGTAGTAAAGGTTACCCCGCGAGGGAAATCAAACCCCGCAGTTCCTCGTGTTGCACTCATTGCTTTTACCTGTGATTCACGCAGTGCAAGTGCTATCTCATATGCAGTACTTTTAAGAAGTACTGTACTATCAAAAGACTTATACTTCACTACGACAATAGCGGTCAAAATACCAATAATTGCCACCGAGATAAGGAGTTCGATGAGTGTAAAACCGTGTCGTTTTTGTATGGTGTATTTATTCAAAGAAAATAGTGTATGTGAGAGTAAAAATGTCCGCATGCAAAAGATGTACTAAAAGAAATCCTGCAATGAAGAATGGCGCAAAGGGCACTTCACTCTTAATTGTAAGCGGAGACGCGAGAAAGTGTAAGCGTATTTTTCCCCTTTTTGTAAGTCGTTCGAGACCGAGTAGTGTAATGCTCACTATCGCCCCAATCCAAAATGAAAATACCACCATTGAAAAGACGCCTTCAAGCCCTACGAGGAATCCAAAAGGAAGTGCAAGTTTCACATCTCCAAAGCCAATCCATCTTCCCTTTGATACAAACCACAACGCCCAGAAAAAGAATGCTGCAGAAAGACTTGCCACGACATGCCCAAGTACGAGTGCCACTTCCCCTCCCGTACCAACAAAGTACCCAAGAAACATAGTTGCAATAATACCCACAAGTATCGAAAGTTCATTCGGAATAATCATGTGCCGTATATCGTATACAAGCATTACCACACACACCGAAACAAGGAGAAGGTTGAGAACGAGAAGTACTGGGTCAAAAGCATATAGATGCCACACAAGAGCAAAAAGAAGCCCGGTGAGTATTTCTACCATAAGGTAGCGTGGTGGGATGTATGCGCTACACCCTTTGCAGGCGCCACGCAGATAGAGGTAGGAAAACACCGGGAACAACTCATGCCATGAAAGTACCTTCCCGCACGACATACAGTGTGATCGCCCATTAAGTGAACGTCCCGTATGCATACGATAAATCACCACATTGAGAAAACTTCCAATCACTGCTCCAAGGGTGAAAAGTACCCCGTACCAAAATAAGTCCATAGAAACATTGTACTATATACAAAATCACCCCGAAGTTGTTCCAAGGAACAACTTCGGGGTGATTAAAATGTATCTTATGGACACTGCGTTTGATTAACAGTACCAGACAATATATTATTAACCACCTTTGACGCATTACGACTATCTATACACCACGCTGTGTTTGCAGTGGTGCGGAGCGGCACCCATACCGCATACCCATTTGCATCATCATTACAGCGTTCGTTTGACGCAAACGAACTATCGAGGCCATTATCATAGATTCCGACAGGATTACCATCAAATTTTTTGCCCGCACCAGTTATCTGCTTAAAAATTCCGTCAGTAGAATCATTGCAGACCCCATCATAATTTCGATTATGATTGGTATAATAAACCTCGGCCTGTGACTGCGCATTTTTGAGATCCGATTTGATACCTGCATCAATACCCTTTGTTTTTGACTGACCAAGGTACGAAAGTGATATGGCAGCGAGAATACCAATAATCGCAACAACTATAAGAAGTTCGAGTAGGGTAAACCCTTTTCTAGTATTTAATGTAATTAGCATACACTGTATTTAACAGTATTACATTAAATGTGATACAATCCGCAATACACCTGTGGAAAACAAAAAGCATCTTTCGATGCTTTTTGTTAAATCACACTCTAAATTAGAGTATCTTATGGACAAGCGGTTAATGCTGCACCTGGTGCTGCATCCTTAAGGCTTGCTGCACCAGTACTATCTACACACCAATAATCAACACCTGAGGAGCCACTAACCAGGTTTTGTGTCTTCATTGGCATAGCCACCATCCATGTAGTTGCTGCACTTGTACAAGTCATGCCAGCAGCATTATTTGTAGTACTCGTCCATGTATTTCCTCCAGCTGATGCTGCTGCAGTTAGTGCAGCGACAACGTTTGTATTTGAACAAACTGTCGCGTAACTATTTGGCGTAACACCATCGTAAACAATTTCTGCCTGCGCTCGAACACCACTCATATTAGATTTTACTGAGGCGTCATTCCCTTTTGAACGTGCTGTGTTCAGTGAAGCGAGCACAACGGATGCGAGGATACCGATGATAGCGATTACTACGAGGAGCTCGATGAGTGTGAAACCTCGTTTGAATGTATTGATTTTCATCATAAAAATTTTACTAAATAATATATATTACTCCACGTAGTGTGGTTACCCATTATTATACGTTTGTTTTATTGTATTTTGGTGACGAGGTGGGGACAAAGCAATACTTCACGTCTACTTGCGACTTACAAAACACCGTCCTGTGTAAGTGATTTAATTATTTTTTTGAATAAGATACGAGGCGTGGACGGAGGAAATTATGAGTCGTATTCAATATACGATGAATGATTAACTGACGAACACAACGAAGTAGATTGTCAAAAAACAATTAAATTGCGCCGGTGATGTTGTAGATAGGCATCAGCACCGAAGCGAGCAGTACCCCCACCCCGAGACCAAGAAGCACAATCATTGCTGGCTCGATAAGCCCGATGAGTGTATCAACCGCATTATTCACCTCACGACGATAGAAGACTGCAAGTGTGCTCAAGATATCACCGAGTTTACCCGTCTCCTCTCCCACCTTACTCATCTGTGCGAGTACACCAGGTACTTCAGGATATTCAGAAATAGAATCAGCAAAGGACTTACCTGCCTTCACATCCGAAAGCGTGTTGTCGATAATCTCCTTATAGACTTGATTGTCCACTACTTCAGCGGTCACCTCAAGTGCCTGTACCATTGAAATACCTGAAGAAAGCATTGTGGAGAGATTGTCGCAAATGCGGGTAAGGAAGAGTTTTTCGTAGAGTGAGCCAAGGAACGGAATAGAGAGTTTGAGTTCATCAATCATACGACTTCCTGCTGCAGTCTTTTGAAACTGCCAAATAAAAACTCCAAAACCTGCAAAAAAGAGTACAATGAGTGGGAAGTAGCCTGACACAAACTCAGACACCGCAATCACAATGCGCGTGTAGATGGGCAACTCTTGTCCTGATTCAGTGAGAATTTGGCTCACGCTCGGAATCACCAAGGTGAGCATGAGCATCATCACAATCACGAATACTGAAATCACGAATGCAGGATAGATGAGTGCATTACGCGCCTTTGACATCACCTGATACATACGGTCGAGGTAGTCAGCGAGGTACATGAAGGTCTTTTCGAGGGTTCCTGACTCCTCACCTGACTTCACCATACTGATATAGAATGCTGAAAATACATCGGGATGCCGTGCAAGTGAATTAGAAATCGACATACCTCCCTGCAGACTATCACTAATATCGGTAAGAATTTTTTGCATTTTAGGATTAGTCGACTCTGCAGCCAAAAGGCGGAAGATGCGAAGAGCAGACACCTGTGCTTCAAAGAGTGTTGCGATTTGGCGAGAAAAAATAACCACTTCTTTTGTGGTTACACGCTCAAACCACGTAATTTCGATATCAAAAAGCGAGGAACTTACATTTACTTCATCAATAGAAATAATAGTATACCCACGCCCCTCCACTGTCTCGATGGCTGCTTGAATGTTTTGAGCGTCCACAGTACCTTCGCGTGGCGTACTCGTTTTATCAATTGCTTTATATGAAAATAACATACTTGCTACATTAAGCGCTCAAGGCCTTTTGGATTGACTGAATACGCAAATGCGTTCTCCACGGTAATCTCCCCTTTCTGCACGAGTTCCACCAAAGAACGATTCATATCAATCATACCGAGTTCCATTCCTGTTTCAATCACTGTTTGAATTTCATGGGTACGCTTTTCACGGATGAGGTTGGAGACCGCAGCATTGTTGATGAGGAGTTCATACGCAGGAATGAGTCCGCCTGAGATACGCGGAATAAGTCGCTGTGAAAAGATGGCGGTAAGTGAACCTGAAAGTTGCACACGAATTTGGTCTTGCTGCCCTGCAGGGAAGGTGTCGATGATACGGTCAATAGTCTGCGCGGCATTGTTGGTGTGGAGTGTCGAAAGCACCAAGTGTCCTGTTTCTGCTGCAGTTACGGCAGTAGAAATGGTTTCCCTTCCACGCATTTCTCCTACCATAATGACGTCCACGTCCTGACGAAATGCAGAATGAAGCCCGGTGTGAAAATCGGCGGTATCAACACGTACTTCACGCTGGTCAATGAGTGACTTCTTTGGTTCAAAAATATATTCAATAGGATCTTCAATGGTCACAATATGTTCTGCGCGTGTGGTGTTAATAAGTTCCACCATAGCGGCGAGTGTTGTAGACTTTCCCTGCCCCACTGGCCCCACACAGAGGAAGAATCCTTGTGGACGCTGGGTGAAGGACTCGAGTATTGACGGGAGTGCAAGTTCTGCAAAGTTACGTACAACACTGGGAATATGACGGAGTGCCACCGACATTGCTCCACGCTGGAAAAATCCATTACCGCGAAAACGCACTCCTTCACGCGCAGCAAAAGAAAAGTCTATTTCTCGGGTCTCGAGGAACTTTGTTTCTTGCTCTTTGGTGAGTAGCACTTCCATAAAGCCAGCCACATCACGATTGGTGAGTACTGGTTTCTTCACCAGAGGAATAAGCGAGCCATCGACACGAATGATAGGGTGTGACCCTACCGAGAGATGGATGTCTGAACCATGCTCAGCAGATACAATATCCATGAGATCATCGAGTTCTCTTTTGTAGTCGACAGTTGCCATAATATGTTATTTTGAAACGAATTTTAATACTTCTGCTACTACTTCACTCGGAATGAGTTCTGCTTTTACAATGTATCCCACTGCCCCTGCAGCGAGCGCATCTTTTTTGTCGGTATCTTCACTTTGATTTGAAAGCATGATACATGCAGGCGTACCACCGAGTTTTTCTTTTTGAATACGCGCAAGTAGCTCTACTCCTGTCATGCCGGGCATAATGGAATCCGTCAGGACTACGTCATAGGTATTTTCATGCAATTTGGTGAGTGCCGTCTCAGCATTTTCTGCACTCTCAATAGAATGTCCTTTTTCAGTAAACTTTGTGGCGTACATATCCCTAAGGAAAGCGTCGTCATCGACAAGTAAAATTTTCATACTTCTGTATTATACGGTACGCGTTAACTATTTTCTGATTGGTTATCGACAACCCCTTCTTCAGACACATCTTTGAGTTCAGCCTCTTCTTTTTCTGCCTCATCAGACATCAGCATTGAACCCCCAAGGGTACTCACTTCCTCAAAGGGAATCATGTGATTGAGCGCTTTAATGATAGCGTCCTCTTTCATACTAATAAAACCATTTTTGCGCGCTACTTTGAGAATTGCGTCTTCATTTGCGCTCTCGAGAATGAGTTTTTCAATTTCGTCATTTACCGTAATTGCCTCCATTACTGCAACACGACCCTTAGTACCGCTTGAACACTCAGGAGTCGGCTCAGCGAAAAGCACGTGGTCGGTCTGTGGAATGATGCCTTTATATGCCTGCGGAAGATCAATAAACTCATCGTCTATCATGCGCTTGAGACTCTTTTCAAGAGAAATTTTCTTACCTGAGTTTGGATAAATGCGGCGCACAAGACGTTGCGCAAGCGCAAGTTCCAAAGTTGGCGCAATGAGATATGGATCAACACCCATATCGATAAGACGCGGGATAACGCCTGCGGCGTTATTGGTGTGAATGGTGGAAAGCACAAGGTGGCCGGTGAGTGCCGCTTGAATAGCGAGTTGTGCTGTTTCTTTATCGCGAATCTCTCCCACCATGATGACGTCGGGGTCCTGGCGCAACGCGGTGCGCAAACCGTTTGCAAACGTATAACCAATCTCGGGTCGTACCTGCGACTGACTGACACCGTCGATGTTGTATTCCACGGGATCTTCAAGCGAAATCACATTCATCCCTACCCTATCTATTTCTGAAAGCATTGCATAGAGTGTTGTCGACTTACCTGAACCAGTAGGACCAGAGATAAGAATAATACCGTATGGCTGCTTGATTGCCTTGCGGATGAGTTCGATGTTGTGTGGCGATACACCCGTTTCCTCGAGTGTGCGCACACCTGTTTCGGTATCAAGAATACGCATTACCACCTTCTCACCATGATTAGTAGGAAGTACCGATACACGAAAATCAATCGCGCGATTATCGATAGATGCAGAAAAGCGTCCGTCCTGCGGCTTGCGCTTTTCGTCGAGGCGCAGCGAGGTGAGAATTTTGATACGCGCTACTACTGCTTGGTGTACTTTTTGTGGCAGTTCGAGACTACGCACCAAAACGCCGTCCACACGAAAACGTACGATTGTTTTAGTGTCACGAGGCTCAATATGAATATCTGATGCATGCCCATCCACCGCATAACGTAGAATAGTTGCTACAATTTTAGTAATTGGCGCATCTTCTTTGATGTGTTCAACTTGATTGGGAGTAGGTTTGCTTTCTTCGACTTTGTCGACATGTGCGACATCATCTTTGAGTTCGGTCTCAAGAACACCGAGCGCTTCATCAACCTCTCCCGTGAGATTGGCGTATGAACGAATACCGTACTCAAAATCATGCTCAAGAATCACGACAATCTTATACGGGATTTGATCCTTTGCGGTAATAAAATTCAGTGCGTCGCGGAAAGAGAGATTTTCAGGGTCGGTAATACCCACGATAAGTACATCATCTTCGAGTGCAATAGGAATGATGCCGTAATGCCGCGCAGAATCCTCGGAAAGATACTTGAGGACGGTTGATTCAATAGTTTGATACTCAGGAATTTCTCGTGTGGGTAAATCAAAATACTCGCCAATAGCATTACGAATGGTATTAGCGTCCACACCTTCTGCAAGAAGGGCTTTTTCATATGAGGTGCCATCTTTTGTAGCACGTGCTGAAACACGCGCACTCAATGTCGCATCGACAACTCCTTTTTCGGTAAGTAGTGCAAGAAGATTCATACGATGTGCTTAGTGATTACTGCACGGGTGCAAATGGGTTACTACGCCCTGTTTGTACATCGGGAATAGTGATACCAAAATCCTGCAACCCACGGAATCGTTGATCGTCAAATATAGAAATATCAAGTGCATACTCATTGATACGTTGTGTATCAGCGAGAATCTTTTGTGTACGAAGTGCAACTTCTGAATCTGAAACCGCATATTCATCAAACTCACTATCAGAACTACTTCCAATAGTGAAGTAATACACAATCCCTAAAAGAATGGTGATCACAAGGGCTATGATGAGATTTTTGAGAAGACTAGACATATATCACAATTACTTTTTTGGTAATGCATACACCCGAACCGTCACTTCAAACTGTTGGAAACTTGATTCTGTGGTATCAAAGGATATCTGTGTTACCTCATAAAGTGAAAGGCTTTTTTCAACATCAGTAAGAAATGACTTGAATTGTTCATACGTACCAATCACCCCAAAAGTGATGTCTGCAGTACGTAACTCGTCACTTCCCTCATCTTCGGCAACAGCAGGGTCGGTCTTACGCTGTAATTCGGTATCACCCGTAGATACATCTGTGTTACCAAAAAGAAGATTGTGTCGCTGTGCAAGAGCTTCTAAATCAACAAGTGCTTGTGCGTCATCAATTTCATTAGGGACCAACTGGTCAAGTTGCTCATTCTGGAGTGCTGAACGACTTTCCTTTGCAGCAATTTTAGCCTCAAGTTTGTTGGTGAATTCGGTATATTGCGTAATTGCTTTTTGGTATTCATCGATTTCAGATTGAATACTCAGTACTTCGGCATACTGTGGTCGCACAAAAAATACAAAAAGAATAATTGCGATTACGAGTGATAAAATTGGAGTAAGTGTGCGAGAAATCATAGTGTGTCATCATTACTACTTACAGACGTCGAAGCAGTATCTGCATTGATATCTGCCTCACTTTCGGAAGTGGTCTCAGTAGATTCAGTAAAAACCGTTGTGGGCGCATTCTGTACCAAAGTCTCACCAGTAAACGCAAGTGCGTCCATATCAAATAATCCTACAACCTCAAAACCTACACCTAAATCTGATGCGACATCATCTTCACCACCACGTCTTTGTGTATTATTTTGCGTAGTATCTTCTTCTTCGGGCATAAGTGCCTGTGCGGTAATATTCCGCACCATAAAGTCTGAGAAAATATCATCTTTAAAAAGTTGGGTCTTTTGCAGCGCTACATACTCGAGTTCACGGGTATCACCGGTAAGGGTGAGTTCCGCCTCAAATCCAGGGTCGTACAGATACTCAAACGAACGAAACTGGACTGTCTGCTTGGTAACGTTTTCCAATTTTGCGAATACACGCGACACGGCGATGTGATTATCAAGGAGATTATGCGCAATGCTTAATTTCTTATCATACGTTTCTATTTCCGCCATGCGACGTTCATTATCACTATCACTCAAAGTATCCAACTCTGCTTGTGTTGCCGCAAGTTGTTTTTCAAGGTGATCTTTGTAAAAAAAGACGCCCGCGGTGGCGATAAAGGAAAGGACCATGAGCAAGGTTCCCAAAAGACTAAACACACGAATGGTGTGTTTTTTCTTGAGTTGCATCGGAATGACGCCTGGTGCTTGAGAAAACGAAGAACGAGGTATATATGCCATTTGCTCTATTATATGGTGTATAGTGCGACTACGATATTCTTTACCTGTGGACAGTTACTATTGTTCTCCTTGGAATGCACGAAGTGCTACCCCTACCGCCACTGCAAAAGTGGGGCCTGCTTGTGTAAGTGTATCTTCAAGGAATGCAGGGTATGCTACTTTTGAAAACGGGTTAGCGTGCACTACCGGTCGTGAGAACATGTCCTGAATATACACATCCATTCCTTTTAGAAGGGCTCCACTTCCACAGAGTACAACTTTTTGTACAGTTACCTTATCTTCTTCTTCATAACGTTTAATCACCGTATGAATTTCCCGAAGACCGCGCTCAAAGGTGCTGATAACGGTCTTTTGAATGCGTACATCACTTTCTTTTCCGCGCAGACCCACTTCCCGCTTGAGATCTTCAGCATTTTTAAACTCCATTGAAAGACTTTTTGCGAGCGCGCTGGTGAGTTCTACACCCGAAAGAATGATACTATGTGTTTTTACCACCACCCCATTCTTCACAATACAAAGACGTGTTGATGATGCCCCACAATCAAGAATTGCTACCACCTCATCAGTAGGTACAAGGACTGAACGAATCATACTAAAAATCTCAATCTCGCTTAGTACTACTTTAAGTGCCGTACCGGACATTATGTTGTTATAGCGCTCTTGTGCTTCATTGTAGATTGCCGACACAAGTACACTCGTAGTTTTCTCCTCAGGATGAATAGCGAGCGGGAACCAATTTAAATCCACTTTAGTGAGCGATACAGGAATATACTTACGCGCCTCCACGGGGACCATGGTATCGAGTCTTTCTTGTTCTACAGTAGGAATTTGAATAGTAGTTGTAAAACTCGCGTTATACGAAAGAGCAAAAGTAACGTCCTTTGCAGTAGCACCTGCTTCACGAAGGATATCAATCAATGCCTCAACCAATTTGGGTGTGGGGAGGTGTGTTCCTCTCCCCAAGTCGATACCTTCATATGGACCAAGTTGGAGTTCGCCGTACGTCTCAAGGGTCGGCACTCCTTTCACATCCTTGAGTTGCACCACCTTAATAGAGGAAGTACCAATATCAACACCGAGCACCCCCGAACGTATTGCCGCTTTGGTAGTGTCTGTTTTTAGAAGTGAGGTTAGTCTCGAAAGATCAAATGCCATAGGTGCTTATATAGTTACATACATTCTAGCACTCGATGCTAAGATATTCACATGAATTTTGTTTATAGGTTTTTTTCGTACCTCTATGACACAATCTACCCTCCTTCAAAAGATGCACATATCGTGCGCGCACTTGATACTGTTGTGGTACAAAAAATGTATTCATATCGCTTTGTCAATGATGTACACGTACTCAGCACCTACAATGATGAGCGTATACGGGCACTTATCCATGAAGCCAAGTTCCAAGGAAACAAGCAGGCGTTTTTGCTTTTGGGGAAACTACTAAGCACCTACATGAAAACACTCCCCCAGACCGACTATATCTTTCCTATTCCTCTTTCTTCAAAACGCTTGCGAACACGTGGGTACAACCAAGTAGTCGAAGTAGTACGTCGTGCAGTATTGCAGCCAGACACAGAAATCTGCACCAACATACTCATACGCACACGTGACACACAACCGCAAACTGAGTTAAAACGAGATGAACGACTCGTAAATGTGCGCGACGCCTTCGGCGTCGCGGACAAGAGTACAATCATCGGGAAACACATCCTTATTATCGATGATGTCATGACTACCGGTGCAACGCTTCGTGCGGCAAAAACTGCGCTTTTGCCGCACTCCCCCGCCTCCGTCACCTGCGTCGCCCTTGCCCACTAGGGGTACGGTGCGCCTCAGAAAAAAATATGGTATTCTTGGCTCGCATCACCGGTACAAAAACGCCAGTGACGCGAGCAGACCAAACAAAGATTATGGAGAATTGACTGAGTGGATGAAATTGTATGGGGTATAATTTCATCTGAGCTTACGGAGTGGACGAATTGTCGAACACGAAGCCAACTTCTCAATGAACAAATGAATATACGGAGAGTTGGCTGAGTGGTCGAAAGCACCTCACTGCTAACGAGGCAGGGTTTAAACGCCCTCTAGGGTTCGAATCCCTAACTCTCCGCAACGAACGAAGTGAGTGAGGAGACCAAATAGTGCGGGGCACTATTTGGGGATTTGAAGACCTTGTGTGCTATCTTTTTGAGTTTACGAGAAAAGTAGCCACAAGGTGTACTGAACATGTAATGTTCGAATCCCTAACTCTCCGCCAAGTCGTGCTAGCACGAGACGCATACAAAAACAGTTCTGCCTTGAGCTG
>CAZMYZ010000015.1:0-18783 GCA_964570795.1 uncultured Candidatus Saccharibacteria bacterium
TGGGCAGGAGTAGGTATGCTCATGGCACGCACAAAGGCAGAACTCATAGCACTCCTCCCGCCACAGGAGTTGCGTCCACAGTACACCACGATGAGCGCATCTTCATATACACATATTGCAACTGCACCTATTGGAAACGACGAGACCACCGACCCGTATCACTTTGGCCCGTCATTTGTTCAAATGATTCTGGAAACACCCCATCAGGAATTTGGTAATCATACCTTCTCCCACTACTACTGCATCGACGGATATACAAACGACGCATCAATTTTTGCACGTGACATGGAAGCATTTGAAGCGATTGCCGCCACCTATGGCATTACTGCCACATCCATCGTCTTTCCTCGCAATCAGGCGAGTCATGAGGCACTCTATACCTGCGCCGAGCGCGGCATCAAAGCGTACCGCGGTAATGAAGAGCATGTGCTCTACGCCCCACGAAAAGAGTCCGCACAATCACTCCTCATTCGCGGTACGCGCCTACTCGACCACTACTTCAATCTGAGTGGACACCACACGTACCCACTTCCCCACCCGGATGTGTATGGGCTTTTCAATATTCCCTCGAGCCGCTTCTTCCGTCCCTTCATGCGTCCCCTACGCTTTTTTGAATGGCTCCGCTTGCGCCGTATTAAAAAGAGCATGACGCACGCTGCAAAACACGGGGAGATATTTCATCTCTGGTGGCACCCACATAACATGGGTATCGATCAGGAGGAAAACTTTAAAAATCTTGAGGCGATTCTCCGTCACTTCTCTTCACTCCAGAAACGCTATGGCATGGAAAGTGCCCATATGGAGGAAATTGCTATACGCGCGAACGGACAAACCCGGTAAGTCGCTTAGGGAGGCGGAGGCCAAGGTGTGCAAGAAATGCATTCACCCATTTACCTATGGTGATAATCCATACCGAGCGAAGACTCTTCCATCGATAGAGGCGTATGAGCGCATCAGCGTTTGGAAGCACACCATAGAGTGAGGCTTCTGGTGAATGGATACGAAACGCACCAATCTTTAGTTTTTCGATGATATCAGACTCACTGAGCATGGTGGCATTGAGTGTAATGAGTGGTGCACCGAAGTGTGATGCACGATGAAAATCGACACCACCCGTTGCCACGAGTGATGACTTTTTTAAGCGAAGGATATCAAAGAGTTTGAGCGAACGTGTACGCGGCACCAACTTTCCTTCATACTGCTGATTCCATACCTCAAGCGCATCTATTTCCTCAAGAAGTGGATCACTTACCTGAAAACGATTTCGCACCGGATGTGCAAGCACCACAAAAGGTGCCGCGCGTGTCCACTTTTTAAGTACATCTATAGTGGCTGCATACGTACCCGAGAACGTACGTTCCCCTATCATAAGAATATGCGCATCCTTGTACGGCACCTCAAATCCAGGAATAAAAAGAAATGTTTCATCAGAAAGTGCGTCGCATTCACGCACAAAATCTGCCGCTCTTTCGGGTGTCATTTCATCAGTATGCTCAGTCATACACACAAACTGAATACCGTTGTTCTGGCACAACTCCTTTATTTCAGAAAGAGACATCTTTGCATCGTACGAATACGATGAGTGTGCATGCAGTAATCCTGTTATGTCCATAGTTTTTTAAGTATATCAATTATTTCCATGAGGGAGGGCTTGGGGTCGTGGAGGGACCATACGTCGGAGACAGTGCCTTTGGGAAGTATGAAGAAATCCCGAAGCGCACTAAGGCGCTTCGGGTATAAAAGTTTACGCATCACATCATGTTTAAAAAATACCCTGAGGAGGTGCATCACGTCTCCCATACGATGGTTGGAAACTATCCCTTCGCGTGCGAATGTTACTGATGCAGGTGCTTTGCCGGTGGTTGCATACATAAAGTACAAATACGGCATATCTGCACCCGCAGCAACGGAGAGTGGGAGTGAGCCCCAAAAGCGTCCATTGATTTCCATAAGATATGGTGTACGTGTATCACTATCCACCTTAAACTCCACCATAATAGGCCCCGACCACACTAATTTTTTTACAAGCATTTCTGCATAGCCACGCAGTTCATGATACAAATCCCCTTCCCCAAGGGTTTCCTTCAAAACTGAAGCACCGCCTGTGGGTGAAAGTGAACGGAGCCTATGATGCACCGTGAGTGCAAACACTTTGCCTTTATGCGTAAGCATCTCCACACCATATTCCTCGCCATAGATACATGTCTGCACGAGCGGTGGCTCGCCACACACTTCCGCCACTGTCTCAAATTGCGACACGAGTGCATCTGCGTCTTGTGCAAATGACGCAGTACCAAAAATTCCCACCCCTTCCTTCCAGGTAACACTCTTTCGTGACTTCACCACCACAGGATATTCTGCTATCTTGCTCAGGCGAAGAATCTCCTCGTGAGTTACTGGTGCTTGCGTAGAGATGGTATGCACACCTGAAACGTGTGCGAGTGAATACGTCGCTGCTTTATCGAACGCAATATCGACCGAGGTCTCATCCGGGAAAATGAGAGTCATGTGTGGAGTGAGTGTCTCTCGGTATACATACAAGGAAAGCCACGTAGCATCTGAGAGCGCATACACCACAGGCTTGCCACCCAGACGAATTGCCTCATCCTTCACTGCTTCAATAAAATCCGCTTGGTGTGTATACGGTGAGGGATAGGTAAATCGTGCGGTCGCGAAGCGTGAATGGAGCGCCATACCCGTACTGCGCGTCGCCCCTACCGAGACGGTAATTCCCCGCCCCCCAAGCGACCGCACCACCGCAAGTGCGCTTTTCAGGTTTCCATCGAGGACAAGTGCTGATTCCATACACCCATACTAATACGGCCAAAATATTGTGTCCACGCACACCTTTTCCATTAAAACCTTCTTAGTATCCTGTGGTTATAAGGAATACCAAAATACAAAAAGACTGTTATAGTTACTTCCAATATGCGCATATTACTCGTCACTCCACTCTACCCACCCGACATCGCGGGGCCGGCGCCGTACGTAAAGGAACTTGCGACGAGGCTTGGGGGTGCGCACACTATCACCATCCTCGCATATAATCACATCCCTGAAGTAGTGCCGGGAGTAGGCATCGTCACGGTGGAAAAGCGGCTTCCTGCACTTGTGCGTATGAGTATCTTTACGTGGAAACTCATTCTTCTTCAGAGAACAATAGATGTTGTGTATGTGCAAAATGGCCCTTCGGTAGAAATACCCTTTGTTCTCGCATCTTTTTTTTCTCACGTACGAAACGTATTTCGCTTAGGAGATGCAGTTGCACTTGCACACGCGACGCATCACAACCTCTTTCGTCTCACACTCGTAACTGCGATGCGCCGCGCAGGCACCCTTATCATTCCCGAAAATATTCCACCTGAAACCGAGGCACTCGTTACAGATTCCACACTTTCGAAAAAGTGTGTGCATATACCAAACCCTGATATTCGTCCAGAAATCCACCCCTTCCATGAGTACCCGCAGAGTGCATTTTTTGCATATGAAGCATCTTGGGAAAAGCACATCGCTCTCTTAGTCGACACCATTACTACACGCCTATGACAAAAGAATCCTGGGAAGCATATTGCAAAAAAGAAATTACATTGGTCACACCAATTCTTCTTCGTCATGGTATTACGCTCGCCGAAGTACAACCACACATTAGTGGCGAGCGTTTTCTTATGCAGGCAGTTACGACGGCGAGTGGCAAGAAAGTAATTCTACTTGGCACAACCACTGCGGGAGTACCGGTAGTGATAAAAGCAACCCGTGACGTACAGGGTGTACAAGAACTCCTTCACGAGCGTGCATGTCGTGAGATTCTCAAAGAAATTGATTTTGCTGCAGAAGTATTTCTCTCGCCAAAAGAAATACTCTTTGAAAAAGAATCAGGCATAACTATTGCCGTCTATGAATTCATCGCACAAGAGCAATCATTCCTTGAACGTCCTACCGAATCACAATTTGATTTTGCACTGCGCGCGTTCAAAGCGCAGGAAGGCACCCATGCCACCACTTGGAAACACCGCCAACTCATTCAGAGCGTTTTTGATATTCGCACCGCCGAAACCTATCTCGAAAACTTTGGGGTGTTTGCAACCAATCTGCATATAACAGCACCGGATGCAGTAGCAGTTCACACCAATCTTGCAACGGCACGACATCTACTCACCGAGAAGTCACTTATCATTGAACAATATGCAGACTTCCTTACCCATACCGACTTTGTGCCGCACAACATTCGTATTCGTGATAACTCTATATACCTCCTCGATCATTCATCGCTTGCCTTCGGCAATAAATATGAAGGGTGGGCGCGCTTCATCAATTTTATGACACTTTATAATCCCCCTCTCGCTGACGCACTCACCGAATATGTGCGCGCCAATCGCACTCCCGAGGAGTCAGTTGCACTTCGTATGATGCGTGTCTATCGTCTCACCGAACTCATATGGTTTTATGTGCGTACACTCACTCATACCGAGGGGAATCTCTATACACTCAATCAAGCGCGTGTGACATTTTGGAATGATGTACTTACTCACGTACTCAATGAAACACCACTTCCAAAAGAGCGTATTGAAGCATACAAAACCCTCCGTGATTCACTCAGGAGTGAGGACGAAAAAAAGCGCCAGCAAGGTCTTCACTAGTGTTACGTAGTAACTTTTTCAAATACTTCACGCTGCATGCGCGCTGCAACAATATCCCAGTCGTATTCTGCAACAACCATCTGGCGAGCGCGCTCGGTCACTGCGCGCACCCCTTCGGGGTGCGCGATAATTTCCTGCACCACCTCCGCAATCTGCTCTGGACTATCGGGGTCTACCGCCCAGCCTGTGGTTCCCACTCCAGGATTGCGCTTTGCATCAAAAAGGAAATCGGCAATCCCCCCCACCTGCGTTGCTACTACAGGGAGTCTGCACGCCATCGCCGAAAGAAATGCATTTCCGAGCCCCTCCGAGCGTGACGACCCCACAAAAATGTCTCCCACAAAGCGATACTTCGTCACCTCACTTCGGTCTATTTGCCCTGTGAAAATAACACGCTCAGTAACGCCGAGTTCCGCTGCAAGATTTTTGAGCATCGCTTCATCGGGACCGCCGCCCACGACAAGGAGTTTGATATGGGACGGTAAGAGGGTGAGCGCGCGTATCGTGGTATCAAAGCCCTTTTGATGGACGAGGCGTGCGGTGTTTACAAGGAAGATATCTCCATCCTTTTTCCCAAGTTTTACTTTAAGTGTCTCAACCTCTTCCATATCAAAAGTGGGCTGTATCGATTCTGGATTCGCGCCATTACGAATAATGAGTGGCTCACGTGTATACCCCATACGCGTTCCCCAGTCTGCCAAAAAATGCGAGATGGACTGGAGTACTTTTGCATGTGTGAACGAACGTTTAAAGAGCGGCCACAAAGGCTTCATGGTGCGCTCGATGTACTCTGGTGTATCACCTTCCTGCAGCGTAAGTGCGTAGGGTACGCCAGTAAAGATATTAAAAAGTGACACCGGTACACCCGTACCATGCGCCATCATCGCCCACGCACCATCATAGTGGTATTTTCGGTGGAGGAAGTATGCGCGTACCGCAGCAGCAAACTGGAAATAATGTTTGTTGTAGTGGAGAGGGAATTGTCTTCGTTCTTCAAGCGAAGCATGTGGCTTCCCCCACAGTCCCACACGATGGATGAGCACATTCCCTATCTTCCCCACACGCGGTACCGCAGAATCGTAATAAAGCGTCACCATATGAAACTCTATCTCCTCGGGTTTGATACGCTTCGTGATTTCTTCAATCGCCGCTTCTGCCCCCGAGATAGTCCCCGGCAAATAATCGAGAGAGAAGATAAGAATCTTTTTCATGAAATAGTTTTTGTTGCTGCAATATACTCAGGCAAGTGGCGTGTGGGCGCCCAGCCGAGGGCGCGCGTTTTCGTGGAATCGACTGCCGCGGTACCACGGGTAGACTGTGTTGCAGGGAGCATTTCTATTTCCCCGCCAAACATCGCTGCCACTTCCTTGAGTGCAAACGTCTCGTCGGTGCCAATACCAAAATTATCGCCCTCTCCTTTCTCGCCCACGAGCACAATCCCCTCCACCGTGTCGAGTACATGGGTAAAGGCACGTTCCTGTGTACCCGGCTCACGCACCATGAGCGGCTTCCCCGTAAGCGTATTTCGACGCCACGTCTCTATCACCGTACCATACTCCTCAATGGTGCGTTCCCGTGGGCCGTACACATTATAGAAATACACAATCGCATACGGGAGTGTATACCACCTGCCGTAGTTCACGACAAGTTCGGTGTTTGCCGCCTTCATCCACGTATACGGTGCGAGGTCACGTCCTACCACCCCATCTTCGCGCGCACCAACACCTTTTGTAGAAGACCCCGCATAGACGAGCTTACACTTCTTCTCACGCCAGTATGCAAGCACCCCTGCCGTGCCCACCATATTTAAATCAAATACGACTTCTGGCTCCTCGAGACTTTTTGCCACACGTGAATACTCGCCGAGGTGATAGATGATATCAGGAGTCTCGGGGACAAGTGATGCGATATCTTTTGTGTGCCCTTCGCGATACTCGACGCCCTCCACGTGGTTATCCCTACTTCCTGCGAAATAATTATCGAGTGAAATTACCCTGTGCCCGTCCGCAACAAGTCGCTCACAGAGATGTGAGCCTATGAATCCCGCCCCGCCAGTGACGAGCATAAGTTTCTGTTTTTTTTCGGTCATTTCCATAATCGTATAGTACCAAAAAATAGTGGGAAAAGGTACGTAAAAACCCCATGCATAGTCACACAGGGTTATTCGCCTTTATTTTATAATCGTGAGTATTTCACGATATCTTTCTCTGAATGCACCTTTTTCGCGCATATGTGCCCGAAAAACCTCACGCACATGCTTTATGTAGTAGGGTGACACATTGATAAGTACAATGTGTACAAAACCTTCAGCATCCATTTCGCCCCATTCTACACACAGTGCTTCTTTCGGCCCAAACATACTGAGCGTAATTTGTAGTCCTCTGACTTTTGAGGCTTCAATGCGCCCTGTTGCGACCACTTCACTTCCATCTTGATGGGTCATGATGACCTCCTTTGAGAGAACGTCATGTGGCACCTATAGAGAACAGTACCTCTATAACAGTACTCCTCATTGTATATAAATCAAGATAGTATGTGCAAAAGTCAGACATAAGAGAGCCCCGATGCACGTAGTGCATCGGGGCTCTTCGGGGTAATGATTAGTCAACAATTTCGATAACCTTTCCCCAACCCAGACGATACAACTCACCACCCTCGCTAGTGAGACTACATCTCAGTAGTTTTTGTACCACCTCGCTCGGCAGTAGGCCGTTACTGAGAACGTGCACTGTGGTGAAATATTCGTCACGCTCTGCGTGTGCAACAGTCACAAACTCACCCACTTTGATGGCGGCAAGTTCCCTCGCGAAACGACTCACCTCACTATGCGCGAGATTTCCTAATGCCAAGACGACTCTTGTGTCCATGACTCCTTCCTTCCATATGAAATAGTGGGAAACGCTGTACGATGAACAGTACTAATGCATACTGTACCGCGTATCGCTTGAATTGCAACTATGGCTTGTCGTTTGTGGTGACACGCATCATGCGCTCGAGTTCTTTGGGGGTTGGCATCGTAGATTCTGTAGAAGTGGGTGCAGGAGCCAGTGCGACAGGAGTAGGCGTTTGTGCTATTGGTTGCGATGTCGGTACGGGCACGGATACCACAACTGGTTGCTGTACTACTTCTGGCATAGACATCGCGGTGGGTGCTTGTCTCCCTACTAATACTTTTGGTGTTTCAGGTACTGCTTCGGAGGGAGTTAGTGGAAGAACCGCACTCAGTGCCGCTTTCAAATCATTACGATTTTGCTCGCTTCCTGGCTTTGTGGGTACACCATTACGCTTCTCTCCTGATGCATCGGGAGTCTCTACAATTTTTTTAAGTACCGAGCGTAAGTCGCTCACCTGCTGTGGTGGGCGCTTAGGATGTGTCGGCTTTGTACGTTCAGGGCGTTCACCACGCTCAGGCGTTCCCCCTTGTCTCGGTGTAGACACCCTTTGTGTCTCACGTACTACAGGAGCCACAGGTACTTCTGGGGCAGGTATTTCTACTACTACAGGCTTCGGCGCTTGCGCTGCTCGCTCCACATCGACACGAATAGGTGGACGAGGGCTTTCGGGTGTGCGCGATTCACGAGGAATAGATGCCCTTATTTCAGTGCGCGGCTGTTCTTCGATACGCGGTGGACGCGGAGCAAGCGGCGCAGTCGCAGGACGCTCTCTTCGCTCTTCTTTCTTGGGTACCTCTACACGCTCATGGAATTTATGAATATCCTCTTCCACCTGTGCACGAGGTTTTGAAAACTGTATACGACTTGAGGCAATCGCCATGTCGCGACACGAGACCACCGGCGGAGCAATGGGGGGTAATGTGATTGCAGAAAAAGGTTGTGAACCAATACCGTCTATCATGAGACTCAAGTACACCTGTGCAAATCCGAGGTTCACAATGTCTGCTGCAAGGAACTGTGGTGTGAAAATAGTCTCAAGAAACTCGGCATCAAGTGGCCCCACACGGAAGGAAATAATCGTACCGACGTTACCAAACACCGCGTCACGCACCTCCTCTTCCATCTGGGTAATGTACTGGTGCGCAATCGTGAGATTGAGGTGATATTTACGTGCCTCAGAGAGGATGTTTGCAAAGGTTGCATTCGCAAACGATTGAAATTCGTCTACAAAGAAATAGAAATTGGGCATCTCGCGCATTCTCTCGGGAGAGAGATCGGCACGACTCATCGCCGCAAGGTAGATACGCGTGGTGAGCATGGAGCCAAGGAGATTTGCATTACTCTCTCCAATAAGCCCCTTTGAAAGATTCATAATGAGAATCTTTTTATTATCCATCATCTCACGAATATCAAACGAGGATTTTGGCTGGCCAATGATATTACGGATGATAGGGTTTGCAGTAAATTGCCCAATCTTATTTTTGATTGCATCACCCGCCTCCTGCATATAGCGCTCGTTATACTTTGCAAACTCATCCACCCAAAAAGACTTCACTCCCGGGTCTTTCACATTTGCCACCACCAAGTTTCGATAATCCTTATCCGAGAGCATGCGATTTACCCCAAGGAGTGTCGAGCCCGGGTACTCAAGCAGCGCCATAAGGGTATTCTGGAGAATGTACTCCATACGCGCAGACCACGCATCAATCCAAATCTTTTTAAAGACTGACATAAGCCCTGACACTACGAGGTGGCGCTTGTCAGGGCCCACATCCTCCATAATATTAAAAGAAACAGGATGCTCGGTATCAAATGGTGCAAAATAAAGCACATCATTGATGCGGTGCTCAGGAATATACTTAAGGAGCGTCTCCGCTGCAGAGCCGTGTGGGTCGATAAAAGCGAGTCCTTCACCGTTTTGAATATCCTGTACTGCCATGTTTTCGAGCAGGGTCGATTTTCCCATACCCGTCTTTCCAATGACATACACGTGGCGCTGCCTATCCTTCGCTTTTATACCAAATTGCACGTTTTTCCCCCGTGCATCCGTTTTTGCAAAGAACGTTATTTTATTCGGATCAAAAGCCATGCGTATAGTATAACAAACAACCCACGGCATGTACTGCCGTGGGTGGTAAAAACATCACGCAACTTCAAGGAGACCTCGTCGTTGCAATTCACTGCACACTGCAACATAGTTGCGTTCGCTTTGGGTTGTCGGTTCTAAAACCCATTGGCGCAACAGCAACAAATCTGCAGGTTTGCGATTGCGAGATATTTGTTCCTCGAGCGAAAGAAGCTCTCCGTCACTCAACGTGAGCACGTCATTCGTGTCACAAAAACGTGATGTCATGATGTAACCTCCAATATGTAATTGAGAAAACAGCCCTCGGCATCATAGCATATCTACTAATTTCCACTAGGACGCGTCGTTGAGCGCTCCACGGGTATAGATGTTCGAGGGAGCCCATATCATCCAGGAATGCACGCCGGCGTCATAACTTGCCTGTATTTGATTGCGGACATCCATTGCATCATAATCACCACCATAGTCGAAGTCCTGTATCCAGGTACGGAGTTTGTCGGGGGAGTAGACCGGTTTTGCATAGCGTGCGGGTGTCGAAGTACCAATGCGCGTGTGCGCAAAACCGGCCACCACGGTGGTCGTCGCTTTCATTCTATCTGCCCCGCCCTGCATCGCATAATGGACTACCTTATAGGGATAGTCATTTGGATTACCGAGACCAAGGAACGAATTGGGATAATGAGACGGATACACCATTGGTGCCACAAAATCAAAATGTGCAGCAGCACGCTCAAGTACCTGCCCGATAGAAAGATCATCGGTGTTTGTGGTCGTCATTCCAAAAAGGTCTACCGATGTCCATGGAGTAGACGACGCTCGTCCCGTATTTTCATGACGCACATCCGCAAAGAGAGCCTCGTCGTCAAGTTTTAGATTCAAGTATTGAAAGAATGCTTCAAGGTTTGCTTGTTTATCACCCTTGTATTCGCCTTGCATACTCTGTGGAAATGCAATGTCCTGCATATTGCCGTCAGAGGGATAGCGCACATAGTCAAAATTGATTTCATCAAAACCAATATTATAGGTATCGCGCACGAGAAGTGTAAGATGGTCCCAATACGGGCGAGCACCTACATCAATAAAAGAAAGTCCTTTCCTATCTTTCCACACCGAACCATCAGACGCTTTTGCCACCGCAAGTTCAGGATGTGCTTTTGCATAAAATGGGTCCTGGAATACCGTAAGGCGTGCAATCACAAACACTCCCCTTTCATGGAGTTCTGCCACGAGTGCTTTCATGTCGGCGGCGCCACACTGTGCAGCGTCCCATGCACCACGCCACTCGGGTGCTATTGGTGGAAATGAAATTGTTCCCGAAAAATCCTTCACATCAATCACCACGGCATTGATTTCGGTTTCATCAATAAGCGTC
Organism: uncultured Candidatus Saccharibacteria bacterium; assembly: GCA_964570795.1. GTDB lineage: Bacteria > Patescibacteriota > Minisyncoccia > Phycocordibacterales > UBA918 > Damh-18. Next base: position 10,990 of record CAZMYZ010000015.1, read on the forward strand.
ACGAGTTTCTCACGGAAAGAAGGAGTCCCCGCCACACACGAGGTCATATAGATTGCCTTCACTGCGGATGGAAGTGGCACATGCTCTATTACCTCACGCATATCAGGAGGTATTTCTGTGGGGGCTTTTTTTTCTTCCTTCGTTGTGGCAGTCACTTCCACTGCATGGGGTGCATACTCTACCGCAGTGAGTCGTGGCAGCGCGACATATGACGCAAGTACAAATGCGATTCCCGACACTCCCACAATCGATGCAAGTTTCATAGACTATTCCTCGTCATCCTTTTCACCTATAGGTGCAGATACTACAGATGCACTTTCCACAAAGACGTCCGCGCGACGCTCCCCGCTCTCATGCTCAAGTGATTGAAAGAACGCATTACGACGAAGTGCATAACCCACTGCCATTAAAACAATACCTGCACCCATAAGAAACCATTCCTTCCATTCAGTAGGGACGCCGACAAAGGGTACGAAAAAAACCAATATTCCAAATACAAAAACCAGTGTTTCTTTAGACATAGAAATAGTATAGCGCACGAAGTGGAAAGGCGCGAAAGTGTGGAAAACCTAGGCAATCCCGGCCGAGGCTTCGCCTCGGCCGGGATTGCCTATTGTGTCAGTAGAACTACAAATTCTCCGCGTACATGATCTGGGTGGTCAACAAAATACTGAAGCACTTCCTGTGGTGTCCCCGTCACCACTTCTTCAAACATTTTAGTGAGTTCACGGCCAATAATTACCGTGGCAGTCTCCGGAAGTTCCTCAGCAAGCGATTCGAGCGTTTTCATAATCCGGTGCGGTGCTTCGTAGCACATCACAGGCATTGCGTATGCAGGAAGTGACTTGAAAAAAGTCTGTCGTCCTTTTTTCATCGGAATAAATCCGAGAAAGGCAAAACTATTCCCCGTGACCCCTGCAATAGAAAAAAGTGCAGTGAGTGCTGAGGCACCGGGGATGGCGTCGACACGTACCCCTGCTTCACGGGCACGTGCTACCAAAAGCACCCCCGGGTCAGAGACCCCCGGTGTTCCCGCATCAGACACGAGTGCGATACGCTTCCCCGCCTCAAGATCACGCAAAATATCCTCATGTACTTTCTCGCTCGCATGTGCATCATAGCGTCGAAGTTTTGTTTCAATCCCATGATGCTTACAGAGATTGCCTGTGACGCGCGTATCCTCACAAAGCACATAGTCCGCCTCTTTGAGCACCCGAATAGCACGCAGGGTGATATCCTCCATATTCCCTATTGGGGTCGCTACCACTGAGAGTATGCCATTCATGATACAAGTTGTGTTGCAAGATGAGTAATGTCACCGGCGCCCATAACAAGCACGACATCGTTTGCGCCAATGTGTGCTTTGAGTTCACGCACTACGGTCTCAAAAGAATCATGTGCATGAATGGGTACTCCACCCTTCGCAACCGCCTCGGCAAGAAGTGTATGGGAGACACCGCTTTCGTTTTCTTCACGTGCGGCATAAATAGGCAAGATATATACTTCGTCGGCGATACTCAATGCACTTACAAAATTGGCAAAGAGTTCATTTGTGCGTGAATACGTATGCGACTGAAACACAAGAGTAATTTTCTTATCCGGATAGAGTTCTTTTGCACCTTTGAGCGTCGCGGCAATCTCGGTGGGGTGGTGTCCATAATCGTCGTACACTTTTGCCCCCTGCACCTCTCCTTTATATTCAAACCTGCGCCACGTACCTGCAAACTTCGTGAGTGCAGCCTTTGCTACCTCACGAGAAATGCCGACATACTCCGCCGCCGCTAAAGCGGCGGCGGCATTCATCTGATTATGTACCCCTGGCATGGCAAGTGGGAGAAGCGGGTCAAAATACTTTCCATAATCCTGCACTCCCACCGTGACACCCTCAAGAATCGGTGCGATGTTTTCGCCACCAAAATTTACAATCACTACTCCCTCCGGACGCACCTGGCGCGCAAATTCTCGAAATGCCTGCTGTACCTCACCGAGGTTTTTGTAGTAGTCGACATGCTCATGCTCGACATTCGTAATCACAAGCACATCAGGCGTGAGTGACAGAAAGTCACGCCTGTATTCACACGCCTCTACAATAAAATACTTGCTCTTCCCTGCACGATAATTACTCTTGGTGACAGCACGGAGTGAGCCTACGACACCACTTGGATCAAAGCCCGCTGCTTCAAAAATATCAATAAGCATTGCTGTTGTGGTGGTCTTTCCATGACTCCCTGCTACTGCAATAAGGTAGTATTCATTCGCTATCATACCAAGCGCATCAAAGTAATTGATGGCAGTGATTCCGAGTGCACGTGCTCGCACAAGTTCCTCGTGGTCATGAGGCATTGCTTCGGTATATACAAGAAGGTCGAGATCAGACGTTACATTACTTTCGCTCTGTGTAGGGAAAATCAGTACACCCTCTTCACTGAGCGCACGCACAATATCCGACTCCGTACGGTCAGAGCCACTCACCTGCTTTTTCTCATGGAGAAAAAGACGCGCGAGGGCCGACATACCTATACCCCCGATACCCACGAAATGCACCTTTTGAATATCACTCAGTTTCATGTAACAGATTTGAAATTATCTCGACAAACTGATCGTTACGCTCATATTCATTTACAAACATTCCGAAAGAAGCAAAACCCGGAGAAAAAAGAAGTACGTCGCCGGCCTCGCCTACGGCGAGGCCGGCTTCCACTGCACCCCTGAGACTATCCACCACCTCGCACACAATCGTATCTTTCAGCCTGTCAGTTCCCGTCCCAGGAAGCAGTACTACCTGCTTGCAATACTTTTCTACTGGTGCCACAAGCACACTTGGGTCTACTTCCTTATACGCCCCGCCTGCAATAAGAATCACATTCTTGCCCTGAACAACTGCTTCAATCCCCCGCACCGTTGCCGTGGGCGTCGTCGCGTTATTATCGTTATAGACCTTCACTCCGTTAATCTCACCAAGATATTCGAGTCGGCCGGGCACTCCGGGGAATGTAGCGAGTCCTTCAAAAATTTCTTCCTCACTCAATCCTGTTGCTTTGAGTGCTTCATACGCCAATGCGGCATTGAGACGATTGTGCTCACCAGGCATAGTAAGAAGGCAGTCGTCAGGAAGTACTGAGGAATCCACAAGGATAATATCCTGTGTCAATTCAGTAGAACACACGCGGGCGAGTTCTTGTGCGCGCAAAAGCACGTCACTCGTCGTCACAAGCACATCACCCCCTTCTTGATGCAGGAAAATGTGTGCCTTGTCTTCAAAGTATGCATCCATACTCCCTTTGTAGTAGTTCATGTGATCTTCCATGAAATTGGTGAAGATAGAAATTTGCGGGCTAATACCTAGTTCCCCAAAGCCCTGCAACTGCCATGAGTCGAGTTCCATCACTGCAATCGAATCCTCAGTCACTTCCTTAAGTAATTGCAAATTAGAGATACCGCGTACGTTCCCCCCAAGAATCACGGGTGCTCCTTCGGTTGTCTGTGAAAGAACGTGGTGAATCATATGCGTCACTGTCGACTTCCCTCGCGTACCCGTCACCCCAACAATGGGAATCCCTGAGAGTTTTGCAAAAAGTGCACCGCTCATCGCAATCTCCGCACCATCCTTTCGTGCGAGTGCAATGAATGATGAATCAAGAGGTACTCCGGCTGCTTTCAAAATCATATCTCTCCCCAAAAAATCTACATCTTTGTGCCCACCGAGAGCATAGGTGATGTTGGAGTATTCTGAAAGTTTCTCAAGTGACCCTGCAAGTTGCTCCTCTGACTTCATATCGGTCACAATAATATCCGCGCCACACTCCGCCAAAAAGGCTGTGTCACCAATGCCACGCCCAAGAAGGCCCAAGCCCATCACAGTTATCTTTTTGCCAGAAAAGTATTCTGTATATTTTTGTATATTAGTATTCATAGAAAAAGTATGAGGGCTTGGGCGTAAGGAAGGGGTCGGGTGAGAAGCGAATACTTGCAGCTTCGCAAGACTCGTTGAGATATTTTGTGAGGAACGAAACAAAATATCCAACGAGTAGACAGTTCCTGTAAGGAAACCATGTGGTTTCCCGTGGCGGAAGGCAGGGCGCTAGCCCGTCGGAAAACCGAGGGGTGAGCCAGTCTGGTAGACTGGCGCAAGACCTTTTGAGATATTTTTGAGTTCACGAACAAAATATCCAAAAGGTGTACTGAACCTGTAAGGTTTCCGAGTTGCCCATGTCCCATTACAGTAATTTTCTTTCCTTTAAAATACTCTTTGAAGTCGGTCATATAATCGCATCATAGCATAGTGAACTAACACGGTCACTCTCTATGATACACTCTAAATAATGTCTCCGCGTCTTCACAATTTTCTTCTCCGTGGGTATCGTTATTGTGTCGTGGGCATTGGAACATACGCACTCGACCTTCTCATAGTGTACGCGCTTAAGACATATGCTTCTCTTCCTCTTTTTGGTGCAATCCTCATGGGATTCCTTATTGGTGTCAGTGTGAATTATAGTATCTCGTATCACTGGGCATTTAAAGGCACTCGACAACGACCACTCCGTGGCTATGGATTCTTTATGTTCATCGCATTGGGAACAGGAATTCTCATTGCGTACAGCACTACATTCCTTGTTGAGACGTTTGGAATCCCACTCGTCGTCAGTCGTACCCTGGTGGCAGGTGCTATTGGCACTCTGAGTTTCATTCTCAACGCACGTTTCAATTTTCATGTGCTGTGATTTTCAACAGTACATATAGGGTATGTAAAAGTGATACGGTATACTATACCCATATGCATAACACCATTGAGTCATCGAGGTTCTTTCCCTATATTGCTTGGGCCACTATTATTGGCTTTGCCTTTTTTACCTATTCACTCACCATACGCATGCAGACAGAGCTTTCTGACATCGGTGATGGAGTAGAGCGTCTTGAGCAAAAGATTAATGATATGGAGACTCAACAAAAAGCAACGGCAACTCCTGTTACTACCGCGAAAGCACGATAATACGCACCATATACAAAACCCCGGCGCCGCAATGCGGCGCCGGGGTTTTGTATACATGAGTGCTTTTCAAAGTCCGCGCTCTTGGGTGAGGAATGGGGTGGGACCCATTCCGCAAGACTCATCGAGACCTTTTTAAGGTTTACGAAAAAAGTCCGATGCGTGGACAGACTCTGTAAGAGTCGAACCAAGGACCTTTCGAGTGAGTTGCGAATACAAGGTGAATTGCCAAAGGCAAGAGAGGGTGCCCTGGGGTACTTGGAGCGACATTGTTTACTTATGAACAAAGTGAATTAGAAAACAAGAAGTGCTCTTGTAGTACAACGCAAGACTTTTTGAGTGAGCCACACATTGAATTGTGTGACGCAAGACTCATCGAGACCTTTTTGAGGTTTACGAAAAAAGTCCGATGAGTGGACAGCTTCTGTAGGAAGATTTTGTTGTTTGCGTAATTTGTCCGCGCTCTAGGATTTGAACCTAGGACCCTTCGAGTATCAGTCGAATGCTCTAGCCAACTGAGCTAAGCGCGGACAAATTAAACAAACAAAATATCCAAAAAGTGGACAGCTTCTGTAGGAAGTCAGTCGAATTCCTTATCGTTCCAAATGGAACGCCTCACAGGAACTGTGCACCTTTCGCACACCTGTGCTCAAGGTCTTGCGATTGGGTCCCATCCCAATCTCACTCTAGCCAACCCTCAAACCTTGTAAACATCGGTTTGTCGCTTCGCGAACGGGAAAAATGCTATACGCATTTTTCAGTTCGCGCGGACTTTGAAAATCACAAGTCCTACGATACTACCAAAAAGACACCGTTTGGGCAACATTGCCCACACATATTGCAAAAAATAAGGAAGTGCGATACCGAACCCTGGTTTGTTCACACGGGAGAAGCACATGTCAATCTGGACACATACAAGTGTTCGAAAAGCACAAGGAAAACGTGATCATCGCGGAGAAGAAATAATTCGCGATAAAGGTCGTATTGAGCAGCAAAAACTAAATCGCGAAAGAAACAAACTTCGCAGGAAGTTGCGGCTCAAGGCAGCAAAAAAAATACAGGGTACTGGTGCCAGACATACCACAATCCGAGCATAACGCTCGCCAAACCGGGAACGTATTACGTCCCGGTTTTACTGTTGCAAAAAAAAGCCGGGAGATACTTCATGTTTCCCGGCTTTTATACTGCCCTTTTTTGGCTCAGCGTGTGGCCTTGAGGTACGCACACGCTTTTTTCACCTCCTCGGTTTCTTCCGTTTGGTTACAAGTAACATTGAGCGAATCGAGTCTTTGCTCGATGGGCCCTTTCGATACCTGCTGTGCCAAAACCTTCTCCGGCGGCACACATTGCGTGCTGCCATACAAGAAGCCACCAATTCCAGCAAAAACCCAAATGATGAAGACGACCATCACCATGGTTAAACTGTCATTCTGTTTCATTGCCATTTGTTACTCCAGTCTTGTGAAATTTACTGCATGCAGTATACCATTTTTTATATAATTGTCAATATGTATAAAACCCCTCTTCTCTGTGTCGAAATAGGGGTATGATTAGTACTATTATGGATATACAAACACTTTTAAAGGGTATTATTACTTTACTCAACTCTATTGTTCCCTTTATTCTTGCGATTGCACTTATCGTGTTTCTCTGGAATATGGTGCGCTACTTCATTATTGAAGGAGCAAATGAAAAAGAACACGAGAATGCTAAATCACTTGCACTTTGGGGCATCATGGCGTTTGTTGTTATGCTTGGTATTTGGGGTATTGTAAACTTACTTATAGGTGAGATTGGACTTAGTAAACAATCACCGATTGTACCTGACTATATGAAGACTGGAGGTGTGGGAGGAGGTGGTACAAGTGGTATGGATTTTCCATACGCTGAAGACGCTCCAATGAATTCTGATGATTGCATCGGTCATGACTTCAGTCAGGGGCCCTGCTAATATGCCAGTATGTAATACAACAAACCACCCTTTAAGGGTGGTTTGTTGTATTAGCACCTTCAGGGTCAAGTTGCTAAGTAAAATATTCATTTCATAAATATTTATACTAAGCACTTCCTTCTTACTGAAGCAGTACACCTTTCGCAACAACTGCTCAATGTCTTGCGAAGTGACATTGAGTCACTTCTCACCCCGACCTCACTCATTTTTGCATTATAAAATACAAAAATATCGTTCCGGCCAGTGTTTGCCGACGAAAAGTGCCCGTGCACTTTGTTCATTAGCGGCATTCAGCCCAACTCACTAATTCGCTAACGTTCATAAGTGGTTGTTGGCCTCGTCTCGTCTATTTTGCCATTAGGAAAGGCAAAATATGACTCCGACCAGTGAACGCGTACGAAACGTGCGCAGGCACTTTTGTGCGCGCATTCAACCCACTTTTGCTAATTCGCTGACGCTCATAAGCACGTGTGGTGGGTAAAACAGTGTGGGACACTGTTTTACCGTGGTTTTGTCTCCTTGTGGTCGACAAAACATCACTCCGACGAGTGAGCAACGACGTAAAGCACGAAGGTGCTTTACTCTGATACAACAAAACCACCCTTAAGGGTGGTTTTGTTGTATCAGCGTTGCTCACTCTCTTTTGTCTTATCCTGGCTACGTCTTTCCGTAGAGTATAAATACTATCTTGAAGGTTAGGTATTATCCCTTATTATGTGCTCAATTGAGGCACATAATGTCGACCAATTAGCCGTTTTTCGAGATTCTGTTACCAGAACTCAACGACGTGTCCAATTGGAATTAATCCACGACCAGCTTCCGCTAGCCGTGCCTTGTTACGACTTACTCCCTGTCA
>CAZMYZ010000016.1:0-18427 GCA_964570795.1 uncultured Candidatus Saccharibacteria bacterium
CTGAAAATTTATTATGAATAAAATTTTCAGACGGACTCAGAAAATATAGGGGCTTCGCCCCTTATTTTCTGGTCACCCAGTCCAGTTAAAGAGGAGGATCGAGAAGTCTTCCAAGCCCACTTTGCCGTTTTGATTGATGTCGGCGGGAGGGTTGGAATTACCGCCAGGAGTTCCCCACCAAAAAACGAGAATAGAGAAGTCAATGAGATTTACCTTACCGTCACGATTGAGGTCGGCATTGCTCGTTGCCTTTCCCTCTACACCCACAAAAAGCGAGAGTACGGTACCATAGGGGCTTTCAGTCTTGAGTGCTCCAGTACCTGAAACAAATCGTACTTTGATAGTATGTGTATCCACCGACACGGTGCCGGTATTAAAAGGTACTGTCCAAGCACCAAGTACGTCTGAAATAGTCGTGAGCATTTTCTTTCCGTTGTCGATAGAGACTTCTACAGTCACACTCGGCATCGTTTGACCACTCAAGGTAATCGTATCCCCTGGGTTTACGTTTACCGATGATGCACGAAGTGTGGGCGGCACCATAATGCCGTTAAGGCTTGTTACTGCTCCTTGAGTCACATCAAAAGTGGTATTTACCGTGAGCGAGCGTGTGCCTGCAGAGTCGGTCGCCCAAAAACTGAATGACGCAGTGCCCGGGTCAGTTGCTACATTAAACTGGAACTCTCCCCTGCTATTGGTGCGTACCGTTCCTACCGTATCACCATCAATCAAGATATTTACCGTCGCATTTGGGAATGCTTTTCCCGTGATAGTTACCTGTGTGTCGCCCATGGGTTCATCACGACCACCACTTCCTGAACTTCCTCCTCCTCCCGTGGAACCACCGCCACTGTCAGCAGTCTCACGACTGCAGTCTGCCGCACAAAAGTCTTCATCATCATTATTGGCATCATCGCATGCCTCTCCTTCAAGAGTCTGCAAAATACCATCACCACAATAGGGGCCATAGAGACAATCAGTACCGCACTGCCTTCCCACAATGGTGGTACTGTACGTACCAATCTCACCCGGAATATCACATTCTTCTCCTTCGTTTACGAGTGTATCACCACAAATACTGATGCGGACAGTTGTCGTTGATACACTGATGTTTGCGTATGCGCTCGTTGCACACATAGCAAAAAGTGACACGAAAAACACTGGTACGATGAGACGTATTGAGGCGCGTAGCATAAGCATAGCGAATTACCTCCTTCTTCGGGTACGTATGAAGATAAGGAATGGTACAAAAAGAATAAAGAGTATCGGAATAATTACCGAGAGTTGATGTGGGAGTGAAAGACCAAGGAAACCAAATCCTGCTGCTTGAAGCGTGCCGTATGGCAGTACGCTGAGGTTAACCTCACCACTCAATTTTACGTCTGCATCATTCATGATTTCAAAACGTGCGAGATAACTTCCTGCAGGAAGTTTTGTGGGAATCTCTGCAAAGATAGATTCAGTCGCAAACGGGTCTACTGTATCAATACTTCCCTTCTTATGCGTTTCCTCAAGAAGTACATTACCGGTCTTATCGTAAATTCTAAAAACTACATCTGATGGAGCAATTTCTACGTTACCAATGTTTTCGATTAGCATCTCGAAACGAATCTTTCCGGGGAAGTACAGCCAGCCTACTTTGTGCCCTTCATTCAAATCTGATACACCAATTTTTCGCACCTTGAAGTCTTTAATTTTTTTATCTATCACAGTGAGGTCAACATCAAGTTGTGCACCAAGTGAAATACTCACTGCACCACCTGCCACTTGATCGTCGGGTGCTCCAGTTTTGATACGAATATTTCCTTTGTACTGCTTGAAGTCAGCGTTTTTGGGCACCGTAACACGCACGGTCATTGGCACCTTTTGTTCACCTTGTGGTAAGAGGAACTCATTGCCTTCATTGATAACAATCCATTCATTAATCTCAGGAACATCAACACTCACCGTTGCTTTGAGAGCGGTGGTAGGGTCACTGCGCACAAGAAAGATAGTCTGTTCGTATACAGAATTGCGAGTAAGGCTTACATTAGTCACATACGGTGGAGTTACACCAAAACCCGCATAGGTAGTATGCGCAAAAAGAAAAAGTGCCGCTACTAAAAAAATGAATGAGCGAAACAGTGTCATTATATAAACAGATGCGCTGCATCTGTTCCTACAATTATCGTGTACTTGTCCCATAAACGCAAGAACCCGCGCTGTATAACGCGGGTTCATTGAATTTAAAATTTTGAATTATTACCACTGCGCTGGCTCACCTACAAGTGCAGTAAATGTGTTTTGTCCGGTGTATGCCCCCGCAAATGTAATCGAACCCGGCACACGGATACCCCAGTATGCGTCACGTTGTGCTGGACTTGACGTTGAGGTTGATTTTGGAATATTTATCTCAATTTCCTTTGGCGTGGTCGATGAGAGAGTGCTTCCGAGCCCCTCAGCAGTAGTGTATGCGACACTACTTGTTGCAAACACTTGTTCACTTTCCGGAATGGTAGAAGTAAGTGATGGGAGACAAGGTGAGGCATTGGTGTACGTACTACACATTGATGACCCAGTAACATCTTTATCAAGACCTACGTTACCTGTGGCTTGCATAGTAGTGGTAGCGGTCAGAATTTCATTCTTTTGTCCTGGTTCAAGAGAGCCGTATGGGATTTGCACGGTAGTGAGGTTAAAGGCAAGGAGTGGTAATACATCAACGGGAACAGTGCTTTCTGAATATGCTCCCACAGCGGTATCATCATCGATACCTTGCACTTGAGCATGCCAATCGTCAGTTGTATAGAAAGATGCTGTTGTGCTACCGGTAGGATCTGCAATATACCACATCGGGAATGTACAATCGAAACGAATGTCTGAATCCGTAGAACCAGAACAGGTTGTCGAGGAGGCAGTACAGATAAGGTTCCATGAAGAAGGTGCTACATCACTTGGATAACAGTCATTTGGATCGAAAGGTGAAGATGCTGTACACGTAGTGGAACTATTACCAGTAGGTGTTCGATAGATAGAAAGATTGTAGTCGGTAATTTCGTCATCATCGACACCGCCATACGCGTCACAACTGTTGTTGTCTGATGCAATGAACGAGAGAGTAAAACCAGTTGTTTCAGATGATTCATTAATCAAAACAATATCGTTTGTAATGGCTTGCGTGAGTGAAATTGAAGTGCCGCTTACGGTAGGTGCAACGTTGTTTACGGTAAGGGTACTTACCTGCCCTTGTTCACCACCAGATGCTTCAAATCCATGTGTGTCAATTATGTACGGATACACATCAAAGTTAGTATCCTGTGTTGGAATAATGATTGTATATGTCGCTGAAGCATCATCATTCACAAACACTGTTGACGTAGCGAGCGTAGTACCGGTACAGGAATTTGTGGTGGTACTAAATCCTGCAGTCGCACACACGGTAAGAAATACCTGGTCATCTTGAGCACCACCAGATGTGTCTGTATCTGTTGAAGTACTATAGAAAGTCACTGCTTGGCCAGGAATACCTGAGACAGGGTCAGAAAATACAGTAAAGGTTGGACGGTGATTCACCTCAAATGGTGATGAATTTGTAGCATGTACACCCTGTGAGTAGGTATTGTTACATCGAGGATTACCTGCGTTTCCGTCACAAATCCAAGAATACCAAGCATTAGACTCTGCCCACGCAGCAAGTGTTGTAGTTGCGGCTACAGCAGCGGTACCGCTTGTGGTGGTGCCTGATACTGCCCACTGAACACCTGAAGTACAGCGTGGTGCTCCCCCTGAAGTTGAAGTTGGGGCTGCGTTTGTGTCACATATAAGAAGCCAATAATCCTCCCCATTTGAGTCAGTACCAATAGCAGTCCATGAGACTACGTCTCCGGCATTGGTAGGATTAGCAACAGAAGATTCTACCACCTCTGTGGTAGAGGCTGTCCAGGCAGGGGGAGTGTTTACCACGATAACTGTCGTAGTAGCAGTACTTTGCGCGTCTGCTTGTTTAATTTGGCTTTCACCAAGATTGAAAATGAATACGATTGCAAAAACAACGACACCAATGAATGTGGTATACACAGTGATTTTACCTGCCGTACGTAAATGATCTGTGTTATATGACATAGTACTAATATGAACTGATTACCATAATTCTACTTTATGTGAGTCGCATGAAACCTTAGTTATACACAGTTTGTTATTCATAACGAATAGCATCAAGTGGGTTAAGTAAGGACGCTCGTCGTGCGGGGAAAATTCCTGTTAAATAACCAACCGTACCCGAGAAAATAGCAATGAATACAAGGAATCCTATCGGGAATGAAAAGAGGTCGACACTCTTCCCTCCAAACTGACTCGCTGCGATATTCAACATGATATTCACAGCAAATCCCAGAGTTACCCCCATAAGTATTCCACTTACTCCCCCAAGGAAGCCTACAACGATAGATTCCGAAACGAAGAGAAACTTAATGTCACGCGGAGAGGCACCAATGGTGCGCATAATACCAATTTCCTTAGTACGCTCCAAAAGGGTCACCGTCATGGTGTTAAACATACCAATAGCAGACACAAGGAGCGCAATACCGCCGAAAGTAGCGAGGACTACCTGAATACCTTGGAAAATCTTTGACGCCTGTTCTACTGTTTTTGAAAGTGCAGTTACACGATACCCCTCCTTAATAAGTGATTTCTCTACGGTGGTCAAAAATTCGTTTGAAACAACTTTCACCTGTGCGCGGTCGTATTCTTCGATTCCTACGTAATTGCGAAGTTCCGGAAGCATCATAAGCACATTGAGTACCCCCTCTTCCTTGGTAATACCCTTCACACGGTATTTTTTCTCAATATTGATTTCAGTAATCAGGTCTGAGCCATCCTCTGCAGGCACAAGGAGACGAAACGTTACTTCTTGACCAATGAAAGACTCGGGGTCTTCGACTCCAAAGAGTTTCAGTACAGCTGGTGAAAGCATAACTTCGTTCCCATTACTCAAGTCTTCCTCCACAAATGCCTTACCGAAGGACGAGGTAATACCAGCGTACCGTAGGTATGCAGGCTCTGCGCCCTGAATAAAGATATTTCCCGTAAGACCTTTATAGGTAATAAGCGCAGGAAAGCGTGCAAGTGGCGCAGCATCTTCAATATTTTCATTTTTTTCGAAGTTTTGAATCACTTCATCAGTGATAGAGAGGTTGCGTGCACCGGTAGCAGACACACCGAGGGAAAGGAGGCTGTCTCCAAACACGATTTGCTCAAGAATAATTTGCTGAAGTCCAAAGCCTAAGCCCACCAAAACCACCACCGCGCCCGTACCCACTCCCATACCAAGAATAGTCAGCCAGGTACGCATCGGGTTTGTTTTAAACATACGCGTCGAAAGACGCGCGAGATCCGCTACTTGCATATATCAATTATAGTATATAGAAAATAGATAATAGAAAATAGCAGAGGGAGGATAAGTTAATTTAATAGAGCATAGAGGATAATGAATAAAAGATAGAAAATAGATTCGAAGTGTTATTCTATTTTCTATTCTATGCCTTGTAACTCACGTCGACGCCGAGGGCAATGAGTTTTTCCATGTAGCGTGCTAAATCGTCACTTGTTTTTTCATCGAGATGAAGTCCGCCATTTTTGAGCGATGCCATAAGTTGCTCATGAAATTCCTTTTCTCCATGAATACCGGAGAGTCTATCTGCAATCATAGTGGTGAGATTGGCTTCGGTGGCTTTCGTAAGCGGAATACGATGGTGCTCGAGGAGATATTCGCGCACACGCTCAGCAAATTTGTGTTGTGAGAAAAATGCCGCATCAGAGTCATTGTCACTACGGAAGCGTTTGATGTCCGTGGATTGCTTCACAATGGATACTGAAACCTCTGCCATGTGTTCTGCGGTTTTTTTATCTATTCCCACTCCCCCTTCGTCATATTTCTTTACAAGCGCATCGACAAAGAGTTTTTTGTGAATTTTTCCTTTAATGAGCAATTGGATTGCTTTTTCAATACGTGCGAGTTGGCTAAAAGTATAATCCTGGGTGAGGAAGTTGGTAAGACTCTTCACACGAAGTGTATCGACGGAATCATACGGGAAAAGGCGTGCGAGTTGTTCGAGTTCGGTAACGATTGTCTCTCCTTCCCGCACGGGCTTGATTTGCTTACGCTGTGGATTAACCACTTCACGCACAATAAATCCATCCTTGAGGTAATACACGCGATGCGCGTACGAAAGGTGCGCAGCATTGTGCGACACCATAATAATAGTACGCATATCAAAGGTATTAATCTCATCAATCTTATCCATAACCTGCTGCGTCGAAATACTATCAAGGTTTCCTGTGGGCTCATCGGCCAAAAGAATCTGTGGGTCGTTGACCATAGAGCGCGCTACCGAGACACGCTGTTGCTGACCTCCCGAGAGCATTGAAGGGATTTTATGGGACACCTGCCCCACACCAAAGCGATCGAGGAGCATCTGTGCACGTCTCTCGCGCGTTGCTTTGTTTGCATCACAGAAAATCATCGGGAGTGCCACATTGTCGAGTACCGAAAGTGAGCCGATGAGGTTAAATGATTGGAAAATAATACCCATCACATAGCGTTGAAAATACACGCGCTCCTGGGGCGGGTAAGAATAAATATCATCACCACGAATAAGGAGTGTGCCGTCTCCAGGTGGCAATGAACCCTGAATGGCATACATAAGGGTAGACTTCCCACACCCTGAAGGACCGAAGAGAATAATATACTCCCCTTCATAAATATCGGTATTGACGTGCTGGAGCGCTTTAAACTCATTTGACTTACCCTTGTTGTAGGTAATCGTGAGGTCGCGACAGGTGATGAGTGGTTTTGCCATATATTATTTTACACACCCATTACATTCATAATATGCCTATTTTTGAACACAGTTCGAGGCGCAAACATGAATACGAGCGAGGTGTACACAAACGTACAGTGAAGGAGTATTCGTGTGCAGCAACAAAGAAATGTGTCAAAAATAAGCATATTATCCGCCGATGTTCTTAACCCATCCGAAGGTACTCTGGAAGTTTTCAATAATAATGTCGATGATGTTCTTTTCCTGGATTGGCGTAAAAAGCACGAAGTTTTCAGACTTTACACTATTGTTCGCTTCATCAGCACAATCAAGCCAAAATTGATATACCGTTGCAGGCGCAAAATCAACAATCACTTCAGTGTGTTGCATTGCAAAGCCTGTTTCTTTTGAGTCAATCACTGTTGGGTCGACTCCACCGGTGATACCTTCACGATAGGAAAGTGCACAGTGTGCAGGTTCATCGGTAATCCATTCAATAATAGTCTGAATTCGCGACTCACCTCCTGGGAAAAGTGTTGATTCGTTCGTCACATTGCTGATGATAGGTGGTGCGGTATCTTTTACCGTAATGAAGGTAATCGGATTACTCTTCACACGATCACCACCCGCATTTTCTGCAATCACAAAGGCAACGTAGCGTGTACCAAGGGTAAGGTCTGAAATACGCATTTGGTGGTTGGTTGCAAGTGTCGGACGTCCTATAGAGTTTTGCGTACCCTTGGTCAAATCTTGATATTCCACAAGCGCCTTTGCGGGGACAGTCGTGTCCCATGCAATGGTTGCTGAATCTTCCTCAACTTTCAAGATACGAAGATTTTTGATATCGGGGCGGGATGCCTTTGTCTTGAAGGTATAATCACGACTTGTCCCCTCGATACCATACGTATCTTTCGAGCGCACTTGGAAGTGGTACTCTGTGTATGGATCAAGACCAATGAGCCGTACTTCGTGTTCCGTGGTGTTGCCACCCGTACTTGCCTGTGAGTAGGCGTACTGCCCTTCTGTGTATGCGTCAGTGGGTGAGAAAAATACCTCAGAACTCGATTCACGGTCGGTCGTCCATTTCACCAAGGCACTCGTCGTCTCCACAATCACTGTAGGGGGACCGACGATGGTGAGGTCCTCAGTAATACCCTGAATCGCCTTTACCGTTTCATTGAGAATTTCTTGGAGTTTCTCAGGAGAATTAATTTGTTTTATCTGTTCGAGTATTTCTTGTACTGTTTGCGATTCAGATTGTGATTGAGATTGGGATTCAGATTGTGACTGACTTTCACTTTGCACGGTTTGGCTTGTTTCAGTCTGTGTTTCCTTACCTTCCCCCGCTTCGGCACCTGACTGTGGGTCGCCATCGGTAACTACTTTGTAGTTTGCCGCAATGCCCTGGTTGCCATCAACATCCGATGATACGACACGGAAATAGTAAGTGCGTCCTGGCTCCAAATCATTGAGTGTTACGGAGTGTTCGGTGCGACTCGCCTCGGGAATACGCACAGTACCGTAGTCTTCCTGAAGGCCGTAGTTGATGGTGGAGTCCGCATCTTCATCGGTCTGCCACGTAATCGTAACGGTATCTTCTGCCACATTCGTAATCTGCACATTGGTGATATCGGGAGGCACCGTGTCTGCAGCGCGCACGACAGGAGAGACCTGTGCAAAATACACAATGCAAAAGAGCGTTAATACCGCTGTTGAAAGCGCTCGAACCATGTCCTCTATAGTGTACCACCCTGATACCTGCGACTAAGTGGATGTTATTAACACTAGCTATCGCTTACGGCGTAGAAAATGTTGGTGCCGTGGTGCGCAGTACCCGCCACACCAAATGGAATGGCAATTCCCCAGAAGATGTCGTCAGTCGTCGGAGGAGATATCGTCGATGGCTTTGCAAGATCCACTTCAAAATTAGTAGGTGTGGTCGATGACAGTTGTTTACATACTTCTACACCACAACCACCATAGGTAAAGGTAGAGGTGGCAAACTTTTGTGTTGCTGCAGGAATGAATGAGGTGTTGTCATCAGTAAGGTCGGTACCTTCTACAGCAATATCGATAGCGTTATTACCAATATTTACGACTGTCGTCGACGCGTTCGTTGCACCAGAGTTCGTATTCACTTCGAGTGCCGGATATCCGATACTGTCATTTACTTCAATCGCTTGCATGGTAGTGACATTGGTACCCGCAGGTGCTGAGCCTATATCGATCAGGTTTGTACTATCCACCACCTCAATAAATGCTGCCCAGTGTTCACCAAAGTATGTGCCTGCATCGGTCGGATCAGCATGGAAGTACATATCAATATGACATTCCACATCACAACTATTTCCTACACAATTCGTGAATGCACATTGTGTTGGCGCAGTAATGTAACAATTATTGTTGTCAGGGGTACATGCAGGACCCTGGCCACTGCGGTAAATCGTTGCGGTAGCATGTACCAAGTCTCCTACGCCGTTTGCGTCACTGACCGTACCCGTAGCATACACACTCGTTGTTGTTCCTGGAGTGAGAATAATATGTGCACCACCATTGAGGGTAAGCGTCGAGACACTTGGTGCAAACTGAAGTCGCATTTCGGCCACACGCGCATATGAATCGAGATCGGTACCTTCGTTTGATACGCGGAAGCAATAATTGGAATCAGTCACATCAGTGGTAGGCGTGAGTACATACTCGAGTTCAGTATACGTATTTTGTGGCAAGGTGATATTGCCCGTATTGTTGCTTCCATCCTCAACTATTTGCCCACTCACAAACGTACCATCTCCACCAAGTACGTCGGTAGTCGCATCGAGATCAGTAAAGTGTGTCGATGATTGCATACAGAATGCGCTTCCGGTACAACTTCCCTGATTTGGTACTTCTACGTAATCAGTATAGTTTACCGCTTCACAACTTGGTGATGTGCCCTTTGGTGCAAACTCGATTTCATAGTTTTGATTGTTTACCTGAAGTCCCGTATTTTCCACCAAGAAACGTGCACGTACGATGTCACCAACATCAATACCCGTCGCAGGAGTATTAAGTGCGGAAAGCCATGACGCTCCACCAGGTACTTGCTCACCGCCAAAGGTGGTTGTTGGTGTGGTGGTGATGAGTGTACGACTCGTATAGATATCCCACGCACCATGGTACGACCACAGAGTGTATCCCACACCTCCCGTGCTATAGGAACTATCGGTTGCGCTTGTTGTTGCCACAAGACTACCATTTTTACTCAAACGTACTGAGATGAGATTACTGGTATTCCAATCAACCTCCACCTCATACCAACCAGTACTATACGTCACTGTTGTTGATGCAAGTACTGTACCCGAAGTATCACGATGGAGTACGTTCTTTGCGAGCGAAAGTCTATCAGTACCAAAGAGTTCAAGACAAACGGCATAATTTTGCGTTTGATTTTGCGTTCCAAAGAGCGTACACATTTCATCGCCAGAGCCTGACGTAGTGTCGATATATGCCATAGTGCGGAGAGTTTGCCCACGACTCACTACATTACTACCAATATACATACCTCCAGAATCAGTCTTGCCGTTTGTTGGGTCGCTCGCAACGAGTTTGTAGGTACGCTCGTACGCACTCGTCCCCGATATAGTAAATTCACCCGTATCACCCGTATATTCTGAAAGACTATTGTCTTCATATGTATCAGCAAACGCAAAGGTGGTGGTCGCGACACTGCCGTCACTCACACCGTTGTTGCCGTAATACATGTATATTTCTGTGTCCGTTGAGGTTGCAAGCGTTGGCACCTCTACCCACACTACGGCATCCGTACTTCCCGTGTATGTCTCAATGAAGTGTGCAATGAGTGTTGTCCCATCGCTTGAGGTAAAGCGGAGATCTTCAAAGTCTGGCTGCATATCTCCAGTCTCATGTGTCACCGTGAGTTTTACGGTTGCATTGGTGTATGCGACAGGGTCATCATTCGTAATCGTTACGCGCTTACGCTTTGTCCAACTCAAGTCATACCACTCGCTGTCAGGTACACCCTCCCCATCATCGTCATTGCGGAAGCGATACGCGGATTGCTGCGTGAGGAGACAGGAACTATCATCCCAATGAATTGAACTACATGCATCAATGCCATCAATATCAAAGTATTCACCATCGAGATTGCCGGTATGACCCGTGAGTGTCCATGCGCTCGGCGTAGTCCCCACCACTTCGATGTTTGCACCCGTAATAGCAGTTGTCGTAGCAAATGATGTACCGGTGATGGTGAGTCCTGCATTGAAGTTGAGCGTGGTTGACGAGAGCGTGATGAGTGAACCACCATTTACCACCAGTGTGAAATTACCCTCTGAAAGTGACGAGATAAGCGTCGTGTTACCACTCAAGGTAAGGCCGTCAGCATCCATATCATCAAAACTGTAGTAAAGCGCATTCAAGGTACCTCCAAGAATATCCATAGTATATGTGCCACTTCCTTGGTTACCAATCATCGTGTCGAATCCGTTTGCACCTACGATATTAAGCGTGCCTCCGGTGAATGTCGTCGTAGCATTTTGTGCCATATACACATTTACTTGGCGTGGTGAGCCGCCGAGCGAAGCACCGTCAAAGTCAGTTGCGTAACTCCAGTAGTCAGCGCCTGTGGTGCGGAGATAATTACCAAAGAGATACAGTGAGCCGCTCACCCCTGCATGATCCTGTGAGTAGAATGAACTGAGTGAATCAGCCATAGTGATAGTACCTGCACTATCCCATGCACGAAGTGCGGTAGAAGAACCCACAATAACGGTGTTATACGTATCACCACCTGTAGTCTTTGTGTTGATGGTGTAGCCAAGTCCTGAATTAATCGCCAGTGTACTGCCAGTCCATGTAGTAGCAGCACCGCCTACGGTGTTGGTGAACACGCCACCCACCGTGAGTCGTGTGCTTGAACTTTGTGTAAAACTCGATGCTCCGGTGAGTGCAAAATTGCCCGTAGTGGTAGCATTCCCCACAATCGTCCATCCACCGGATGCACTTCCAAAGACTGCATTATGGAGTGTTGAGGTACCAAGGCTTACCGTCTCACCAGTATCCGCAGAGTTAAAGAGTACGGTGCCGCTCGCATGAGTAAACGAACCACCCTGATTGATGAATGAACCACCCACCGACATCGTACCAAGTGCGAGTGCAACTGATCCACTCTCGATACGGAGCGAGCCAAGGAGTGCGAGATTAGTATCCGTAAAGATATAGGCACCGCCACCAGCAAAGGTGGTGCTGTAGAGGTCTGAACTACTTGCGGTTACGACGGTAGAGAGCGCGCTCGTAAAGCGCAGCACACCACCGCCATGAGTAAAGGTATCGTCATTGATGAAATCACCGCCCACAGATAGTGTACCAGTCGCACTCGTGAAGGTACCGTTTTTAATATACACATCTCCTGTTGTAGTCGCATTCGTCCCTACCAATGTAAATGAGCCGGCACCATCGAGAGTGAGTGCGCCAAAAGATGATGCACGAGGCATAACCGTCTCTGCGGTAGCACTCGTGAATACCATGGTGCCACTATTTGCATTGAATGCACCACCAGAGACGATGAGTGAGCCTGCGATAGTCGTCGTACCTGAAGGGAGTGTGACCGTACCCTGTGCAATCGTGAAATCATTTCCGATTGCAAATGCAGTATTGGTTACCGTCCAACTACCACTACCGTTGAAGACTGTATTAAAGAGTGCTGCTTCATTGGTGTCTACCGTACGTCCTGCGCCGGTGGTAGTAAAGGTAAATGTTGCGGTCTCTCCGTCTACTGTTGCTCCTGTACCACTTATGAGACTACCACCAATACTATGCGCTTCAGCGCCGGTTGCATCAAAGGATGCATTGGTAAGGAGTTCGAGTGTACCGTCATGAGGAGCACCTGCACCACCACCACTTACCGTCACATTACCTAGAGGACGGAAGGTCTTACCTCCCCATACGAGAAGTTTCCTGTCTGCAGGCAAGGTGAGTGTATCAGGTGCAGTGTTGACTGCAGTAAATGGAATGTCAGCGTCGTCAGAAGAATCCCATAGTGCCATATCAGCAATTGTGAGTGCATCACTTCCTTCATAGCGCACAATCACGCGTTCTTCGTAGATATCAAGGTCACCCACACTTGAGATAAGGTCTTTCGTTACAACAGCACCCTTTTCTGTCTCACCATCAATGTATACCACCATTGATTCTCCGGGACTTACGGTGATATTTGAAATACTAAACGCACCAGTACCTGCAGCACATGAAGTGGTGTAACTGGTAAATCCAGCAACGCGAAGATGTATATTTTGTGTACTTCCATCACAGAACGTCGAAGCAGTAGTACCTTCGTCGCTAAACACCCGCCCCGAAATAGAACGAGTCGTTGAACCATCATCCCACACGAGGTACCCTGGGTCTCCCGCAGGGTCAACATCAAAGAATTCTCCGTCGATGGAACCATTGTGATTGGTGAAGCGCCATGAGGAGAGTGTGGTACCGGTTGCCGTAACGTTAAACGCAGGAGTGACACCTGTTGTTGTGCCAAAGTAATTATTGGTAAAGGTGCGTGCAGGATTTTGAGTAATAACCGAAGCACCCACCGTGAGGGCAGTACCACTATTTTGTGTGACATCAAAACTACCATACGAAAGTGTCACAACATTTGGTGTGCCGCTAAAGACAAGGCCTGAGGTATCCATGTCACTCATCTCGTAGTATGTCCATGTTGTTGATGCAGTACCACCAATACGAAGTGCGTACGTGCCACTTCCCTGGTTTTGGATAGTTGTTGAGCCTGTAGGGCTACCGACGACTGCGAGATTACCATTCACAATAGTTGCGCTTGCACCATTTGCAAAGTACACATCAGCGGTACGTGGTGAGCCGCCAAGAGATGCACCGTCAAAGTCAGTTGTGTAATTCCAGTAGTCAGTGCCACCATTACCTGGGTAATTACCATACACATACAAATCTCCATCATTTCCTCCATGATCCTGTGAGTAGAGTGAGCCGGCACCATCAACAATGTATGTCGTGGCATTGCTATTCCACATACGAATATCAGTATTTGCACCGACGATGAGTGTCTCATACGCATCACTTGTGGTCTTTGTGTTCATCGTGTAGTTGGTACCACTCACCAGTGCCAAGGTGCTTCCGGTCCAATTGGTTGTTGCACCACCAAGACTATTCGTGAAGGTGCCACCTACAGAAAGTGTCTTCCCACTCGCAAGCGTAAAGGTGCTTGCATTCCTCAAAGTAAATGCACCCGTCGTCGTCGCATGATCACTTATGGTATAGGTGCCTGTGCCATTAATCGTGAGATTACTGAATGGCGAATTACCTGCAGTAATAGCACTACTGCCCACCCCATCAAAGGTCACCGTACCACCACTACCTGTGAAGGTACCATTGTTGGTCCAATTGCCTGCAATCGTAGTCGAAGCACTTCCGCTTCCTACGAAAGCACCGGTACTCATGATGAGTACGTTACCATTCACATCGAGTACTGTGTCGTTGGTGTCAAAGGTAAGTGTCGTCGTGGTTGCACCACCCACAGTCAAATTATTTGAGACAATCATTCCAAGACCCGTCGCTGTGTATGTGGGGGCATTTCCCTGCGCCATGAGATCGAGATTGTAGTATGTCGTACCAAGTACATTGGTAGCACCAATTCCTGAATACCGTATGGTGGTGGTGTCTTCGAGGAACGTACCACTTTCGACAAACACATTTCCGATACCTGCAAGATTCCATACTGAACTTGCACCCAGAAGCGCATGTGCAGTATTGATAGTGAGCTTCCCGAGTACGGTGGTTGTTGCCACACTTGCGGTTGTTGTGCCAACACTTGAGCCATTACCGAGCACGAGGTTACCGAAAGTCCATGGTGTTGTGCCACCAAGTGTATTTGTACGCTCGATAGTCGTTGTTCCACTACCGAGTGAGAGTGTACCGTTACCGCTAAATGACCCATTCACTACCGTAATGTCTGCAGTACCCGTCACGGTACCCTGCGTAAGTGCAATGCCATTTTGTGAACGAATATCGCCGTTTACATTCCATGCGCCACCCACACCGTTAAAGGTAAGTGTATTGAATCCGATTTCTTGTGTAGCGGTGGTGGTAATAGTCTTACCGGTCGTTGTTGCATTCATCACGACCGTAGAAGAGGCTGCAGAGAATGAGGCGCCTAGATCCATAGAGAAACTACCACCGAGTGTATAGGTTGAAGTGGCATAGCCTATGAAGGTGGCGTTGTCATCAATATGGAGCGAACCATCAAAGGACGTGCTTGAGGCATTACCGTGTATGGTAATGTCACCGTTTGCATTGAACGTAGTGCTTGAAGCGATATGAAGTTCGGTATTTGCAAAGAATGCAAGGGTATTCACTGTACCCGTTGCAACCGTGAAGCGTATATCTGTATCATCAGTACTATCAAAGACCGCCATGTCAGTAATAGAAAGTGGTGTGACATCTTGATGTTTGGTGATGACTCTGTTTGCGTAGATATTATGATTGGTGACATTTCCTGTCGGTGTTTTAGTAATCACCGTACCGCGTTGTCCGCCATTCGTATCGAGGTAGGTAGTAAGTGTTACATCACCAATGATTCCCCCAACCGTTACACTATATGTGCCGTCAGTAGGAGAACACCAGGTCGACGTTGCAACAGTACCCGCGTTCACGACAACTTTCACATTTGGTGTTGTACCGTTACAGGTAGGCGCCCCCATTGGTGTAACTCCATCATCACTATATACCGTACCCGAAACGATAATTGAAAGAGAACTATCGTCCCAACGAATCGAGCCTGGGTCACCCGTATCATTATCAAATGCTTCACCATCAATATTTCCTGTGGACTCACGGAACCACCAATATGACACGGGTGTACCGCCTGTCTGTGTGACGTTTTGCGCACTTATTGCCGAAGTGGTGGAGAAATTCACCCGATACACCTGAAGCCCCGGGTTGAAGTCTACCGTTGTTGTTGAAACGGTAATACCCGTACCTGCGGGAGTCGCAGGCACAATACGCCCATCAGCAAGAGAGGCGACTTTCGTGGTGCCTGTAAGGGTAAGCCCCGTTGCACCGAGATCCATAAGTTCATAGTACTGCGCACTCGTCGTACCGTTGGTTACAGCGAGGGTATAGGTGCCACTTCCCTGATTTGCCACAGTAGTGGTTGCCACTGCGGCACCCGTCATATTAAGTGTACTGCCAGTGAATACTGCAGTAGCCCCACTTGCAAAACGTACATCCACCTGGCGTGACGTACTCGCGCCGTCAAAATCAGTTGCGTAACTCCAGTACTCAGTACCGCTCGTGCGCATATATTCACCAAAGATATAGAGATCCCCATCAACACCTGCATGATCCTGTGAATAGAGTGAGCCGGTACCATCAATCAGGTATGTAGTAGCACTGCTATTCCACATTTGAATATCAGTGTTTGCTTTGATGCGCAGTGTTTCGTACACATCACCGGTGTTCGACTTTGTATTGATACTATAATTCCCCGCTTCAAGCGAAAGGATACCGTTCCATGTGCTTGAAGCACCATTACCACTATTGGTGAACGCACCTCCTACCGCAAGGGTCTGTCCCGTAGCAAGCGTAAATGAAGACGATGTCGCAAGGGTGAAACTTCCTGTGGTGGTCGCTGGTGCCGTTATAGTCCATACACCTCCCGTACTATTGAAGAGCACGTTGTTGAGTGAAGAGTTTCCAAAAACGACCGTCTCCGTGCCACTTGTTGAGTTAAAGAGGACAGTACCGCCATTCGGTACAACAGTCGCATAATTTCCATACGAACCGCCAATCGTGAGTGTTCCTGAAGGAAGGGTGAGTGTTCCTCCTGTTACCCACACACTTCCCTGTGCGGTAACATTTGAGTCGAGGAAGGACCATGCACCACTACCGGTAAAGGAAAGACTATTGAATGCACTCGCTCCTACATCAATCGTTTCGGTACCTGCACCCGTGAAACTCACCGTACCACTATTGTGGTTGAAGGTGCCCCCACTTTGCGTGAACGAGCCACCGACTGAAAGGTTAGCACTCGGGAAGGTGACCGTACCCTGCGTCATGAGGAAGTTATGTGATGTTGTAGCATAGGTATCGAGGAATGACCATGAACCACTGCCGGTGAAGGTCATGTTGTAGAAAAGATTGGTAAATGGTGTACCACTTGCAGCAATAGTCTCGACGCCACTTGAGGTAAAGAGCAGAGTAGCGTTATTGTGTGCAAAGGTACCTCCCACTGATGAGAATGAGCCAGCGAGTGTCGTCGTGCCGGTAGGCATCGTCACGGTACCCGTAGAAATTCTGAAATCATTTCCAACCGTAAGAAGTGTTTCGGTGAAGGACCATGCGCCACCCGCACCATTAAAAGTGAGGTCGTAAAACGCGTCACTCCCTGCGGTAATAGTATGATTGGTGGTGGTTGCAGCCATGATCACCTCACCACTACGTGCGTAGAAGGTATTATTGTTTATCCAATTTGAGAATATAGTGATGTCATTCGCTGCAGACGCATCAAGGACATCATCGGCACCAATCGTCATGCTTTGTGCTTTGACATTTGTAGAATAGAACGTGGTCTTTCCCGAGGTACCGTCAACAACCACATTACCCACATTTTGTAGCGCACCACTTTGGTCAGACCATGTGGATGGATTCACGCCATCAAAGGTGGTAGTGCCCATACCCGTAAACACTCCTTGTACCCCTATCGTGAGATTACCTCCAATAGTAAGTGGCTGTGCATCACGTGCAAGTGTACCGTATTGGAGTGAAAGCGTACCATCAGCATCGAGCGCACTTCCAAGGGTCCAAGTAGCAGTTCCGAGCCCTTCACCAAAAGTTACATTATTGAATGAAGGGGTTGTTGCGCCAGTACTATCCACTGTTTCACTTGTGGTTGTTGCGGTAAAGATGATAGTCGAGCCGTTCAATGTAGTGGTTGCGTTGTTGTCCCACGAACCACTTACCCGCACCGTGTTCGCTCCTGAGGTAAACGTACCATCGTTTCTAAAGTCATGAGTAATAATGTCAGTTCCCGTACCCGGTGCGTATGTATTGCGCGCAAGGATGCGCAGGCTTGCATCTGCACAGCCTGCATCCGCACACAAGGTAAGGTCATTCCCTCCATCAACATTAAAGAACAGATCTTCATCGCTCGAAAAGTCATACGTGCCGATATTAGTATTTGTGAGTGTTGCATGGTCGTCTGAACCAATGGTGAGATGACGTTTTTGTAGACGCATTCCCGTGATATCGGGCGTACCATCATACTTGGTAACCGCCACTGCCTCATCAGTATCCACCACGTCAGACACAAAGACAGTCACCACATCCCCACTAAAGAAAGTAACATCATCAATAGTCCATGTGCCATTGGGCTGAATTGAACCCGTCTTACCAAGTTGAAGTACCCCATTGACTGCCACACCGACAGCCCCGCCCGTGGTCGACGCTGTTCCGTTATATTCAAAGGCAGTACCTGATACACTAAATCCTCGTGACCACTCAAGCGTCCATTCATTCAAAATAGGGCATGTTGCTCCGTTACAATCAAGCGTACCGACGATACGAATTTGATTGTATGTCGTCGTGTTGAGACCTTCGAGATTCACGGG
>CAZMYZ010000017.1:0-13813 GCA_964570795.1 uncultured Candidatus Saccharibacteria bacterium
GGCACCGTGAATGAATCGTATCGTACACGCTTTCACGAGGCTATTAATGACGACCTCGACACACCGAAAGCTATTGCGCTTATGTGGGAAGTGATTAAAGATGTGTCGCTCTCAAATCCTGATAAAGTCGCCACCCTTAAAGCAATAGACGCAGTACTCGACATCGGCCTCAATGATGACCCAAGTGATATTGTGCGTGAACTGGGTATTGTCGCGCGCGAAGAAATCCCCGACGATATTCAAGAACTCCTCGACAAACGTGAAATTGCCCGCGCAACCCACAACTGGGGTGAAGCGGACATTCTTCGTCAAGCAATCAATCTCAAGGGATACACCATCGAGGATAGTCCTCAAGGACAAAAAATATCGAAAAGTTAGCAATTGCCCGTTTTTTCTTCCGAAAAAACGGGCAATTTCACCACACATATTCCTATCCACCCAATCCACACTTTCCCCTTTCATACGATAAAAACTGTGTGTGTTAGAATAGTCCCACTATGGAAGATACCCGCGAAGACACACGCCCACAGGGCACCAAAAGTAGACTCTTGCGTACCCCACCCCAAAACCTCGAAGCCGAGCGCGCACTCCTCGGTGCAATTATTTTGAAGTCTGAAGTAATGCATGACGTCTCGGTGACCGTGTATCCCGAATCTTTTTATGCAGACAAGCATCGCGAAATTTATCGCGCCATTCTCGACACTTTTATGCAAGGTGACCCTATCGATATTCTTTCAATCACCACAAAACTTAAAACACGCAGTCTTCTCGAGCGCACCGGCGGTGCCGCATACATTACTGAGCTCGTGGAGTCGGTCCCCGCAGCAAGCAACGCCCTCTACTACGCAGAACTCGTGCAGAACAAATCCATTCTTCGCGGACTCATCAATGCCGCTGATGAAATTGCAGAGATAGGCTATTCCGACCCCGAAAATATCGATGAAGCAATGGATGGTGCCGAAAAGCGTATCTATCAGGTAACCAATGCCCCCACCACCCAAAAATTTACCCCTATCGGGAGTTCCCTCACTGAGGCGTGGGAACGCTTTGAAAAACTCAGTGCATCAGACGATGAAAAGCGTGGTGTACCGACCGGCTTTAATTCCCTCGACAACCTCCTTGCTGGACTTCAAAAGTCAGACCTTATCATCCTTGCGGCACGACCCTCCATGGGAAAGACCACCTTTGCTCTCGACATCGCTCGCAATGCTGCAGTGATTCATAAGCGCTCGGTGGGTATTTTCTCACTCGAGATGAGCGACCAGCAGTTGGTCGACCGTATGCTTGCCGCAGAGGCGGGTGTAGACTCATGGAAATTGCGCACCGGAAAACTCACCACTGACCAAGAATTTGAGGCGGTGCAAGCTGCAATGGCAAAACTCTCAGAAGCCCCTATCCATATCGACGACCAACCGGGCAACAACATTCTTAAGATGCGCTCTTCAGCACGTCGTCTCAAAAATGAGCACGGTCTTGATTTGCTTATTGTGGACTACCTCCAACTCATGAGTCCCACATCCTCAAAGGCAAGTGATTCCATGGTACAGCAAGTGACCGAGATTTCTCGCTCACTGAAGATTCTTGCGCGCGAACTTGATGTGCCGGTCATTGCCCTCTCCCAGTTGTCTCGTGCTGTGGAGCAGCGTGGTGGCAAGCCACGACTCTCCGACCTACGTGACTCAGGCTCCATTGAGCAGGACGCCGACGTCGTGATGTTTATTCACCGCGAAGACAAAATCAACAAGGAATCTGACCGTCCCAACATCGCTGAAATCCTTGTGGAAAAACATCGTAACGGCCCCGTCGGCCAAGCTGAACTCTACTTTGATGGTAAACATGTACGTTTTCTTAATCTCGATACACATCACACTGTCGGTGCAGACCGCGACGACTTCTAAACTATGACCACTTTTGACAGACTCATCAAACATTTTGAGCATTTCCCGGGTATTGGCTCGCGTCAAGCAAAGCGTTTTGCATTTCACCTCCTTACCCTTCCCCCCGAGGATGTAGCAGAACTTTCTGAACTCATTCGCTCCATTCGAACACAGGTAATCTCCTGTCCTTCCTGCGCTCGCTTTCATACACTCGGGAGTACCGACCAGACGTGTAGTATTTGTAACGGGGTGAATCGTGACAAGAGCAAACTCACCGTGGTAGAGCGCGACACCGACATCGATGCCATTGAGCGCAGTGGCATGTATGATGGACTCTACTTTGTGCTCGGTGGTACGGTACCCCTTCTTGATACACAAGATGTAAAGAAGCTCCGTGGAGGGATGCTTAAATATATCGTAGAAACTCGTGCACCACAGGGACTCAAAGAGATTATTCTTGCATTTGCCATCAATCCCGATGGTGAAAATACCGGACGGTATGTTGAAACACTTTTACGACAGCTCATTGACGAACACCATATCAGCGTCACTCACCTTGGTCGCGGACTCTCCACAGGCTCCGAACTCGAGTATGCAGACCCTGAGACTATTAAAAACGCTTTGAAAAATCGCAGTTAGAAAATCCCCCGAGACGCAAAGCGTCTCAGGGGATTTTCATATAAAACAAACCCCGTGGCGTACGCCGACGGGGTTTTGAGTGGGGTGTTGGACTCACGCCAACACGGGAGTGCGGTCCTTGCGGCGCATGAAACTGACGTAGCCGGCGACGCAGAGCGCAAAGATGAAAGCCGCCATCATGGGCAACAACATGGACGCGATGAGTCCGATGCTGCCAAACCACATCAGGAAGCACACAACAAGCACTGCCGTCCGACACTCAGGCGAACGGTGATGATGCACCCAGACCGGAAGCATCATGCTCGGCAGATTGTCGACAGCAACAAACGCCACAACCACGAGTGCGATTGCGAAAACGTACGCAATCACGAAGAGTGAAACGGTAATTCCGAAAATGACCATGGTGACTCTCCTTAGAGCAAATGGTTAAGTGAAAGAACAACCACCTTAATATTATAACATGCATATTTCGCTTGTACAGACTTTCCCGTGTGCAAAATTAAACCGCGGCTTTTTGCCGCGGTTCTACCTAGTCTATTGCATCAAATGTATTTTGCAGGCACGGGTATGAATTACCAAAAGAGCAGCGGCAACGATGCCAAGTGGCGCTGCCCATTGAAGATCAAGTCCAAAAACCCCAAACAGAGCCACAAGGAAAAGAAGCGACCACAAAAATTGCATCACAACACCAAATAGTACAATCGCAATGACCGAAGCAATTGCAATCATAAAGGCTCCGCCAAGCATGTATTCTAGTGAAACTGAACGCATTTCACCAAGTGCAACAGCGCCGCAAAACATCATGATAAACGTGAGAAATACCGTAAGGTACCACGCAGTCCTTGAATGAAGTTCAAAACGACGATACTCCTTCCCTGCACTCCAAGCATCAATACAGGTGTTGCGATAGATACCCACACCTACTGGCACAAAGAATGCAGTAAGTGAAAGGAAAATTGCATACAGCATGATATTTGCAGTGGTCATATGACACACCCTTTCTGAGTAATTAAAAGAACTTCGGACAAATCCGAGAATGACTTTATAGCATACTTTATATAAAAAGATAAAACCCTGCTCGAAAACAGGGTTTTATTGGATACACGTTTCTCATACGCGTTGCTTATAGAGAATCCAGAAGCACGCAACGATGAAACTAATGTAGAAGGAGTACGGGAACGGGATACCCAAAATGGTAAGGAGAGTACCGACAATTCCAAATATCCCTACACAGACGGGAAAGAGAATCCATTCACGGCCACTCATACCGCACACCAGTGCCTTTTTACACACCCAACGCAGGATTGCGAAATGAGTTGCATGAGGCATAAATACAGACACTTTGATGGCGAGAAGGAGTGACGCCGAGAGCATCGCTGCAAGAACGAAGCAGGCATACTGGAATCCCGGAGTAAACATAAACGACATAGTGCACCTCCCAAGTTAAAAAGGAACTTGTTCGGACTATCCGGACCCTATAATTATCCCACCAATCCACAGCCTTGGCAACACTTATCCACACCCTTTCAAGCCGTATCCACACCTATTTTCGCCATTCTGGGGATAGTGATACATAACAAGTGTGTATAGCAAAACACCCGCGGCCGTAGGCCGCGGGTGTTTATGTAAATTTCAATTACTTGAGTGCATCAATCTTTACCTGTGCATGCTTTTGGCGGTGGCCAATGCGTCGGTCGCGATTGCTCTTTGCCTTGTAGCGTACAATGTGAATTTTATCAGCCTTCTTTTCACCCATGAATGTTGCCTTTACGGCTGCACCCTTGATGTATGGCTCGCCGATAGTCGTGTCTGAGCCGTTGTCTACCATGAGTACCTTATCAAACTCAATTGCGTCGCCTTCTTTGTGGTCGCCAAGAAGTTCAACAAGAAGCACGTCCCCGACTGATACGAGGTACTGCTTTCCGCCTGTCTCAATAACCGCGAATTCGCTCTGTATTTCTTTTGTTGTTTCCTTCTTTGCCATATGTGGGGGTGATTCTACAAGAAAACACAAAAATATGCAACTCCCCTGCCGCTCAGGCAAATTTTGTATGTTTGACCAAAGATTTCCCAAGTACTTGCATTATTTGCAAACATATTGCATAGTGCACTCAGATTATACCCAAGGAGATCTTCATGAACGCAGAAGTGTATAAGGAAGTAGTCCCTGCTGCTCCGTCAAAAACCGACCCGAAGGAATATTGGATTGGTGGACTTTGCCTAGGCATCATATTTGGATTTTGTGTCGCGGCATTGTTTTTCGTTATCAACCCTTTGAATTTTGCGCAGATGGTCCCTGCGTTTGAATTCCAAGACGCTGAGAAGTTTTGCAAGCCACATGGCGGCCTGATGTATATCGATGTCGTTCGGTTCGAGTACAAATCGGGTAATGACAAAATCTACTGTTCTGATGAATCAGTCGTGCTGTACAAACACATCAAGGACCTTCGCCTGAAATAATCAGTACCATGTTCCTTAATCGCGCAGTTCTCAAACTGCGCGTTTTTCTATACTTGAAGGGTTACAAAATCAAAATCCTATTGTATAGTGCATTTAGGCTCTTTAACAAAAAAGGTGGTTTCGATGCAAATAGTGCTATTGGTATGCGTTATTACCGGCATGCTTGTGGGATATAAGGGGGAGACTCCAATTAATTCGGAAAAAGCCGTGCGCAGTATTGGCAACTTAGTCTGCAAGAAGCATGGTGGTCTCAGGCATACTTACTACGGCAAGTATTCGGTTTCGTTTATCTGCCGCGACAGCACAGTCTTCAAGGTTGGTTTCTAATTTCATTTTCAAAGCGAGGTGACGTAATGAAAACTATTTTGATACCCATGCTTACTGTAGCACTCATGGCTACAGCACAAGCACAATCACCATCCATTGAAATACGGTCTGGTGATATCCAAAAACAGTTCATCGCACAAGGCGAAAAATACTGTAAAGACTACAAAACACTCGATGAAGTGGTAGTCCGGAAGGACGAAATTTTTGTTGGAAAAGTAGAAAAAAATGGGTATAGTGGCACGATTATACCCAAAGTTGTCATCGTATTTCTGTGTCGCGATGGATACACCTTTATTGCGTCCGGTCCAAGTATCGACAAATTACTCATGATTGGTGTTCCACCCAAAAAAGATGTTTCGCCCAATAAGCATCTTGGACCAATGTTTTAGCAAAACCAACGGACACCCCAAAAAGGCGCGAGTATACTCGCGCCTTTTCTTATGCCCCATTGCCACAATTCCCTACTCCACCAACTGTTGCGGCTTCTCGAGTGCGATAGTTTCAAAATCCACTGAACCATCGCTTATCTTTGCAATATCTTTGTCCACCTTGCCAAACTCTTTTTGTGCAGCATTGTAGTGATTGACGGTCGTACCGAGTGAGGTACCCACCTTCTTGAAATAGTCATCATACGCCTTGAGGTGGCGCGAAAGCCCCTCCACATGCTTCCCTATCTGCTTTGCGGATTCCTCTATCTTGAATGCACGGAAACCATACAGTACAGACTGGAGATATGCAGCAAAAGTGGTCGGCGACACGATAATCACATTTTTATCCTTGTATGCATAATCGATAAGGGAACGTGTGTTCACCTTTACTGCGCCCACTTCATTTACAAGGAGGTCGTAGTAGATAGCCTCGGCGGGAATATACATAAAGGCAAATGGAAGTGTGCCGTCCTTGGGACGAATGTATTTTGCCGTCTCATCGATGCGCTTTTTCAAATCGTTTTTGAATTCCTTCTCAAGTTCCTCTTTTTTCTCTGCATTTGTTTCATCCACGAGACGGCGATAGTTGTCGAGTGAGAACTTTGCATCCACGGGAATCATGCCGTCCTTGGTGACAATCACTGCATCCACCGCATCCCCTCCGGGAAAACCATACTGAAGTTTGTATGCGGTGGCAGGAAGCATGTTTTCAAGCGCGAGTTGCAGCGATGCTTCACCAAGGTTGCCACGCTGCTTTTGGTGCGTGAGGATTTTTTCAAGGTTTTGGAGTTGCTCCGCTACGGTGAAAACCTGCTTTGAGGACTCCGATACTTCCGTTACCCCCTTCACCACATTACGGAGTTGCTCATTCACTTCCCTGTTGATTTCCTGAATGAGTTCGCGACTCTCACGAAACTGTGCTCGCGCACCCTCCTGCATCACTTTGTTGGTCTCACCCATGCGTTCATTCATGGTACGGGTAAGTTCGGCCAACTGTTGTTGGAGCATAAGGAGCCCATTTGAGGAAGTATCTTCCTGCTTCTCCTCTTTCTTTATAAAAAAGACATAGACCAAAATACCAATAACCGCGATGAGTAGTACTACAATAAGTAATTGAAAGGTTTCCATAGACGTTATTCTAGCATGGCTTTTGTGATACTATGGAGGCATTAGATTCACAATATATGGACTTACACACAAAAATACGAGAAGAATTGAAGGAAGCAATGAAGGCACACGATGCTATTAAACTCCGCACGGTACGCAGCATGCTCACCGCCTTTACCAATGAACTTGTCGCTACGGGGCGTACGCCACAGACCCCTCTCGACGACGCAGGCGTGCTCGCGGTCATTAAGCGACTCGCTAAGCAGCGCAAGGAGTCTATTACCCAGTATGAGGCAGGAGGCCGTGAAGACCTCGCTGTGGTAGAGCGAGAGGAACTTGTAGTACTCGAGTCGTATCTTCCGCAGATGATGTCTCGTGAGGAGATTAGGCCTATCGTGGAGGCAAAGATTGCCGAGATGGGCACCCCTGACAAATCAAAGATGGGTATGCTCATTGGCTCGCTCATGAAAGAACTCCAAGGCAAAGCAGATGGTGCCGATGTGAAGGCGGTCGTGGAGGAGGTGGTCGGGAAATAGGCAAAAATTGAAAAGACTGACAAGAAACCCGGCACAGGCTTTGCCTGCGCCGGGTTTTCGTAACACTATACAAAATCTGTAAATATGGTATAATACCGCCAGTTCAATTGTTCTAGGGGGTAATCATGGCAATCAGTAAAAAATCTCTAAGTGACTTCGAGCAAAGGCGCTTAACGCAAGTACTTGTGACAGCAGCAGGCGATGTAACCAAGGTACCGAACGCAGTCAAGGAAGCCATGCATGGAGTTAGAGACCCAGGTGCTCGCTACCGCCTCAAGACAGCACTTACGCAAGTTGCTGTGCGCATCATCGCTGCTAACCAGAGAAAAGCAGAAGGAAAACCTACGCCGCAACGGCTCAAAGACCTGAGAGTTGCTGCTCGCGATGCACTCAAAAACGAAAATTTTTTTAGCACACGACTCACGCCTGATGACGACTGAGCAACTTGGCCCGAAACGCAAATGCGTTTCGGGCTATACTTTTCATCACTGCTATTGACAATAGTCAATTATTGTTTACTATTTATACTAGTTCATTCTACAAAAGGGAGCACTAGATGACTACCATCTTTATGAAGCGTACAGAAGACGGCAAGATAAAAATACATGCCGCCATTCACATGCTGAGCGGACACGAACTTTCGTCGATAGGACGGCGTATACTCCATAACTCTTGTGTCACCATTGGTACAGATGACTATGAGTGCAGTATACGACGTTCGTATGGGCAGGAAGCGTACTTCAGGATTTCGGTACATCTTGATGCATGCACGAGCCATGAAGCACAGCTGTCTGCGCTTCTCGTCTTCTACAAAGCACTTGTGCCGTTCTTCCGTATTACGAAAATTGATG
Source organism: uncultured Candidatus Saccharibacteria bacterium (assembly GCA_964570795.1). GTDB lineage: Bacteria > Patescibacteriota > Minisyncoccia > Phycocordibacterales > UBA918 > Damh-18. The sequence continues at coordinate 8,226 of CAZMYZ010000017.1, forward strand.
TGTGCAATCTTGTTGAAAATGAGCCTGCACATGCATAAGTACCAGAGCACCTCCACCCCGAGGTGCTTTATTCTTTTGACATGAGTACCTATCACGGTATGATGTACGCTGCTTGTTCCCCCACAACCAAAAAGGAAATTCCAATGCAGCAGACATCACACCTGGTAACCTGTTCACCAGTACCTGAAGGTGGCTTCATTGCTACCGCACACCTCACCACTGAGCATATGTCTGAGGAGACTATCGAAGCAATCTATAACGAGGTGATTTGCAAAATACCCAAAAAACACCAACATGACTTCACCTGGGAGTGCACGAGTCCACAGTCCTGCCTGTTTACCCTTCGCTTTCGCAGGGGTGAACGTACGCCGATATTTGAAAAAGTGATGTATCTCATGCAAATCCTGCAATGTATCGACAAAGATGCAGCGCTCGACATGGAATCCTTTCTGATGGTGTAAGCCAGAACGGAGGCGCCCTAGGGTGCCTTTTTCTTTTGACAAACCGATAGAGTATTGTACTATCACATCGGTTTGTTCACACAATAGAAAGGAAACAACGTGAGTCTCTTTATCGAAATTGGATTGGATGAAGAAGCAGAAAAGTCCATCATCCTCAACACAATCGTTTTTGAAAAGGATGCAGTAGGCCGCGATTGTGCGATTGTGCACATCGAGCGCACCGCACTCAAACGACAGTCGGTAGACACGCTTCGGCAACAAATTGAGGGCGGCCTCACTGATGAAGACCGGGAGAATTTCATCTTCGCATTTTGTGCCGATACGGGACTAATGACAATTGGCGTGCACTACAGCCCACACGCCCATCGTGACCTGTACCACAAAATTGGAAAAATTACCCAAAACATCCGAAAGTACACGGGGATTACGGTAGTTGTTGACATTACTACCTTTCCAAAATAAGCAGTAATTTGCTTGCAGAATGCACCTTTACACGGTGCATTTTTTCTTGCAAACGAAGCTATTTACTAGTTCGTCCAGAATGCCATGTCCGCTTGCGGCATGAATGAATGGGACAAATCTATTGTCCGGCGGAGCCGAAACTGCTGCTAGAAAAAACACCTGGTGCCGCCTTTTTCATTTTTCTATTTCACCACTTTCACTTCCTCCTTAAGCATACGTGCATCTTCCACACCATAGGTTCCAATTTTTGTGCGCCTCAGTGCCTGGAGTGTCGCAGGATACCCGAGACGTTTCCCCAATTCTTCTCCAAGTGAGCGTATATACGTACCGCTCCCCACCGCAAAGCGAATCGTTGCCACGCACTTCCCTTCACTACACGTGAGCGAAAGTAGTTCAGCAACATCGACACGCATCGTGCGTGCAGGCACATCGTCTATTTTCTCCCCCGCTTTTTCAGCTTTGCGTGCACGCTTATACATGGGTACTCCATCTTTTTTAATGGCGGAATATGCAGAGACAGGGAGCGAGATTTCTCCGAGCATAGTCTCAAGCACTTCCCTCATCTTTATTTCTTCGAGAGCAGGCACCTCGCATGATTCAAGAATCACTCCCTCCAAGTCGCCAGTACTACGGCGCTCGCCGATGCGTACTTCTGCAATATACTCCTTATCGAGTTTTAAATATTCAGACAGTTTTTTAGTACCACTTTCAACACCAATTATCATAAGTCCCGATGCAAGCGGGTCGAGCGTGCCAGCGTGCCCCATTTTGCGAATACCCATTTCCCTACGCAGACGACGAATCACATCAAACGATGTAATACCGAGGGGCTTATCAATGAGAATAATGTCGCCAGGAAGAGTGTTCATCTGCGCATAGTAGCAGAAATTTCATGATGCCACTACATATCCTATTTAAAACCCCCGCAACTTTCGAAAGAAAGTTGCGGGGGTTTTGTGCATCACACCTATACACAATCTATTCCTAGAGTACGAATATCGTTGGGTCGATGACGAGTATTACTCCCAAGAGAAGCATAAGGAATCCACCAATGAGGAGTGAGAGTTGTGCATACTTATGTCCATGTGACTCAAGGCGCGAGAAGCCCCAGATAGCAAGTCCAAAGACAATGAGGTCGTCCACCATGTAGCCAAGGGTATACACGAGAATATAGAACTGGCGTGAGATGAATGAAAGGTCGTTGAGTTCAAGAATTTTGGTAAATGCCTGAGGAATACCGATGGAACATGCAAACTCAATAATGTTGACCGAGAATGCAATTGCAATCACTGCGAGCACCGTGACGATAGTAGTAGGCTGCTCGATTATCTTTTGAATTTTTGCAATGGTCTTCCCTTGTGTTTCTAAGTCAGACACATCACAAATGAGTGGCTTGAAGCGATTCTTTCGCCAACGATAAAGGAAGAATGCGCCACCACCTATTGCGAGTATTCCCACAAGCGGCGTCACAATACCATCGAGCCCTACGAAGTCCCATGTGGTAAACCACACATTAAGGATGAGGTTGTACATGATTGCCTCTGCCACAATAAAAAGTCCGGCAACAAACATCATCTTCTTCCTATCTCCTACCTGTGTGAGGAGCACCAGGAAAGTGATGAGTACCCACATCGCACACGGATTAAATCCGTCGATAGTTCCGAGCACTGCTGCAAGTGAGATAAGTGAGAAGGATTTAAAATCTACCACACCAATGATGGGTAGATTAAACATATACATATTTGGATTGGTGAGGGTGCCACATTCGGTACCATTTTCATCACAGCCTGCACCGTTAAAACTATCCGCTTGCTTGGGAGCGCGCGCGAGGTGGTCGTCGAGCGTACGAATATCCCCTGCTCGCGCGCGCTCTACCGCATCCTTAATCACAGAACCGGTAATTTCATCAGTGTCATACCCCTGAAAGACCATGTCGCCAATCACTGTAACCGGTGTCACGTGGGAAAGTTCATGCTTTGCAAGCACTTTTTCATAGAGCGCCTTTGCAGCGTCATCTTCGGTGACATTGTAATACTCATAAGTTACTCCCTCTACCGTAGGGAGGTACTCAGCAAAAAATGCTTTTTCCTCCGCACAGTGCGCGCAGTCATTACGACCAAAGAAGAAGATAGTGACATCGTCGCCTGCGGCGAATACAGGGCTAAAAAATGCACTCAATGCAAAAAGCGCAAGGGCAAAAAATGATCCAAATATTTTCATAGACACTAGTATACCATTCCTTTTACTGCTGGTACAAAATTGCAATTTACGTACCAAGCGTACGCATATCGCACGCACGAAGTTCGTGTATGTGTGTCATGTACTCAGGGCAAGCGCGTGCAACGTGCGCCCAAAACTGTGCCCCATGATTGAGTTCGAGGAGGTGGCATACTTCATGCACAATAATGTAGTCAGCGAGGTGAAGTGGGAGAAAAACGATACGATAATTAAAATTGAGATTTTGCTTGCTTGAGCAACTTCCCCAGCGCGTACGCTGATCGCGTATAGCAACTCTGCCGTACGAGCACCCATAGTGCGCACTCCAGTACAGAAGGCGCTCATGTACAAAAGCACGCGCTCGTTCCTTGTGAGCGAGATAATGTGCTTCGGTGGCGCGGCTTCGCCGCGCCACCCTCCTCCTTCTTCTCTTCACCCCAAACCACATACTATTTGAATGTATACAAAAGTCTCCCCAGACGAATCAAATCATAGTCATATGCTTCATCGAGTTCTTCAAAGACGGGTTTCAATTTCTCGGTACCATGCTTTTCAAAGGCTTTAGTCATATGCGGATACGCTACCGTCCATACGGTTTCAGATGGAATAAGGCTTTCAATATGTTCCTTTCCAATTTCTTTATCCTCGGCAAGTTTTTCAATGTGTGTCCAGATGGTAGAAAGCGCCATACCGCGCTCCTTTGAGATTTCAAGTGCACTCATTTTCTTTTCCACGAGTTCTTTGGTGACTGCATACGTATTTTCGCGCACAGGCACATTCGCGTGTTTTATTCTCCCCTCCACTTTTTCTGCCCACTTGCCACCACAGGCGTTCACAAAGTTTTTCTGCATCGTGGCCACTTCTTCGCTTTCCATTTCTGCAAAAACAAACTCTGCATCATCGGACTCTTCACGGAAATGCTCGTCCTTGTGTACTACTCGCGGGTCCACAAGCAGCGCTTGTGGATTGAGACCGATTATTTTCATTCCGGTGAGTGAGCGCACACGGGAAAGTGCTACATACCCCTGTCCATAGGTAAAGGCATTCCGAAGGTCTATCTCTGCCGCATCAAGCGACATTCCCTGGCTCTTATGCACGGTAATCGCCCACGCAAGGCGAAGGGGCACCTGCGTAATTTCCCCTTTTACTTTCCCATCCTCGATGACCGACCACGACTGTGGCGCGATTTTAATACTTCGTCCATCACTCGTTTCAATCACAGGAAATCCGTCTTCCCTATCAAAATCCACCACACGCCCCAGTGTGCCGTTTACATACCCCACTTCAAAATTGTTTTTGGTGCACATCACCATTGCCTCCTTCCTGAGTTCAAGCGACTCAGGTGAGAGACAGTTTTTTACCAAAGTCTCCACCACATATTTATTCCCCTTTGCATCCATTTTAAAATGCACACTCGCAGTATTGAGTTCCTTGAGGCGCGAAGTATTCATGCTGTCGACATCACTATTGTGTGTATAGAGTTTTGTTGGCTCTATCTCGGTATAGCCAACATCAGTCTGCTCACTAAGGAGTGTGTAGTGGCTCTCATCGACATCATTTTTGCGAATAGAATTGAGGAGCCCCAAGAGAAGTTCATCCTCCTGGCGATGCTGCTCGGTGAGGTAGCAGGTAAGAAACTTTGCACTTTCCCACGCGCGCGACTCAAAGGCAAAGCGTGACATCTCCCCTCTTCCTGCAATCGGTGGCAACTGGAAGAAGTCACCGACGAGTACCACCTGCATCCCTCCAAAAGATTCTCCCGACTGCTTCACGGTGCGACAGACTGTCTCAACCATATCCAAGACACGCCCATCGAGCATTGAAATTTCATCGATGATGAGTACACGTGCTTTTTTCACACGGCGCACGGTTTTCTCGTTCCCCATGATATTATCGAGGTCGTACTGCGTGAGTGTGTCACGCGCACCAATACCCGCCCACGAGTGAATGGTAGTGCCTCCAATATGCGTCGCTGCAATACCCGTAGATGCAGTAATAGCCACAGGGATATTACATGCCACGAGCCAGTCGATGTACTGATTGAGTACATATGTCTTTCCTGACCCTGGTTCTCCCGTAAGAAATGCGTTTGCCCCCGTCTTCAGTATCTCAAGTGTCTGCGCCTGTATCATGGGAATAGTATAGCACCTCCATACAATGACACCCTCAAAGACTTTTATAATTTATAAAAGTTTGGTATAACTATCTGGCTGAAATCGCAGATTTCAGCAAGATTCAATATACGGCCTCATCGTCTAACGGTGGCCAGAAATTAAAGAGCGTAGCGACTATAATTTCTGAGTCTGTCGTTTTTTCTTCCTCACAGAAGAAAAAACGACGCTAACGGTCAAAATAAAACTGCTATGATGCAAAAAGTATATACGGCCTCATCGTCTAACGGTTAGGACACTTGGTTCTCATCCAAGAAATCGGGGTTCGATTCCCCGT
>CAZMYZ010000018.1:0-13619 GCA_964570795.1 uncultured Candidatus Saccharibacteria bacterium
TGTCGATGGTTTCGACCAGAGGAAGAAACCATCATACAACCTGAACCGATTCTGTAAGAATCAAGTCCCATCTCTGGCACCGAAATAAAATACTAGGCCTTGTGCCTAGTATTTTGTTTTGGATATGGGACTTGAAGAGGTTGTCGATGGTTTCGACCAGAGGAAGAAACCATCATACAACCTGAACCGATTCTGTGAGGCGTTCTGGTGAACGATAAGAATCATACGCATCACTTGTTTTTATGGCATAATTTTAGTACACTCTGACTTGTCCAATATGCATATATCCGCCCATAGCTCAGTTGGTAGAGCAGATCGCTCTTAACGATAAGGTCCCAGGTTCGAGCCCTGGTGGGCGGACAACAACAAAAAAGCAGTGCCTGCGCACTGCTTTTTTGTTGTCCGAGCCGGAGCGATGTTTTGCCGACCACAAGGAGGCAAAACCGCGAGGTGGGGTCGCGAGTGCTTAACGAACGAAGTGAGTTTAGCAACTCGTGACGACAAAAAGCAACTTCTTTCTTCATGCAATGAAAGAAAATACTTAGAGACTCATGACGACAAATATACCCGATACGGTTGATTCTCATTAATTGATTTTAGTTTTCACCAATATACGATATAGTGCTTTCAGATTGTTTTTAAGAGGAAGCGAAAATGTCAAACGAAAAGATGGTGGAAGTAGTGCACTCTCCTGAATTTCAGGAGAAACTGCAAAAAAATTTATATACACTAAAGGGTGATAACGGGCGCTGTATCGCTAAAGGATGTGGTGGGAAAATTGTACGGTCTATACGAGGTATAGGTGCCTCCGGGTATATCTACAGTCCTCCACACTGTGAGAAATGTCGACGACAATACACTTTTGCAAGCGGTCATATACCTGTAGTGGGTCACGAGCAATTGCAAAAACTGTTGTCTATGCGTTTTACTATGTAGACTTTTGCAAAGACTGGGATTTCCCAGTCTTTTCCTTATCCCCACAGGAGTAAGGAGGTGGCGGTCTATGGGCTATACTAGAATAGTAGCAATCGTCCACGGAGTAGCACGAATGCTCTATGCTGTGATGATAATATTTTTTATACTATGAATTCAATTGAAGGTGGATACAGAAATGTCGGTGCAAATGAAATACATCCTGATAAGAAAGCGTGCGAAGATGCTTTGTTTGAAGCACTTAATCCAAAGATTTGTGATCCTGAGATAGTCGAAAAAGATGGAAATCAAGAATCACCACAGGGTCCTGAGGTGGGTTTTATTAACCCAAATACTATTATCGACCAAGAAAAAAGTCTTTCTGAACGTCTTCAGGGTTCAGCACGCAAGGCGGCTAAAGTAATGATGCTTGTTACTGCGCTCAGTGCGCTTCCTGGATTTCAAAATGATGCACAAGCGCACGAATACGGTGCGAACAATGACTCATTGCGTACTGAGTACATAGACAATAAAAATTCTCAAGGATCGGAAAAACTGAAATTAACAAAGGCAAGCAAATGGGCAGGAGAGAAAGTGAAAAGTGCGCATAATGATTTAAAGCATATATGGACTGCGCAGGATGCGGAATGGCTCGTACGGATACACATGGACGGATTCGCTGACGATTTTTACTCCCCTCCGAGAGGGGCTTCGGGGCGATATATATACAATGCACCCGATCGTGTCTACACTATTGATGATGCAAAATATGCAATAGAGTGTGCGAGGACCCTTAAGGGTATTATGGAAGATTTGCATGGAAGATACGGTGTTGTTAATTATGAAAAACGACAGGCGCGTCTTGATGCAGTTATTTCTAACCTAGAACAACAGACATCATACTCGTTCCAAAAGGAACAAGAAGCATACAGAGAATTAATGAAACGACACAGGTTTCATTATCGTTAATTTTATATGGAAACAAATCTCGAAAAACTTACCGCAGTGATTCAACAATCAGCACTGATCTTAGAAGATAAAGCCATACTTCTCGAAGTGTGTGCACAGGTGGATGATATTGAGCTTGAAGGACTGCTTGAATTATTTTTGGAAAATAGTTCTTGGATTTCTATTATTAATGAGAATTTTAAAGCAAAACGCGCAGCATTTGAATCGGGAGATGCTGAGGTAATGGAAGGGGTATTGAAACAAGAAGAGGATTTACTTAATCAGATTAAGGAGTAAACATCTCTAAAGGTGCGATTCTTTACTGCTCGTGGTATATTCATTTCCACGCGTGGGTGGTGAAATAGTAGACACACCCAACGAGTGAATGGAATACAAATAATTGTGTATTACATTTGGTTTTATGAAGTGAAAATGTTCCTTAGAAAAGATAAGTATTGTGCCCAGGTGGCGAAATTGGTAGACGCACTTGCCTTAGGAGCAAGCGGGGCAACCCATGAAGGTTCAAGTCCTTTCCTGGGCACAATGCTTGGTTTTTCTAGAGCATAAGAAAAGTGCCGCATGATATGGAAATCAATTTCGTTCGATGAGCATTATTTTCAGTTTGAGAAGTAAATGGTAGAGTAGATTGCCTCTATTTGACCAGGTCACTTGGACAAAATAGATACACACCTGACCAGGTGGCGAAGTAGGTAAAAGTATCCGGGGGATAGTTTTACCAGCGGTCTTAGACCGATGCGTTGCCACTTGGACAAAATAGATACACACCTGACCAGGTGGCGAAGTGGTAACGCATCGGTCTGCAAAACCGACATTCACGGGTTCAAATCCCGTCCTGGTCTCAAGTATAAAACTCCACTTTGTGGAGTTTTTACTTGACCAAGGGATTTTCCTAGTTTTTACCTTCTTCAATCCCTTTTACAATTTCATCAATATGTTGGCGATGTCGTTCCCCATAATCAACTGCGAAGTCGATATTGGGAATATACCTTAGTCGTGCGTGCTTTTTAATATACTCTCGAAGTTCAGTTCCTTTGCGCTTGAGGAAAATCAGTGCATCCGCTTCGCCCCCATCGGGAATAGTGGTGATATGGACGTGTACGTTCTTGTAGTCAGAAGACACAATAAGATTGGTAACCGTGATGAGTGGATTGTGGTTTGCTTCCTCACGAATAAAGCGTGCAATAATTTCGGTGAGTACAGAACGAACTTTTTGGTGCTTATCAAATTCCATATTAGGTAATGATGATGTCGAAGGCTTCAATATAGTCTCCGGGTGCAATATCTACTTTAGAATCCAATTGCATACCAAACTCGCCATCACTGATTGTTTTCACGTTGGATTTTTGTTGCTGAAGATTCTTGAGTACACCACGTCCCATGTCGATATCGCGACGAGTGATGCGCACGTGTTGATTGAGTGAAAGAGTTCCTTCTTCGAGGCGGCCGCCGAGTACATGTGCATTTTTCTGTACACTAAAACTCTTGAGGATCTTTGCCTTGCCGGTCACTCGTTCTTCTTCTTTCTTTGGAGTGCGTGCTTTCAGCGCCTCTTCGAGCCACTCTGAGAGTTTGTAGATAATATCAAAAGTCTCTACGGCGACACCAAGGCGCTCAGCAAGGTCGATAGCGGCACGGTCGGGCTTCACATTGAATCCCACGATGATAGCGTTTTCCGTTGCGCTTACATTTTGTACATCATTTGCAGAAATAGTACCCACACCAGTACCAATAATACGCACCACGACGCGGTCTGAAGTGCATTTTTCAAGTTCATGAACAATGGCATCAATGGTGCCGAGCACATCAGCCTTGATGAGTAGGGGAATGGTGGGGAGATTGGAAACATTGTTTGATGCGACTGACTTCGGCGTAGCATTTTTGTTGGCAAGAATGAGTGCTTCAGCTTCTTTTTTTGAAGATACAATAGTGAATGTGTCACCAATTTTTGGTACTTCGTTCCACCCTACGATGCCAACAGGCTCTGAGGCGTGTGCTTCGCGAATCGTTTTTCCAGCCCAGTCTTCCATAATGCGTACGGGCGCAAAACTCGTACCTGATACGACAAAGTCTCCTGAGCGAACGACGCCGTCCTGTACCATGAGTGTGGCAGTGGTACCGCGCTTACCATCAAGTTTGCCTTCAATCACACTTCCAGTACCGGGAGCGGCGCTGTCTGACTTGAGTTCTGCGAGTTCTGCAGTGAGGAGAAGGATATCAAGAAGTTCGTCTACGCCCTTGCCACTCTTTGCAGAAATTGCTGCCCATGAGATGTCGCCACCCATACCTTCAATATAGATTTCATGCTCGATGAGTGATGACTGAGTGCGCACAAGGTCGGCACCTGGTTTGTCGATTTTGTTGATTGCAACGATGTACGGGATTCCTGCCACTTTAATACTCTCGAGTGCTTCGAGTGTTTGTGGTTTTACACCGTCTTCTGCAGAGACAATAAGAATAGCAATGTCCGCGACATCTGCCCCACGAAGGCGCATTTTTTGGAATGCCGCATGACCAGGAGTATCAAGGAAAGTGATATGTTTCTTTTCACCTTCTTTGGTGGTGTGTTCAACACAGTATGCAGAAAGATGCTGTGTAATACCACCAGCTTCGCCGGCAACGATGTTTGATTTACGGATATAGTCGAGGAGTGTCGATTTTCCATGGTCAATATGACCCATGATGACGACAATCGGTGGTCGACTTTCGATATGTGATTGTGTAGTTTTTTGTTTTGCCATACCTTTCAGGTTATTGAAAAACGCCCCAGAAAGGCGCAAAGCAGCGAATATGCGAGGAGTATAGCAGATATTTCTTTTGCCGCAAAGTCAAGAATGTGGTGTGGTGGTGAAACCCGGCGCGGTCAAAGGGCGTGCCTGGTTCTAGACCCCATATTTACTAGTCGGTATCAATGTGACATGATTTGCTAATGCGATTCTCATTTTGGCAAAAGTCTAAAAAATCTTCTCGGATACATCTCGATTATGCGTCGGCAACGCCGGTGCGTGACGCAGTGTATACGGCTATGGAGCCATATATACGTGGTGTATGGGCAAATCCGAGTGCACTTTACGCTGAGGGGGTTCTTGCACGAAGTGTGATTGACGATGCTCGCGAGAAACTTGCACGCGTACTCAATGTGCGCCCCGGTGATGTGACATTTACGAGTGGTGGTACTGAGGCAAACAACCTTGCGCTTATTGGAGTGATAGAAGCACAGCATAGAAAAGGACGTGCATATGCGGATATGGAAATTATCGCGACACGCATCGAACATCCTTCTATTATGGAGACACTTGCACACCTTACCGGAAGAGGAGTGGTGATTACTTATGTACCGGTAGATACGGAGGGGCTTATTGATATAAAAGTACTCGAAACGCTTTTGAATACAAAAACAGTACTCGTAACCTTTGCGTATGTGAACTCGGAGATTGGGGTTATACAGGATGTAAAAAAAATTACCCGCATGGTACGTAAGTGGAACGAAACACAGGGGAAGCACGTACTCGTGCACACCGATGCCTCACAGGCACCACTTTGGCTGCCGTGCGCACTCGATATGCTTGGTGTCGACCTCATGACACTTGACGCAGGGAAGTGCTATGGGCCAAAGGGAGTAGGAGTGCTCGTACATCGACAGTGGGTGGAGATAGTATCAGTCGTTCATGGTGGTGGACAAGAGGCGGGACTACGCTCGGGTACGGAGAATCTGCCACTCATTGTGGGGTGTGTGACGGCACTGGTACATGCGCAGGAGAGGTGGCGGTCGCGCAGCGCGGCGGTAGCCGCACTACGCGACCGCTTCATTACTCTTATTCACACTGCAATTCCCACCGCAATCCTTAATGGAAGCATGACTGCACGCGTTGCAAATAATGTAAACATATCTATTCCGGGACTCGATACCGAGTACGCGGTTATTTGGCTCGATACAAAAGGTATTGCTATTTCTACACGAAGCGCGTGTGGTGCACAGGGAAGTACGGGCTCCGCTGTAGTACGTGAAATGACCTATGACGAGGGGCGTGCTACCGCAACCCTTCGCTTCACCTTAGGGGAGACAACCACTGAAAAAGAATTAGTTACGACAGCACAGGTACTTGCAGATTTTGTATCAAAAATGCAAGGCGCGAAAGTTTGACACATAAGAAAAATGTTGTACTATGTGAGTACATACTGCTTTATAAGTGCATACGACGGGGAATACTGTTTTTTGAGAAGTGATACTCGCGTATAATGGAAACACCTATGCCAAATTTTCACAATTTCACATCACGCGCAAAAGAAGCCATCAGAAAGGCACATGAACTCGCCATTGAGCGTGGTCAAAACCATGTAAGCCCAACTCACCTGCTCACCGCCTTGGTGATGCAAGATGAAAACACCGTTATCTCACTTCTTGATCGTCTCGATATCGATATCATTGCATTCACCGACCTACTCCTTGAAGCACTCGAGGCGCCGATGAGTTCTACGATGTCACAGTCATACCAGCTCTATCTCACACCAGACTTGGCACAAGCACTCGAGGAGTCAGGGCGTATTGCACAAAGTCTCAATGATTCTTATGTGGGGGTTGAGCATCTTTTTCTTGCACTCCTTGAACATCCGGGACCTGCGATTGAAGTAATTGAGCGTTCTCGTATTGATAAAAAGAAAGTCCAAAATGCGCTCCGTGAAGTGCGCGAGCATAATATTGATGATGCACAAACACCAAAGAAATTCCGCGCCCTTTCCAAATACGCACGCAATCTCACCAAACTTGCACAGGAAAATAAACTCGATCCGGTGATTGGTCGTGATGCAGAGATTCAGCGCGTGATTCAGATTCTCTCACGCCGTACGAAGAATAACCCAGTCCTCATTGGTGAAGCGGGTGTAGGGAAGACTGCTATTGCAGAAGGGCTTGCTATTGCTATCGTGCAAGGCAATGTACCTGAGTCGGTGCGAGAAAAAGAAATTCTTTCACTTGACCTGGGACTTCTTGTGGCAGGTACTAAATTCCGTGGTGAATTTGAAGAGCGTCTCAAGAATGTGATGAAAGAAGTGGAGCAGGCACAAGGTGGGGTCATACTCTTTATTGACGAACTTCATACGATTGTGGGTGCTGGCCAAGCAGAAGGCTCTATGGATGCATCAAATATGCTCAAGCCCGCGCTTGCGCGTGGTGAAATGCGCGTCATTGGTGCAACGACACTCAAAGAATATCAAAAGCATATCGAGCGCGATCCCGCTCTCACACGACGCTTCCAACCGGTATATGTGAACGAACCTTCGGTGGAGGATGCTATTGCAATTCTTCGTGGTGTCGCAGAAAAATATGAAATCTACCATGGTGTACGTATTACCGATGACGCGATTGTATCTGCAGTGAGCCTTTCAAGTCGCTATATCACCGATCGCTTTTTGCCAGACAAAGCCGTCGACCTTGTTGATGAGGCAGCATCGGCACTGCGTATTTCTCTTGAAAACAAGCCCGATGAACTCGTGTTTGCGGACCGCGCAGTACGACGCCTCGAAATTGAGCGTGAAGCACTCAGGAAGGAAGAGGAAGTCTCTGAACATAAAGCAAAGATTAAAGCACGACTCAAGGAAATTGAGCATGAGATAGGAGAATTGAAACAAAAGACTTCAGTACTTGAGACAAAGTGGAATAATGAAAAAGATGCGGTGACGGAAATTCGCGAAATGAAAAAGATGCTCGAGTCGCTTCGTCTTGAGGCGGATGCTGCTGAAGCGAGCGCCGACCTCACGCGTGCAGCAGAGATTCGCTACGCGCGAATTCCAAAAATTGAAAAAGACCTCGAAGCAAAATCAGCAAAATTAAAGAAACTGCAACGCACCCGTCGTCTCCTCAAAGAGGAAGTGACCGAAGAAGATATTGCGGGCGTAGTGTCTCGCTGGACGGGTATTCCCGTCTCACGCATGCTTGAGGCAGAAGCAAAGAAACTTGCACGTATCGAGGAAGTGCTCGCAGAGCGCGTGGTGGGACAAAGCGAAGCGGTACGTCGCGTATGTGATGCTATCAAGCGCTCACGCGCAGGCATCTCCGACCCCAATCGTCCTATTGGCTCATTCCTTTTTCTTGGGCCTACCGGTGTGGGAAAGACCGAACTCTCTCGCGCACTTGCTGAATTTATGTTTAATGACGAAAGTGCTTTGGTGCGTATCGATATGAGTGAGTACATGGAAAAACATTCTGTTTCAAAAATTATTGGTTCGCCACCAGGGTATGTAGGGCATGAGGAGGGTGGTGCGGTGACCGAACTTGTCCGCCATCGCCCATACTCGGTGATTCTTCTTGATGAGATTGAGAAAGCGCACCCCGAAGTATTTAACATTCTCCTTCAGGTGCTTGACTCAGGACATCTTACCGACGCAAAAGGACGCAAGGTAAACTTCAAAAATACCGTTATTATTATGACGTCTAACATCGGTGCTGAGCACATCGACCGTATGTCGAAGTTTGGCTTCATGAGTCATTCTGACGAGACCACCCAGTACGAGCAGGCAAAGGATAAGGTACTTGAGAGTCTTAAAAACTTTTTCCGTCCTGAATTTCTCAATCGTCTCGATGAGATTGTTATTTTTGACATTCTCTCAAAAGACACGATTCGTAACATTGTGGGCTTGCAGGTAGATATGGTTATTGAACGTCTTGCACAAAAGGATATTCAACTCTCTATTAGTGATGAAGTGATGGACTATATCGCACAGGAAGGGTATGACCCCAAGTTCGGTGCACGACCACTGAAGCGCGTTATACAGTCCAAAATTCTTACCCCTGTAGCATCAATGATGATTAGTGAAGGAATGCTTCAGGGGGGGACGGTATCGGTTTCGATGAAGAAAGGCGAACTTACCTTTGATGTTAAGAAAAAAGGGAAAAAGGAATCAGGTAAAGTGCGAGAAAAAGTAAAGGAAGCAGTGATGGTGTAGGGAAGTGGAAAAACCCCGAGAAAGCCGAAGGCTTTCTCGGGGTTTTTCATAATAAATTTAGCCCCTCGAAGTGAGGGGCTGTGAGGTGAATATCACCCCATTTGGGGACGTTCTTCTCCTTGATAGCGAACAACGATGCGACGTTCTTTGTTTCCCCAAATTGTCGGTTTACCAGACACGACTTGTAACTTGTTATTGGGGATATCGTCTTCAGCCGTATGGAGTGAAAGTACTGTGGGGTTGCGGGGTGCATATCCACGAATCACCTTATCTTCACCGTGGGGGAGCAAAATATCGAGGGTAGAAACCCCTTTGCCATTGATAGTAAAAATAGTTACCGGCTTTCCGGTCATGTTGATTACTTGCATGAGAGATACCTCCTGTTCGCTATTGTAGAAAAACTGCTAACCAAATTGCATGCTACACATTTTATATGGGTGAGTCAATATAAAATAAACCCCTCGAAACGAGGGGCTGTGGGCTAATGACGAACAATTTTAGGGAGTTCATCACGATAGTAGCGTACTACGAGGTAGTACAGTCCACGGGGCTCCCCGTGTATTGCTGGTTTACTTGGACTTACGTGGAACTCGCCATCTTCACGGTTGGTGTCGCCCTCATGGATGACTATTTTGTGTGGGGTATACGGCGGCCCACCAAACGTAATTTGGTTATGCGGAAAAAGAACGATGTCTGAGGTAAATGTCCCAGTCATTGCACAATACCCGCAGACGGTCAACAAGAAACTGGTCTTGTTTTCAATAAGCATTGGGACAGGCGTAGTCACGGCACACCTCCTAGATTAAAAATTGTGGGAACTCCTACAGAAATACTACACCACTATATACAAATGAGTCAATACCACTCAGGTGCGATAAGAAAATAGCCAGACCGCATCGCGGTCTGGCTATTAGAAGAACATTCACATTGATACGGGAATGTCGATATATTTGAACACATACAGTAGTGTGCTTGCGCCAAGGATGATGAGTGCGCTCGCAATAATTTCTGTGAGCGGCAACTTTTCCGCAAGTTTTTTTGTGGTAAATGCACCGAGACGGCTTGCAAGTACAGAGCCAATAGTGAGAGCGATCATGACATCAATACCCGAGATACCATTGGTGGCCCAATATATCAGTGCAGCAACAATGCAGATAGGTCCTTCAGCGGCAGTCGTGATACTTACTGCTTTTTTGCTTTCACCACCACTCACCAACTGACCACCGGTAACCAATGGACCAAAACCACCACCCGTCAGACCTTTATTGAGTGCGGAAACGAGTCCAACTCCCACCATCTTCCATTGTGCGTGTTTCGGTGTAAATCCAAAGAGCAACAATATACCCATGAGGAGCACAATGGCGCCAATCCAGATTGAAAGTCCCTCTTTGGAAAAAAACACTGCACCGAAATATGCGGCACATCCGGCAGCAATCATGCCAAGTCCGGTAATCCAGAGTGTCAACTTTGCGTCAGGTGAAAGTTTGCCATCAACATGCGCAAAACTAATGTGACCGTGACCATGGTGACAATATGCAGCGATGAGGCCGCCGCATGCTTGTGAGACAAAAATTGCCGGCATAGTTACTTCTTTCGGTAGGTCACTAAAGAACATGACCAGTACCGGCGAAAGAATCGTTCCATACCCCATGCCGATAGACGAGTCTATCCATTCACAGAAGAATGCTAAGAGTGCGAGTGCGCAAAGCACGGCAAGTGTCGTTGTCATGATAACTCCTATATATTTGTGTTGAGATGTAGAAGAACAAATTCCCTTTGAATATATACTTGTAACCAGGAATAGGGAAGAATGGTGACAGAGGAGTACAACATATATAGACTCATGTCTATGTGGAGTACGTGATTGACTTAGCCGGTAGGCGTGCTTGAATTAAGGGAATAGTCATAATGGTTTAGATATATGCTTGAAGGTTTTTTTGGGAAGAAGTCGACTCCGATGGAAGAGGGGCAGGGTGATGGACGTGAAAGTGAAAGATTGTTGGTAGAAATGGCTGAGAACAAAGGTGAGACACCTAAGGTAGGAGTAAGTGAAGCCGAAATGATTCGCCCTGATGCTCCTTTGGAGCAGGCGTTTGAACGTGGTGGGTATGAAGGTAGTTCTAAATTTGACGAGAGCGAGTTAGTTGCGGCGGCAGTTGAGGGTGAGTTCCTTACTCCCTTCCAAAAAGAACAGCGGTTGAAGGAGTTGAAAAAGAATATGGAAGAGGGAGGTGTTGCTGAAGAAGATGAGCCTATGGCGGCTTAATATATTTGTACAAGAATAAAACCCGCGAGGCCTTTGGCCTTGCGGGTTTTGCGTTATACTGTAACTATATGAAACCAAAACATAAGGATTTAAAATATTTTATACGTGTGTTCGGTATTGTAGTAGGGCTCGTTATCATTTGGCGTGGTATCTGGCATATACTCGATGCAGTAGATATATATTTCCTTGATGGCAACATACTCTGGACAGCGGTCGGTGGTATTATTGTGGGAATGCTTATGCTCTATATTCCTGACCACGATCTTAAAGAAATTGAGAAGTTATAATATATGAAAAAAAGTATTTATGTATTGAGTATTGTTGCGCTCGCAGCAATTGCAATCGTTATTGCACAGTTGGGTGATATTGAAACCCAAGCACCAGAAGTGGTAGATGCACCTAATGTGGTGGTGGAAAAGCCAATAGTACCCAGCACACCAAACTCAATTGCATACACTATTGATGGTGCCGAGTATGTACTCAGTGATGGAGTTTATACCGCTCCTACAGCGCCGGGCAGTGCAAGCATGACCACGGTACGGCTTTTTGGCGAGCCGGTGTATGGCGACCTCGATAAGGATGGCGATGACGACGCAGCGGTACTCCTCACGTATAGTGCGGATGGTAGTGGCACCTTCTACTACGCTGCAATTGCTCGTAAATCTGGAGATACGTATACGAGCACCAATGCACTCCTTCTTGGCGATCGCATTGCGCCCCAAACGGTAGAAATTAACGAAGGAAACGCAGTATACAACTACGCTGTACGCATGGAGGGTGAGCCAATGACCACACCACCATCGATGGGTAAAAGTACGTGGATTCACCTTGATTCCACTACCGGAGAAATAGGGGAGTTGGTAAAAGATTTTGAAGGGGAAGTAGACACCACACAAATGAATCTTGAGATGAAGAAATGGGAGTGGGTACAGAGTGTCGATATGGGAGAATATATATTGCCAAAGAGCGCGGGAGTATTTACACTCACCTTCAGTGATGGGCAAGTGTCGGTAGGGACTGACTGCAACAATATGGGTGGTACATACACCATAAGCGGAAATTCTTTAAAATTTGGTCCTATGATGTCGACACTTATGTATTGTGAAGGTTCGCAGGAAACACTCTTTGCTACAATGCTTGGTGACGTACAATCATTTACGTTTACCAAGAAGGGGACGCTTGAACTCCAGTATGGAGATGGGGGAGTTGCAACATTTCGGTAGGGAAGTGTTGATGGAAGACTTTTGAGTATCAAAGGTAACTAGATACCGCATGCTTTCGTATCTTGTCATTTTCAAAAAGTAATGTATAGTATTGTTGGTTTCATTTATTCAGAGAGACACTCATGAAAAAGGTTCTTTTTGTACCCACCCTCGTATTGGCAGTCTCGCTACAGGGTTGTCTTGCATCAATACCGGTTAACATGCTGGTAGCAGGCGGTATTGCATCTACTGCAAGAAATGAACATGCAGATAGATGTGCTGCGATCGAAACTAAGGCCGAGAAGGAAAAGGTTTCGCGTATCGAGTTGAAGCGCCGTCTTACCGCTGCAGATTGCTCGTTATGATGCAGTGTATTAAAACAATAGCCGACAGAATTCAAAAACTGTCGGTTATTTTTGTGGATGTATTCACACTACTGCTTTGCTGAATTTGTCTCGCTTTTTCTAATTCGCTAACGCTCATAAGAGTTATCATAACGAGTTACTAAGTATCATTTTCACTACATTCAATTGAATAGGATGTTCAGGTCTCTTTTTTCATTTTGAAAGAAAAAAGAGACAGACTCAGAAAATATAGTCGCTATCGCTCGTTATTTTCTGGCCACCCTGACTCGCTTCGCTGCGGTTTTCGAATCCGTGTGCAAAATACAATTGTTTGCAAAACGGCACTTGTGGTCACGAATCACTAAGTATAATTTTCACTACGTTCAATTATTCTAAGTGTTCTCGACCCCACCTCGTCCGTTTTCTTTCTTCACAGAAAGAAAACATGACTGCGGTCCGCACCAAGGTACGAAAGCAAAACTATTTGCTTTCTACAATAAAAAACACTGGTTTTAAAACCAGTGATTTTTATTGTACCTTGGTGCGCCGGGCTGGATTCGAACCAGCGAAGACCGAAGTCGACAGATTTACAGTCTGTTGTGATTGACCACTCCACCACCGACGCATGTATATATTCTATTGTCTGCTACCAAGGTGGAGTGGAACCACTCCTCCTCCTTTATCCTCGTAAACATCGGATAATTTGCTCATAAACTCGCAAACCGGATGAAATGTAAAGTAGTTTACATTTCATCCACCGACGCATGTATATATTCTATTGTACTCCTCCACTCTCGATAACTCTATAATCTAACAGACTGGAAATCTGTAGAATGCTGAATAGAGCAAGCTATAAAGTACCACAATTCACTTATAAGTAAAAGTACCCTTGTGGGCTATGGTACGATATAGGGAATATGAAAAAAATTGTTTACCCCCTCCTCACCCTAACCCTCCTTCTTCTCATACCTTTTGCTACCTATGCCG
>CAZMYZ010000019.1:0-12298 GCA_964570795.1 uncultured Candidatus Saccharibacteria bacterium
CATGGGCATTGAGATATACAATCTCATCTGACACAACACCTTTTTCTACCTTTGCGTATGGTGTCTCAATGATACCGAAACGATTGACACGGGCATACATAGAGAGGCGGAGAATGAGTCCAATGTTTGGACCTTCAGGAGTGTGAATAGGACAGAGACGGCCATAGTGGGATGTGTGTACGTCACGTACCTCAAAGCCTGCACGCTCACGCGTGAGTCCTCCGGGACCGAGTGCGGAAAGTGTACGGAGACCTTCGAGCTCTGCAAGCATGTTTTGCTGTTGCATGAACTGTGAAAGTTGGTTCGTCGTGAAAAATTCCTTAATCGCTGCCTGGAGTGGGCGTGGATTAATGAGTGACATCGGAAGCGATGTTTCTGCCTCAATCGTCGACATACGGTCTTGAATGTTGCGCTTCACGCGAGTCATACCGACACGGATACGCTGTTGGAGCATCTCTCCAAAGTAGCGCACACGGCGGAATCCGAGATGGTCGATGTCATCAGCAATAGCACCGGGGGTGTGATTTTGCTCAATGATGTTTTTGATGATCGTTACCAAGTCTTCTACCGACACAGTACGCTGTGCATCTGCCTTTGCGTCAGTCGAAAGTCCGAAACGCTCGTTAAAGTGATGACGACCAATTTCTGAAAGATCGTAGCGCGCAGGACTAAAGATAGAGTTGATGAATTCCTTTGCATTATCTACGGTAGCAAGGTCACCGTCGCGGAGGCGGCGGTAGATTTCAATGTATGAATCGTCCGCTTGCTTTGCAGGATCCTTTGCAAGCGTACGAGTGATGTATTCCTCAGCATGGTCAATACCCTTAAAGAGTTTGAGCATGTCCTTGTCATTAGTGACACCAAGTACACGGAAAAGTGATGAGATAGGGAACTTGCGCTTGCGGTCGATTTTTACATAAATCACCCCGTCCGCCTCAGATTCAATCTCCACCCACGCACCGCGAGCAGGAATAATCTTTGCACCAAAGTAGGTACGGCCCTTTGACTCACTCGTAGTGAAGAAAATGCCGTATGAACGGGCAAGTTGTGGGACGATAACACGCTCCACACCATTGATGATGAAGGTACCGTTTTCGGTCATTACTGGAATATCGGCAAGGAAAATCTCCTGTTCCTTCTCACCACCAAAAGTCTTGTTGTTGAGTGCAACGAGCGCACGAAGTGGTGCCTCGTACGTGAGTTTGTTTTCACGTGCGTACTCAGGAGTGGTCTTTGGCGCTCCCAATTCATACTTCTTGAAAAGAAGATCAAACTTCTTATCAGAATAGTCACTGATAGGTGAAAACTCCTTAAAGACTTCTTTGAGTCCTACCTCAATGAAGTTGGTGTATGACAATCGTTGTGGCTCAACGAGGTCAGGCAGTGACACCCGCGCGTCACGAAAATTTTGGAATCGCTTCTTCGGAAGCATTCCGACTGAAGCCCCTCCGTGCTGTGGTGCATTCGACATACGTATAAGTGTTATGTATAAAAGCAAAAACTATATGACAACAAAATAACCACGCCGTAAGCGTGCTCTTGGTATCTAGTTTTTACTGTGCGAGTAATGTGTACATCACGTGGTCGTGATTACGGAACTTTCGTTCCCTGGTGCTCTTTCATATACAGCGCTGTATATGACCCCCTCCAAACATCGCACATCCATGACTCATTCGAGATCTATTGCGTATGGCCGGCATAATACCAGAAATGCCCAAAATGGTCAATGGTTTCGTGGGGATTTTGGTATTTCTCACTCTTCTTGGGATGTTGGAGACAAAACTCTCATTCGATACCATACCGTATACAATCCACAAATCCTTTCTCGGCACGAACTTTTGCCCCGCACGCATAAAACCTAAAACACCAAATGCTTTGCATCTGGTGTTTTAGGTTTTTGCTCCGCTCGGCCTGTGTGGCCTTGCGCGAGGCGCTTCAAAAGTTGTACCTCAACAGATTTGTTTTACTTACACTCAATCAGAAAACTTAGTCTTACCCAAACCATAACCCCCAACAGCACCAATAATCAAAGATATTACTTGTGTCGTGTATTCAGGAACCTTAAAAACTACCATGCATAAAACAGCAAGAACCACTATCGCCACACCAGTAAAATAGTACTTCCTATCATATGAATCCTGCTTCTTATCTATATGAATATAATCATACACTTTCTCACGCTGTTGAATTAACAAATCAATTTGACCCTTATCCAAATCAACAACATCCCCTCCCATAACCTTATTTGCAATAATAGAAAGCGTATTTTGTTCTTCTGATACGAGCGTTTTCCCATTAACGCGTTCTGTGCTCCCGTTAACTGCACCACTCTGTGATTCAGACATATTGTTTCTTATTATTTGTAAATTGCATCATAACGGTTGAATTTTGTTGATTATTTAAGAGTCTGACATTGGTAAGTTCTTTCCTTTCTTTTTTTAAAGTTTCAGTGAAAAGGATTTTCAAAAGAGCATTTCTTGTTTCTTCACTGATTTTTTTTTCTTTTGCACTATCAATAACAAAATCAATCAATTCACCAAAATCATCAGAATAGTCAGAATTTGATGAAGTGAAGTTAATATTGTAGTTTCCATCAACTTTAATTCTTTTTGTATTCATAGATTTTTTAATTATACCACCTAACACCCTCCACGCCACTCCTCTATCTCTTTATGATTCCCTGAGAGAAACACAGGTGGGACTTTGTATTTCTTTTTCTTGTATTCGAGGACCTCGGGACGGGTGTACATTTCCCCGCTGGAGACGCGTTCTTCCTCAAGGGATTCAAAGGTACCGAGGACCCCGGGTACTTGGCGTGCAACAGAGTCAATGATGGCGAGTGCAGGGAGTTCTCCGCCTGTAAGGACATAATCGCCTATCGAAACCTCTTCTGCCTTGAGGATTTTTTGCACGCGCGAATCAATCCCCTCGTACCTGCCTGAGATAAACACAATGTGCTCATACTTCCCTGCAAGTTTCTTTGCCATTGCGGTATCAAATTTCGCACCGCGTGGCGACATAATGAGTGTCTTCACTTTTTTCTGGTCGCGCTTTCGCCCCACCGCCTTTTCCCATGCTTTGAGTATTGGCGCTGCATACATCACCATACCAGGCCCACCACCATAGGGACGATCATCTACTTTGTGATGCTTATCGGTCGTGTATTCACGCGGATTATAGTAGGTCACCTCAATTTTCTTTCCACGATGTTTTGCACCCTTCCCCTTCTCTGTCTTTTGCGCACGACCAAGAATAGACGAGTTGGTATACGCTTCGCAGATTTCTGGGAATAGGGTTATAACGTGAAAATGCATACAAACAGTCTTACATAACTCCTCCATTTAAACAAACACTATTCCGGTTAACCGGAATAGTGTTTGTTGTGTCATCGTATGCATAGGGTTTCATATGAGTTCTATAAAAGTGAGCCTATTGTCTTGTTGCGAGCATCTGCAGGCAATGAGCCGGCCAAATCAAAAGCACCAGACGGATGTCTGGTGCTTTTGATTTGGCATTGCCGAAGCCGTAAGAAAATTCCGCTGGGAATTTTCTGGTCGCACCAAGACAATTGGTGAGCGAATTAAATGCCTAACGCAGTTTTTCTTAGATACGAAGACCGTCAATGGCTTCGTCAAGAGACTTAGGCGCTGCTGGTGCATCATCGGCACCACCATCTACGGCACCCATATCTGCTGCAACAGCAGATGATGCTGAGCGTGTACCGCCCTCTGGCTCGTTAATCTTAAGATTGACACGTGCGTCATTCTTCATACCCACAACACGAAGAAGTGTGCGGATTGCCTTTGCGGTGTTTCCTGAACGTCCAATAATCTTTCCCATGTCCTCTGCGTGCACATCTAAGGTAAGCAAAACGCCCATCTCATCAACGGTTCGGTTAATCTTTACGGTCTCTGGGTGATCGACAAGTGCTTTTACTACTTGTTCGAGAAATTGCTGATCTGACTCCATACTTTTGTGATTGAGAACTTATTTCTGTTAAGCGTCCATCTACGTTCGTTATCAGGAACGTACTATAGAGAATGGTAGCAGGTAGTGCCCATACGTCAATACGCGCACATGAGGAGAATTCCTCATGTGCGCGTATTGTGTGTGTCTCTATTATGCTGCGACTACTTCTTCTGCTGGGGTTTCTGCAACTTCTGCGGGAGTCTCTGCAACCTCTGCCGGTGCTTCTGCTGCTTCCTTGGCTGCCTTTTGCCCCAGGGCACCCTCTCTGCCTTCGGCATTCACCTTGTCTGCGGCTTCCTTAGCGGCTTTTGCTTCTGCTTCTGCTTTCAATTTTGCTTCGTCGATGATTGGAGATTTTCGTGAGAGCGCATTCCTCTTCTTGCCTTCAATAATCTTTTCTGAGATGAGGAAGTTGTACACAGTGTCTGAAGGCTGTACTCCGTGGCTAAGCCAGTGCTTCGCCTTTGCAGCATCTATTTGTACACGCCCAAGAAGTGGGTCGTATGAACCAATGAAATCAACATGGCGCCCACGTGAGGGGGCATTTCGAGAGTCAGTAACAATAACCCGGTATGAAGGGTTGTTCTTGCGACCAATTCGTTGTAAACGCATCTTTAACATATAAATTCAAGATTTATACAAGTTTCTCTCGCTCGGATTTGTGCAAAACAAAAACATTGTCTTTGTTTTGCCCACATCGCTCACTCGCTCACTTGTAGTGCCGAGAACAATACCAGAATGAGTGTATAAGGTCAAGTAGAAAATAAAAAAAGGCGTCGAGACCAAGGAGGTGTCGACGCCGATGTATTGGGGGGGGAGGAACGGTTTAGCCGTGGATGTACGTGTAATCTATGTAACTGCTTTCTCGGTAGACCGATTTCTACCGATTATGCTCGGGTCACAACTACGGTAACACCCATAACGTGCGCGTGCTCACGGGGGGGATTGCCGCGCTGGCTCTTCCAATAGAATGTTCCCTACAGGAATCTCGATTGATTTCTTCCGCTCCTAAAATGGATGTTATACCTATATGGTTTCCTACGCAACTCCGTGTTACTATCACACCACATGGAAAAGAATACAGCAATATATGAGGGGGTTATTATGATTCGTGGAAAAGGCATTGGGTACGTCACCGTGCCTGGCCAGGACGAAGATGTCGTTATTCCTGCAGAAGCACTCTCATTCGCGCTTGACGGCGATATTGTCGAAATTGAACTAAAACCAAAGGTAACGGGCAAGCGACAAGAGGCTGTGGTCGTGCATGTGGTCACCCCAAAGCACACTGAGTTTATTGGAACGGTGCAGAAAAAAGTAGGCGTGTACCGACTCCTCCCTGACAACAAGCGTATTCATATTCGCCCAATACTTCCTGACGCCACCGACACGCACGAGGGTATGAAAGTCGTCGTCCACATCGACGCGTGGAAGAATCCCCTTACCGACCCCATTGGCACCATTGTGGAAGTACTCGGACGCGCAGGTGACCACGAGACCGAAATGCAAGCCATTATTCGTGGCGGCGGCTTTTCAGAAAACTTCCCCGAGCACGTGGCAAAAGCAGGCCAGGAACTCTACGCCCGCAAGGAGCAAATTTTTGCTGATGCGGTAGCAGCGACTCTTGGGCAAAATCCAAAGCGTCGTGACATGCGCGACCGTACCACCTGTACCATCGACCCTGTCGATGCAAAAGACTTTGACGATGCTATTTCATTTTTTGTACTCGAGAATGGAAACTACGAAATTGGTATTCATATCGCCGATGTCTCACACTACGTAACGGAGGAAGATATCATCGACATGGAAGCGCAAGAGCGTGGTACCTCTATCTATCTCGTTGACCGTGTGATTCCGATGCTTCCTGAAGTGCTCAGTAATGACCTCTGTTCACTTCGACCCAACGAAGACAGACTCTCCTTCTCGGCAGTCTTTGAAATGGACGCGAGCGGAAACATTTTAAATGAGTGGTTTGGCCAGACCATCATCCACAGCAACAAGCGCTTCTCGTATGAAGAAGCACAGGAGGTTCTCGACAAGGGCGAAGGTACCATGCATACCGAATTGCGTATCCTCATGGACATAGGACGCATCCTACGGAAGCAACGCTTCCAGGATGGAGCCATTGCTTTTGACCAGCCTGAGGTAAAATTTGAACTTGATGAGCGTGGCAAGCCTATACGTGTATACACCAAGGTGCGTACCGAGACTATGCTTATGATTGAGGACTACATGCTTCTTGCCAACAAGAGAGTTGCGGAGTTTGTGTATGCACACACCAAGAAAAGCGGTCGTGATGCAGCGTTTGTCTACCGTGTGCATGATGTCCCTAATCCCGAAAAAATCGAATCCCTTGGTATCTTCCTTCGCGCACTCGGACACGAATTCAATGCAAAAAAAGGTGTTATCCAAGCAAAGGACATTAACGCACTCCTCAAGTCTATCGAAGGCACTCCTGAGGAGAATCTCATCAAGACTGCGACTATTCGCTCAATGGCGAAAGCAGTCTATACCACAAAGAACATTGGGCACTTTGGCCTTGCCTTCAAATACTACACGCACTTCACCTCACCGATTCGTCGGTATCCTGACCTTATGTCCCACCGGCTCTTGCGCAAGCACCTCGACGGCTCGATGATCCAAGGGCGCGAACTTGCGAAATATGAAAAACTCTCCATTCAGTCTTCAGAGCGCGAAATGACCGCAGTCTCCGCAGAGCGCGACTCTATCAAGTATAAGCAGGTGGAATACATGCTTGATAAGGTAGGACAAGAGTTCGACGGCATTATCACGGGTGTGACCGACTGGGGTATGTATGTCGAAGACAAGGTCTCACACTGTGAAGGTATGATTCGCCTCTCGAGTATCAAAGGCGACTTCTTCACCCACGAAGCGACAAAGTATCGCATCAAGGGCAATCGCACCGGAGTCACGTACACACTCGGTGGTGAAATTCGCATCAAACTCACCCGCGCCGACATGGAAGAACGCGTCCTCGACTACGAACTCGTCGTGCGGAAATAACAAAACCCCCGCGGCAAAGCCGCGGGGGTTTTGTTATTTCAAACACCTCAACAGAATACATTGCTTTTTTATAATATTCGTGGTATAATACAGAAAGTAAACAACTCAAGGAGGCTGTCATGTCTATTCCCTGCATACTTGAATTAAACGGTGCATCAGCAGAGAGTATGGAGTTTTGCTGTGCAGTCTGCGGAATTCACGGTGGAGGGTTGTATACCATCCACTGAATACACCGAAAGCCCCTTGGAAACACAAAGTGTTTCCAAGGGGCTTTTTCACTTCCCTTCACTCGCTCGTCCCTATTTCTTGCATACCTGAAGTAATTGCTACATAATCCAAAAGTCACTTCTATTTAGGAGAGGGCCAGGCAAGCGGTCATTGTACATTTTGTTGGCGAGGAAAGTAAAATCGCACACAGTCGATTAAAAGAGTTTGTGAAGATTATTAGCGACGGACACACAGACATATATTTTGAGTTTTGGGGCTACCGTGATGGTGGCTACATAGCAAAATTTGAACTCACGAATACTCTTCCTGTGGGTGAGTTCAAAAAGGCATGCGAACTGTGCAGTATCGAGAACGGCACACTCAATTCAGTACACTAGTACCAACATACCCTGCGGAAACACTTTGTTTTCCGCAGGGTATTCTTTATGTTGTTATTGTATTTCAATGCGAGATATGCTGAAATACACGAATCGCATTTCAAAGAGGAGAGCGAGATGGATAAAAAATATACACTTGTCATAGTGGGTGCACCGTTTGGCGTCAACGACTTTCTGTCGGCACTCACCAAGAGATTCCCGTATACGGTTTGTGGGGATCCGAAGCAGGAAGTAGGGCGTTATGAGGCACAAGTTCTTTTTTCAGAGGGAGTAGACGACGAAAAATTAAAATCATTTCTTGAACTAGAACATCCGTACGTCGAAGTTGACGCACGTGGCGAAGCAGTTCTGCACAACATCAAGGCGAGTGCCTGCTGTTGTGATGAGTCAATCCCGATTTGAAAGACCCCCGAGCGCAAGCGCTCGGGGGTCTTATGCTTTCTTTATTTTGCTACAGAGACTGCCTCATCAAACTTTACCGAGAGAAGCTTCGAGACTCCGTCCCCTGCCATAGTGACCCCGTAGAGTACGCCGGCACGCCCCATAGTCTCGCGATTGTGTGTAATAAGAATCAACTGCGATTTCTGTGCAAGAGCAGAAATCATATCGCCATAACGGCGGCTATTTGCTTCATCGAGTGCAGCATCGGTCTCATCAAGAATCACAAAGAGTGGTGGGTTCACCTGACTCATCGCAAAGATAAGTGCAATCGACGTAAGTGCGCGTTCACCACCCGAAAGCATATCCAAGCCACGCACGCGCTTGTTGGGGAGTTTTACATCTATCTCGATTCCCTCTTCGGCCTCTTCCATAGTTTCCTCTCCATCGCCTTCTTCGAGAGCATCTTCACTTTTTTGTGTCACCTTTGGCTTCACACGCATAAGGTCTGCACTGCCGCCACCAAACATAAGGGTAAAGAATGTATTAAACTCAGCACTAATCTTTTCAATACCACTCACAAACTGTGTATTGAGGTCGTTCGTTAACTCGGTGATAAGCGCCTCAAGTTTTGTGACTGATTCCGTAAGATCATTCACTTCATGTACGAGAAACTCATCACGCTCCTTCACTTCCTTATACTCCTTGAGTACGTCCTCATTTGAGCCAGTCCCAAGTTCCTCAAGACGAATTTTCATGCGTTCGAGTTCATGTTTCCTATTGCGCTGCAGTGAGCGGTCTTCACCTACAAGCACGTCAGTAGGGAGCGGCTTCCCTTCTCCATCCATTACGACGTATTCAAAGTACATACTTGCCCCACGCCCAATGAGTGACACTGCCTCTTGCAACTCGTTTTTAAATTCCTGTCTATCACGCTCAAGGACAATAAGTTCGCGGTCGATGGCATCAATGGTTTTTTCTACCTCGCGCTGCTCGTTCATTACGGCAAAGACCTCACGCTCGGCTTCGCGACTTTCTGTCTGCTCTGACTCAATACTGCGCTTCAAACTCTCATATTCCTCAGCGAGTTTCTCTTCATCAACTTTGATATCCTCTGCTTTTTTCTCGGCATGGGTGCGCTCTTTTTCTATATCGTGCAGTTCATGTTCTAAATCACGTATCTCATCCTGCGTATCGACACCTTTAAACGTGTGCGTAAGGAGTTTCTTCAGTGCATGGAGAATGTCATCAAGCGCACGTGCGTAGCCTTCCACATCCGCTTCTGTTTTTGCGTATGCTGAAAGTTGTTCTGCTTGCGTCACCACCTTCTCCACCTCCTCGCGCGGAACTGGTTCCGATGACTGAGACTCCTGCTTCTTTTTCTTTTCAGAAATTTGTCGTTCTATAAAAAGAACCTGCCCTTCCAACTGGCCAATAGTACGTGCTACTTCTTGCCTTGCATGGCGGGCATCACGAATACGCGTTTCAAGAGTTATGAGTGCATCACGAGTATCATCATGTTCACGAACAGTGAGTTTTTCTTTGGCACGCGTAAGGAGTGTCGCGAGCTCCTCGCGGCGTTCCAGAGGAGCGCGACGTGCTTCGGTGAGCCTGTCATGATGAAACGCAATATACATATCCTCGCGTTTGAGATAGTCCGCATATACTATTTTCAATTCCTCCTGCAGCGCGACCGAGCGCTCAATCTTTTTAATCTGACGCTCGAGGAACTTGAGGTGTGGCGCTACCTCCCTACGAAGTGATTCTACTTGCAAAATATTTTCGCGCGTCTTCTTGAGTTTGCGCTCACTTTCTGCCTTTTTAAATTGAAATACTTTGAGTCCGAGTGCGTCCTCTATCATCTCCCGACGCTCCTTGGCGCTTGCCGAGAGAATACGATCTGCCTCACCCTGTGAAATAATATGATGTCCCGTGGGGCCAATATTTGCTGCTGCAAGGAGTTCCTGAATATCCTTGAGGCGGGTCTTCGAGCCGTTGATAGCGTATTCATTCGTACCATCGCGATTCACTACACGCTCCACAGTAATCTCATCAAAATCAAGTGGGAAAACGCGCGTACCATTCTTGAGAGGATTGAGAAGTGTGATAGTGACCGCTGCCCTATTGGCACGCGAGACACTCTCAGAGCCATTAAAAATCAAATCCTCACCCTTCTTGCCGCGCAGTGACTTTATAGACTGTTCACCAAGCACAAAGCGAAACGCTTCAGCAACATTTGACTTCCCCGAGCCGTTGGGGCCCACAATAGCCGTGATGGGCGTCGTGAACTCAAGTTCGCCCTTCCTGGCGAATGATTTGAATCCATGGATAGTGAGTTCTTTAAGGTACATAGTTACTGAAGGACCATAATATATGTACTTGCGGTAGGTGTTATGCCTATACCAATATCTGATGCAGACGCAATAGACCCACACACACTCACATAATTACCCGCATTTGTGCGCTCCATAGTGCGTGCAAAAATAACTGCCTTCAATGTACCGTTACAGTTGTAACTGCTGTCGTAATAATATTGGGTAGTCCCAGAGTTAACAGGGTCCTTAATAGTACCCGCAAGATATGTTGCAATATCAGCATCCACTCCTGCAGGATCGCCAAGCAAGTCTCCTAATGCATAGTCGGGATTCCCGGAATTGAAATCTTTATAGAGACGAAACGCAACTGCGAGTTGCTGCATATCGCTCACACGCTGCGTGTCACGAGCTTTCTTTTTTGCCTCGGACATATTCATCATCACAATCGCACCAAGAATAGCGATGATGGAAACCGCAACAAGTGTTTCAACAAGCGTGAACCCTTTTTTGTGAGTATGAAAAAATCTCATGATACTTATTCTATCATGCGCACCAACATGAATATAGAAACCATGTATGAATATCTTGTGCAGTGCGTCTGAAAATTCATTGGGAATAGAATTTTCTTCCTTGGCCCTAATTTTGATTAGGAATACAAAATTATGGCAGGCTCCGAAATTATTGTCGCTTCGCTCTGTAATTTCGGGCCACTCAGAAAATATAGTCCTTACAGGACCTGTTCAGGTTGTATGTTTTTTCCTTACGTCAAAATATCGACAACCTCTTGCGAAGTGACACTGGGTCACTTCTCACGCTGGCGCTCTTTATTTTCTGGCCATCATGGGCTCACAGTGAAATACGGGTGGGGATGTTAATGAATTACGCACTACGCCCACCCCTTTACACGACAGCCTTCTTCGGCGGCAGATTGCTCAGCCTCCTGCTTGGAGCGCCCCTTTCCTTCAGCAATTTTCTCTGCACCAAGGAAAACACCTACGGTGAAAACACGATCATGATCGGGCCCCACCTGTCCAAGTGTTTCGTAGTTTGGAGTGATACTTGAGTGTTCTTGTGCCAATTCCTGGAAGCGACTCTTTGCATCCTGCCACAGACGCTTTGCAACAATGGTTTCGGTTCTATCAAAAAGATTACGTCCCACAAATTCTTTCGCTGCATCATATCCCTGGTCGAGGTAGATTGCCCCAATAATAGATTCGAAGGTATTTGCAAGAATGTACTGGCGAGCGCGCCCAGTGTCTTTTTCCTCACCCTTTGAGAGCAGGAGGTATTCGTTAATATTAAGTTTTGCAGACACCTCAGCAAGCGAGTTGGTATTCACGAGTGCGGCGCGGATGGCAGTGAGTTCCCCCTCGGGCTTCTCGGGATATTTATGAAAAAGGAAGTCAGTGATAATGAGTTCAAGAACGGCATCACCAAGGAATTCGTAGCGCTCATTATGCGCCTGTGTGGCTTCGCGATGCTCATTGAGGTAAGAACGGTGGGTGATTGCAGTAAGGAGATGCTTCCGCTCATCAAAAGTCACCCCAACAAGGGTTTCGAGTTTGGTGAGACTTGCATCGATATTTTGTGGGTCTGTCATGGGGCTAAAGTACCATAGAATGCTGGATTGTAAAAGAAGAAAAGGTACACAACATTTTTTGAACAAAACTCTATCTCGGTACCCTTTTCCTAAAATCCTTTCTCGTCACGAACTTTTGCCCCGCACGCATAAGGCCTGAAAACTAAAAGTGTTGCTTTTAGTTTTCAGGCCTTTGCTCCGCTCGGCCATTGAGGCCTTGCGCGAGGCGCTTCAAAAGTTGTAACTCAACAGATTTTAGGAAATGAGCAAAATTTAGGAAAATGCGAGGCGCTTGATGAAAATTTCGTGAGGCGTATAGGTCATACGACGAATGAAATTTTTTGAAAAGCAACAAAGCAGTTTTCAAATTTTGCTCATTTCCTGCTCACGAGTACTGTCACTGCCTTGGTAACAATAGGCAAAATGTCTTC
>CAZMYZ010000020.1:0-12180 GCA_964570795.1 uncultured Candidatus Saccharibacteria bacterium
GGGGTGAGTGCAAAGGGGAAGCGCTCGGTGAACGCTTTTATGTGCGCAGCGTCGGTCTTAAATCGATACCCTTCGGCGTGGCGAATCTCCATGCGCGAAAGTGCTTTTGCGGTTTGGATATAAAAGACCTCCTCAAAAGCAAAGCGCTTGCGCGCACTCTGTGCATGGTCGGCTTTTTTTGGGGTGTGTATCCACTGGAGGGCCGTGCGGAGGGTGGGGAGGTTGTATCGATTCAGTATTGTTTCGGGGATGGGGTCCTCAAGAGTATCAAGAATACCTTGCTCAAAGCATTTGAGTACCGTGTGGTAAAACCATTTCGAAGTAACTCCCTTTGTCTCGCGGTATACGGGATAGATAGTATCGTCGAGATTTTCGGTGTTGTTGAAGATGGAGTCGTGACGGTCGATGGGGAGTGACTCAAGTTTTTCTATTTCGGGATTGGCGAGGTAGAGTTTCCCCTCGCTTCCTGTTACCTTGCCTGCCATCTTTACATACATCCCATCGACGAGCATTTTTGCGATGTATGGCTGGTTGAACCACATCACTTTGATGCGTGCGGAGCCATCTTCTATCCAGCCTTCAGCGATAGGGACACGACTCTTCCATGCCTTGCGCGTTTTGAGTCCACCCACTTTGCCGTAGACCACTGCGTCTTGGCCTTTCTCAAGACCGCCCA
Source organism: uncultured Candidatus Saccharibacteria bacterium (assembly GCA_964570795.1). Classification (GTDB taxonomy): domain Bacteria; phylum Patescibacteriota; class Minisyncoccia; order Phycocordibacterales; family UBA918; genus Damh-18. The sequence goes on from CAZMYZ010000020.1 coordinate 677, forward strand.
CTGATTGAATCGTGCTGATGTCCTCATACCGTTGGGGAAGGTGATAGAGGAGGTCTTCCACGGTTACGATACCGAGTTTCGTGAGGGCTTTGTGATGGTCGATATCAATTCTTAAATGTGTTTTGAGGGTGTCGGTGGCGCGCATGATGTGTATATAGTAGCAGAAAATACAGCGTACGAATTGTGGTTCTGTGGGGCGGCCATAGGCCGCCCACACAGAGACGCGCCTCGCCTGATGTTGACAATAACAAACCAGTATGCTATAATACACACAGTATCAATTTCGCTTTTTCACAGCCGATGGCAAAGGAGATGAAGATGAAAAATGTGCATAGTAACCACGACCTGAAAGGCAATCACAACCATATCCCGGGTTTGCCGCATACCATCGCGGAAGCGCAGCAAGCGGGATGGACGTTTCGTTTGGTGGGTGGCAGTGCGAGGGGGCGTCTTGATCCTGTAAGTGTCACCGGTATCTCGCCGTGTGGTAAGGCGAGTAAGGAGTTCAAGGCTATCTTTGGAGCAACGCCGTTCTACGTTGCTCCAACGCCTGTCGAAATACCCAAGCGGAAACCGGGTCTGTCGCCGGTCGAGCAAGTAAAGAAGAAGGCGGCCCGCAGTGCACACGACGCTGAGGTGCGTCGTGCGATGAAGGGGATGGGCGGCAGCAAACCGCAGCCTTCCTCTGGGAAGAAAGGGAAGGGAAAAAGTAAATAAGTCCTTTTGATCAGAGCCCCAAACACCGTGTGTGTTTGGGGCTTCATTTTTTATGGCGTATACTATCTCCCTATTACTCTATTTTCACACCATGGTAAAAAAGAAAGCAACACCAAAAAAAGATTATGCAAAGATGGCACTTGTGCTTCACAAGAAGATGCAGGGGAAAATTGCCGTGGTCTCAAAAGGGAAACTCAAGACACGCGATGACTGGAGTACGATGTACTCACCGGGAGTGGGTGCAGTATCGAGTCATCTTGCAAAGCATCCTGAAGATGCACGTACGTATACGATAAAGCACAATACGGTGGCGGTGATTTCTGACGGCTCGGCAGTCTTAGGGCTTGGGAATCTCGGTGCTATTCCTGCACTCCCTGTGATGGAGGGGAAGTGCGCAATTTTGAAAGAAATGGCAGGCATCGATGGATTCCCGATTGTACTTGATACACAAGATACTGAAGCAATTATCAAAACTATCATCAATATTGCACCGACGTTTGGTGCTATCAATCTTGAGGATATCAGCGCGCCACGCTGTTTTGAAATAGAGGAACGTCTTAAAGAAAAATTGAATATTCCCCTCATGCACGACGATCAGCACGGTACCGCTATTGTGGTGCTTGCAGGGCTCATGAATGCTGCAAAGGTGGTGGGGAAGAAGTTTGCTGATTTGAAAGTGGTGGTAACCGGCGCGGGTGCTGCTGGGAGAGCCATCACGCTCCTTCTCATTAAAGCGGGCATTACACATATCACGGTCACCGATAGCGCCGGCGTCATTTACCGTGGTCGCAAAGGCATGCCGCAGTACAAAAATGATCTTGCGAAGATAACCAATCCACAGAATGTGCAAGGACTTCTTGCGGATGCGGTGGCAGGTGCAGATGCGATTATCGGTGTCTCGGGCCCGGGCACAATTACTCGCGCACATATAGAGAGCATGGCAAAGGACGCTATCGTCTTTGCCCTCGCCAATCCTATTCCGGAGATAAAGCCCGAGGACGCGGTGACTGCGGGCGCGCGCGTGGTGGCAACCGGTCGCTCCGACTATCCTAATCAGGTCAATAATTCACTCGCGTTCCCGGGTATCTTCCGCGGCGCACTCGATAGAAATGTAACAAGGATAACTGATGAAATGAAACTTGCCGCTGCAAAAAAGATTGCAGGATTGGTAAAAAAGCCAACGGCAGGGGAGATTGTACCAAAGGTGACTACTCCTGGTCTTGTGAAGGCGGTGGCAAGTGTTGTGAAGTAATACAAAATTACTTCACAAAAGGTTGTAAGTAAAACTTCCTGACTGCACTCGCTCAAGGATGTAAAGGCCTTTTTCATCCTGTTCGCTCACTTGTCAGTCGATAGTTTATGAGTGAAGCGAGATAAACTATCATACAACCTGAACAGCACCAGTAGGGTGGTGAGATAGCGTTGGACGCTATCGCAAGACCTTGAGCAGTTTCTGCGAGAGGTGTACAGCACCTGTAAGGTGAAGTAATACAAAATTACTGTATCAAAGAAATCCCCTGGGCGGCCTTTGGCCGCCGAGGGGATTTCTCATTCCTCCAACTCCTTCATGTCACGCAATGTCTGTTTAATCATTTTTCCAAACTTTTTGTCCTTCCTGCGCTTTTCAAAGTCGGTCATTTCACTGAATGTATTTTCTTTTGTGAGAGTTAAATAATTTTGAAGACGGGCTTCATCGAGTGATCCTTTGCGTATTGCATCCTGTATGGCACATTCCGGCTCTCTCGTATGCGTGCAGTTGGCAAATTTGCAGTCAGTACTGAGGGAGATAATGTCATCGAATGTTTCTGTAATACCGGTGTCCACCGCTACCACGCCCACACCGCGTGTCCCCGGATTATCTATCACGATGCCGCCATTCTTGAGAAAATACATTTCGCGAGCTGTGGTGGTATGAGTACCTCTTTGTATTGAGTTACTTATTGCACTTGTCTTGATAATCTCACCTTCGAGAAGGGTATTGATGAGGGATGATTTACCCACCCCTGATGAGCCAAGGAAACAGTATGTCTTGTATGGAGCAATATACTCTTTGAGTGTTACAAGCCCGGCTTCTGTACGGGTACTTGTGGTGATAATTGCTATGCCAGGGAAACGATGTTTAATTTCTGTAATTTTTTCGTGCAATTCTTCCTCTCCCACTAGGTCACTTTTATTAAGTATTAAAATCGGGGTGATATGTCCCTCGCGGGCGAGCACCACGTAGCGTTCGTAGCGATTGAGATTGTAGTCGCGGTCGAGCGACTCGACGATAAACGCAGTATCAATGTTCGTGCCGATTATTTGTGTATCACGTTCATCATTATATTTTTTCTTGAGGACGGTCTTTCGTGGCAAGATGTCCCGAATAACTGCCTTTTCCGAGTCGAGTATTTCTACGGTGACGAAGTCACCCACCGCGGGGAAGTCCGCGCGCTTTGCTGCGGTATAGACATGCTTCCCCGTGACTGTCGCACGGTATTCACCCTCGATACTTTTTACGGTATATGACTCCTTATGCTCTGCTACTGCCCGTGCAATGACCATACCTGCCTCAAGAGCAATGGGTGTATGAGCACCAAAAAACTCGTCATACCCAAGGTCCTTTAAGGTGATGGTGGGGGAGTGAGACATGGAGGATAGTATATATCAAAAACTAAAAAATCACGCGAGTGCGTGATTTTTTAGTTTGCGGAGAGTTAGGGATTCGAACATTACATGTTCAGTACACCTTGTGGCTACTTTTCTCGTAAACTCAAAAAGATAGCACACAAGGTCTTCAAATCCCCAAATAGTGCCCCGCACTATTTGGTCTCCTCACTCACTTCGTTCGTTGCGGGCCACTCGGGTTAAGTACCCAGTAGGTAAGACCGTGTAAAGCTATTTTAGCAGGTTTCAGCTAGGCCAATTGAGGTACTCGGGTCTAGGTCTCTTAAACTTGAGTAGTAGACAGAGTAGACACTAATAGTGCTTTTTACGGTATTTCTTGCGACGTTTCCCGGGCTCTTTGAGGTAAACCCAAAAGCCAATGTAATTGAGGAACCAGCCTGAGAATAGAAATGTTAGAAGATGAAGTGCTGCAGGCCACTTCAAGCAGTAGACATAGCTTCCGAGTAAAGAAGTGAGAATAAGGAATATAAGAGTCTGTGTTCCAAGGTAGGTGCCACTGCCGATAAAACGGTTAAAGCTTGGAGTAAAACCATTTTGTGATCGAAAGCTCACAGTGGTGTATCTGGTGCGAATTTCCCATGTCACCCATGCAATTAGAGCGAGGATGATCAAAAGCCAGTACCACGGCCAAAGGTAGCGAATCGCAGTCCATAATCCATCAGACAGTGAGGAAACTACCGTGTCTGAGGCAATTGAGCATATTCCTCCCAATGATGTATAAAAATCTAATTCCATATTATTACACTCCTTATACCACTCGCAATATTTTTGGGAAGAGCTATTCCAATAGAGAAGCACCTTGACATATGTGTTTTTTTCAAGCACCATCTTAAATGGTTAAATCGGAATTTTTTAGATCTTTGTTATAGGAGGCTTAAATGCAAAAGACCTGGACAGTAAAAGTTGCTGGCGTCTCTGGGACGGGTAAAACAACGGTCATGGATGGATTAAAACATAGGCTTGGTAACCACCAGACAGTAATTTATTCAAGGTTATTGAAACAGTATGGGGGAGACCAAGATCTTGCTGATATTCACCTAGCGAATATTCTTCGCGAGGCAGGAAGTCTTGTACTCATGGATGATCATCTTGAGTTTGATAATCCAAACAAGACACAAAATTACCTGCGAGAAAATACTCGTGGCATAGTACTGCTTGATGTTCCACTTCGTGATTTATTGAAACGAATTGAGCTTGATCAGAATAGGCAGAGGGAAATTGATCAACAACTTATTTCCCAGAATCTCAATGTTTCTCGCGAGAAAGCTGTACGTCTGTCTCAAGAAACGAAGACGCCATTATTGGTCATTCCTAATCTTGAGGGAGAGATTGAGCGTTCAATTGTTGTCATTGCCGCTTTTATCTCCGCAAACAGCCCCTGAGACTAGGGGCTGTATTTACTTATAAAAAAATGAATCAGATATTTAAAGTCGGAGAAGTAATTAATCCAATAAAAAATAAGAAAAACTTAAAGATAAGTCCTTTATACCGCAGGATTCATTTAAAGTTCCCCTCGCGACTAAATGCAATGGCACTTGATCCAAGTAAAATTGCTGTTACTAAGGATGCGGTTTACTCTCCAGGAGAGATTGTTTTCTCGGTTTCAATTTTTAAAGACGTCACTGTTTCTGTTCGAAACGATCAAAAGGTAGTTATTGAAAGTAATCACGATCGGAAACAATTAATTATGCATGCTGCCCTTATAATGAAAGAGGCCCTGGGCATAGATTCTGGTTTTGATATCAAATTTAATTCAGACGATATTAGACATAGTGGATTAGGTTCAAGTAGCGGTATGATCGCAGCTGTAGCTTGTGCCATTAATGAATTATATGGGAATCCCATAGAAAAATTTGAACTAATAAAATATCTAGCTCAAAATCATGGCGAGGAGATCGATCATAATAAAAACGAACTCCAACGCGTTCAGTGTATAGGCGGAGGAGCAGCTGCCGGTTTAGTTGATGCTGGAATGATTATTTTATCAGGGCAATCAGTACCGATTGCATCAGTAAAATTTGATGATACTTACAAAGTTGTGATTGGAATACCGTCAGACTTTGTCTCTCCTGATGCGAAGACACTCATGGAGTTGGAGATCGCAAATATGGAAAAATTTATTGTAACGGGACAAAAATATGCTGAGAAAATTGCATATCGTCTTGTCCATGAGACAATGCCAAACATGAAGTTGAATAACCTCCATAAAGCATCAAAGCTCATTTATGATTACAGGTTTAATTATGGAAGTATAGAAAACTGTGCATTTGTTTATCCGCACAGCATTGAAATTGCTCGTAATTTAAGATTCTTGTTTGAGGATGGAAAGGTACATACATTGTCGCTCTCAAGTGTTGGCCCAGCATTTTTTGCAATCACTAGTGAAGCTAATTACACCGAGGGTATTTTTAAAAGTAATGGTCTTAACACTTTTGTAACAACAATCAATAATGACGGTTATCATGTAACGCGAACTTCATATGAAAATGCTTAAAACGTTTCAATTCTGGAACAGCTCAAATGTTGTTGATTATTTCAAAGAAAAACCTGCTGACTACAGAATTAAAAACCGACTCGAAAAAATTGATTCAAAGCAAAGAAATTCAATGAATGCGTTAGATCTTGGTTGCGGTGCAGGAAGACATGCAGAACTACTTGTTAATTTGGGTTTCAAGACATCTATCATCGATCCTAATCCAAAGATGTTAAAAGCTACCACAAAACGCGTTGGTTCAAGACTCCAAAGCTCAGAAAAAGGTTCAATGCACAAATTACCTTACTCAGATAATTCTTTTGATGTTGTTGTGGCAACTGGGGTCTTGCATCAAGCGAGGACTCTTGAAGAATACGAACGAGCGATTAGTGAACTTTCACGAGTAACAAAACCAGCAGGGATTGTATGTCTTAACATCTTTACTTCGAAAGCTACTGATCCTACGCTTAAAAAATTAGACCGTGCCTTTTCATACAAAACCAAAGAGGGACTATTTATGAGTCTCCTAGATAAAAATACCTTTCATGAAATAATGAATTGGTTTGATCTCGTTTTAGAAGATGAAATATCAGAAGATGTTGTCTCTGAGAACACTGGTCCTCGGAGCGTGCTAAGATGTTTTTTTATTAAAAAGTAACTGCAAGAAATATGAATGTCACTTATGTAACGGGGAATAAAAATAAATACGAAAACGCAAAGAAGTTTTTTGCAGAATACAATATCGAAATCGAGCAAGCTGTACTGTCAGTTCCTGAAGTGCAAGGAAGTGACTCTGTTGATATTGCAGTTCGCAAGGCAGAGGAAGCGTGGAAACAACTTGATAAACCACTTTTTATTAACGATGCCTCTTGGATAATTCCTTCTCTAAAAGGTTTTCCTGGTCCGTACATGAAGTACATCAATCAGTGGTTCGAACCGATTGATTTTATCCACCTCATGGAAGGTAAAGATGATAGAACAATTATTCTGAAAGATGTAATTGTGTATATTGATGACACTGGGCATACAGTTTTTACCAACGAGCATAAAGGTAGGGTATTGAACGAGGTTGCTTCCGGGGAGTATCGTCATCCATCAGATGTAGTAATATCACTTTCTAAAAACGGGGCTTCAATCGGTGAGGAAGTAGCGAAGGGTACATTTTTTATTGAAGATGAAAATAAGGTTTGGGAAGACTTTGCTTCGTGGCTCGAATTAAGAAATTAGTTTGACATAATTAAGTTATTGTTTTATTGTTAAATTTAGGTATTGCCACTATATTAGTGGCAATTGTAATTTGATATTTCTCAGAAGGAGGTTGAAATGGTACACATCAAGAAGCATCCAGCCTATGTAGTCTATAAAATGGCGAAACTACTTGATCTGAGTGTTTCCGGTCTCGACCCCCTCAGATTAGATCAGTTTTTCCAAGAGCAATTTGTTCGCATGGCGAATGCAGAATCACCGGAGGAAATGATTGCTTTTGTGAAGCAGCATTTCTCTAGTTTTTCCTTCAATGACCTTGTGAACTTTGACGAAGTTGCTGCAATGGCAATTTCTCGTGATGTTGCCATGATTGCCTCGGCGCTTGTGCGTCTAGGTGTTCGGCCGTCAGAGGTTCCGCCCATAGAAACCATGCTAATCAAATTTGCGGATAAAACTCACGAAGTGCCCGCAGATACGGTTTTCAGCTATGGTCCTCGGAATCCCCAGGGGGAGCGACGTCGTATGTTTACAGGCAGTAGCGAAGAAGAGTCGTTCATTCAATCCTTCACTGAAGGTATGGATGGGATTGTGATTACTCTTGCATGTCTTGAGGTGTTGCAAGGATTGGATATATCTGACCCTCTGTATGCACAGTATGCTTCTGAAGCAACAGATGGAATGAGAAGGATGGTTGACGCAATTTTTTCTGTTCGGAAGGTTGTCTCACCGGAGGTTTTTACATTTAAGCTCCGCCCATTCTTTGATCCAAAAACCATCGGTGGAAGGACATATTTTGCCTCTGGTGGTGCTCAGATGCCGGTCACGATGGTTGATTTGTTGCTTTGGGGGATTGGTGAGACAGATAGGACATGTCTAATGTATTGGAATGAGAATTTTCAATATTTGCCAAACTCTTACCGGAGCAAGATTGAAACCGTATCACGCGGTGCATCAATTGTGCCCTTAGTAACCTCCCAGGTCTCTAAAGGTATTGGGTCTTCATTAAAGAGTAATGCAATTGCGTCGATTGAAGCGTTGATAAATTTAGTTGATCAGATTATTCGTTTTAGGGCCCCACACCTTGGTATTGCTAAAGCGAATATGAAAATACGATCAAATGGGTCGGTAGGAAGTGGTGGTTACGACACCTCAATTCTTCAGTTATTAATCCAAAAGTCTCAGATGGCGAAAGAAGCTCTCAATAAGGCAAAAATTTGTCTGCACTGAGTTTGTTTTAAAAGTCTTGTGCCCGCAACATTCTTGCGGGCACTTATTTTTTTCTGGAGTCTGATTTCTTGACAGATTGGTAATAATATCTATTCTTCTTGTTTAGGATTGTTTTTTATTTGAATTTGGAGGTTCCAAATGGACAAAAAATCTGTAGTAGGTGAATATAGCTTGCTTTTGCAACAATTGCTTGCTTCCCAAGAAGCAACTTTAAAGGAAACTGAAAGTATTGTCCGAGACGCACCTGGATCGAACGTGACACGTTCTGATACGAGTCGTTTTCAATATGGGAATCAACATCTTGGGCAGCAAATGCTGGTTGATGCGACTCGAGAGTACGTAGCGTCTCTTCGGGAGGCGGAAAGAAAATGTGACTCTGTACGAACCGGTGCTCTTGTTTGTCTTGAGGATGAACAAGGTTTCTCAAGTTGGTACCTGGTTCTGCAAAAAGCAAATGCACAGGTTGTGAAGTCCTCTGAACAAAATGTTACTGTCATTTCAATTGAGGCACCTCTCGCTCGTTCACTGATTGGTAAAGCGATTGATGATGAGGTTGAATTTCGTGGGAATATCTTTGTTTTAACAGATATTCAATAACGAACGGAAAAGGTGGGCGATTGCCCACCTTTTTATATGCTTTAGCATTGGAAATAAACTTACAGTATGTATTTTTTAAATACAGTACAAAACACCACTGCTGTCAATTTACGTTCTTTACAGCCACCGTCTAAGTAACTGCATACTAATCTGCATATTCCCTAAATATCAATTTACACTCTCTAACACTGTGTATATTTATCCACTTGTCAGGCACTAACTCAGGCATACAATGCAAACAGTTCTTCACATACATTAAACTCCTTGCATGTAGTGAGGGGGGATAGTCCACATAGATTGGTCTGTGACCAAAAAACTTCTATAGGGGTTATCAAATTGAATGCGCATTAAACGAATAGCTATCCGGTCCATCGTGGCATAACGATAGCAACCTCGAGATCGCAATCGAAGGTACAAAAAGCACAACCGCTTTTTGTTTCTTTGAGTGCGATTTTTTGTTATCTCAAATCAAACTCAATGTGCGGAACTAATTATCATTCACTTGAAATTAGTTATGACAAACCATTCATATACACTCGAAATACACTACGTACCCGTTGCAGATTTAATTGAGAACACCTATAACCCTAAGAAGTTTTCAACGGAAGCTCTCGCCGGAATCAAAGAGAGTATCACTCGCTTTGGGTTCGCTGACCCGCTTGTAGTAAACAATCACAAGGATAGACAGAATATTTTAATCGGTGGACACGCTCGCTTGCGGGTAGCGAAAGAACTTGGTTTTGAGACAGTACCAGTAGTGTATGTATCACTTACTGAAACCAAAGAGTGTGAGTTGAATATACGACTCTCAAAAAACCAGGGTATTTTAGATTATGAACTCCTTGCTCGGTTTGATGAGACACTGCTCTCAGACATTGGCTTTAATACCGAAGAACTTGATGAGGTGTTTGCACCAGATCCGTCAACAGAAATATTTGATCTGAATAAGGAACTAGAGAAGCTCAATATCAAAGATGTAAAAGTGAAGCACGGAGACCGCTATGAAATCGACGGGTCCATTCTCATGTGCGGAGACAGTACGGTTGAAGCAGACATGTTGAGGCTTATGGATGGAGTCAAAGCAGATATGGTTATGACTGACCCTCCATACATATTGGACTACCTCAAAGGTAAAACTAAAAATAAAGATGGCGTCACCCGTGGTTTTGGTGCAAAGAAGAACCGTGTTTACCTTGGTACTGAGACATTACCTGAAAATTTCAGCGAATTGTGGATGAATAATGTCGCAAAGGTACAGAAGGAAGATTTTTCTATCATTATTTTCGAACATCCAAAGAATCTTCGCACTATCTGGAATGCTCTCGAACAACACTGGCGATATCGAGGAACAATTGTCTGGCATGTTCCGAATCGAATGCAGGGATTTAGTGGCAAGTACAAGTTCTTTAATAAACACGACATTGCACTAGTGGGGAGTACCGATAGAGTGACCTACAATCTTGAACCAGAGGACGTCCTATTTCAAAACGAATATGAGAATGCGCTATATGCCACGAGTGGTAAACCGCACTGGGAGTCATATGGGAAAGGTAAACGAGTGTGCCCAACTGATTTTATTGAGCACATTTCGGCTGATAAAAAATCATCAGGGCAAGACATTATCTTTGGCACGAAACCACTCGAACTTCTCATTCCATATATCAAAGTACTCACCAAACGAGATGACCTGGTTCTTGAACCTTTTGGTGGTTCTGGTTCAACGTTGATCGCCTCAATCAAGCTTGGGCGGAAGTGTTTCATCATGGAGAAGCAACCCATTTATGCCGCGGTTATTATCAGGCGTTGGGAAATGGCGACTGGCAAGAAAGCTGTAAAGCTTAACTAGTATGACTAAACGCGAATCAAAGAAGACTGTTAAAGAAGCGGTAGCTACCAAAGAACTGAAACAGAAAGTAGTCCAGCAACTGAAAGAAATACCAATACCAACGTACGTATGCCAAAAGCTTGGTATTCCCAAAGCTACCTACTACAAGTGGCGAAAGACTGATAATGCCTTTCGCGAAGCAAGCGACAAAGCTATTATCTCAGGAAAACTTACGATTAATGATATTGCAAAGTCACAACTGATAAAAATGATTAACACCGGAGACTTTCGCTCAATTAATCTTTGGCTTAAACATAACGACCCAGACTTTAATCCAAAACTCACTCTTGAAATTAAAGAGACGAAACGTGACTTCGATCCAGTGAGATTGAAAGAATTAGAGCGTGCAATGAACAATGCGGGATTGATCGGCGTGACGTTGGCACATCGGGAATTGGAAAAGAAATACCGTGAACTAATGATTGAAGATGAGCAGAGAGATAGCGCACGAGAAGAGTATCTTGAGGATAGTGTAATTGGTGAGCAGGGGCATCCTCACAAAGGCGGTATCAGGATTGCTGATTTGGAGAAGAGGCGAAGGAAGAAGTAATGAGTTTTTGCAGAATTGCGCCAGTCAGTATTCGATGTTTCTTCAGTGCATTGCACTTCCTGCAAGCGAGCGTCAGGTTGTGTGGATGATTCGAACCAAAGCTCTGTGACTCAACTTTTGCAGAAGAGACAAGTTAGTTGACGCGAGGATAGGCAAGTTTAACAGAAAAACGTCCACTGATT
>CAZMYZ010000021.1:0-11348 GCA_964570795.1 uncultured Candidatus Saccharibacteria bacterium
GATAATTGAGATACCCGGCGAGAACCGTACCATTTGCCTCCACCATACGGAAACAATAATATGTTTCAGCATTTGCACCATTTTGCTCAATATGCCAGTCATACTCCACATCATCACCCTCCGAAACAGAATATGGGTTTACTGTACTGTTATTGGTCTCTTCGTACGTACCCGCTTCGTCAGACACACTGAGGTTAAGGTCGGCTCCCGTGGGGGGGTTCCCTGAAAGTGGGGTTGCATCGGACACCGAAGGAGCATTGTACGCACGCCACACCGTACTCGATCCCGTATCACCCAAGGTACTCCAATCAGATTCAGGAATAGCGCTACAGGTAGTGACCATGGCGCCATATTGTAATTTGAATGACTTTGTCTCCATCGGGAATGTAGCGTTATACACACTAAGTGACATACGAATGCGGATATGCTCAGTTTCACCAAGTGGTTCATCACTTCCCGTGAGTACCATATTTTCACCGAGATCCGTACCTCCTATAGGCCAAGGGTCGGTGGGATCAAGTGCATCATTATCAACATAGAGACGATAGTAATTTTGCCGCAGCGCAAGGCCTGCGGTCGGCCATTCCACGACAATGGTGCGGTAAGTAAGTGCTGCACCCGTGTCAGAACGCCACAACTCATAATGTGTGGTAGAAGCGATCGTCGCTCCTGCTATAGGACGCGGATAGAGCGTTCCCGTACCTGCTCCACGAGAATTCACAAAAAGTGACGCGTTCGTTATATCGGTAAGCGTCTTCCCTATCGGCACACTGACAATGAGTGGCTCACTACCACCGTTTGAGTTACCACTTGAATAGGTGACCTCCATAGCGCCTGAATTTGTCTGTGTGTTTTCAATGACCCATGCGACTGATGTTTGTCCCGAAGGAGTGGTCGCACCTGACTCAAGAAAGTACGAGACATATCCAATGGATGAAAGCCATACTTCATGACCATACTCATCGGTACCCGTAAGTGTGTTCCCTACTCGTTTTTGCGTATGTATCATCGTATGGGACAAGTTATTCACCGCACTAATCGCCTCAGTCTCTGTAGTACCTGCTGCGGTATATGTGTGCTCACTGCGTTGTACTGCCCAGTTTTGGCCGGTAAATTCAACAACAGCATAACTCACTACCGACGCATCACTTCCTGAGACTCCACGCGTGAAAACGGGTTGATCGCTCGAAGAGAGCCATGCAGAGGTGGACTGCATGGAGTTAAAGTTTGTTGCAGCAGTATCAGGGTGTCCTACTCCTGTAATAAACACCACCACATCCGCATCGTCAGCAACACCTGTTGCAGCCGTACCGGTAGCCGTAATACTTGCAGCACCATAGGTGACCGTTGTTTGACTCCTGACAATCATTTCGTTATCTGAACCAGGTGTGCCAATAAACTCTACAATCTCCCACGAAACGTGTGTTGTTGTGGCGAGTGCAGTTGCAGGGCGTTGAATAGTAAACGAAGTTAAAATATTCGATGGATTGAGTATATACGCAGTCACGTCATCAGCATTTTGAGTACCTCCTGCAGAACTATCACCTGCACCGGTGTGGTGTGTATTTGTGATACGCACAAATGCACTCGTCGAAGCAGCGGGTGCAATATAATCGACTCCCGCAGTAAGCGTACGTGATACCGTTGCAAACTCCACCGTACCGCGCTGTATTTCAAAATCTCGTTCTGGTGAAGTACGGAGTTCCGGATACACCGTATACGCATTAAGCGCAATACCACTGCCTGAAAGACGGAAACAATACGGAGTGTCATATCCCGCATCTATTGTTTGTTGGAGAGCAAATTCAGTCTCAATAAACTGTGTTGAAGAAAGTGTTGTTGATGCAACTTTTGAACTCGTATCCTTCACTGCGCTATTGGGTGTAAGGAATGTTGTGTTTTCGTTGTTCATACCACCCGCTGCTTCAGTAATATCAGTGGTATTGTTGCCATCAGTGAGATTGCTTGAGTTATACATATCGAAGGCACCCCCTACTGCCCCCACATCAGTCCATGTACCCACCGCACTACACGTAGTAATCTTCGTACCGTATTCGAGTGTATAGGCAAATGACGGTGAGGTTACTGCCCCTTCGTTTGATACCTGCATACGAAGACGTACTGGTGTTGTCTGCGCCACATTTGACACTGCAGTGTCGGGAGTACCACCTGTCATTGAAGTTGCTGCTGCTTCATTGCCATTGTCATTTCTCCAATGGTAGTGCGTCTGTGTAAGTATCGCACCCACGAAGGTGGTGACCCCAGTAATAGATCGGTCAATGGTAGGGCTCACTGATGCACCACCCGACACCTCGACATTAATTGATGGATTGGTAAGAAGAATGTCGAGTGTGTCACCATTTTGTGCGCTCATGGTGGTGTCGAGTACCGTATACACACACATGGCTGCCGTTGTACTAATACTTGCCGTTCCGGTAAAAGTGGATGTGCCGTTTGCACCTGAAAATCCATCGGTATCAGTAGAGCCAAATTGTGATTCACCTCCTCCATAGGATTGGTCAGAGCAGTCATAGGGAGCAGTTGAATCGAGGTCGTAATAGAGTTTTATATTATCGAGATCCTCTTGCGCATGGATGGTACCACTTGCCGTAATGGTGATACTCGTCACATCGTGCGTACCACTATTGTCGATAATCACATATGCACCACCGGTATAAAAATTAGTTGCAGGGAGATTGGTACTTGCGGTCTGCGTCCCCGTCGCGGTCACTGAGATATCAGCAGCAATGTTGGCACGAGGATACTGCGAGTATGCATAAATAGGAGTACCTGCATCAGTAACGCGAAAACAGTATGTCGTACCTTCGGGTGCCGAGGTCGACGCAGTAATCGCGTATTCGAGTTCCACATACTGTGTCGTGGTAAGCACAATACCCGCAGTCTGTGATGAAGTATCTTTCACACCGGCATTTGGCGAAAGGAACGTAGTGTTTTCATTTGTCACTCCACCTGTAGCAACAGCAATATTAGTAGTATTGTTCCCATCGGTTATGAAGGTAGAGTCATACATATCAAATGCGCCACCCGCAGCACCGACATCAGTCCAACCACTTGCGGCATCACAGGAGCCAGTGGTCTCTGCATACTCAAGCCTATATTGCATTGAGGGAGTCGAGCTACTTCCCTCGTTTGACACCTGAAGACGCAGACGTGCTACCGCGCTCTGTTGAAACGCAGAAAAAGCAGTGTCTTCTATGCCACTTGTTTTTGAAGATGCGGCCGCTTCATTACCATTATCATTACGCCAGTGATAGTGCGTGAGTGTAGGGATGTCATTAAGTACTGTGGTTGACCCTGGTATCGCAATAGCCGTCCCGGGCCACGCACTACTTCCGGTGACCGTCACGTCACTTGAGGGGTCGTTGATACTGAGTTCGATAGTGGCGTTACTTGCCGTTGTATCGAGCACATCCATCACGGTATAGATACAATACGCGGAAGTAGTACCAATACTGAGTGTGGTACCTGAAAATGAGGAGACGCCGTTTGCTCCCGAAAAGCCGTTGCTGTCCGTAGAGCCAAACTGACTTTCAGAGCCTCCGTACGACTCACTCGCACAATTGTATGGATATGACGTATCTTCCTCATAGTAGAGTTCTACATTTCCAATGTTGGCAAAGCCATCTATCGTGCCGCTTTCCGTAATTGCAATACCAGTGACGTCATATGTTTTGTATGTGTTGTAAAGCACAAAGGCCCCGCCGACATACACGTTGTTCGTGTTGGCATTTGTAGTGGTCGTTTGGGTGCCTGTTGTTGTTGCATGAATACCGGGATAGAGGTCGACAATAGTGTCGCCGTAGATATCTCTGTCGGCGACATCAGCATCAAACCACGATACAAGCAGACGCTCATCGTTAGCAAGGTTGAGATCAAGCCCGTATAAATCACCCGCGCTACCAGTATTTACTGGTCCGCGTTCCGCACTCCAATTCCTCATAGAACTCGTCGCTGTTTTCCAATACACATTTCCGGTCGCGGGTGTACCTGCAGTCGTACGTGCAGTATAGGCAACATACACATCGTCAGTAGCTGCATCAAGACCTATCGCCACGTTCGTAATCGCGCGCGTAGCGCTGTTACTGATTACATCAGTAGAGGTCGCCCATGTTGAGCCATTGTATTTTGCTACACGCACGTCATTGGTAGCACCGAGCGTGGCATGGTCTGCATACGCAAGATACACCACTCCTGGTGTGGTGGAACTTACCGTTGCCGCCATACCCACGTCGTAGGTGGTGTTGTCGGTAGCATTGGCATCAATAGCAGTCCATGCTGCAGACCATGTGGAGTTATTCCATATTTTATAGCGAATATCCTCAAGAGAAATGTCGCGATTAATAAGCATAATATTTCCACTCGCAAGCGGCATGAGGATACTATAGTCACCAGCGAGGTCGAGAGGGTTGGTACCGGTCTCGGTCCACCCCGTGGTAACACCACAATTCGTGGTGCACTCCACCACATACGAGTCCGAAGCATCAGCTGTAGTCGCATAAATGGTGCCATCAGTACCTTTGGTAATAGACATGGCATTTTGTCCTTCAGTAAGGGTGGCTACACTATTGCCACTATTGGTACTTGCGTTGACTGGCGTAGAACCTTTGAGAAGCGTGTCACTGTTTGCGGTATCAAGGCGATTATAAAAGATATCGTCGGCAGTGGTGTCGATAGTAGCAATATGGATATAGTTACCGGTATCACCGGGAGTCCAACGGTCATACCAGACCTGAACCTGAATACAGAGAGTGTTGGCATCGACTGTCGTGGTACCACTCCAGGTAGCACCTCCGTTCGTTGTTTTTCTGTATACACAATAGCCAGGCGCGTCGCGAAAGAATTTATATCCCGTTTGATCATCAATAAAAACTGTTTGACTGCTCGATTGTAAATGCCCTGTACCGTTAATCCATGCATCAGGGTCAATCGTCACTTGTGCAGCCTCTGCTTTGGGAACAGCATTAAAAATAAGTGCATTACTAAAACTTCCGACAAGAATCGCAACGATAAGGTACAGTGAAATATACACTCTTCCCTTCCTGAGTTTTCCGAACATTCCTCCTTGCATTTCCTACTCATTATGGACTACTTGTGCCATTGAAACAATCGCTCCCCTGTGTGAAAAACCCTATAAAATCTATGAAAAATCAGAATTTCTAAGTATAGATTCACGATGTTCTACGTCCGACGTCGAACATAAACTCTGTTGCTCTACACCTCAAAATAAACAACGTACAATGTCGCACATTTTGTCGTTGGGATGGATATAAAGTGGGTTCTATATTTGAGTATCCTCTTCGAGTACTTCTTCAAAAGGTACGTATGGTTCAACAACCAAATCTTCTATAATTCCCACTTCGTTTGTTGTAGTGCCCTCGCTGTATGAGGGTATAACCACATCTTCAGCCTCGATACTTATTTCTGGAGTACTGGTGCCCGACACATCATCCGTGAGTGCGGGAATAACCAAATCCCCCTCATCAAGACCATTGTCGGTCGTGGTGCCCACATCGTCATTTGTATCCGTATCAGTCTTTGGTTTTGGCTGAGTACTTGGAGCCACCAATGCTCTCTCCTCACCCGTTTGCTCGGGGTCAGGTATTTCTTCGGGTACTTGTGTTGGGCGCGAAGCAAGATCAAGTACGGTACCGCTTTTCAAATCATAACCACGGGTTTCGATATCTCCCGTATCCATTTTTGCATCATAGACCAACACAAAACGTGGATTTTCTATCGAACCACCGTCAGCATCTTCAATGACATCAATAGCGCCAGAGCGAATGTCGTATACCTTCATGCGCCATGCATCACCCTCAAAAGACTGCCATACGATATGGGTACCGTTCACGCTCGGCGCAATATCATGGGTAGTATTGTCGGTGAGCATCGTAAGGGTGCCCTCGAGTTCAAAGAAAATCTCCCAGTCATTTCCTACCCACCCCTGCCATACCACAGCATCGCCAAAAGCACTTGGCTGCATGTTGTTGTACCTATCATTCGTGAGTTGTGTTTCTTCTCCCGTATCAAAATCGAAACGTACTATTTGATAACGTCCATCAATCAGCCTATGCCATACTGCCGTGTTTGAAACCTCATCAAAATATGGTGCATCGTCATCGACACTGTTCTCGGTAATCGTGCTCAACTCACCGCCCTTCTCTACATAAATTTCCTTATCTCCCTCGACATCAATGGCTGAAAAGATTCTGTCGGTATATAAAACAGTTGGAGTTTCTGAAGCGGTTGCACAATAGAAGGTACCGTCGCCCACGGTAGTACATTCGTTTTTTGAAAATGAAAATTTATTTTCATCGTTGGTTACTACGCTCACTGCTTGTTCTGCAACAGTTGTTGTCGGAATGGTTATTTCAATGTCCTCAATTTCCTCTTCAGTAATTTCTTCCTCTACCATCACATTCTCTGTGGTGGTGGATTCCTCCGCGGGAACTTCAGGAAGTACTTCTTCTAAAATAGTTTCTGTTTCAACAGGAGGTACTACCTCTTCGACACTCTCGTCAACAGGTACTTCATACGAAGTGTCAGCAGTGTATGTTTCATCTATCTGAACTGGCGTATCTATCACACTCAAATCAACTTCTTCAGGAATAGTTTCTTCAACAACTGGTTCTACTTCAGAGGGTTGAGGAGCGACCTCTTCCTGAGTATCTGAGCCCACAGAAACTTCATCAGGTGCAACAATTATTTCCTCAACAGGTGTTTCTACAGGTACCTCTATCGGTTCCAAAGGAGTTGCTTCAGACACAATTTCATCAGCAAACACTGGAGCAAGCGGGAGAGACACAAGTACCACAAGGAGCGCCGATGAAAGCACACTGTATACCAGATACTCAAAACCCCGCATTTCTTTATGCGCTCCTTTCATTATGTATCGTTGCTTCATAACTCTACGTTGCAATAAATCAAGTATATTAGCCGTATTTTGATTTATGCTGATACCCCCTACCTGAGTAGGTACAAAGGGTACCTATAGATAATAATAACAGTCTATCCCACTGCTATCCACGCTATTATCAACAGTTTATCGAGTAAATGAGTCTGCGAGAATAATTGAAAAATCTCTAAATGTCATACGCCCGTCCCCATCAAAATCATATGTCTTTGCCTTGGTGAACCATGCTGCCATAAAAGTACTAATGTCCTTAAGATCAACTGCTCCATCACCATCCATATCAGTAATAAGTGAAATTGTTGCTTCACCTGAAAGCACTCCATCCTCACCGAGGACAGCAATTTTTACTTCATTTTGTCCATCCTCAGCATCAACGGGAATAGGTGTGCCTTTCCCATCACCAGCAACGAGCGCCGATTCACTTACGAAAATACGCGCATTCCCTGCCTCAATAGCACGCACCTTTATACGTGCAAGCGTATGCTCACCCACAAAACCTTTACGGAAGGTGCCTCCGCGTAAGTATATCTTCCCATCTTTGTAGTATGGGTTTTCTGTCCAAAGGGTGATGACCGAAGTACCGGTATCAATTCCCACTACCTCAATCCTATCTTCTGGGTAGGAAATCACGAGGTCAACAGCATTCACTGCTATGTGTGCAGTGACGCTTACATTAACAAAAAACTCTTGGTCACGTGTTACTGAAGTTTCACTCGTCCCAATCGTGATATACGAACTATTTTCAGTAATAACTGAGGCGAGACTTGCAAAAAGTGCCGCAATAACCACCGCAGGAAAAGCATACTTGATAGTGGTGAACTGCTTCCCCGTATATTTGGGAAATAAAATCTGCCAAAGTTTTTTAGACATATATTACGGTGTCACTCGTGTGCGCAAATCATCAATACGCTTATTGTATACAACGAGTAGTTCACCAATATCCTGTGCATCACGAGCGAGCGAAGTCACCTCGGTACTCTGCACTGATGCACCTGAAATGAGTGCGGTGATTATCTCATTTTGAAGACGTGTCTGGTCACGAAGTGCAGTACTACGTGATTTTTCAAGAGCGACTATTTCTTCCCACTCCTTTTTATGATAGAGATCCAGGTCACGTTCACTCAATGGTGTAAGAAGAGCAAGTAATTTTGTATATTGTGCAAACTCACGCTCGAGTTTTGACACCATGAGTGCTTTTCGTTCAGGATAAAAACTACCGCAACTCTCCGTAAGTGTTTGGAGTGCTATCAGGTCACGCTTTGAAAGTGTAGCGAGCGAATTAAGAAGATTTTCATACTCACCCCTTCGTGGACAATCACTAATGATGGTTTCTGTAATACTATCTGCACCATTTTGATCAGTGATTTCTACAAGTGTACGCATGTACTCAAGTTCTTCATCAAGAAGGGCTCGTACTTGGGTTTCTAAAGCACGTTGATTATGATGTACAAACCATGACCCACCCACAAAGACAAGTGCTATCCCCAAGAGTACCGATGCAACGAGTATGTGTTTTTGCAGATTTTCTTTCATGATACTTATTTAAGCACATTTTCAATATCTTCAATTTCCTTACTAATCTTACTCTGTGCAGTTTTCAAGTCACTCTCAATACGCTCAATGAGTGTTGTTTCTGCCTTGGTGAGTTTACCCTTTCGTGACTCTTTAAGTTCAGCAATACTTGTATCAAGATTTTTAACAATGCCCGTAAATTCAAGCGTGAGACGCTCCTCTGCTTCAAGTGTCTCCTTGCGCACCTTTCGCTTCCAGAGTACAAGACGGTGCCAGAGATACCATGAACCAAAGATAAGTACGATGATAAGTGCAACAATAGGCACAAGTACAGAAAGGAAATTAATCACCACAGTACCTGCTGCAACATACCCTGGTACCTCGACAATAATTTTAATTGCATCAGATTTTTCACTCACGCTCCCAAATGCATCACGTGCAACTGCAGTAATTGTGTATACACCAGTATCGAAAGTATCATCAGGGATGAAAATAAATTCTCCATCTCCATTACTTTGTACTACATACGGATTCTTTTCTGCACTACCCTCTGCAACACTTATGATGGTGTTGTCACTTGCACGCACCACTTCTATAGCTACCGTTGCATTGGGACGAGTTTTTCCCTTAATGGCGGGGATTACTTCGGTATTGATGCGCGTGGGGAATTCTACAAAGACTGGCTTTTCAAAGGCTTCAATCGTGAGCGAGTAACTCGCTACTGCAGCATTCCCTGCACTATCAAATGCTTCTACAGAAATAGTGTGATACCCCGGCATGAGTGACTCAAGGGTATATTTTTTCACTCCTTCAGAATCCTTGAAAATAATTGGCTCCTTGCCATCTATCTGAATTTTGTATTCGCGAATTGGAGAGGTGTCTTCACTGGTAAAAAGAAGCACTTTACTTGGATTATTTGCATCAGCCGATTCTTCAGTAATAGTAAAATTCTTTGGTGCTTCTGTGTCTACACGAAGCGTGTATTCGCTAATACGTCCCCAGCCGTCAGCATTCTTGAACTGAAGATGAAAATAGGAAACTCCTTCGGGAAGGTCTTCAATCTTCTTTTCAGTGAGTGGCTCTTCATAGACTTTCGTAGGTATCGTACCTGAAGTTTCATCAAGGAGCATACGTACTGCGGTCACACCCGCGGGCACTGACCAACTCAATGTTGCATTTTTTTCTTTGTACCAAACTGAAGCATCGGGATGTGTGCTCGATGTAATTTTCGGTGCTCCAGGGGTATTTGCTGGTGGAATATACTCAGGTGCAGGAGTCTCACCCTTTGCAGCAATAGTAAATGAAGCACTTCCCATAGAGGTGAGAACATTAGTTCCCATGCCGTCTGCTGCGAGTACTGAACCTCCACCAAACGTAACCTTTGGTGTGCCCGCAGCAAGTGGTCGGAACGTCACTGTCATAATGGTACCTGCAGCACCTTTGTATCCCATTGGCGAACCACCACCAAAAGAAATCGTGCCAGCACTATTTGAGAATGTTGGCTCTTCAGTCCAAAGATTAAAGATGGAACTTGCACGTGATGCACTCACAACCTGCAATTCGCGTGTATTGAAGCTAAGTTTGCCGTCAGCAGCATTAACCGACTTCCCTTCGGTATTAAGAACGACTGAAACAGTGAACGGCGTACCTGCAGTATAAACACCGGTATTAGGGCTCACTTTAAGTGTTGCTGCTTCAACGTTTCCTACACCACAGAAGTATCCGATGAGAAAAATAATGCTAAGTATGTATTTTAGAAATAGGAGCATGATTATACTTCTTCAGTATTAGTTTCTTCACCTAATAAACGCTGTTTACGCTTCCAAAGTGCGTAGAAAACCAATACACTCACAAGTAGTATGACGCCTGCGACAACTATTGTAGTAATGAGCATGTCGAGAGACATACTGCGCAGTGCGGTATCAGGAACGAGAGTTACTACTCGAATATTTCCTGCTTTATCGATTGCTTTTACTCGAATAGTACTGTTGAGTGTCTGATCTTTGAGCACATAAGGACTTTCCGTCTCTACCCATGGTGCATCAGCACGCCCCCATTTGAATGCGGCAAATTCAGCAAACGGCTCTTCCATAACTTCGTAGTGGTCGATACCCGACTGCTTGTCGTTTGAATTAAAGACGATGAAATACTCTTCATTGAAGGCAAAATCGTCTTTGGTAAGGGTGACGGTAAAGTCAGACGGTAACTCAGTATCACTCCGTACATCATCTTTCCAGGTATCCTGAATCTGACTTCCTGCGGTGTCGGCAAGATTAATATGAGCTTCCTGGAGCGAAAGTGGTGCGGGGTTGCCTGTGCCATCATGCAAAAGCACTTGTGAACTTTCATCAAGCCAGATGCGTGGTGATTTGTTATCACCCCCTCCACCAATCGTGAATCCTGGTGATTGGAAGACTATCTCAAGAACTACATTTGTAAGACTGGGATCACCTGCAATACGCCCACAGTAACCTCCAGGCAGTCCTCCCGCAAAACGAATAGTGTGGTTTGCTTCATCAATTTTTGGAGATTCGACCCAAAGATTTAAGATTGAATTACCACGAGAGATATCTACTGCATTAAGTGCTGTATCGTAGTGAATGGTAGCATCTACAGTATTGATACACTCACCTTCATCGGTATCAAGGCGAAGCCCTACAGTAATGCTATCCCCACGGAAAATATCTGCACTGCTTGGATCAAAATACAATGTAGCTGCTTGCGCATGAGTAGCAGACACCGCAAAAAATAACACCGCAAAAAAAGCAATACGTACTCGTATATCCATCATATATGTATACAAGTATATCAAATCATTTCAACGAAACGTATACAAACTGTACACAGAGGAAAAACTGACGGCCTCAGAAAATATAGGGGCTTCGAAGATAGATGCGCAACAAAG
>CAZMYZ010000022.1:0-11160 GCA_964570795.1 uncultured Candidatus Saccharibacteria bacterium
GGAATCGAACCAAGAATAACGGCTTAGAAGTCCGCAGTTATATCCATTTAACTACAGGGGCAAAATGGAATCGCCCTCAGTGTACCGAGGAGCCTCCTCCTCCGCAAGGGGGGTGCTATTTTCTAAAATTATTTCGGATGTACTCGCGGTAGTACTCTCTGCTGCAAGATCTTCAAGGACAGGAGGTATATCCAGACGTAATGTATTGAACATCCGCTCATCATCATTGTACTTTTTTGCTGTTTCAATAAGTGCAGTATCACGATATCGAATCACCTTATCTTCGGTAAATGATTGCTCGGGAGACATAACAAACTGCGCGTAAAAATCGATGCCGATATATACCACACCGCACAGAAACACCAGCACCGCAATACCCAAAATAAGCATCCAGTCACGTTTTGGGTGCATATATTCATGCGAAGCACCCTCAGTGCCAAGCGAGTGAAATGAGTGGGTGGTAGATATGTTGAGATTAAATTTCATGTGTTTTAAATTGAGTGACTTCAACATCATATGTACTTGTCCATGTACCTTTCTTTTCACCCTCCATCGCTGAAAACTGTACATTACGTATTGATACCTGATATGGAAGATATTCAAAAAGCGTCAAGACTTTTACAAGCGCAGGATATGTCCCCTCAACAGAAAGATTGATGACTACTGTTTCAAAGGCCTCATTTATTGGACGTGTCGTGATTGTGTTTGTTTTGAGCAAGACTTGTTGCTCCCTACCCACAGTCTCGATAAGGGTCAAGAAGTCTATTACCCCCTCTTCGGTGAGAAGACGTTTTTGCAAAGACTCACGGTCACTACGCGTTTCTTCAAGCCGAGCCACCAGTGCAGTAAAGGTGTCACGATTTTGTTCAATACGAGCATGGGATTCACGCATTTCATTTAAATGCATTTTATGCTGCTCAACGAGATGAAAAAACCCCCAATACAAAAAGATACTTCCCACGCACAGGAGACTCCCGACTATTGCAATGATACGTGTGCTTTTGTGAACTCCAGAAATACTCATATTTTATGAATCTTTGCTAAGGGTAACCGTAATGGCAAATGGTAAGTCAGCATCCCGAGCAAGATCAGCAATCGGCACTTCTGCTTTTTCAAATCGCGGCGTTGCTTCGAGTTCATTTTTAAATCGAATGAGTGCTTCTCGTGTAGCAGCAACCCCTTGCACTTGGATGGTCTGTGGCGTGTTTTGAGCTTTCGACGCCATATAGAAAGTTTTAAATGAAATGCCAGCAGGAGTTAGGTGTTCTATCTCACGTAAAATATCTGAAGTATGCACCGTATGGCCAATTGTTTGTAACTGAGTGAGCATTGTATGTGCCTCCCCCACCTGACGCTCGGCTTCTGCAAATACAGCGGCTTCATCTTCTACGTTATTAATGCGTGCTTCATAATCTGCTATTTGCGCACTCGTAAGTATATACGTTGGTGCAAGTGCAATCGTGAGGATACAAAAAACGCTGCCAAGAAGAAAACAAAGTGACGCACCCACGCGCAATAAATACTCTCGTTTGAGTACAGTGTATCCTGCTGGTGGAATGAGATTAATCATGGCTATATAAAATTACGCAAGGCAAGACCAATAGCTGTAGCATATCCGTATGAATATCGGCGGGTAATAGGCGGAATATGAGTATCGAGTGGAAAGGCATTACCCCACACTTGCGCTCTCTCTGCAGGCACTTCAAGTTTATCAGCGAGATACTCGGGGAGACCAAGGAGATTGGCGCTACCGCCACAAATAATAAGTTTCTTAATCTCTCGTGCTTCTCTATCGATATCTCGCGTGTTCCAGTAATGCATACGAATACTCAATTCATCGACAATTACATTTGCATACTTTTCAAGCACCGTTGCCACTGCATCATTTTCTTTCGTATGCACCAATCCACGAGTGTTTTTTATCATCGTAAGTTCTGACTCAGCAAGATTGCCAAGGATTTCGCGCATATCAGCACTCATCTGACTTCCCGCCACATCAATAGTAGAGGCGTACATGAGTGCGCCGCGATGCACGATACCGATACCCATACGTGTTTTTCCAAAATCAACAATCATATAGGTACCGTGGTTGCTCTTGGGCACAGCAGCACGTGCAATTGCTTGCGCCTCAATTTCAAACGCAAGTGGGATAAGCCCTGCCTGAATGCAGGCTTCGTAATAACTATTGATGGTTGACTGCGCGTAAACTGCCACCGCAATACGCATGGTTCGATTTTCAGTATCGTGACCCACAACCGCGTAATCAAAATACGCATCGCGGGGTGAGAGTGGTACATTTTCCTCAAGACGAAATTCCAAAAGTCCACGAATATCTTTGCGAGAAGTTGCTTCAGGAAGCGTGGTGTCAAAAAGGTACGCACGCTCTTCGGGGAGTGACACATTCACATAACGTGCATTGGTGCGCGACTTCATTTCACCCAGGACCGCAGCGAGTTTGGCTCCGTCATGCACATTGCCGCGCTCTACAATTCCCGAAGGAATTTCAATATCGCCCCAGTGGCGCAAATTAAGAAACTCGTCGTGGGAATGCTCACGCTCAAACTGAATAAACTTGAGTGACGTATCAGAAATATCCACCCCCACACACGGGAAGGACATAATATGTGGTGGCGGGAACACGCGTTGTAACGAGGAAAGAACGGTCATACAAATATGTACCCTCATTATACACGTATTATGTACGTATCAGGCACACATTCCACACAAAACTTATTTTATTTTTGTGCCAGGAGGAACATCTGCTGTAGGAGCGAGAAGTGCAAGCACTCCTTCATGACTTGCAGCAAGTATCATCCCCTGACTTTCGAATCCCCGAATAGTGCGTGGTGCGAGATTTACTACATAGGGAAACTTCTTCCCCACTAAGACTTGTGGGTCCTCGAAGTACTCACGAATACCGGAAAGTATTTGTCGTGGCACTTTATTTCCCTCGGCATCAAGGTCACCAACATCCACCATGCATTTAAGGAGCTTGTCTGCACCATCAATGAGTTCCACTGAGAGTACCTCACCAATGCGAATTTCTACTTTTGTAAAATCGTCGTAATTAATCATAGATATTATTGTGAATGCTGCGTCCTGGTTAAATAACTATTGAGTATGACGCTCGCTGCGCTCGCGTCCGTCATCTCGTTCCTTCCCTGAAAGCGAATTGCCTCCTGCGTCGTGTATTGCTCAGGTTCGAGTTCTACGGGAAGCCCTATATGCAAGGTAAGGTCAAGAATAAATTCCTCCACCGCTGCATGTACTTTATTGGGGGCACCATCGCGTCCAAGGGAATGTCCCACCACAATAACCCCCACCTTTTCAGCAGCAACAATTCGCTCAATCCCCTTCATCAAAGATGCGTCGTTGGGGAGCACTTCACGCGGAAACGCCATCATCCCTTTATCGTCGGTAAGTGCAATACCGACACGCTTTGTCCCATAATCTATTCCCATCAATTTCATGGGAATAGCATACCATATTAAAATTAGTGGGTGGTATACTGGTAGAACGATAGAATATGAAAGTTCAACGAAAGCCAAATTGTTCTTGTTCTGTATGTGGGAAAATGATGTACAGGCGACCTCTCCAAATTTCAAGTGGTGGTGTATTTTGTTCTTTAGCATGCTGTGGAAAAAGCCAACGTACTGAAAAGATATGTAACGTATGTGGCAATACATATATTGGTGGAAAGCGAACATGTTCCCGTTCGTGTGCGAATAAAGGAAGGTCGGGAATTAAATATCTTGGTCACAATACAAAAAACAACGCCCATCAAGGGACTCTTTTAAAAGAAAGAGTTGCACAAAGATGCAATGGAGTATGCAAAAAATGCGGTGAAAATAACTATGCAATTCTTCAAGTTCACCACAAAAAAGAACGACATCGAGGAGGGACAGATGTACTCAGTAATCTTGAATTACTCTGCCCTAACTGCCACGCGACACATCATCTTGGACATAGTTTGTTTGAAAAGAAAAAAAATGATAGAGTGCTACCGCAGCCAAAATAATACACAGGGAAGGATGGCAGAGTTGGTCTATTGCACTTGTCTTGAAAACAAGAGTCTGGGAAACCGGACCGAGAGTTCGAATCTCTCTCCTTCCGCTCGTTGAAAATACCGCCATTAGGCGGTTATTTTCTTGAGCGGAAGGAGAGAGAAGCACCTTCGTGCTTCTCGTAGAGATTCGAACGCCGGAGTCATGTTTTTGCTATTCAAAATGCAAAAACAGACGAGGCGCGTCCAGTGTTCTTGCATGCGAAGCGTGCTAGAAAAAACGGGACGAATCTCGCTCCCTCCGCAAACGCAAAAATCTCCTACATTCGTAGGAGATTTTTGCGTTCTGTCTGTATATAGTATACACCCTATACACCAATATCCGTATATAATTTTACTGAGTGCATTTCATGAAAAATATTTGCAGGCATTTCTTCTGGTGAAGATTCACCTTTCTCAAGTTTTATAAGTACGTCCTTCTTCTCTTCCCCCACTGCATACACAATCGCTTCATCGACCCATTCGGTGAGAAAGGTGAATGTGGTTGTAATACGCTCACTATACTGATGGGCGCCCTCGGGTACTGTGTATGCCACCACGAGTGGCTCTCCACTAAAATCCACATTGGGTACCCGAGGGAAAATACCTGCGGTGTGCCCGTCAGGACCAATACCCATTGTCGCAAGCACGACTCCATCAGGATGCACTGATTTCCATACACGAAGTGAGACTTCCCACTGCACCGCTACCTCCTCAGACGATTCTTCAGTTATTTCTGTTAAGATGCATTGCGCCCCGCTCGCTGTAGCGCGTGCAAAAAAATCAGTCAGGGAGAGTTGTGAAAAATTATTAATGTGTAGGTCAGTGGAATAACGCTCATCGAGTACGCTAAGGGTAATATGTGGGCCGAGCGCTTCGATATCTACATGTGCAAGTATTTCAAACGCCGAGCCACCTGAAAGCATAAGGAGAATTGGATGCTCTTTGTGGCGCATAATTGCATCACAAAGGGCATATCCTGCCTCCACTTGAGGATTTCTAGTCCGAATAATTTCCATACTACTCTTTTGCAATCACCTTATGCCCGCCAAATTGATTGCGCATTGCGGCCACCAACTTTCCTAAGTACGAAGGTGCTTCACGTGTTTTCTTGCGCTGAAGAAGTGCCGCCTCGAGTACCAAGGTTTCACCAAGTGTAGTGATGTGTTCCATCTCCTCCTCAGTCTCTCCCTTTGGCACAATACCCTCAATAAGTTCTATCTGTCCTTCTTTGTATGCATTTACAAGCCACGAGACAAGTTTGCTTGTAATAATACTTTCATGTTCATATGGCTTAAACACCTCATTGAGGTCAATACCCATTTCTGCTTCGCGCTCATGGAGAATAGCCACACCTTCAGCAATAGCACCCATCATGCCGTACTCAATCCCGTTGTGAATCATCTTTACAAAGTGCCCCGCACCTTCGTTCCCTACACGCGCATACCCATCCTTCGTCGCAAGCGCAGCAAAGAGATGTTCTTGTGATACAAATGTCTCACGTGGTCCACCCACCATAATAGCCGCCCCGTGACGTGCACCCGTCATACCGCCTGAAGTACCACAGTCGAGGTACTCGATTCCTTTTGCTTTCAAAGCTGCATGACGGCGCACCGAGTCCTTATAAAAACTATTTCCTCCATCTATCACGGTGTCACCAACACTGAGAAGTGGTACGAGTTCCCCAAGCACCGTATCCACTGCGCTACTTGGCACCATAAGCCACACCACACACGGCGCGGAAAGTGCCGACACCATCTCCGCAAGCGAAGCGGTCATCTCCACGCCAATTGCTGCCGTGTCGCCATAGGGGGCAGAGTTTTGGTTGTACCCCACCACACGATATTCTTTCTCGCGAAGCAACGTCACCATATTAAATCCCATGCGCCCGAGCCCTACAAATCCAATTTCTTTGTTCATATAGTATGTATATTATTCAATATCAATAATAGTTGATGGGTCACTTCCCTCTGCATATCCTCGTAGTGGCAGTGAGTGGAAGAGTGTGAGGAGGGGTGTAATAAACTGCCACGCTGCCACCACTTCTTCACCACTCACAAAGCGTGTTTGGTCGCCAATAATGCAATCATAGAGCACACGTTCGTATGCTTCGGGAGAACGCAATGCTTCGCCCTCCTCCTTTGCGAGAACGAGTTCCCGCTCATGGAGTTTAAATGAAAATCCTGGTTCTTTCACCCACATCGTGAGGCGCATGCTTTGCTCAGGAGAGAAGGTAAGGCGCAGTGTATTGCGATGCTCATGCGGCACTGCCTGTGTGGCGCATGCACACTCGTCTATCGCACGAAAGGTGATAACTACATCCGTGAGTGATGTGTGGAGTGCTTTTCCTGATTCCAAAGTAACACGCACGTCTTTCCAAAGTTCGCTGTCGATATGCGTTTCAATCCTGAAATAGGTCTCTGTTTCACTCTGTGGATTCACTCCTGCTGTCTCACGATACCCCGCATACTGTGCGCGCACATGGGGGTCTATCTCACGCATGACAAGCGACTTGAGGGCCGCAAGCCTGCCTGCACGCACCGCGTGTGCATCACTGATATCAGCGGGCTGCATAGTGAGAAGTGCAAGCATCTGAAGCATGTGGTTTTGCCCCACATCGCGAAGTGCACCAATACCATCATAGAAGGAGCCGCGCGTCGACACATTTTGTGATTCAAAAAGCCTGATATCGATGGATTCTATTTTGTTTCCATTCCACGAATCGTAGAGAATACTGTTTGCAAAACGAAGTGACATGATATTTTCAATTGCCTCCTTCGCGAGATAATGGTCGATGCGGTAAATCTGTTCTTCGGTAAAAAGGTCGCAGAGTTGTGCCTCGAGTGCTTCTGCGGTAGTGAGGTCACTCCCAAAAGGTTTTTCCACGAGAAGCCGCGACCATGAGCCCACCCCATCGCACAGAGCCATCGCGTTGCTCTCTTTCAGTTTGCTAAAGATATTGCTATAGAGGTTTGGGGGCACCGCAAGATAAAAAAGTTTATTGGTACACTGGCCGATTTCAGTATCAAAGGTATTGAGTGCGGCCTTCACTGCTTCATATGAAGTCGCATCATCAAACCCTCCCGAGAGATAACGAGTGTGTGCACAAAAGGCACTAAGTGCGCTCTCGTCATACTGCGCTTTTTTCGCAACGATGCTATCGTGCACAAAGGTGCGATACTCCTCATCCGAGAGTGCTCGGCGTGAAAGCCCCAGTACGCAAAATGAGTCAGGGAGCAAGTTTTGTACAAATAAATCAAAAAGCGCAGGGAGTAATTTGGTCTCAGCAAGATTGCCCGTGCCACCAAAAATAACAATAGAGGTGGGTTGGTTGTGAAATGGATTCTGTGACATCCCTCTATCATACCGCGTATGATGCAGTATGCACAAAAGGGCCGCACGCTTTGCGTGCGGCCCTTTTGTGCATCGCACCCCTATCCTTTTGTAAATCGCGGTGTATCACTGAGGACTCCGCGTGTCCTAAAATCTTCCCCCAAGACCTCCGGCAAAATATGTACGTCATCGGTGGGTGTCACCCACACAATATCCGCAAGTTCGTATGCATGAGTGCGTTCGAGGAGGTGGCAGTTGAGGTACGCAGCACCATTCATAATCTCAAAGAAAAATTCCACTGGCTGCCTGTCTTCTCTGTCCACAAAGGTATTTACATACAGAAGTCGCCCAATAACCGGCGCTACACCGAGTTCCTCCACGAGTTCCCGATGCATACACTCCTTTGGGTCCTCACCAAATTCCAGATGTCCACCAGGGAGTACAACATTGTCCGGATGATGTGGGTGTCGCACCATAAGCATCTTTCCTTCATGAAGGATAATCCCCCTGCACCGCACATTAAAGTATTTCATATTGAAGGAGTATACCAAAAAGGTAGTAAGGCGCCTTGATGTATAGGGTTTTTGATGTGTTGACAGTATGTATGAAGTATGCTACAATACCGGCACGTAAGGGGGTTTTCCTCTACGATGGTAGTACCTCACAACTTAGTACAAGGAGCAACACATGAACAAACGTCTCGTTTCGTCTCTCGCAGTAGCCGCCCTTTTCGCGGTCTCTTCGGCAGCCTTTGCCACCAACAGTGGTGAAGACGGGCATCAAAACCAAAATGGCCAAGGCCACAGTGAACACGGCCAAGGAAATGGCTATGGTCATGACAAGGGCGACGGTCACAACAACCCCGGCAACGGTGGTGGTAATCACGGTAATTCCGGTGGTACGGGTGGTCAAGGCGGTGGTGGTGGCAAGGGCGGCGCAGGTGGCAGTGCAAACCAACTGCAAGGCCAAGGTCAGGAACTGAACGCCAAACTGTCGGCTTCGGCAACTGGTGTTGGTACCGGCATTGCCGAGTCCAAGTCCATTGCTGGCGCGGCAGCGACTGGTGGTGATGCCAAGGCGACAGGCGGCCAAGGGGGTACGTCCGGAGCGGCGGCAGGTGCCAATGCTTCCGGCAACGGCAACGGTGGTGGTGCAACGGTTGGTTTTACCGACAACAGCAGCGCGAAATACACCACGGTTGTACTGCCTCCGGCTCCCGAAGCACCCCTGTCGATGGCAATCGGCAACATCGCCACAACCAAGATGGGTGTCTGCGGTCCGAGGTTCAACATCCAGGAGAACGCGGACGAAGTAATCCAAACGACCCCAGGCGTTATCTTTGGACTTGGTGCCGACTACGCCACCGTGCGAACCATGCATGGAAGGCTCGTTGGTCTCAACAAGGACGCCTTTATCGAACAAACCACCGGCGAGTTCGATGACAACGGCAACCCAATCAAGGTTGTCCGTTTGTGGGGCCACCAGTTGGTGATGGTTGCATCGGTAACTGGCACTTCTGCGGGCTCTGGTGTTGGCGCGAGTGGCTCCAACAGCGCCGGTGCTGCTTCGATTGGCCTCTCCAATGGTGCCGGTGCTGCACTGCCTGGTGTGCTCGTGACCGCAATGCCGTGTGTCTACAAGGCATACACAGTCAAGCCGGCTCCTGTACCGCCCGTCGTTGTTCCGCCGGTTTGCGTCAAGGCAAACGGGAAACCGTGTGTCCAGACCACCTTAGTCCCGGCCAACTAACCTGTTCTTTTCCCACCCGTGAGGGTGCACGCTCAAAGCCCCGCTGCAATATGCGGGGCTTTTTCTTTTGGGTATTTATTGGCCTTGCCTCAGTGCAAGGCCTTTTTCTTTGCATACAACAGCGCACTGCGCGATACTTCACACTTTATATATTCCGTGGTACAACTGCGCGTATGTTCCGCGGTGGATGTGTGGCGTTTGCCACACACCCACCGCGGATTCCGTTCTTTTTATGCAGTTCATTATTTATTAACTCAAGAGGAAAAATCATGGGTCTCAAAGCAGAAATTCTCAGTCTCAATAAAGAGCGCAACGAAGCATTCGATACCGCAAGTGCGTATGGCGGGCGTCTCCTTCATAAAGGCAAACACCCCACACAAATACTCGTCTTTAAGTGTATGGATGGGCGTATTAATCTCCCCCTTATCACCGGTGTACCGATGGGTATCCTAAAGCCATTTCGCAACATCGGCGGGAAATTTACCTTGGGTGACCCCTACCTTGGCCGCCTCGTACTCGATGCTGTGGAGCGTGTTGCACGTGAAGGACATTCTTCCCTCGCACTCTGTACTTTCCACTTCTCAAAGGAGCACAATGAGCACCGCGGGTGTGCAGGACACAAGTACAACATCGCTGCATCGCGTGAAGGGGCATTTACCCTCAAACATGAATTTGATGAAGTGTTTGGTATAGACAATCCTGCCATCTCGGCGATTGTTGTGGGGATTGAGACCGATGAAGATGCACTCATTCTCTGTGGAGGTAACGGCGCAGAACTTTCGATTGCCGACTGCACCGAACTCTCAGATGCAGAACTGACACACAAGGTGATTGCGCTCTACCCTGAGGTGTCCGAGGAGATTCTCGA
Organism: uncultured Candidatus Saccharibacteria bacterium; assembly: GCA_964570795.1. Taxonomy (GTDB): domain Bacteria; phylum Patescibacteriota; class Minisyncoccia; order Phycocordibacterales; family UBA918; genus Damh-18. The sequence goes on from CAZMYZ010000022.1 coordinate 9,993, forward strand.
AGACCTCCTTCCCCTTGTCCTTAATAACCGTGCACATGTAGCACGTATTAAGAAAGAGGGGCGCCCTGTCCTTGAACTCGTCCACAATGAAAACATCATCGGTGTAGGGCGTGGCTTTGACTGGCTTCACCTTCCCAATCGTGCACTCATCATTGGCCCCTACGGGCACACGGGTGGCACCTGGCGTGAAGCAGTCGCAGTCGCGGGTGGGATTGTGCTCAACAATTTTAAAAACAATCCCAACTTGAAGGCTGGAGGTGCACTCCTTCTTGTATCTGCTCCCTATGCCGACACCGCCGAGCGTGGTATGGCAATTGCAAAGGCAAAATACTTTGCAACCGTTGCACGGCAGGCACTTGAGCCTTTTGCCGACGACCTTTCACTTGATACTTTGGTGGGTATCACCGACATGACCAAGATGAAATACCACCCACTCACCCAAGTTTCACACTACGAAACAATATAGTGATGGGAAAAGGAATTAGTCCCCGAATGCTTCACGCACTCGGGGATTTTCTATACGTGTATAAAGTACAAACCCAAAAATTGCTGTGCTACAATTATCCCATGAACAATACATCATCTCTCTATTGGGAAGCACCGGAGCATACCCACATTGAAAAATCACATGACTGGTTTTGGGCGCTCGGTATCATTGCTGTCGCAAGCTCAATTACGAGTATTATTTTTGGTAATGTACTTTTTGGTGTCGTCATTCTCCTTGCCACCATGGTTGTTTTTCTCAATGGCAATAAAATGCCGCGTATTATTCCTTTTGAGATACTCACCCGAGGAATTCGCGTTGGCGATGAACTCTACCCCTACACTACCCTCGAGTCATACTGTGTTGATGAAGAAAATCCGCAAGGGCCACAACTCATTGTGAAGTCAAAGAAACTTTTTATGCCACTCATCATCATTCCTCTTCCGGAGGAGTATGTGGATGATATAGAGCGTCTCATGGGTCCTCGACTTCCTGTAGAGCATCTCGAAGAACCCTTCTCCCACAAACTCATGGAGTACTTCGGATTCTAAATCGCACCATAAGCCCCGCACCTCTTGCGGGGCTTATCAAATACAATTCTCTATGGTAGAATCGTCTCCGTCCACGCTCTCATAGTTTAATGGATAGAATGCAGGTTTGCGGTACCTGCGATCCAGGTTCGAT
>CAZMYZ010000023.1:0-10722 GCA_964570795.1 uncultured Candidatus Saccharibacteria bacterium
CTCCCCACCCCACACAAACTCACCCTCCCATACATATATAGTATCCTCAGCCTCCACTTCGATATGCGCTTGGTGTGTGCCGGGGGTCATGCACGAGGTTGCAATAGTTATTTCGAGAGTAGTCTCGTTCTGCAAATTATTCATGTGTGTACAGAGATACCCATCCACAAGTACCCGCACTGTATATGGTGCATCGGGCATAGACACTTCCACTGAAGGAATATCTATTACCTCTGTTTCAGTATCTGTGGCAACGGCAACTTCGTCTGTGGTAGTTGTAACAATATTAGTGCTGTTACTGATAGGCAGCACTTCCCCCTCCTCCTCAAGCACTCCAGATACTTCTTCCGCAGGCAAGACTGCATCCGTCACAAACGTAGCAGCGGCGGTTGTCGCATCTACTACCACCTCTATCACCTCCTCCACTATTTCCACCACAGCATCAACAGCAGTATCGACGGAAGAGAGTACATCTTCAACCACACCATGTTCTTCAGTATCATCGTCTGTTTCTTCATGTGCTTCGAGGAATGGCTGCTCTGCATGCAGTATAAAAACAGGCTGCTCGATGAGTCCAAAAGAACCATACGTATCTGCCTCTAGAATATATGCCTCATCTTCCGGAAGTGGTACAGGTATCTGTACTTCAGTTATTTTTTCGGTGGCGGATGCATATTCTTCGAGAATAGTTTCCGATACACCGGTATGAAGAACCTCTTCCGGGATAACCTCCGCCGGCATGTCTGTCACAGGAGGTTCCTCGGCTGATGGAGTGACGGGGGGAGGGACCTCAGTATCTACCACAGGTTCAAGCAAAGTATTTTCTCCTGTATCCTGTGGTGGCAGCACCTCTTCAGGTACGACATTGTCGTTTAGAGAAACATCGGGTGATGGCGGAGTATCTTCAGTCACGCCAGGTGCAGGTGCTTCACTTTCTTCAAGTACTGTCTCGGGAATATTTTCTCCCACCTCTGTTTCTTGTGCGAGCACAGAAAAAGCACCTATGTATAGGTATGCACATATACAAAACAGGGTCGTTCGTATGGTGAAAGTAAGAACGCGCATATACATATCCTCCGCTGTCTTCATAGTATAGCAGGAGCATATATACAAACAGTGGATACATTTACACAGCACGCAATACGCAGAAGAAAATGCAAAGATTGACGTATAAATACATATACGACACACTATCTCTTTAGAACTGCTCTTCTTTTACATCGATTGGAGATAACCATGCTCACTCCCGCAGAAATTGCGTTTACCACAGCCGTGACTGATTGTGCACGCTGGTATTGCAACACCATACTCCTTCCCAATGCACGCCGCCTCGAGGGTAAGGCAATTAGTGAAAGGATAACCTATGCACTCCTCCTTCCCTTTCTTGTGCATCTTAGGGAACTCCTCAAAGATGAGGTGTGTCATGCAGTGTTCATGGAACGTTTGCGTGAGTATGCAGCAAATGCATCGGCATGTCTTGAGATATGCAAACATGTACACAAAGCAATCGACACTACCACGGTAAGTGAAGATAGCGCGCGTGCACTCCTCGTTGTCCTCATCAACATCATTCATGCGCCGCGCGACATCATGTTTCAGTCGAAGGATCTCTTCGACTGAAAAACGGAGCACCCCACGGGTGCTCTTCTTTTTTTGAGAGGGAGCCGCTTTGTGCCCCCCCAAAAAAAAAGACCCCGCCGAAACGGGGTCTGGGTCTTAAATGAAACTTTTAGAGCACTTCATTTGCCAGGTCGGCAAGACGTGAACGTTCACCACGTTGCAGGATGATGTGACCTGTATGCTCTCGACCTTTAAAACGATCAACCATATAGGTAAGACCGGACGACCCTTCCGTAAGGTACGGGGAGTCAATCTGCCCTATATTGCCAAGACACACCACTTTCGTCCCAAGACCAGCACGGGTGATAAGTGTCTTCATCTGCTTTGGCGTGAGATTCTGCGCCTCGTCGATGATGAGATATTTCCTGAAAAACGTGCGCCCGCGCATGAAATTGAGTGACTTCACTTTAACAGAGTCCTTTATCTGTTGCTGTTTCTCAGTCCGCGCAATTTCAGCAGCCATTTGACTTCCGCTATATCCACTGCTCTTCTTGAATTGATTTCCAGCAACCGAGACAAGCACTTCAAGGTTATCTTCGAGTGCCCCCATCCAAGCCCCCATCTTTTCTTCTTCAGTGCCGGGAAGAAAACCAATATCCTCGCCAACCGAAACAGTAACACGAGTCATGATGATGCCGCCAAATCTCTTCCCTTCAATCGCCTGAAGAAGTCCTGCAGCAACAGCAAGGAGCGTTTTCCCCGTACCTGCTTGCCCCAGCAATGAAACGAGGTCAATATTGGGATCAAGAAGCAAATTGAGTGCAAAGTTTTGCTCGCAATTTTTTGCGGTGATGCCAAAAACTGCATGTTTAGGATTTCGGTAATCTACGAGAGTCTGCAGTACTGCAGTATTCTGGTACACCTCGCGAACAATGCATTCAAACTTCAATGCATCCGACCAAAGCAACTGATTGACGTGAAGTGCAGAGCATATCGGACCCTTAATACGATATGTTGATATTCCACTCTCCCTATCCTTCTTGACTTGGGGACTACCTGAAAGGGTATCCCAGAAATTATCGGGGAGTTCGAGTGCGCCTGAATAGAGCAAATCAGTGTCTTCGATTACCTTATCATTCAGATAATCCTCAACCATGTAGCCCAATGCTTTCGCTTTGATATACATGTTGATATCCTTGGTGACCAAGATAATCAGGTACCCCTTAAACGCTTCACTACTTTGCATGTACGTGATGACTGAAAGAATTTGATGGTCGACCTTGGTCATCGGAAGGGCTGTGGGAAGCGTACCCTCCATATTCTCAGTCTGCAAAAAGAGACGACCGGTTGCAAGTCCTTTAGACAGACCAGAAAGGTCAATACCCTCATTGATTTTACACCCCTTCATATTTGTCATCTCTTTGATGGTGCGTGTGACTTCACGCACGTTGCGATTAATGTCATCCTTCCCTTTTTTGTGGTTATCAAGTTCATCGAGTGTCATCATAGGAATGAAGACATCATGTTCCGCAAAACGAAACAAGCAACTCGGGTCATGCATGAGCACATTTGTGTCGAGTACAAAAATCCTTTTCAATCCTTGATCAACACTTGATGATTCAATAGCGCGACCACTAAACTTGCGAATCGCACTAACAATGGGAAGTTCTCTGACTTGATGTGCTGCCGGTCTACGACCGCCAACATTCTTTGCGCGAGTGCCATTTTTTCTTTCAGTCACGATACACCTCCTAGGTGTGTTAGGTTGTAGAAGAACGATAGGTACAACTGCCACCGTTATACGCTTTTTTGTGGAAAAAGCAAGAAAAATAAGGATATTTTAATTCTTATACTCCATATGAAAAGCCGCCAAAAAGTCTGGCGACTTTTTGGCGGCTTATATCGTAGACCGCACCACCTCTGGATACTCACTACTCACACCGCAGACGGTATGCGTAGTAAAAGGCTTCACATGTGCAGGCACTTTTGCTGCACGCACTGCAGCAATAAACACTACACAATCATCGGCACCGCTCTCTGCACAATATACGATATCGTGACGCGAATAGCATACATGCCCCTCAGCAATCATTTCATCTTTGTACCACAGGCAGGTATGCGCATTAATGCCGAGCGTCACCTGAATCTCTTCTTGGGGAAGCGAGGTGACAAGCGCAAATGCACGACGGACAAATTTAATGAATGTCGCGTCGTCGGTTTCATGAGTTTTCATTTTCTCTCCTCTACAAAAAAACTGAGCCAACGGATACAATACGGCAATCTGTTTCTGTGTCAACCAATACTCCTCTATATACAAAGCCGCACAAAAAGTCGAAAGACTTTTTGTGCGGCATTCCGCATTACCACGCACTCACCACTTCAGGCTCTTCGGCGTCCAAACAGCGAACATAAAAATTTTGACGCAAAAACTGACGTCGAATCTTTTCTCCTTCATAGAGTGCCACAACATCAATCACCACCGTTGCACTAAACGCACCAAAACGCTCTATAAGATACGATGACTTCGTTTCGAGAAAGCACTTTCCTTCGATATGCTCTTCCTCTCCCCTCTTCCAAAAACAAGAAAAAGAAAGTGACACCGAGCCATCTTCAAGATACACTTCGTCGATTGCAATACTCAACCGAATAGCGTGCAATATGGCGTATGCAAATGCTTTTTGTGCGAGCAGGTTCAATGCTTCGTCACGTATCATCACAACCTCCCCAGCAAAATAAGTGTTAAGAAACCTAATCTGCATCAACCATACTACGCTCATTTTTGCTGTCAAACGAAAATAGACCGCATGAAAAAGCCGCCAAAAAGTCTGATGACTTTTTGGCGGCATGAACCCTAGTACGTACGCACCACTTCCGGCTCCGTACTTACACCGTGAATGATGTAGTTGCGGTGCACACCCATCTTATTTGGCGTCTTGTTCAAAAGAACCCAATCAAATTGAAAGAATGCAGTATCGTCACGCGGCGTGCCATAGTATGGCAACACAGTGTTATAGATGAGACGACCATCAATTCTTTCAGGATGGCAGGCATCGCTATTTTCCCACCAACAATGCAGGGAATTGGGAACAACCTGCACTTCACCCTCAGGAACGCCGGTAAGCATCGCAAATATCTTGCGTGCAAAAGCACCCTTAGCATACATATTAAAACGGTACTGCTCCGGAAGAAAATCTGCATCTACAGCAACTTGTCTTGCCATGACCGTCTCCTCAGTTCAATTTCAGAAAACTACCTACTAAGTACAATACAATGTTATTCCATACTGTCAATACCTATAAAATAAAAAGCCGCACAGAGAAATCTGGCGACTTTTCTGTGCGGCTGTCGACAGTATTTTATTAACCGTCAACGCTAATTATTTCGTTCACTAAAGGTTTTTCAGACTCAACATCTGCCACTTCGTACCAGCGGCGCTTCGTGTCTACATCAAACGAGTAGTGCCCAAGGTATGCATGCATGGTCACACACACAACATAGACACTTTTGATGCTGTCGAAATACCCAGCAACGAAACCCTGAATCTCTTCCCCGCTTACGGGATTGAGCCAGTCGTACGAATAATCTTCATACAACTCCATGTTGCCGCTTGCCTGCAGCATGGAAAGATACGCCACCACCGCTTCGAAAGCTTTCGTGCAAAACATTTGGGTAACTTCTAGCCCAACTGTACCGGGGTTTCGTGCGTCGTCAAACGAATCGACATTAACTCTTTCTTCAGAATCTCCCATGACTCTCTCCTCGTCTATGAAATAAAAATCAAAAAAACTGCTCAATTTGTATTATACAATGTCTACACGACATGTCAAACACTGCGCACCCCTATTTCATTGACCACTTCCCTCTCTGTGCTAGGATTCAATATAGATACATTCGTACACAGGAAGGAGTACCGTCATGTTGCCCAAAGTCCAGAAGCCTCCGGAATCTGAGAACCTTATCAAATACGAAGGGCCTGCCAAAGAACAACTTCTCAAAAGGTTTGGCCGTGATGCCGAATACCCTGATGAACTTCGTCATGTACCCGACCATCGGTATATCGTCACCGTAGATGATGTAACATTGAGCATCTACGTGCGTGGAGGCCACATCAGAGGTATCGGAATCATTCCGCCAAAAGTATTCCCCGCACTCCCCTTACCGGACTAAAATGTATGCTCTAGAGCATACACACCACGTAATCGCGCTCTACCATAAGCGCGATTCTCTTTTCAAAATGCAAGCCATTGACTTTTTTTACATTTGTACTTAAATAGCACACAGTAGTCAGTTCTCAATCACCACTCGGGAGAGAGTCATGTCCTCAAATAGTGAATACGCCACAAGGCGAGACGCAATGTCTAACGACATGTCAATGATGCGCTTTTGGATAAACGTGCTCAATGTTTCATTTGGCGAGCCAAGAGTACTCATTGATAGTGGAGTTATCGCACAGCACTACAATATCGAAAATTGGTGTGGTATGTACCAGAGTGTTCTGCAGCAATTTGGGCTTCGTGTAGCAGTACCCTTTGTGCTGGTACAAAACATGCCCCATAAGTCGCGTCCTGCATACCTCGTATGGAAAGATGATTTTCACACAGCACTTACGCGTCGTACTACACGTAGACTTGCTGCTCTCTGTGTGAACACAGAGTTCCTCAACCACGCTTCGTACTATGCAACCGTGATAATGCTCGCGCACGAGTGCGCACACATCTTGCTTGAGTCAAAAAATCACCCCCTGCGTGCCTATGAGAAGTTTGTTGACCTCACCGCCATGCACTTTGGCTTTAGTGAATATTTTCTGTACGGCAGCCACTGCGTTGCACACAATGAAGACAACAACGTGTACGGCTACGGATATCTCAACGAAACCGAGCATGCGTACGCCGCACGACACCTTGGATACCAACCCGCCTACTAACCCGCACCTGCAAAACCTGCATCTGCGGGTTTTGCTTTGCTAGGCATTTTGTATCGCCACCGCGCGCCTTTGGCGCGCGGGCAAATCACCATTCCACGGCTTAAAATAACGTAATCGCACTATTATATATTATTGACACATTGTCAATAAGGGTGTATAATAATGTCCTATGAATTATACTCTCGTACATACAAAAAGTGCTTATTTTATCGGTATCCTCTTTGTATTTTTATTTGGTTTTAACCTCCCTGCCCACGCTGCAGATGTATCCCTCACTGCCTCCCCTGCTTCGGTATCTATTGGTGAAAAAATTACCGTCTCATACACGGTTGCTACAACCTCATTTCGAGCAAGTGACAGCATCCTCATGGTAAACGAAGACACTAATTCCATCATCGCTATACAGCGTGTGGGTGACCTTCGCACGGGAAGCAAAACATTCACTACACACAAGCCTGGCACGTATGTGTTCAAATATAGAGCAAGCATTTCAAAGTATCCAATCTTTGGCACTTCAGGAAATGTCTCGGTACAGATTCCAAGTGCTTCACAATACACACTCTCACTCAACACCACCTCTCTCCGTAGTGGCGAGCCACTTGTCGTATCGTACGCTGCACCTACCTCCGCACACCAATCGGGAGACAGTATCGTGATTGTCGATACCGCCACAAACAGAATCATAGCAACACAATCACTCGGCACGAGCCCCTCTGGTACGAAGACTATTATCCTCAAAAACCCTGGTACGTACAGTGTGGCGTACCGTCTTGCCGTCACCGGCAGACCAATTATCAAAACCGCAGGACCGGTAACCGTGCGTCTCCCCGAAGCATCACTCTATACACTGAGCACCAACGCCTCGAGTCTTCGGAGTGGCGAGCCACTTGTCGTAACGTACGCAGGACCTACATTCGCACACCAAACTACAAACAGTATTGTTGTGTTTGATACAGCCACAAAACGAGTAATTACCTCACAGTCTGTAGGCAAGAACGTTTCTGGCACCAAAACATTCACCCTCCGCACACCCGGCAACTATACCGTAGGATATCGCATGAGTATGACCGGTAGCCCCGTCCTTAAAACAGTTGGGCCGGTGGTTGTACGTATTCCTGAGTCTTCCCTCTATACACTCGCCCCCAATATCACTTCAGCAGAAATTGACCAGGCGATTACCGTAACCTATGCAGGGCCTGCATACGCACATCAATTAGGTGATGACGTTGTCCTCTATGATGCTACAACAAACAAACAAATTGACTCAGAGACGGTGGGTCTTGCACCCTCGGGAACAAAGACATTCAAAGTAGCAAAAGTGGGAACATACTACTTTGGATACCGCATGTCTATCTCGGGATACCCCGTAGTCATCAAAAGCCCTACCGTCACGGTGACCTATGTCGATGTGAACCGTATAGAAAACTTTCCACTTCGCACCGGCCCCGTGATTGCATTTGGTGACAGTATCACCTATGGACGCGATGCAACGATTGGCAACGACTATGTATCGCTCCTCAGTAATCGTCTCAATATACCTATCACTAACGCAGGGGTAAGTGGTGACACTACCGCAGAGGCACTCGCCCGCCTCGAGACCGATGTGCTTTCGAAGAATCCTTCACTAGTGATTGTGTTCCTTGGAGGGAATGACTTTCTTCAAAAAGTACCCAACGCAACCACTTTCTCAAATCTCGACACCATTGTAGAGCGTATTGTTGACGACGGCTCAGCAGTACTCGTACTCGGATACAAGAATTATTTCTTGGTCAACTATGATGCAAAGTATCGCACCCTCGCATGGGAAGATGGAGCAGCATATACGCCAAATGTCATGGAGGGTATTCTCGGAAACCCAATTCGCACCACCGACTTGGTACACCCTCGCAACAACGGGCACATCATGATTGCCGACCGTGTGGAACCATATCTGCGTGTGCTTTTGAACAAGTAGTACGCGTCCAAAATCCTTGTCCTTGGAAAATATCTCGACTTTATTTGTGTGCTATAGCAATGAATTAAAATCACAGATGTTCAGATATTCTAGGGATATCCTTCCTATTCTTTCCGAGGTCAGACCTCGGGAATACTGGAGAGCACAAAAAATCGCCTACTAAGGGGCGATTTTTTGTGCTTTAGGAAATACTAGCGAGCGAGACAATACTCTGCTGTTGGGAGTCCAGTGAGTGCATCTTCCTCGTTATACTCTGGTGCGCACACCCTATAGTTACCGTTATCAAGCATCTCAATTGTGTACCCTGTATCGTCCGCATCAAAACCAGCACCTGGATCGATAGGCATACCCATAGGAAGATACGGATCGAGACAATCGTCGCCATCACCAGACAACTCAGCGATGTCATCGTAAGTATCGATGTGTTTTTTGCGTTGAGCATCTTGATGAGGGTATAGAGTGTTGTCGTCTTCCCGCTACCTGTAGGACCGGTGGCAAGAATCATGCCGTACGGTTTTTTAATTGCATCAACAATCTTTGCTATATTTTCTTCAGTGAAACCGAGACTTTCGAGCGAAAAAGACTGCGCGTCATCAGAAAGTAATCGGAGGACTACATTTTCACCATGCGACAGTGGCACAATTGAGACACGGACGTCGAGCGGTGTCTTGTTGGTGAGTTGCATGCGGAAGCGTCCGTCTTGTGCCATCTGATGCTCATCCGTGCGCAAACCACTCATAATCTTTACGCGTGAGACTACCTCATGGTGAATCGAGAGAGGAAACTGGTGTGCATCTTGAAGGATGCCGTCAACACGAAAACGCACTTCCACACACTCTGCTGACGGGTCAATATGGATATCAGACGCACGCGCCGCATGTGCATGTTCTATGAGTGTATCCACAAGACAAATAATGGAGAGGTTAGACCCCTTCGCAAGTTCGTGCTCGACAGCCTTCCCGTGCACGTCACCGTGTTCAGAAAAAGCCTCAGATTCATTGTTATGTTGTGCACTATTCATACTAAATTTCAGTAAATTGCTCTATTTTGCGCAATATTTTTAACAACACCCCCTTCAGAGAACTAGATAGTATTTGAACAGTACAACTAAATACACTAATGCGCAAGGGTTATGCGTTTTTTCCCTGACACCAGAAAAGCCGCCCAATGGCGGCTTTTCTGGTGTCGGGTAATTGAGCATTACTCCTCTTATATACGTACAACCATATCTTCCTTGGCAACGCGTACCTTTGGATAGTGTTGCGCGGCATCATCCTCCTTGCGATAGCCAATCGCGAGCAAGACTGTTGCATGAAGATTCTTTTCCGTAAGCCCGAGAATCTCGTTGTACTTTGCAGCATCAAATCCCTCAAGTGCGTGATTATCAATACCGAGCACCGATGCCGCAGCAATCATTCCGCCGAGCGCAATATATGCCTGCTTCTGTGCCCATGCAAGACGTACCTCAGGAGCAAGTGGTGTGAGTGCTCCCACCATCATTCCTTTAAAGCCATCAGTCGTGCCTGCGGGGAGACTGCGCGTCGCTTCGATACGTGCCGTGTATTCTGCAATCATCGCTTCATCGACGTCGGTGCGCGCAGCAAGGACGATGAGGTATGAGTTGTCGGCAACATGCTGTTGCCCCCATGAATGTGCAATGAGCGACGCTTTTACTTCGGGGTCAGAGACGACCACCAGTCGAAATGGCTGAAGGCCAAATGCGGTAGGCATAAGATTTCCTGCATCGAGAATTGTACTGAGGTCTGCTTCAGAAACTACTTTTGTTGTATCAAAGTCGCCTGTTGCGTACCGCCATGCAAGCGCGGTGGTGAGTGTGGTATCCATATGTTGTGGTAAGTTAAAATACTATTATTTTTTTGGTGTGGCTTTTTTGGGAGGTTTGAGTTCTTCGGTGAGTTTCTTGAGGAGCACCACGAGGTACTCGGTATTTAAGGTGTAGATAACTTCTTGCCCCACACGTTCATCAGAAACAATATCGCTTTCCTTGAGCACGCGAAGATGCTGCGAGACAAGTGGTTGAGAGAGTTTTGTCTTCTGTGCTATTGCGCCAACTGTCTTCGGGCCCGAAAACAATGCTTCAACAATACGGTAGCGTGGGACACTGCCCACCCCCTTCCCAAACTTCTCGATTTCATTACATAAACTTCCCATATAAATATATTAGCATATCCTTATATCTTAGCAAGGGGCAACTTATATAGATATATAATGGTGTACAATATGCCCATGATAACCCAGATATTCATTTTTACTGTTGCAATAC
>CAZMYZ010000024.1:0-8959 GCA_964570795.1 uncultured Candidatus Saccharibacteria bacterium
GAAGTACGTTCACCAATGACCTGTAAGACACTCCATGGTGTGTGTCAGCAGTGTTACGGTATTGACCTCACGACCAACAAACTCGTGGATATCGGAGAGGCAGTGGGTACTGTGGCTGCACAGGCGATCGGTGAACCAGGTACACAGCTTACGATGAACACCAAGCACGCGGGAGGTGCTGCGTCAGTGGGTGGAGACGTGACTCAAGGTCTTCCACGTGTGGAAGAAGTGTTTGAAAAGCGCTCACCAAAGGTGCCTGCAGTTATATCAAAGACCGACGGTATCATTACGAGTATCCGAACCGAAGGAAAGGAGAAAATTATCACGGTTGCACCAACACTTGGTTCAAAGCATGCAACCAAGAAGAATGACCCTATTGAGTACCCGGTACACTTCCGTCGTGTGGTGACGGTACATGAGGGGGAATCAGTGAAGCAAGGGCAACTTCTCACTGACGGTTCAGTACACCTTCCTGATCTCTTTAAGTATGCAGGACAGGTGCCAACACAGGAATATATCATCAATGAAACCAACAAGATTTACGAACTTCAGGGTGTGACCATTGCGCGCAAGCACATTGAGCTCATCGTGAAGCAGATGATGAGTCGTGTGAAAATTACGAATGTGGGCGACAGCCATTTCACTATTGGTGATATTACTGAAGAATGGAACTTTGTAGAGGTTAATGAAAAACTCAAGGAAGAAGGGAAGGAGGTAGCAAAGGCAGATCGCCTTATCCTCGGTATCACTGAGACCTCACTCTCACGCAAGAGTTTCCTCTCGGCAGCGTCATTCCAAAATACCACACGAGTACTTATTAATGCAGCGGTACGCGGTAGCGAAGATAAACTCAGTGGACTCATGGAAAACGTTATTATCGGACGTCTGATCCCAGCGGGAACAGGCTTTGTAGGAAGCAACAAGTACGAAGCGATTAAGCAATTCCACCGCGACGAGGAGGAGGCATAATCAAAGAAAAGAAAAAACCGCACGGCATCGCCGTGCGGTTTTTTCATGCTGAAAATATCATATCAACCTTACATATTGTACTCGTAGCGTAGTCGCTTGGCAGGGAGCGGAGAGTACAATATGTAAGGGTGTGCAAAATAAGTTCTCTGGTCCCGTCTTTCAAAACACATCCTCCGCTCTCTGCCAAGCGACTACGCTATGGATGTGTTTTGAAAGACGGGACATAAAACACATAGGCAGATAGCAACTGTAAGTCGGCGGAGGATGTGTTTTGAAAACAAAAGTTTTAACAACCCCCGTATGAAACGGGGGTGAAAGGGTTTATGGTGGTGGCTTCTTCGCATTGTTTTTTATGTACTGCAAAAACAATTCCTCAAGTTCTTCGACTGCTTCAGTCGTTGCCTTTTGACCTGCGTGCATCTTAGATATTTCCAGTGCAAAATGAGAGAACACAAGACCGAGCGCTACGGGGCCGAGTATAAACATCATAATACCCACAAATGCATCATGTGGATGTTCGTCGCCCTCTTCGCGCGAATTGGTTGCACGCATAGCATATACACCGACTGCAATACATGAGCAAAGCAGCCATAGTGCATAGAAACAGGGGATAAGTACATCAAGATAGCCTTCTTTCCACATGGTGGTACCTCCAGTTCGTCACGATAGAAATAACTCTTTGTGCACAGTACCACGCGAGCACAATAAGTCAAATTTTGTGCAGAGAAAGCAGTGGTCGGGTATAATACTCGCACTATGTCGCGCACTGCAGTCGAGCAAATAAAAGAACGCCTTACTATTGTGGAGGTGGTGGGCTCATATGTGGAACTCAAAAACGCGGGTAAAAACTACAAGGCAAAATCACCCTTCACGAATGAAAAAACTCCTTCATTCTACGTGTCGCCCGACCGTGGTATGTACTATTGTTTCTCCTCACAGAAAGGCGGGGACATGTTTACCTTTGTGCAGGAAATGGAAGGTGTGGATTTCAAAGGTGCGCTTAAGATTCTTGCAGAAAAGGCACATGTAGAACTCGTGCCTGAAGATCCAAAGAAACGCGATGAGCGCGAAGTGCAATATGCACTCCTTGAGGAAGCGACACAGTATTTTTTCAAAATGCGTGAAGGCGCGCCACTCGTTGATGCGTATATCCTTGAACGTGGCGTGACGATGCAGACTATCCACGCGTGGCGCATTGGCTATGCCAAGGACGAGTGGCGCGCGCTTCGCACACACTTGGCAGGGAAAGGCTATACCGACACACAAATGCTTGCTGCAGGACTGATTAAGAAAACAGACCAAGGCAAGGAACCATACGATGTGTTTCGTGACCGCATCATGTTCCCGATTTTTGATACCTCAGGGCGCGTGGTGGCATTTTCGGGGCGCACACTAAAAAAGGAAGAGGGTACGCCGAAGTATGTTAATTCTCCTGAGACAGAACTCTTTGTGAAGTCGGATATTCTCTATGGGTACGACAAAGCAAAGCAGGGGATTCGACATTATGATTTCTCACTGCTTGTAGAAGGGCAGTTTGACCTCGTGCTTTCACATCAGGCGGGTTATACCAATGCGGTGGCGGTCTCGGGCACTGCGTTTACCCCCCATCACCTTTCGCTTCTTGAGCGTCTTTCGACACGCATTGTCCTCGCACTCGATTCTGATAGAGCAGGGGTGACTGCGGTAAAGCGTATTGCCGGTATGATGCTTGCGCGCGGTATGGATGTTAAAGTCGCACACATGGAAGGAGGAAAAGATCCTGCAGATATCATTAAAGCCAATCCTGCTGACTTCAAACACTTTGTGGGGAATGCGGTGCATGTAGTGGAGTTTCTTCTTGCGGTTCTTAAAGAGGGAATGAAAGATGAACGCACCTATAAACTCCGTGTGCGTGAGGAAATATTGCCACTCCTCGTCACGATGGAAAATCGTATTGATAGAGAGCACTTTGAAGGTGTCATCGCCGAGCATATTGGTGCATCAAAGGAGGGGATTCATTATGAGGTGGAGCGCCTCGAAGCACTTCATAAAAATGCGCCCAAGGCAGAAAGTGAGCCACACACACCTGTAGTGGTACACAAAGAAGCGCCTGTTTCAAATCGCCAGGCAGGGCTCTACAATCACCTTCGTGCGCTCATGCATGTGTGTGTGGCAGAGCGTGCGTGGATAGGGGAACTCATTGAAGCGCATATGAAAACTATTCTCAGTCCCGATGCGTTTAGCGCTTTCAAGGAAGGAGAAGTGACGCCACAGATTCAGGCAGAGATATTTACACTCGAAGAACATTTAGAGGGTTTGCGTGAAAAGTATTTCCTCGAAGAGGTGTCTGATGTACTCACCCAGTACACCCACACCATGGCACGCGACCACCTCGCTTCACTGCGGAAACAACTTGGGACACTCGAAGCAGGTGATGATGCGAAGGAACTTGCCATCCTTACCGAAATGAAAACCGCAGAAAAACTCCTCCAGTCACCGGTGAGAATTGAAAAATAATAAAAGCCCCAATCTTGCTTTTATATCCGAGAAAACAGTATGTGTGTATGGAGTATGTACCCTATACCATGGACTTTTCTGTGTTTTAGGGTATAGTTGGGTTCATAATGGCAAAAAAGGCTGTAGTACAAAAGAAAAAAGTAACAAAGAAGTCGCCTGCAAAAAAGGCGATTATTAAGTCGACTCCAAAAAAGAAGGTTGCTCCAAAAAAAGCACCTGCTAAAAAAGTAGTCAAAAAGGTATCTGCACCAAAGAAAAAAGTCGCGCCCAAAAAAGCACCAGCGAAGAAAGTGATTAAAAAAGCACCTCCAAAGAAGGTGGTGCGTGCGGCTCTCCCCAAAAAAGCACCAGCGAAGAAAGTGGTAGTGAAGAAACTTTCAAAGACTGAGTTGCTTCAAGAGCAAAAGGCGGAAGGACTTCTTACCATTGGCCGTGGTCGTGGTTACGTGACGTATGATGAGATTCTCAAAGAGTTTCCTACCATCGAGCGCGATGTAGATTTCCTTGAGACCCTTTATGAGCGTCTTGCAACCGCAAGTATCGACGTGATTGGTGGTGGTGGCATGCTTGGGGATGAAACCGGCGGCGACCTCCTCATGGACCGAAAGAATGTATACAAGCGCAATGACAGCGCCTACGACTCTATTCAGATGTACCTTCGTGAAATCGGTCAGTACCCACTCCTCACGGCACACGAAGAGCGTGTGCTCGCGAAGCGTATTGTGGATGGTGATACCGAAGCACGCAATCTGCTTGCACGAGCCAATCTCCGCCTCGTGGTGTCTATTGCAAAGAAATATGTGGGGCGTAGTCCCGACCTCACCCTCCTCGACCTTATTCAGGAAGGGAACCTCGGTCTCTTTAAGGCAGTAGATAAATTTGACTTCACAAAGGGATTCAAGTTTTCTACGTACGCTACCTGGTGGATTCGTCAGGCAATTACGCGTGCTTTGGCCGATCAGTCTCGCACGATTCGTATCCCAGTACACATGGTAGAAACTATGGCGAAGTACAAGCAAGTGGCACGCCGTCTTGCACAAGACCTCGGCCGTGACCCTATGGCAGAAGAGATTGCTACGGAGATGGATGTGGAAGTAGAGAAAATCTACCAGATTGAAAAAATTAGCCAGGACACAATTTCACTTGAACTTCCTATTGGTGATGATGATGATCGCTCGCGTCTCTCTGATTTTATTGCAGATGATAAAATCATCTCTCCAGACCAGGAAGTGGCGCACCGTATTCTTGCGGACCAAATGCAAGAGATTCTTTCATCACTTTCTGAAAAGGAACGCAAAATTCTTGAGATGCGCCATGGGCTCCTCGATGGCACCTATCACACTCTTGAAGAGGTAGGAAAAGAGTTTGGAGTTACTCGTGAACGTATTCGCCAGATTGAAGCAAAGGCACTTGAGAAGATTCGTCAGCATGAGAAGGCACGTCGATTAAAATCGTATTAGTTTTCTAAAACCACCTGGTGTCCTTCGGACACCAGGTGGTTTTCGTATAGTGTATAAACCTAATTGACGCACCGTTTCAAAGGAGTATGATGCTACCTGGCCAATGCATCTCCTTGAATCGGGGGTAGAACAAATTGCTCATATGAGGCGTTACGCCACATTCCACAGTATGTTCTGAGCCCGATTGGACCTGTAGTAGACCATATATGCCAGCATCTCTGCCGGCTCTTATTTTGTTTTGTATATGCCCCACAGACAACATCATCATACGCACAACTACAAGCAACTCATTCGTGAGAACTGGAAGGCAGGTCTCACCGTTGCTTTTATTTCGGTGCCACTTTCTATAGCACTTTCTATTGCTTCAGGTGCAGGGCCTGTGCCAGGACTCATTACCGGTATTTGGGCGACACTCATCGCAAGTATTTTTGGCGGGAGTAACTACAACATCATTGGTGCTGCGGGAGCACTGAGTACCATTCTCTTTGCAGCAACAATGACTGCGCCCGATAGTCTCGGTGCAGGGATACTGCCACTGCTTGCTATCGCATCAGGGCTTATTATTCTCCTCGTATGGGCAATAAAAGCCGATAGATTCCTCTACTACGTACCCTCAAGCGTGATGTATGGCTTTTCGGCAGGTGTGGCGATACTTATTGCTATCTCGCAACTCTTTGATGCCACGGGACTTTCAGCGCTCAAGCGCACGGGAGAATTCATAGGTGATATTGAACTCTTTATACAGCATAGTGCCGACGTACATATCCCGACACTATTATGTTTTGCGGCATTCCTTATTTTCATTCTCATATGGAAGCGCTCTATTAAAGTGCTTCCTGCAGTTATTCCTGCATCAGTTCTCGGTATTCTCTTCGGGTACCTGGAGGTACAGTACTTTGATCACGGTATCATTTCGCTTGGTGACAAGTTTGGTGCGTTTTCTGCATCGCTTATTGGCTCGGTACCATGGCACTCATTGCCATTACTCTTTGCAAACCTTACCGACCTTGTGTGGGTATTCAAAATTGCTGGCCTTATTGCGCTTATTGCTATTCTTGAGACACTCATTACTGCACGTATTGGTGATGCGCTCACGAAGACTCAGTCATCGTCTTCAAAGGAACTCTTTGGACTCGCACTCGCCAACATCGGTTCGGGTATATGCGGCGGACTTCCTGCGACAGGCGTCTTCATCCGCACCGGTGCCAATATTAAAGCAGGCGCCACCCATAGGATGTCTGCCACCATCACCGCAGTGCTCACTGCCATCATTGCTCTGGTGGCACTTCGCTTTTTCATCTTCATCCCGATGGCGGTTATTGCCGCACTCCTTGTGAATACCGCACTAGGGCTTATTGAGACACATAAGTTTAAGGAGTTTTGGGTTTATGAAAAATCGAGTTTTTGGATTGCACTTGTCGTGATTACAGTGACTATCTTTGAAGATGCGGGAGTAGTGGTGATTGCAGGGGCGCTCATGGCACTCTTCTACTTTGCCGATACGATAAGTCATGGACGTTTCGACATCATCTTCAACTTTGCTGATGGCGAGCGCAAAGACCTACGTGGTATGAAGAATATCCATATTCCACATGACCGTGAGATACTTGTGCTCACATACAGTATTGCAGGATTCCTCGGATACATCGACAGTGCACGCCATGCAGCCAATCTGCGTCAAATGGCACATAGTCCTAATGTGCACCATGTTATTATTCGCCTTCGTGATTTGTACCATATGGACTTTGAGGGGCAGGCGGCACTCAAGGAAGCGATTGCAGACCTCAATGCCGCAGGGAAGCCGGTCTTTATTTCTTCTGCAAATGAGCAGATAGTAGCGCACTTTACCGATATTCCATTCCTGAGTGGTGCAGAAGGGAGGCAGCGTATTTTCCCAAAGACAAGTGAAGCACTTGTGTGGATACGGGAGCGACACGCGTAATACTGTAGATAGACAAAAGAAAAAGCCACACATGCGTGTGGGCTTTTTTTGATGTGGCGGTCGTTAGACGGCACAGAGTTCATTGTATGCATTCAAGTCAAATGCTTTTTCAAACGCTTCCCGACGAAGAATGTACGAACGAAATGGAAGTCTCGTCGAGTTCTCTCCTTTCGGGTGTCCTAAAAAGTGAATATGCGGCATGACCTTAATGTTATCAAACACGTTTGGGAATTCTTTTCTGATCATATCCTTTGCGAGGAATGTGAGTCGAAAATTTTCCCACAACGTAAGTCGATTCATCGTTGCTGCAGCACACGCACAGTGTGGGACGAGTGTGATATTGCGCAGACGATTTCCTTTTGCACGGAGACCTAACTCGATTCCTGCAAAAACAATCTCATCAGCACTACCGATATGACGCCCTTGGAAGGTGACTGCATTAAGGGGTGACTCTTTTGGGATTGCAAGAGGGCCACCACCAACAGGTACCTGGTGCGTGCATACCCGCTCACCGTCGTTTGCTTTGGGAAAGAGTGAAAAGTGACAGTACTCGAGCAGTTCTGGCGTTGTGTCGCCGTCCGGACAGGCAATGATAATATGTCCGCCCTTGGGTAAATCAATAGGTCTGATGCGTTGAATTGCACCAACTTCTACCAGTATATTTGTGATACGGTGGTCGTCAGGACTCATAATAAGTGGCACAGGAAACTCCTTGTTTTGGCTTATTTTGTTGAAGAACGTAGTTATTGCTAAAATCGCAATTTGTTTGAACCAGGGAGCATCATACTCCTCATAAAAACGACGTCAATACGTAATATGCATAGGGAAGTGGGATGAACCACAGGCATTAAAAAGCGCCCCGTAGGGGGCGCTTTTTGATGCCTGTGGTTCATGTGTATTACATCCCCACCTGCTCTTTCTCAAGCCGTTCTTCGAGTGCAATAGATACTTTTGGTGTCACCATTGCGCGGTCTTTGAGGTGTTCCAAAATAGTGGTTTCCACTGCATAGAGCGCATAGCGTGTGAGGGTGGCATCGAGGTCTGCAAAGAGGGGTTTATTGGTGTTGCGAATTTCTTCAAGTTTCTTTGCAGAGCCATCTTTGAAGTTTTCATACACCGTGATAATTTCATTGACTGCGCTATGGGGTGCTTCGAATGCCTCTTCAAAGCAGGTATTGAGTCTGCCGAGTTCCTTCAGTACTTTGCGTGAGATAATAGCGAGAGAGCGATAGTAGAGATACTCATCAGTAGCGAGTGTGTCTGCACTCATGCGTCGTGGCGAGAGTGCGCGGAGGTATCCTGCAAGAATCTCAAAGACATCAAGAGAGGTACCATGCTCGTGAGTGCGGGCATCATAGATGTTGCGCTCGATAGCGTCGGTTTGATATTCCAATTTTGCCATGACGCGACGAATGACGCGTTCATTTACCTCGTGGGTTGCATAGAGTTTGCGGACGGCACGTCTCTCGATACCGATAGCGTAGAGACGTACTACCTTCTCGAGAATCTTGGGGTCATCTGATAGTGTCTTGAGTTCATCAAAGACCGAGCGAATATGTGCGTGCTGCTCCTCCATGAGTGTCTCGTGTGCCTCTTTGGTGATATACCCCTTTGCAAGGAGTTCTTTCAACTTGCGCAAAGTAGCATCGTAGATGTAGATGAGCATTTCGCGGTAGTTGATTTCCTCCACCTTCGTGAAGTTGTTGAGTTGCAATTTACCCATGAGCCAGCCAATAGTGGTGGCTTTGATAAAGAGGGTTGCAAATACGCAACTCACCGTCACAGCAAGGACAAATTCCTTTGGCGAAAAGAGATAATTCCAGTTGGGGAAGGAAAGAGTGTCAGGAATCATGAGTACCATGGTGACGGCAAGTGCACCACGAAGGCTTCCCCAGGAAAGTACGTGCTGCCACGAGCGCGGAATCTTTTTTTCGTCAGTACTAAAGAAGTTGAATACCGCGACAACAGGGTAAATGGAAATCGCGCGCGCTGCTGCCACGATGAGGATAGTAACCACAATTGGCACCATGAGTGAGTAGGTGGTGGGCGGTAGGGTGACGGCGAGCATACCAATCATGATAAAGATGAGTGA
>CAZMYZ010000025.1:0-1513 GCA_964570795.1 uncultured Candidatus Saccharibacteria bacterium
GAGGAGTATACTGTATGCACTATGCAACATGAATCACCATTTGAGCAGATGAACCATATCCCTGTGCCGCCTCCTGAGGCGCTCATCCTCTCTGAAACAGATGAGGTAAAATTGGGCACAACACTTTTTGCTACACTTGTTTCTGATATTACTCATGGTATTCCATGGCAGGAGACTATTGCAAAACTTGAATTAGAACATCCTGACCTCGATGTGAAAGCACTTATTGAAAAAGTTGCCGACGCAAATTGGATTTTTTGGAAGACGTTGCATTAGAAGAAATGCGATATACTTCAAACATGAATCGATGGATAGTGTTTGCAGTTGGAATATTCATTCTTTGTATATTGGGGTATTTTTTCTCAAGTGGACAATCATCAGTCACAAACTATCCACCCAAAGAAGGTCCTATAGTTGCTTTTGGTGATAGTCTTGTTGCGGGGGTAGGTGCACCTGAGGGCGCTGATTTTGTGACACTCCTTTCACATAAAATAAACGAACCAATCATACAGGTGGGAGTGCCGGGGAATACTACAGCAGACGGACTTGTGCGTATAGATGAGGTGCTCGAGCAACATCCGCGCATGGTCATACTTTTACTAGGTGGAAATGACTATTTACGAAGAATTGCAAAGGAAGACACATTTTCAAATTTAAAGCGTCTCATTGCGCGCATTCAGGAAAGCGGAGCAATGGTAGTGCTCCTTGGAGTTCGTGGAGGAATTCTTGCTGATGGATACGACGATTCATTCGAAGCACTTGCAGAGGAAATGCATGTGGTGTATGTCGAGGATGTACTCAATGGTATTTTTGGTAATACCGCACTCATGGCGGACGGTGTACATCCAAACGAGGTGGGTTATGCACTCATTGCAGAAAAAGTGTATGAGGAGATTGCGCCGGTACTACGGTAGTGGTACCGTACATCCCATACGGTTCTTTATGAAAGGGGAAATATCATGGAAGAAATTCCAAAAGTAGGCTTCGTGGTGTGTGGGTGTGGGTGGCATGGGCATATTGCAATGCGCAATGATGAAATGTCCGATGAACTTTTCTGCAAAGATATGGGGTATCATGCAGTACGACAACTCGTGCAGGAAGGATACCTCAGCGAGGATGAAGGGGTGCAGACAATGTATGAGGTTCGTCAGTCATCATTACCGCATGCACTTGCGCCAGAACTTTTTGAGTTGCTTCGCACCGACGCTGGTCTCGATGTGATGCTTGCAAAAAGTCCAGCACTCACACTCGATCCTTGGAGAACACCGCGCGGACATACGCAAGAAGAATCGATTGCATATATTCATGAGTTCTTGGAGATGTTTTCTCCGCAAACACGGCGTTATATGCAATAAAAAGGCTTCGCAAGAAGCCTTTTTCCTTTTGGGAGACTTGGCGTCCGTTTGTAATTCGCTGACATTGTGTGACGTTTTTTGTGGTCACGAGTCAGTCGTTACTTTACTCCGATGACAGATTTGTGAAATTCTGGTGGGGTCAAGTATGTAGAGACTTG
>CAZMYZ010000025.1:1613-5353 GCA_964570795.1 uncultured Candidatus Saccharibacteria bacterium
CAAATCTAAATTGTGGGCTTACTGTGACTTTTTTGTGGTCACGAGTTGCTAGATAAAAGACATCTTGAATAGAATTTCTGAGTCTCCTTTTTCATTATGAAAGAAAAAGGAGACAGGCTCAGAAAATGTAGTCGCTTACGCTTGTTATTTTCTGGCCACCCCACCTCGTCTGTTTTCTTTCTTGTGGGAAAGAAAACATGACTCCGGCCCGCACACCAGCCGGAAGCAAAGCAGTTTGCTTCCTACTACAAAGAAACACCGGTTTTAAAACCGGTGTTTCTTTGTAGTCCTGGTGTGCGCGATAAGAGACTTGGTCACCTCACTAAATATTTTAATTCACTCCGTTCTTAAAATATTAAGTTCCGCGACCCCGAAAATTTTGCTCAGACCAATGGCGCAAAATTTTCCTTCAAGTCTCTTAACCTCATACAGAAACTAAAATGCCCCAGTAGAAACTGTGGCATTTTAGTTTAGTGCGCGATAAGAGACTTGAACTCCTGACCTTCTCGGTGTAAACGAGCTGCTCTACCAACTGAGCTAATCGCGCATATGTAGTTGTATGGGAATTTTATTTTGGTACCTTCTTACACGAGGTAGCTCGTTTCCATGGTGTAAACGGTTCGACAGTTTCCCAAACTGTCTCACCCCCACCAACTGAGCTAATCGCGCGTGTGTTTATTCAACAAGCCAAAGTATATCGAAAATATGCCAATATGCAACCTTTGTTTACGTCACTTCGTGCACATACTATACTTACCCCATGAAAATCATTGTATGTGGAAGTATGACTGCGTCGCGTGAAATGATGGAAGCGAAGAGCATCTTGGAAGAGCAGGGACACGAAGTGGTATTGCCTGAATTTACCGAAGCATATGCATGTCTTGCCTCAGAAGCAGAAATGCATCGGGAATCAGCAGAAAACAAAGTGCAGTATGACTTGATTCGTGGGTACTTTACTACTATTTCCGAAGGTGACGCTATTTTGGTAATAAATAGTGAACGGAAAGGAATACCAGGATATATTGGTGGAAATACATTTTTGGAAATGGGGTTTGCGCATGTGCTCAACAAATCTATTTATGTCCTCAATGAGTTGCCCGATATGGGATACCTTGATGAAATGCGTGCGATGAAGCCAATTATTCTTGATGGAGACTATTCTCAAATCATATAGTCATGTTTTCAGAAATTCATTGTATGGTGAGTGGAAAGGTACAGCGCGTAGGGTATCGCGATTTTGTGGAGCAATATGCAAAAGAGCATGCATTGTATGGCTGGATTAAAAATCACGAGAACGGCGCGGTGGAGATTGTACTTCAGGGAACTCCTGATGAACTTAAGGCATGTATCGAGGTGCTCAATCAGGGGTCGCCACTTGCGCGGGTAGAAAATATGGCGATTGACTGGCGTTCACCTGAGAAACCTTGTGATGAATTTCGTGTTATAGCATCATAACTACAAGGATATGAGTGAAGAAAAAATACCACAGTGTGTCGGATTTATTATGGATGGGAATCGCCGTTGGGCGAAGGGGCAGGGGTTACCCACCCTTGAAGGACATGCACGCGGGTATGCACAACTAAAGAAAATTGCAGATAGCGTATATACAGCGCGTATTCCCCATATGGTCTGCTATGCATTCTCGACTGAGAATTGGAAACGTACAGAAGAGGAAGTGGAATACCTCATGCGTCTTCTTGAGAAGGCAATACTAGAATTGCCCGATATTTTGAAGAAAGAAGGGAAGAAGGTACACATTAGGATTATTGGCGAACGCACCCATCTTCCAGAAAGTCTCGCACGTGCTATTTCTGAAGTAGAAGAAAAGAATGCAGATACACCAGAACTTACGGTATGGATTGCCCTTTCATATGGCGGACGCGCCGAAATAGTGGATACGGTGAATCGAGCACTTCAAATCGGTGCACCTGTCACTGAAGAGTCTTTCTCGGAACTTCTGTGGACCAAAGGCATGCCCGACCCCGACCTTATTATTCGTACCAGTGGGGAAGAGCGTTTATCTAATTTTCTTTCATGGCAGTCGGCATACAGTGAACTCTTTTTTATCGATACGATGTGGCCAGACTTTGGAGAATCTGAGTTTCAGAGTATTCTAGAAGAATATGCAAAACGGAAGCGACGTCACGGTGCCTAATATTCCCGTCCTTTATGAGGATGATGATTGTGTGGTGGTGAATAAGCCGTCGGGCCTTGTGGTGCATGAGGATGGAAGAAGTACTGAGCCTACCGTGGTGGATTGGTTTCTTGCCCGCGCGCCAAAGGCGCGCGGGGTTGGTGAACCTGGTCTTGCCCAAGACGGCACCCCACTCGAACGCTCGGGCGTGGTGCATCGTCTCGATAGAGATACTTCAGGCGTACTGATTCTTGCAAAGACACAGGACGCGTTCCTTCATCTTAAAGCGCAATTCCATGATAGACACGCACGTAAGGAGTATCGCGCATTTGTATACGGCACAATGAAAGAGAAGTGGGGTACTATCGACCGCCCTATTGGGAGGAGTGGCAAGGATTTTCGCCTGCGCTCCGCGGAGCGGGGTGCGCGCGGTACCCTCCGTGAAGCAAAGACTGATTGGGAACTCATTGGGCAAAACAGCACCCATGCGTATTTGAAAGTTACCCCAAAGACCGGCCGTACACACCAGATTCGTGTACACTTACGCTCCGTAGGGCGGCCGATTGTAGCCGATACACTCTACGCTACCGAGGAAGTACTTAAAAAAGACAGTCTTGGCTTCAAACGGCTCGCCCTCCATGCCCACCGCATCACACTCACGCTCCCCACAGCAGGTGAACATACCTTTATCGCGCCATTACCCCTCGATTTTATCGAGGCGGCGGATGGTATTGCGACCGCATGATTCCTGTGTTAAAGTACAGCACGTTTTAAAATCTAGTATTAGAAACGCGGATTTAGAGTAGTAACCAGTATTAATCGTATTATGAATACAGCAATAGCAGGAATCACAATTTCTTCCGTCAACATGGAAGATCGAAAGAACCTTGATATCAAGGCGGGGGACATCGTGCGTGTTCACCAGAAGATTGAAGATAAGGGCAAGACACGTATCCAGATTTTTGAAGGACTCGTACTTGCGCGCAAGCATGGTGCCGAAGCAGGTGCTACCTTCACCGTACGTAAGGTTGTTGATGGAATTGGTGTAGAAAAAATCTTCCCACTCTACTCTCCACGTATCGATAAAATCGAAATTGTACGACGCAGTACCGTTCGTCGTGCAAAACTCTACTACATCCGCGAGAAGGTTGCGCGTGAAGTTAAGCGCCAGATGCGCCGCATGCGCCTCATGAGTGTGTCTTCAGAATCTGAAATCGAAATGAAGGCAGAGCGTGAGCGTCTTGCTGCAGAAGCAGCAGCAGCGCAGGCAGCCGAAGAGGCTCGCCTTGCAGAAGAAGCAAAGGTACAGGCTGAAGCAGAAGCGGCCGCAAAGGCAGCGGCAGAAGCCGAGGTTGTAGCAGAAGTCGCTGAAACTCCTGAAGCACCAGCAGAAACTGAAACCACAGAAGAGAAGAAATAAGTATTTGAGCAAGGAAAACAAAAACGCGCGACCCTACGGGCCGCGCGTTTTTCTATTACATATTTGCAAGTCCTCAAAAAATCCGTAGAATAGGGGAACTCATGAAAATGAGCACCTGCCCAGGTGGCGAAATTGGTAGACGCACTACCTTGAGGTGGTAGCGCCTTCACGGGCATGCTGGTTCAA
>CAZMYZ010000026.1:0-4469 GCA_964570795.1 uncultured Candidatus Saccharibacteria bacterium
AAAACTCTGGTATAGTTGCTCCCGTACAGGCTCAAGACAGTTGGTCTGCGTATGCAGGTAATTGGATATATATCCAGCCAGCCGAGGTCCCACTCTATTTTTAGCGGGGGTCGAAACCACAAGTCTATACAGGCATTGCCTGTGTGCGCCCCGTACATATTATTGGTTTCACACATATTATTGTGGCAATCACAAAAGCAAAGAAGCAAGATATCCTCGCAAAGCTCGAGGGTATCAAGAAGGAAGCAGAAACTCTCGTATTCGTGAGTTTCAAGGGAGTTACCGTAAAGGAAACTACCGCAATGCGTCGCGCACTTAGTGAAGCAGGCGTAGGCTACTTTGTGGCAAAGAAGACACTCATGAAGCGAGTGTTCACTGGCTACGAAGGCGAAATGCCAGAACTCGAAGGAGAAATCGCTGTTGCATACAGCAGTGATGCAATCGCTCCAGCACAAAACGTGAAGGACTTCGCAAAGAAGTACAAGGATGCAATTGCTATCGCTGGAGGAGTTTTCCAGGGAGCATTCCGCAGCAAGGCAGAGATGACTGAAATCGCATCGATTCCATCACTTCAGGTACTCCGCGGTATGTTTGCACAACTTATCAATTCACCACGTCAGCGTTTTGCAGTGGTATTGAGTAAGGTGGCTGAGACGAAAAATTAATATTACGTAGGGTGGCGATTGGAGCGGCGCGTCGTTTTGAAGGACGGGAGTCCAACAAAACGACGGCTAAGATTCTCTAATTCGCTCACGCTCATAACAGAATCTAAGCATGACACAAGCAGAAATTATCGAGGCAGTAGAAAAAATGACTGTTCTCGAACTCAACGAACTCGTAAAGACAATTGAAGAGAAGTGGGGTGTATCAGCAGCTACAGTAGCAGTAGCAGGTCCAGCAGCAGGAGGTGATGCAGCAGAGGAGCAGAGTGCTTTCAATGTAGAACTCACTGATGCAGGTGCACAGAAGATCGCTGTTATCAAGGTGGTAAAGGAAGTACTTGGTCTCGGTCTCAAGGAGGCTAAGGATCTCGTAGACGCAGCACCATCAATGGTAAAGGAAGGTCTCAAGAAGGAGGATGCAGAAGCGTTGAAGGCAAAACTCGAGGAAGCGGGTGCAAAGGTAACTTTGAAATAAGTTTCAGAGTCAAAAATAAAACGCGGGTTCATCCCGCGTTTTATTTTTGCCTGAAACTTTCAAAGTTACCTTTGAGGCGGAGCGATACGAAACCTGCGCCACAGCAGGTTGAGACAGCGAGCCGGGGCCGAGAGTTCTTACTATCTTTTAGAACGAAGTGAATAAAAGTAGTTAGAAACTCGTGGCAAGGTAACCCTTAAATAATTTCTCAAGAAATTATTTAGAAAAAACACTGACTACCCGTCAGTGTTTTTTCGTGAAGTCATTCCCGAGGACAGACCTCGGGAAGGATAAAACAAAAGCCCCGCGCGGTGCGCCTGGGGCTTTGTACGTGTTGAGTTTAGCAACACCGGGTTTCGACAATACGTGCTTGCTCGTCGAGGATGAGTAAGTAGTGGTGGGTGTCGAGGGTTTTGTGGTACTCGCGAATAAACGCGTACGCCTGTGCGGTACTCGCACAATCCTGCTCAACCTTCTCTGTATTTGCAGAAAGGTTTACATAGATAACGCGCAGCATTCCTTTGGGTGCGTAGCGATGTAATCGCTGCATACGAGTGTGCACGAGCAGTGCCGCAACTATGAGTGCCCCAATGCACGCGATGAAACGTTCAGAGTGCGTACCTAAGAGGGCGATACAGAGTTGTACAACTGCAGTGCCGAAGCAAAACAGTACGAGTCCGGCAGGGAACATATTTTGAATGAACATCGCTTTTAGGTCGTACTTCATGACGAACTCCTTCTTATTTTCCGCCACAAGCCGTGGCAAGCATTTCATTCGGTATTAGACCATGTATACGAAAAAATGCAAGTTATTTTGCATATTAAAATAAAAACCCTGCAATCGCAGGGCTTGAATGGCTCATTGTTACTCTAGTAATGAGCGCTTTTTGAGTTCAAAATGCAATTGAGCGAGAGTTTCGTTTGTCCAGTGTGGTGGTTCGTCTGCTACTTCATCGAGCATTTTTTGCGCTACCTCTGCCAGTATTCGACAATACCCTGGATGTTGTTTTGTTATCCACTCGATTGAGGGTGAAACATGAAGCGACATCTTTGAAAGTACCCCTCGTGACAAACCTTCGTTTTTCCACCCAATCTGATTAATCGCCACACTCTGTAGTAATAACAGCATACCCATTTCATCATCTGCCTTTCGTCCTAGGGGACGAATATAGACGAAATATGTAGCAATGATGCACACAGAAAAAATGAAAATAAGCCACTTTGGTATTTCGGGAATCACGAGTGATACGACAAACATTCCCGAATAGTGACTGAACCACATTAAGCGCGAGAAATACTTTTTGGTGTTAGTTAAACCAGTATCATCGAACATTGCATTCTCCTTGAGCAAATGTATCTAATCCAACTATACAACGGTATTTTTGAAAAGTCTATAGAATGCAAGTATTTTCCTACGACACCACCATATACCACTGTCTAGTCTAGTGTGGTCGATGCACCGTGCTATAATCCTCCCATCATTTTGAAACTGTATGTCAGACCCTCTCGCAATCCTTTTTGGAAATCAAGCACGAGTAAAACTACTTCGTTTTTTCCTTTTTAATCCGTCCCAGGAATTTAGTCTTGATGATATTAGTCGTCGTGCAAAACTCGTGCGTCGCACTGCACGTACGGAAATCAATGCGCTCGAGCGCGCAGAGATTATTAAGAAGAAAGTTATTTTTGCAAAGCACGCGACACGCGACACGAAGGTGCGTATGCAGGGGTATGCACTCAATACCAAGTCACCACAATTGCAATCACTTCAGACATTCCTCTTTGAGACTGCACCAATAAATGGGGAGACCGTAATGAAGCATTTGCGCAAGGTGGGGCCGCTCGACTTTGTGGCATGTACCGGCATCTTCACCCGCGAGTTTGATCGCCGACTCGACCTTCTGATCGCGATGAAGAAACTCAATGAGGCAAAGATAGAGGTAGCGATACGCGCAATGGAGGCGGAGATTGGCATTGAGATTCGCTATGCCACTTTTGCCTCAGCAGATCTCCTCTATCGTGTGGGCATGAATGACAAACTCACCCGTGATGTATTTGATTATCCATACATTGTGCTTGCAGATAAAATAGGTATTCGAAACGAACTTTCAAACCCGTAGGGAAGGGGCAGTGAGTGGGCGCAAAAAAGCACCGTATCACGGTGCTTTTTTGCGCCCACTCACTGCCCAACCACCGTCCACCTCTAAATGCTTGACTCTGTAACGGATTCATATATAATGGCGCCTACGTGTTTATGAGTATTACAAGAAAGGCCCAGTAGCGGACAGACATCGCCTAGCGAGTTTGACCGCCACGCGCGGTTTTTTTAGTCAAAAAACTCTGGAAGAGTTTTGGGAAAAGTACTCAAGTGAAACATGCGATTTTTGACAATCATCTCGAACGAGCGTCGCGCAAATGCGTAAGCATTTTGCATGACCGAGTGAAAGATGGTTGTATGGCAATGGCCATACAATTGCATATTCTAGAGACGAGGTTGATAAGGCCTCGTTTCGAAAGTCCTATGTGCTCGACACACATAGGCGTGTTCTCAATATCGTTTGATGTTGAGAACAACAGGTAAGCGTATGTAGCGTAAAGACAATTGTGCATTGCACGGGTCTTTTCGTCCGCTACATACACAACACATTAAGTCGTGTCAGAGTATGTATCTCTGATGCGCACACTCAAAAATTGTACAGCGGTGTACAGCATTCCCTATGGGAATGAAGGGTGTATGGTGGATGCCTAGGCTTCAAAGAGCGATGAAGGACGTGGTATGGCTGCGTTAAGCTCCGGTAAGATGCCAAACAATCGTTATAACCGGAGATGTCCGAATGAGGAAACTCACCTGCTTACGGCAGGTACCCTTGTATGAGGGAGCGTACCCAGTGAAGTGAAACATCACAGTAGCTGGAGGAAAAGAAAGCAAAAAAACGGAACTTTCTTTCTGAACGGATGCTTTGCATCACGTTCAGAAGTGATTCTGAACGGTGGTGCGTAAGCGCCATTACGTTCAGGAAGAAGGTTCTCGCGATCCCCTGAGTAGCGGCGAGCGAAACGGGAAGAGCCCAAACCATTCGTGTTTACATGGATGGGGTTGTAGGGCAGAGACGTCATTTAGTTGAGAAGAGTTACAAATTGGTGTGATAACAAAACGCGTTGGGAAGCGCGACCCCAGTAGGTAATAGTCCTGTATGTGAAATTACATCAACTCTTTTGTTTCTGTTCCTGAGTAGTTCGGGACACGAATAGCCCGAATGAATCTGCCAGAACTAACTGGTAAGGCTAAATATCTTTGAAGACCGATAGTGAACAAGTACCGTGAGGGAAAGGTG
>CAZMYZ010000027.1:0-4216 GCA_964570795.1 uncultured Candidatus Saccharibacteria bacterium
CTCATAGTTTAATGGATAGAATGCAGGTTTGCGGTACCTGCGATCCAGGTTCGATTCCTGGTGAGAGCACCAAGGTCAAACAAAAATACATCAGTTTTAAACTGATGTATTTTTGTTTGAGAAAGCAAACTACTTTGCTTTCGTACCTTGATGCTAAACGGAGTCATGTTTTGGCTATTCATAATGCCAAAACAGACGAGTTCGGGGAGGAAGTGCTTAACAGAATTAAAGCGCAGCGAATAATTATGTTTAGCAACTTGACCCCACAAAGAATAATGAAAGACTCCTGACCGAACTTCCTGGTGAGAAACTTAACCACACAAACGATAAAACTTTTGATATACTAAAGCCCTTGCGGGTATCGTTCAGTGGTAGGATGACAAAATGTCTCCCAGACTTTTTGTTTCCCAAGTTCAAAATCTTTGTGCAGGATTCGTTTAGTGGCAGGATGCTGAAATAGTGCCCCGCACTATTTCAGTTCCCAAGTTTGAAACATCAGTGCGGGTATCGTTCAGTGGCAGGATGATTGCTTCCCAAGCAATAGACGCGGGTTCGATTCCCGCTACCCGCACTGATGTTTCAAAGCAAGCAGCAGACACGTGAGATAGTCCGGAGGACTGTCGCAAGACTCTGAGCAGTTGTTGCGAAGAGTGTACCGTCCCCGTAGGGGATTCGATTCTCGTATCCTGCACAAAGATTTTGAAGCAGGCAAAATTCACAAAACCCCCGCAGCCAAGGCTGCGGGGGTTTTACTGTGCGGTTACTTCACCACTACTTTCCGGAGTGACGCCACAAGACGTGACTTCTTTCTACTTGCGGTATTGTCTTTGATGACTCCACGCTTTGCTGCTTTGTCTATTGCCTTAAAGACAGTAGGGAGTAATGCTTCTGCTTCGGTTACTGCACCTTTGGTTACATTCGTACGGAAGTTCTTTACGACATCATGGAGAGTAGCCTTGGTACGGATATTAAACACGCGCTTATTTTGTGCTGCGCGGTGTGCTTTCTTTGCGTTACGTGTGATTGCCATATTGGGCGCTACTATACTGTATGGAGGGGGTTTTGGCAACTTAGTGTATACGCCATCTCGTATAGTATCTCTCTTCACTCGTGCTCACTTCGCCTGAATATGCAATACTATACATATTATGATTGCACGACTTGTGGGGGAAATAGTAGAAATACAGCCATTACACATCATCATTATGGTAGGTGGTATTGGGTATCGCGTGTCGGTGACCAGTAGCAGTGGCTTTGCGCTCGGCACACAGGCGACACTCCACACTCATCTCGCCGTACGTGAGAATTCCCACGACCTTTATGGCTTTACATCACATGATGCATTGTCAATGTTTGAACACCTTATCAAACTCCCCAAAATAGGTCCAAAAACCGCTATCCAGATTCTTTCGCAAGCGGATATCACGACTATAAAAAAAGCGGTGCAGACCAATGACCCTACCTATCTCTCAAAAATGTCAGGTATCGGAAAGAAAAGTGCAGAAAAGATTGTTGCGGGGCTCACTGACGTTTTTGGTGACGAAGTCTTTGGTGGTGAAACGAGTGGTAACCAACAGGATTCTGATATTCTCGACGCACTTATGGCTCTCGGCTACTCACAGCGCGATGCGCTCAATGCGGTACAAAAAATCCCTGCTAATGTCGTAGATACCAATGCGCGCATCAAATACGCACTCAAAACCATCAGCGCGTAGTCATTTTTGATACCCCGGAGGAAAATAGGTATACTGAACGTATAATTATTGATATATGGATACATTTCTCTATTACCTAAAGCGCCTTATTCCGACTCATCTTTTTAGACTTTTGCAGCCACTCTATCACTATGCACTCGCGCTTATCGGTGCTATATATTACCGCTTCCCCTCAAAAGAAATCACTGTCGTGGGAGTGACCGGCACCAAGGGAAAGTCGACTGTGGTGGAACTCCTTAATGCTATTTTTGAAGCTGATGGACGACGTACGGCCGTTGCGGGAACTATTCGTTTTAAAATAGGCGAAAAAAGTGAGCGCAATATGTATAAAATGACCATGCCAGGACGCTTTTTCATTCACCGCTTTCTTCGTGATGCGGTGAATGCCGGATGTGATATTGCGATTGTGGAAATGACTTCGCAGGGAGTGCTCCAGTATCGACACAAATTTATTCATCTTGATGCACTTGTCTTCACTAATATTTCTCCTGAGCACATTGAGTCACACGGCTCCTACGAAAAGTATATTGCCGCGAAACTAGAACTCGCGCGCGCCCTTGAGGAATCACAAAAGCGTCCACGATACATGATTGCAAATAAAGACGATGACCAGGGTGCGCGTTTTCTTGAAACAAAGGTGGAACATTCACTCCCCTACGGCCTTTCTGATACCGAACTTCATACTCTTAATAAAGACGATATTAGTCTCGTGATGCAAGGAACCACACTCCGAGTACCACTCATTGGACTCTTTAATGTATACAACACCCTTGCTGCCATTACGTGTACACGTGCACTCGGAGTGCCTATAAAAACTATCCATGCAGCGCTTGCAAAACTCAGTCCCATCAAAGGGCGTGTGGAGCGCTTTAAGTCACCTAAGGGAGCGTCACGCAAAATTACTGCGGTTGTAGACTACGCACATACTCCCGACTCACTTGAGAAACTCTATCAGGCCTTTGAAAAGGAAACCAAAATTTGTATCCTCGGCAACACGGGTGGCGGGCGCGACACCTGGAAGCGTCCCGAGATGGGGCGCATCGCCGCAGAATATTGCGACCGCGTCATTCTCACCAATGAAGACCCCTATGATGAGGATCCGAAAAAAATTATTGATGATATGGTGCGTGGTATTGAAGACGAATCAAAACTAAACATTATTATGGATAGACGTATTGCGATTCATACCGCACTCGAGGAAGCACCCGATGGAAGTGTCGTGATTATTTCAGGAAAGGGTACTGATCCGTACATTATGGGACCACATAACACCAAGACCCCATGGAGCGATGCAAAAGTGGTACAACAAGAGATGTCTGCCCTTTTTGGTGAAGGATAGAATAAATTAAAAGAACCACACACTATGTGTATGTGGTTCTTTTATTTACTGTCTCGAGTATAAAAAAGGATTATTCCTGCACACACCGATACATTAAGTGATTCTTTCATACCGCTCATTGGAATCTGGATATGTACGGATGCATGTGGGAGTATTTCAGACTCCACACCTGTTATTTCATTTCCAAAAATATATGCAATGTCACCCGTTGGAGTATAGGAAGTATACGGAACCGCACGAGGTGTTTGCTCGACAGCGACAAGCGTCACCCCTTCTGCAGCGAGATGTGTAATGAGTGTGCGAATATCAGGGACAACTTCATACGACACCGTATGCGTAGCACCGAGGGAGGTTTTAAGAATCTCTTCACGCCCCCTCCCAAAGCGATCTATTGGGGCAGGTGTATATCCTGTCAAAAATATTTTGGAAACGCCTGCACCATCAGCACTCCGAAACACCGACCCTACATTATGGGCGCTGCGAATATTATGGAGAATAACGAATGTGCGCATAGATAGAAGGATGATACACTAAATATACCTATGCTCAATCTTTTTCCCATTCAATTTCTTGCTCCTTTTGCTTATTTTCTTTTACGTGTTTGTATTGGTTTTGTACTCATACGTCTCGGAGTGATTCATATTGGTAATCGTCATATACTCAAAGAAACGTTCTCACTGAGCCTTTTCCCATACGGACTTTTCTTTGCATGGTACCTCGGTATTGTAGAAATCATCATTGGCGGGCTTTTTATTACAGGTTTTCTCACGCAACTGGCTGCACTCCTCAGTATTATCCTTTCACTCAAATTCATCGTAATGCATAAGCGTTTTCACCACCCCCTCATCCCGCCACGACTTACCTATATCTTGTTCCTTTTTATCTCGCTCTCACTCTTTATTACCGGCGCTGGCATATTTGCGTTTGATTTGCCTATCTAATAGACAAGGTTCTTGATTATGGTATAGTTTTTGTGCGCAGAGATGCGCATTTTCGTTTCACCCTCAGAAGGACACACTCCGCCTTACAGGCGCTGTACACCTTTTGGATATTTTTCCTTAACGTCAAAATATCTCAAAAGGTCTTGCGAAAGCACCCCGTGCTTTCTCACCCTTATTAACGAGCGAGGTACGCACAAACCAACATCCTCCTATAGCTCAGC
>CAZMYZ010000028.1:0-158 GCA_964570795.1 uncultured Candidatus Saccharibacteria bacterium
TGGTTTTCATTTAAAGAGAGTATCGAGATTTTGCGTGAGAGTGTGAAGCGGGATACGCGCCCCGGCGTGACGTTCTTTTTCACGGGGCTTTCCTGCTCGGGCAAGTCGACGCTTGCGCAACTCCTCTATGCACGCCTTCAGGAATTGCAGGACAGGGA
>CAZMYZ010000028.1:180-3499 GCA_964570795.1 uncultured Candidatus Saccharibacteria bacterium
TCACGTGCGCACTATGGTGGAGCAGTATGGAGATTTCATTGAGATATTTGTGGATGCACCAGTCGACGTATGTGCGACGCGCGATACGAAGGGTCTCTACGAAAAGGCACGCCAAGGACTCATTAAAAACTTTACCGGTGTCGACGACCCGTATGAGGCTCCTGAAAAGCCTGAACTCGTCGCGCGCACTGCAGAAAGTACCCCAGAGGAAATAGTGGAGGATATTATTGCGTATCTCTACGAAAAGGAGGTTTTGGTGAAACGATAAATTGCGGTGGTGAAATCCCGCGGCCGCCTGTGGCGGCCGCGGGATTTCTCGTTATTTTGGAGTCCTTTTCTACCCTTACCCCGCCATGGTATAGTTTTCACCATTATGAAAGACATTACAAAAGGACTGGTGTATGCGGGTATCTTTGCGATTCCTGCGATTGTACTTATTATTTCTAACACGATGTTTTTCCCTTTCATCACGGGAAAGAATTTTACCTTCCGCATCATTGTGGAAATTATTTTTGCGGGGTGGGTGATTCTTGCGCTCTATGAGCCGATGTACCGACCAAAGTTTTCCTGGATCCTCGGTAGTTTCAGTGCACTCCTTGTGGTGATGTTTTTCGCCAATCTCTTTGGTGAGTCACCAATTGCAAGTTTCTGGAGCAATTATGAACGTATGGAAGGGTACGTTACTCTCGTCCATACCTTCCTCTACATGCTTGTCGCCGGTACCGTGCTCACGACTGAAAAAGTATGGGATAAGTTCTTCATGACAACTATCGGTGTGGCAATTGTGCTCTCACTCTATGCCTTTGCACAGCTTTCGGGCAACATCACCATCAATCAGGGAGGGCTTCGACTTGATGGTACCCTCGGCAACTCTGCATACATGGCTATCTACATGCTCTTCCATATTTTCATCACCTTCTTTATGCTCTTTCGTGCAAAGAGTACAGCTGGGCGCGCGGTGTATGGTGGGCTTGTACTCCTCTTCATCTATCTCCTCATTCAGACCGCAACACGCGGTACCATCCTCGGCCTCGTGGGAGGTTCGTTCATCATGGCTACGTACATCGCGCTCTTTGCGCGCGAATACCCCGTGTTCCGCAAGGTGGCGGTAGGCGGCATCGTCGCTATCATTGCGATTGTGGGACTCTTCATCACTTTTAAAGAATCATCATTCATTCAGGAGAATCCATACCTCCAGCGTATTGCAACCATCTCGCTTGCAGAGGGTGGTAACCGCTTCAATATTTGGAGTATGGCTTTTGAAGGGGTAAAAGAGCGTCCAATTCTCGGCTGGGGTCAGAGTAACTACAACTACGTGTTCAATGAATACTATCGCCCAGAGTTGCATGGTGGTGAAGCGTGGTTTGATCGTGTGCATAACATCGTGATGGACTGGCTTATTGCCGGAGGTTTCCTTGGACTCATCGCATACTTCTCGATTATTTTTTCAGCGCTATATTACCTTTTCTTCCGCCCACTCTTTAAAAAGGATGATCATGCATTTACCGTGGTAGAGCGTGGAGTGCTCCTCGGTCTTCTTGCGGGATACTTCATACACAATATATTTGTGTTCGACAATATCGTCAGTTACATCTTCTATGGCACCATACTCGCATACATCCATGCGCGTGTAGCACTGCCATACCCTGCACTCGTGAAGTGGAAGGTAGATACGCGTATCGTAGAGCAAGTGGTGACACCCGTGGTCTGTATTCTCGCCTTTGTAGTGGTGTATTACGTCAATGTACCAGGCATCCAAGCATCAAAGGATATTATCAAAGCATTCCAGACACAGGATCCCGAAGAAATGCTTCAGTATTTTGAAACTGCGCTTGCACGTAATTCTTTTGGTACACAGGAAATTCGTGAGCAGATGACGCAAAAGGCGCAGGGAGTGCTTTCTGATGCGAAAGTACCAGAAGAAATAAAGCAAAAATTCAAGACACGCGTCGAAGAAGAACTGCTCAAGCAAGCAGAGGAGAAGCCAGGGGACGCGCGCGTGGAGGTGTTTGTAAGTTCGTTTTATCGGGCTACCGGCGATATGAAGAAAGCTATTGAGCATCTCGATACTGCACGTGCACTTTCACCAAAGAAACAAATCATTATCTACGAGCAAGGTTTTGCGCATCTGCAAAATCAAGAGCCACAAAGAGCAATGGAACTCTTTAAAGAAGCATACGAACTCGGTCCACAATTCATGGAATCACGCGTAATGTATGCGATGGCGGCGACCTACGCAGGCAATATGGCAGTCGTGGATGAACTCATCCAGACGGAAGAACAAAAGAAGGCGTTTGCAAATAGTGACTACGCACTCCAAGCAATGCATCAGGTGCAACAATATAAGCGTCTTAAGGAAATGCTTGAGATACGTGTTGCGCTGAAGCCTACTGTCTCACAGGAGCGCGCAAGCCTTGCATACGTTCTCAATGATTTGCTCGGCGACACCGCAGGTGCGATTGAGGTATTGAAAAAGGCAGCAGAAGATATCCCTGAATTCAAAGCAGAAGCAGAGCAGTACATGCAAAGTATTGTGAGCAAGCAACTTGGTATTCAGGAGGATGTCTCAATACCCACGGAATAATCTTGCAGAGAAGTA
Source organism: uncultured Candidatus Saccharibacteria bacterium (assembly GCA_964570795.1). Classification (GTDB taxonomy): domain Bacteria; phylum Patescibacteriota; class Minisyncoccia; order Phycocordibacterales; family UBA918; genus Damh-18. Next base: position 2,780 of record CAZMYZ010000028.1, read on the forward strand.
CGCATACATTTATACTGGAAGGGTGAGTGCGCATTAGTGCACGACCAAATTGAAAGTCTAACGCAAAGGTCCTCGGGGTGGGGACTTTTTCGTTGTCTGGCACATACGCGACCGAGGACCTAGCGGCTTACAGCCGCCGTACACCTTGTGGATACTTTTCTTCGCTGTCGCTCGAAAAGATATCTCGCAAGGTCTTGCGAAAGTGCCCCGCACTTTCTCACCTCGGGGTGAGGACTTTTTCGTTGCTCGGCCATAACGGTGTCTTTGAGTGACACCGAAGGGGTGGGGTGAGAAATGGGATGGGACCCATTTCGCAAGAGGTTGTCGACATAAATAAAAACATTTGTTTTTATTTTGTCATACAACCTGAACAGCGTCTGTAAGACGAGAAGGATGGGACCCATTTCACCACAGGAGTACTTCAATTTTCATAGTCGCTTCACTCCTTGAAAATTTGGTCGCGCAGAGGTTGTAAGTAAAGCTTTCTGACTGCATTCGCTCAAAACAAAAAACAGTCTTTTTGTTTTTTCGCTCATTTGTCAGTCGATATTTTGACGTAAGGAAAAATATCATACAACCTGTACAGTCTCTGTAAGAGATTTTTTGTTGCCTGGCAATAATGGGGATTTTTCAATACGAGGTAGAACATATCGTGTATACTTACAATAAAGGTTTGTCCTTTGATACGGCTAGTGGCGGCACTCACAATATTAGACTTTC
>CAZMYZ010000029.1:0-2809 GCA_964570795.1 uncultured Candidatus Saccharibacteria bacterium
GTTACTGACGAATCTGTATCACTTAAGGCAAACACTGACGCAACTACAACAGACGACGAGGGTGTATACACTCTTGAGTTTGATGTAACTGCATTCAACGGTGACCTTTACATCGATGACACAGCAGTTCGTGGACTCGTAATGGGTACTGAAGGTATCAATTTCGTAGTTACAACTGGTGGTTCAGTAGATGCAACTGGTACAGCAGTACCAACACTTGATTCCGATGCAACTCTTGTTGGCGGTCGCTACAAGGTTGATGAGGGTTCAACAGAGAGTTTTACTCTTACTGTTGAGTATGATCCAGCAGCGTCTGCTTCATATAAGGTTCAACTCTACTCTGTCAACTACAAGATTGACACTAATGGAGCACCTGACTCACAGCAGATTACTCTTCCTGCAGAGGACTTCGACACAGCTTCACTTACTATCTAACCTTTGGTTAAGTAGTCTAGAAGTTTGACGTAAGTCAAATCTAGGGAAGGAAAAACCCCGCGCGCAAGCGCGGGGTTTTTCTGTACCTCCACCTCTCATGTTGGGTTTACGAAACCCAACATAGAGAATCCCGACAAAGGGCCACCCTTCGCAACTCGCGAAGGGTGGCCCTTTGCTTTGGGTGAGTTAAGCACACATGCCAACTGACAGATTACATTCCTGCCGTATCATATATGTATATGTTGCATAGCATGCAAAGGATGGGAATATTCCTTTCCTTCCGTGTGCTTTTTCTATCGCTACTCCTATTTTGTACTAGCGCGCAATATGTTTCAGCCAGTACTCCCACTGTAGACGTCCCTATATCTTCCGCAGGTATTATCGAGGGATTTTCTGTTGCCTGTGCCGGGACCAATGCCACCGCACTTTTGTTGCATATTGATTATGCTGCGTCGCAGCCCTTTAATGCTTCTATCCGAGAATACATGCGCCGCCCTTGTGTAGAGGGGACGGTTACCTTTGATGCCTTTAACGTATCTGAGTATTTAGTAAGTCAGGGAGGTGAGTATCCTGCATGGACTCAGTATTATCGCGTGTCATTTACTCTTGTGGTGAAAGACACCACCGATGTTGCTGCGTTTGATGCACCGCTCTATCAACAAATTATAAATTTGACGAGCGGAGCAAATAATTTTAATCAATCCGTGATGGGTCCGGACGATACGACGTACGAAACTCTCGCTGTGGGCCCACAATTTACTTTTGATGGGAATGCATGGTTTGTAGTGCCACCTCCGCCCCCACCACCTCCCCCTGAGCCGATTGGTGACCCAAACAACCTGCCAGTAACGATTTCAAGTGGGGGAGACGTTTCTAGAGTTTCCATACACTGCACTGTTGGACATGATTATACGTTGTCTTTAGTGCATCGAGACGGTGATACTGTTTCATATAGTTTTGGAGTTTTAAACCGCCAGTATTGTGCGGATGGAATCGTTTCGTTTGATGGATTTAATATAAACACTGTATTGAGCACGGTGGATGCTTCGTGGTGGAACTATGTGCGTACACCTCTTGAATATATTATAAAAGACACGACTGGCGTGTATTCCTGCACTATATATACATGTCCGCTCGTCAATCTTGTCGGGCAAACCTATAATTATAGTTTCTATCTGGCCTCTTCGACACAGTGGACGACCGTGGGCAAGGGACCAATTTTTGATACGCTCGACCACAGCACCTGGTTTGATGTGAGAGCGGGTGATGAAAGTGAAGGGGATTGTGTATCAAATTGCGTTTCAAATATCCTATTTCTGCCAGGGATTCAAGCAAGTCGATTGTATACAAAAGATGAAGATGGTGATGAAGACCGCCTGTGGGAACCGCACGGAAATCAGGATATTAGACAATTTGTCATGACTGAAGAAGGAGAGAGTGTTGAGTCAATATATACACGAGATGTTATCGACGCAGCGTATGGTGTAAGAGGTGTGTATAACAAATTTAGTGCATTTATGGATGGGTTAGCAAGTCAGGAAATAATTAAGGAATGGAAACCGTTTGCATATGACTGGCGCTATGGAGTTGTGGATATTGCACACAACGGTACACAATATGAAGATGCTATTCATGATGCTGTGAAAGAAATTGAAGCGCTCAAGGAGGATTCTTTTTCAGAAAAAGTCACTATTGTCGCTCATTCCAATGGAGGGCTTCTCGCAAAAGCAATTCTTACTCGTCTTGAACAAGAAGGAAAAGCGAATCTTGTTGATAAAGTTATATTACTGGCGTCCCCTCAACTAGGAACACCAAAAGCGATTGGAGTACTTCTGCATGGGTATGATCAAGAACAGGCATATGGTCTTCTTATGGATGATGCAGAAATTCGTACCGTAGCAAAAAACATGCCTGGAGTGTATGGTCTGTTACCTTCGCAAAAATATTTTGGAAAAAGTGGGAGTGTGCCCGTTATGTTTGGTGCGGGAGCTAGTACACAGGTATTTACAAATGCCTATGGAGCAACGATAGACAATACAGCAGAACTCACGGAGTTTATGGTCGGTACAACAGATGGGAGACCTGACGCGACAGAAATCTATGAAGCATCGCGAGCGCAGAGATCGATGCTTGAAAATGCTTTTTCTGACCACAATACAATTCTTGATACATGGGTTGCACCAGAAGGGGTGGAGGTAATAGAGGTGGTGGGTATTGGGCTCAATACGGTGCATCAATTTAAGTATGAACAATTTATGGAGAGGAAATGTCTCTTCTGTGCTCGTGAGTCAATCTACAAGCCTGTGCCACAATTTTCACCCTATGGTGATGAAACTGTTATGGGATATTCTGCAGAAGGGTATGAAGGAGACAA
>CAZMYZ010000030.1:0-2439 GCA_964570795.1 uncultured Candidatus Saccharibacteria bacterium
TTCTCGTAATGATATCTGCGATGGCGATTCTCAAGATTGCTGCCGGGACATTTGGAATCACTATAGGTTCCTAGCATTATGCACACAAAGAAAAAGCGCGAGACGAATCTCGCGCTTTTGTGTGTTCCATAGTTACTCCTTCGGTAAGGTATACGGACACACTTCAAGGAACTTTATGTTTTGTACATGCGGAACCAATACAACGACAGCATACTTGGTGTAGTGTCCCTTCAAAACAGAACCATTTGACTGAGTAACCCAGCCTGTTGATTGATTTTCATCAAACAACATCAGTTCATATACACGCCCATACCCGTCAGGATAATTGTTGAGCGTACATTGTTCGTGAAGTGGGAATTCGTTGGAACGAACACCGACGGGAATGCTTTTATCTGCATTGTATGTCTCCCAAGTCATAACCCTTTCATAACCCTGTTTGTTGTTGTGGGTTATTGCAAAGTCCCCTTTTGGGAGGTTGCTACTCTCGCTTAGGATGACTGCAGATACGCTGTTTTGAACTCGCTTCAAGACTTTTGGTGCATCTACCCCAAAGAGAAACAAACCGGCAATGAGGGCGATGAGTGCAACGGTACCGGAGGCACCTCCTTTCTTAAGAACTCCGGCTATTGCCAGTACTACAAGAATGGCGACCGCAATTAGAAGATTGACATCGAGACCCTCAAGCCCCGTGAGACTTTCAGTGTTGTACAGCCAGATACCTGCAACGAGTAGCGCAACGCCACCGAGTACCCAGGCGATTACTTGTCCTGATACTTCGGGCATCTTCACTGCCATTGCGGGCATCTTGACGTTGTACTTCCGGAGAAGGACAACGCCGAGGATGATTGCAACAAGTATGAGTGGAACCCACATGACTTACTCCTTTCTATTTGCTATTTCCGATCCCATAGCGATACGGGCGCCGATGCCGGTGAGCGAACTCGCTCCCTTGCCACCGTCGACGATTACTGTAGCGTTGCCATTTGCAAATGCGCGAGCCTTTTCGAGATCGGCAATCTGCGCGGGCGTGAGACCAAGTGCCTTTGCGCCTGCTCCGAGTGCTTCGAGTTCGGCTTGCTTTGCAGCTGCCGCACCCTTGCCTACGCGAGTCAGTTCAACTTCTTTTGCTTCTGCAGCCAAAACTGTCTCACGTGCTTTTGCTTCTGCACCAATGATTTTTTGTGCTGCTTTTGCCTTTTCCGTAACCGTGTCACGCATGGCTTGATTGACACCGTGTGTGAGATCGGGAGCAAGCATGGCAGCTTCATTGATGCGGACGCCGGCATCTTCAGTAATCGCTTCGAGCGCTTCTTCCAGCTGCATGTTGATTTCGGAGAGTTCCTTTACGACCACGCCTGGTGTACGGCTGGATACGGCTTGTACCACAACTCGTTCGCCAGAGTCACGCAGTTGACGATTTGCTTCGTCAAGAGAACCGATACGAGTGAGAAAAACCCAGAAATGCTCGATCGTCCAGCGGACGTAGAAGTTGACCTCCAACGTCATTTGGGTTTCAAGAACACTCTTGGAATCGCTCGACTTTTCTGGCTCCCCCGACAGTGCACGAATCGGTAATGCAAACTTTTCGCGTTCCTTTTCAGGAAGTTTGAAGTATTCCTCATCCGACCCCTTAAAGATTTTTTCAGGGTCACCAGGGAATTGCACTTGAATCGGATACACTGGCAATGTAACTAGCTGCAAGAGCCCAAACGGTACAAAGACGATACCGGAATCCACTTCTTTGACTGCTCTTCCGTAGAAAAGTATGCCACCGATTTCGTTTCGATTTACGCTCTGAAAACTGAGCACAAGATGCACTAACTGCAGGGTGAGCACCAAGCCACCCCATGTGAACAGAGCATCAAATTGACTAAAAGCGAATGAAACGGCAAAGAGCATCAAACTGAATGCCCCATACAACAGGGTAATTACTGGGTAGAGATACGGTGAAACTGTTATCGTGCTCTCAACCTTGAAGTTACCATTCTCATCTGCTTTTTCAATGGTGATGTCGTAACTAGAAATTCCAGCATCAACACGCTTTCCATCTTTGTGGCCAGGGTCGGTGACTCTGAGCACACTCTTTGTCTTCTTCGTCATATTGCTTCCTTTCAAAGACCTATGTACCCAAGGGTACGAAAATGGAGGGGTAGGGGACCTACCCCTATCTGGTGATATAATAGCATATTATACTGAAAAGTCAATATTTTGTGACGCCGAAAACACTAAAATATACTGTGTATAAGCCATATTATGTATTTTGTGTGCAAACTTTGAACGGTTTTGCACATAAAATATCAAAAAAGCAGGTAGCAAATCCGCACTGATACGGTATCATGCTCTGTACTACTATGAAAAAAGACTTAACGCCACGAAAGATTTTGAAGGAAAAAGTGCAGGAAGCACATATTCCACGTACCACACTCTCCTTTTATCGGT
>CAZMYZ010000031.1:0-2304 GCA_964570795.1 uncultured Candidatus Saccharibacteria bacterium
AAGGAAAAAGTGCAGGAAGCACATATTCCACGTACCACACTCTCCTTTTATCGGTATGTGCGCCTCAGTGATCCTCTAGCAATGCGTAACTCACTCTTTGCTCGTATGAGTGAGTTGGGATGCATGGGGCGCATCTACGTGGCGTCTGAGGGTATTAATGCGCAAATGAATGTGCCTACTGCCAACTTTGATGCACTCGATGCATATCTCCAGTCGATACCTGAATTTGCTGGTGTGCCATACAAGGTGGCTGTGGAAGAAACTGATGTGGTCTCGTTTTATAAACTCACCATCAAAGTGCGTCCAAAGATTGTAGCGGATGGGCTCGATGACGATTCTTTTGATGTGACAAAGACGGGTGCATATCTCACGGCGGCAGAAATGAATGCATATATTGATGACCCCGACGCAGTCATCTTTGATATGCGTAATGGCTATGAAGGAGAGGTAGGACACTTTGAGCGCGCTATTGTGCCGGACGTTGATACGTTTCGTGAGGAGTTACAAGTTGCACCAGAAATGCTCAAAGTACATAAGAATAAAAAAATTGCGATTTATTGCACCGGAGGGATTCGCTGTGAAAAGGCAAGTGCATGGCTCCGCCATAATGGCTTTGCTGATGTGAAGCATCTCAAGGGAGGAATTATCGACTACAAACGCCAAGTGGACGAGGAAGGGCTTCCTAATAAATTTAAAGGGAAGAACTTCGTGTTTGATGAGCGTCTGGGTGAGCGCATTAGTGATGAGGTGATTGCAACCTGTCACTTGTGTGCAAAAAACAAATGCGATGAGCATATACACTGCAAAAATCAGGCGTGCCACGTACTCTTTATTTGCTGTGATGACTGCAAAGCAAAGAAGAAGGGGTATTGTTCATACAAATGCATGGTCTTTGACACACTTCCTGAAAAGGCAAAGAAAATACTCGTGAAAAATAATCACAAAAAGAAACTCGAGCAATTCAAAAAACACCGCCTGAAAAGTGTGGTGCGGTAGGGTGATAGAGATATAGAAAACCCCTCGGACGCTTCGCGCCCGAGTGGTTTTCTGTCTACTCTATTATGCGCCTACTCTCGACCTCTTCATACACCATGCGCGATATATCTTGAATGGTAGTACTTAGATTACTGAACTCAGTACCTGCAGTCATTACACAAAGGAGGTAGGGGTTGTTGGGATAATATATAATCCCACAATCATGCAATTGTCGGGTGATAGTACCGTCAGAAAGTGTGGTGGTACGTTCGCCAAACTTATGTGCTGTCGGTGTTGTGGTGGGGACTCCTGCAACAAGACCATCGGTAAATGCACTTTGAGATAGATAGGTAAGTGCTTTTGCAGACATTTCTGGTGAAAGGTATGTTGCGTTATAGAGAAGATAAAATACAGAGGAAAAGCGCTTTACGGTGAGTGTGTAGTCGCCTTCCACGGCATCAGGCATAAGCCCAAGTTCTTTGAATGTTTCAATAAGGATATCGACGTCTGGTACTAGTATGCGGAGATGCTCGTTTAGTGCAACGAGTGCAGTGTTGTCAGAATACACCACAAGGCGTCGAAGTAATTCCTCGATAGTATAGGTGGTGTTTGGGAAAATAGGTTCTTTGGGCTCGATATCTTGTACTGCTTGTACGTTATGCATCGTTGATTCAGAAATGATTATTGTTTCTTGCAGAAGAGAAGGTTTATTTTCTGCAAGGCGGAGATAGGCAATAAGTGTAGGGAGTTTTAGGAGACTTGCTGTAATAAAGTCGTCGTACTCACTAATACCCAATGTTGGACCATTTTTCAAATCGCGGAAATAAATACCTACATCAGAAACACCACCAGTTTTTTTCTTTTCATCGATATACGTTTCGAGTGATACGCGTAGGTTTGCATACTCAGTCTTTGCAATGACTGGCTTTAGACAAGCGAATTTATTGATGAACTCTGACTCGTAGCAATGATACACTGGCTTGTCGTGCTTACGCTCAGGTGGAGAAAAATACAAGGCTGTACCAAGTCCACCCAAAAGAGCGCCAATTACAAAGGTGATAAAAATTCTCTGATACATACTTTTTGTTACCGTAAGTATAACATCTTTGTATGTATATGCTTAGTATTTCCTTGGTGGAGCGAGAGGACTTGAACATTACATGTTCAGTACACCTTTCGCAGAAACTGCTCAAGGTCTTCAAGTCCTTGCTCCTTTTGCATTCGCAAAAGATGCGCCCTCGCGCCCACAATTTTCACTTCGTTCGATTGTGGGCGCGAGAGGACTTGAACATTACATGTTCAGTACACCTTTCGCAGAAACTGCTCAAG